>CAZNPV010000001.1:0-151125 GCA_964575025.1 uncultured Mariniphaga sp.
CATCCGATGACTCGAAGTCATCGGATGAATTATGAATTGCGTCATCGGATGAATTATGAATAGAAAGCAGATTACTCTTGACATGATATTAGCTAATACTCGCAAAAAGAATTTGTTGATTAAAAACTATTCAGTAAATTTATCAATACATTTTCCCCAGGCCTTCTGGCCCCGGAATATTAAATTCAGTAAAATGTAATAATCACTCATAAAAAAGGTGTTCAAGATTATACTTCGGGAGGAGTTAAAATGAATACACAAAGAAAACGACCTGCCAAAAATTGACAGGCCGCTTTAAATGTTTTCACAACGGAATAATCCTTATTGTGAGTTGCTTCAAATTGTAACATCAAAAATAATAATAAAAATATAAACCACAAATAATGAAACGTATATTAGGACTTGATTTAGGAACAACTTCTATTGGTTGGGCATTTATCGCACATGATTTTGAAAAAAAGGAAGGCGAAATAAAGGGATTAGGCAGCCGGATAATACCTATGGACGCTGCAACAATAAGTGATTTCGAAAAAGGGAACACTATTTCTCAAACAGCTGAACGAACTAAATTCAGAAGTACCAGGCGCTTGTATCAAAGAAATGTTTTGCGGCGTGAAAGATTACACCGTGTTTTAAATGTTTTGGGGTTTTTGCCTGAACATTATGCAAAAAATATTGACTATGAATACCATCCGGGTCAATTCAAGAATGGACTGGAACCAAAAATAAACTATCGGCCATCAAATACAAATGGATATGAGTTCATTTTTAAAGAAAGCTTTAATGAAATGGTTAAGGAATTTAAATCTTGTGGACATAATGTAAAAATACCACATGACTGGACTATTTATTATTTGCGAAAAAAAGCTTTGACTGAGAAAATAAGTAAGGAAGAACTGGCATGGGTAATTTTGAATTTTAATCAGAAAAGAGGTTACTATCAGTTACGTGGTGAGGAAGAAGAAAATGAAAAAGAACGCAATAAAACCGAAGAATTTTATTCATTAAAAATTACAGGAGTTAAAGAAACTGATGAGAAAAATACCAAGGGAACATGGTACAATATTAATTTGGAAAATGGTTGGGTTTACCGGCGACAAAGCAAACAATCCTTAAATAGTTGGGTTGGTAGTAAAAAAGATTTTATTGTAACAACTCACACTGAAGATGACGGAACTCCCAAAAAAGATAAAGAAGGTAACATTCGAAGAAATTTCCGTGCCGTTGATTCTGAAAATGACTGGATAGCAATAAAAAAGAAAACAGAACAGGATATTCAAAATACTGAAAAAACTGTAAGTGAATATATTTTTGATACACTACTTGAAAATCCTAATCAAAAAATCAGGGGTAAGCTGGTAAGAACAATAGAACGTAAGTTTTATAAAGATGAACTAAAAAGGATACTGGATAACCAGGCTAAATTTCATCCCGAATTTCATGACAGAATTTTATACATGGATTGTGTTGAAGAATTATATCCAAAGAATGAAGCGCATAAAGAAAATATTAAAGACAAAAATTTTGTATATCTGTTCCTAGAGGATATTATCTTTTACCAGCGGCCTTTAAAAAGCAAAAAGTCGAGTATTGCCAATTGCCATTATGAAACACGCACTTTTAAGAAACAATTCATTGCCACAGAGAACGGAAAAACAATTAAAAAAGAATCTGTTGTAACTGAGCATTTAAAAGGAATTTCAAAATCCAATCCCTTGTTTCAGGAATTCCGGTTGTGGCAGTTTTTGAGAAATTTGAGAATTTATAAACACGAAGCAGAAATTGATGGCAAACCCGAAATTGACGTAAACGTTACAAATTCTTTTCTGCCGGATGAAGATAGCTGGGTGGGACTTTTTGATTACTTAAACTCTGTTAAAGAAATTAATCAAAATCAGCTACTTGAATATTTTGTAAACAAGTCATTGCTGACTAAAAGGGATAAAAATAATTACCGGTGGAATTATGCAGAGGATAAGAAATATCCGTGCAATGATACAAAAACTCAATTAACTTCACGGCTCAAGAAAGTGCAAGGTATTGATGCTGAAATTTTTTTAACAAAAGAGGTAGAATATCATTTATGGCACATCATTTACTCCATTCGCGATAAAAAAGAGTTTGAAAAAGCCCTCAAAACTTTTGCTAAAAAGCATAAGATTGATGTTGAATCATTTTTTGAGCAGTTCAAAAATCTTCCACCATTTAAAAACGATTATGCGGCTTATTCCTCAAAAGCAATAAAAAAATTGTTGCCTTTAATGCGGCAGGGAAAATACTGGGATGAAGAAAAAATACCTGCCAAAATTATAGAGCGCGGCAATGCCATTTTTGAAAGACTTAAAAGTATTGATTTTGATTCTGAAAAAATAGATGATAATGTAGCAGACGATGACATCCCGAAACCAATACTTAAGAGTTTTGTAAAAAAAGGGAATGAAAATTTCTATCGTGGATTAAACACTTACCAGGCTTGTTATATTATTTATAACCGGCATTCGGAAATAAGTGATTTAATGCAGTGGAAAAGACCCGATGATATTTCCAATTACCTGGCTGAATTTAAGCAGCACAGTTTGCATAATCCAATTGTTGAAAAGATTGTAACCGAAACGCTCCGGGTTGTAAAAGATATTTGGGAATATTATGGGAATGGCGCCGAAAGATTTTTTGATGAAATTCATGTCGAATTGGGTCGCGATTTGAAAAATCCGGCAAACATTCGCAGTGAAATTTCAGGTAAAATTGCTGAAAACGAAAATACAAACCAGCGAATCAGGGAAATTTTACTGGAATTAAAAAATGATTCCGGCATTCATGGAGAGGTTCGGCCCTGGTCACCCAGCCATCAGGAAATTCTAAAAATTTACGAAGAAGGGGTCTATCAAAATCCTAATGCCAGCTATGAAAGTTTAAGTTTGGATGATGTTGAAAAAATTAGAAAAAACAGCTCGCCTTCTAAATCTGAAATTACTAAATACAAACTTTGGCTCGAACAAGGATATGTTTCGCCCTACACCGGAAAGATCATTCCTTTGAGCAAATTGTTTACACCCAATTATGAAATTGAACACATTATTCCTCAATCCAGGTATTTTGACGACTCATTAAGTAACAAAATAATTTGTGAAAGTGAAATAAATGCGTTAAAAGACAGAAGAACTGCCTATGAATTTCTAAAAGATGAAAATGGAAGAATTATAGAATTGGCAGGAGGAAAAACAGTCAGGCTCTTCACACTTAAAGAATATGAAACGCATTGTAACGACTATTTTAAAAAGAACAGGACCAAACTCAAAAAACTTTTAAGTGAAGATATTCCGGAAAGTTTTATCGAAAGGCAGCTTAACGATAGCAGGTACATTAGCAAATTAGTTAAAGGCTTATTAAGCAATTTGCTCAGAGAATACAATGAGCAGGAGGTTACTTCAAAAAATTTAGTGCCTGTTTCAGGAGCTATTACTTCCATGTTGAAAAATGACTGGGGGTTAAATGACAAGTGGAACGACCTTATTGCACCAAGGTTTCAACGGATGAATGAACTGACCCAATCAAATGATTATGGTTTTTGGGATGAGAAAATAAAGGCTTTTAGACCAACAGTGCCACATTCAATTGCAAAAGGATTCAGTAAAAAAAGAATTGACCACCGCCACCATGCACTGGATGCACTGGTAGTTGCTTGTACAACAAAAGATCATGTGAATTATATTACTTCCTTAAATACCCAAAGGAATAATTACAGTCTGGTAAATAAACTCAGGCAGGTCAGGGAAAAACAGTACATGGATAAAAGAACAGGTGAATTAAAAACTAGAAAAGTTCCCGAAGATTATCTTTTGCCATGGAATTCATTTCCTAAAGATGCCCAAGACTGTCTTGGGAAAACAGTTATAAGCTTCAAACAAAACCTACGTGTAATAAATAAAGCCAATAATAAAACCTGGCAGTGGAAAGCCCGAAATGGAAAATTGAAAAAAGAACAAGTACCTCAAACCAAAGGAGATAACTGGGCAATAAGAAAACCGATGCATAAAGATACGGTCAGTGGAAAAGTTAAAGTGAGAATTAAAAAAGAAGTATCTTTTGTTAATGGTATAAAAACCTGGGAAAACCTGGTTGACAAAAAATTAAAAAGAATTATTCGTAAACTTAAATCAGAAGGGAAAAACGATAAAGCACTCAATCAGTATTTTAGAAATAATCCGTATATGATTGACATCAAGGCAGTTAAGGAAGTTGAAGTTTATGTATATACACAAAATGCAACTGCATCACGTTTAGAAATTTCTGATAAATTTTCCAGAAAACATATTGATAGCGTAACCGATTCCGGCATTAGAAAAATTCTTGAAAAGCATTTGGAAAACTATAAGGATGAAAAAGGGAATGAACGTTTCGATTTGGCTTTTAATCCTGAAGGGTTAACAGAATTAAATTGTAATTTAACCCAGCTGAATGACGGGAAAAAGCACAAACCGATATACAGGGTTCGTATTTACGAAGAAGGAAATAAATTTAGGGTTGGTCAAACCGGGAATAAAAAGAAAAAATATGTTGAAGCTGCAAAGGGTACCAATTTATTTTTTGCTGTTTACTGGAACGAAAAAAAACAAAAGCGTGAATATGAAACAATTTCTTTGATCGATGTCATTGAGTATCAGAAATGGCGTGCAACCCTTCCAAAGGAGGAACAAAAAATTACCCCAATTATTCCGGTAAACCCTGAAAATGGTAAGTTTCTATTTTCATTATCACCCAACGATTTGGTTTATGTGCCAACAGAAGAAGATTTGATAAATCCTGGAATGTTTCGATTTGAAAATTTGACGCCTGAGCAAAGCAGCAGAATATATAAAATGTTGAGTAGTACTGGCAATGAATGTCATTTTGTGCAAAATCATGTCGCATCTTTAATCAAATCTTATGATGCAAAATCAAAAATAGGAGAATTTGGAAGTCTAAATAAAATGGAAACTGATATTCATGGAACAAGAATAAAAGAATGTTGTTGGAAGCTTGAATTTGATCGCTTAGGGAATATTATAAAAGTTTATCAATAATTTACAAAACTAGGGTTTTGCTTAAAGCAAAGACCTCGCTAAAAAAAGCATAATGCAATTTGAAAAATTTCATATCTATCATATTTACAATCAGGGGAACAACCGGCAAAAGATTTTTTTCAACCGCGAAAATTACTTGTTCTTTTTATGGAAGATACAGACTTATATTTTACCTTTTGCCGATATTCTCGCATGGTGCCTGATGCCCAACCATTTTCATTTAATGGTAGTGGTTAATGAGACTGAAATTGTTTGTGAAACTCATCCGATGACTCCAAGTCATCGGATGAGTAAAAAACGTAGCTTAAACAATTCAATTGCAATAATGCTCCGTTCATATACCAGAGCAATTCAGAAGCAAGGATTAATAAAGGGAAGCCTATTCAGACAGAAAACAAAAGCAGAATGTATTACCTGTACTGACGGTATAACACCTTCATTTTACAACACCCATTCTGGAACTCAAATAAATATTGTAAATCCGGAACAGCAATACCCTGAATTATGTTTCCACTACATCCACCAAAATCCGGTAAAAGCAGGTTTGGTGAAAACAACAACCGACTGGGAATTTTCTTCAGCTCGCGATTATATGAATTTAAGAAAAGGAAAATTAGTGAATAAGGAAGTTGCAAAACAGTATATTATCAATACTAACTCATCCGATAACTCCGAGTCATCGGATGAGTAAATAGAAACATGATAAAGCGTACCCTATATTTTGGAAATCCAGCCTACCTGAGCTACAAAAATGCCCAGCTGGTTATAAAATTACCGGAGGTTGAAAAAAATGACACACTGCCACAGGGCATAAAAACAAGTGCGGTAAGAACCATTCCTGTTGAAGACATCGGGGTAGTTGTTTTAGACAACCAACAAATTACCGTTACGCAGGGATTATTGGCGGCCCTTTCTGAAAACAATGCTGTGGTAATTAATTGCGATTTTAAGCACATGCCGTTCTCCATGCTTCTGCCTACTTCGGTTCATCATGCTTACACCGAAAAATTACGCTTTCAGTTGGAAGCTTCGGTTCCATTAAAAAAGAATCTCTGGCAACAAACCGTAATGGCTAAAATTGGGAACCAGGCAAAATTGCTGGAAAAACTTGGACTGGATGCGGCCCGCTTGTATTATCTGAAAGATAAAGTGAAAAGCGGCGATACCGAAAATTGCGAAGGCCGGGCAGCATCGTATTACTGGAACGTGTTGTTTTACGATGACAAAACCTTTAAACGGCACAGGTATGGCGGCCCCCCTAATAATTTATTGAATTACGGATATGCTATTTTACGAGGGGTGGTAGCCCGTTCGCTGGTTGCCAGCGGATTGCTTACTGCCACTGGTATTCACCACCGGAATAAGTATAATCCGTATTGCCTGGCTGACGATATAATGGAACCTTTCAGGCCCATTGCTGATGAACTGGTATTGAAAATAACCGAACAGAAAGAGGAGATTGATCCTCTTACTCCGGAACTGAAAAGGGAATTGCTTCAGATTCCGGCTATGGACATCCAAATAGATGGACAAAACAGTCCGCTGATGGTGGGAATGCAACGAACAACTGCTTCGCTGATGCATTGTTTTGAGGGGGAATCAAGAAAGTTGGTGTTTCCTGTATTGAGGTGAAATGAATAAGTTAAACAGATTAAACCAATACCGTATTGTGTGGATTTTTGTTTTTTTCGATTTGCCAACTGAAACAAAAAAAGACAGACGGGATTATACACGGTTCCGGAAAAACCTGCAAAAAGACGGATTCACGATGCTGCAGTTTTCCATTTATACACGCCACTGCAACAGCCGTGAAAATGCTGCAGTACACATTAGCCGGGTTAAATCTTTTTTGCCGCCCAAAGGGGAGATCATCATTTTTACCCTGACTGATAAACAATTCGGAATGATGGAATTCTTCAGAGGGGAGTCGGAAGCTGTTCGTCCTGAGACTCCTCAACAACTCGAACTTTTTTAAAACGAAACAACTCACTTAGCATGGGCTTCATTCAAAGCGAAATCTTCGCTTTAGATCTAAAAAAACCGCCTGGCTTTAACAAAACCAAGCGGTTACACAGCGTTTTATTATCCAGTATTATGACCTAAAATACACTCCTGCAATATGTTACTGCCAGAGTGGCTGTGTCAAAGATCGTTAAAATACAATTTGAAAGCAATTCACAACATCAGCAAGATAGGTGAGAAAGTCATCTTCGCTGTGTCAAAGATCGTTAAAATACAATTTGAAAGCAATTCACAACGTGATTTAAGAACGGATATAGAAAGTATCGGCTGTGTCAAAGATCGTTAAAATACAATTTGAAAGCAATTCACAACGGGAAGGGGTTGAGGCAGAACAACGGTCATCGCTGTGTCAAAGATCGTTAAAATACAATTTGAAAGCAATTCACAACACCAAAGCGATAACCATAATCACTCAAATCGCTGTGTCAAAGATCGTTAAAATACAATTTGAAAGCAATTCACAACTTGCTTCCGGTTCCCTGCCAACTTCATCAATGCTGTGTCAAAGATCGTTAAAATACAATTTGAAAGCAATTCACAACGGAAGACATAGTGCTTTCCAACTGGCAAACGCTGTGTCAAAGATCGTTAAAATACAATTTGAAAGCAATTCACAACGAAGTAATAGTAATACTATTACTATAAATAGCTGTGTCAAAGATCGTTAAAATACAATTTGAAAGCAATTCACAACAACGTGAAGTAATACCACACAAACGAATACGCTGTGTCAAAGATCGTTAAAATACAATTTGAAAGCAATTCACAACAGTGAACAGCCCGACCCCCCTAATAGTAACGCTGTGTCAAAGATCGTTAAAATACAATTTGAAAGCAATTCACAACTAATGTTGAAATGTAAATCCAATTTTCACCGCTGTGTCAAAGATCGTTAAAATACAATTTGAAAGCAATTCACAACAGAGAACTGGGAAGAGGAAATAATGGTTGTCGCTGTGTCAAAGATCGTTAAAATACAATTTGAAAGCAATTCACAACTACGGTCTTCTGTTATGTTAAAATTATACTGCTGTGTCAAAGATCGTTAAAATACAATTTGAAAGCAATTCACAACGTGGACGGAAGCCCAAAGTGACAGTTTGATGCTGTGTCAAAGATCGTTAAAATACAATTTGAAAGCAATTCACAACACCTCCTTTTGAAACATGACATATCAAAAAGCTGTGTCAAAGATCGTTAAAATACAATTTGAAAGCAATTCACAACGCATTCCTGGACGATTCATCCGATGACTCGAAGTCATCGGATGAATTGAGTTGTTGGATCAGTAAGAAATAAACCCTTGCCATATTTTCATCGAAACCGTAAAATATTGTTATTTTTAAAAATTTAATCAGATGAGCGAGGGCTTTGTTCATCCCGCGACTTTTGGGAGAAACCCTCGCCGGAGGAAATGTTTTAGATGAGGATGGCATGATAAGAATAATAAACAAAGCAAAAAGCAGGCAAAGGCTTTGCGTACGCCTGAATTTCGGGGGTGAATCTGGCCGGGAAGGGAAACAAAAGAAGCAGTTTGGGACGTTGGGGCCTCTGGCCGGTATCTTTTTGATGCTGTTTTTGGTTTCGTGCAGTCAGTCCCTGGAAAAGAGACTGGCCGAACTGAACAGTGGGAGTGCCGAACCTTCGGGTATTGTGATTGAGTATCCCCAAAACGGGACCCTTTTCCCTCCGGAGATCCCGGCTCCTGAATTTTTATGGAAAGATGCACTTTCCGGTCAGGGCTCCTACCTTCTTTCGGTGACCACAAAGGGGGGAGAGGAGATACTCTCCCGGACCGTGAATACCCGGAGCTGGAGACCGGAACCTGAGGATTGGGAAACCCTGAAAACTGTTTCCAGGTTCGAAGATGTGTTTTTTACCCTTGCAGGCAAGGGGAAAGGGATCTTCAGCAATGAAGTCTTTTCCGGAAGGATTTGTTTTTCCTTTTCACCCGATTCGGTGGATGCTTCAGTATTCTTCAGGGAGGTTCCCCTGCCCTTTGGGTATGCTGTGAACCATGTGGATGAGATTGAATGGTACATGGGACGCGTGGATGGAGGAAAACCACGGAGAGTGCTGGCCAACATTCCGGTTTGTGCCAATTGCCATTCCTTTACCAAAGATGGCTCCCATATTGCCATGGATGTGGACTATGCAAACGACAAGGGCTCGTATATTGTTGCTCCGGTTGAGGATACCATCAAAATGACCTTTGATAAAATCATTACCTGGAGCGATTATAAAAGAGAAGACGGGGAACGAACCTTCGGTTTATTGTCGCAGATCTCACCGGATGGACGGTATATACTGTCAACCGTCAAGGACCGTTCCGTGTTTGTCCCGGTAGATAATCTGATGTATTCGCAGCTTTTTTTTCCTATAAAAGGGATATTGGCTTATTATGACACGGAGAAAAAACTCTATAAAGAGCTTTCCGGAGCGGATGATCCTTCGCTGGTTCAGAGCAATCCCAACTGGTCGCCCGACGGGAAAGAGGTTCTGTTCAGCCGTGCTTCCCGGTATTATTCGGCTGCCCTGGCTAAATCGGACGATATCGTCGTGAATCCGGAAGATGTCATGGAATTTATTAATCATGAAAAAGATTTTAAGTTTGATCTGTACCGGTTGGCTTTTAATGAAGGTTCCGGGGGAGAGCCCCAACCTGTTCCGGGAGCTTCCCACAACAACCTGAGCAACTTTTTTGCCCGCTATTCCCCCGATGGGAAATGGGTTGTTTTCTGTCAGGCTGAGAATTTTATGCTTTTGCAACCCGACAGCAAACTGTATATTATGCCATCAGAGGGGGGCACTCCGCGCCTTATGAAGTGCAATACAGGCAACATGAATTCCTGGCACTCCTGGTCACCCAATGGGAAATGGCTGGTGTTCTCCTCCAAGGAACGGGGCCCCTATACCCAGTTGTACCTTACCCATATCGATGAAAACGGAAACGACTCACCGGCGGTTCTTCTGGAAAATTTGGTATTCTCTGAACAAGCTGCTAATATTCCCGAGTTCGTTGACGACAGCCATCATAAACTTGAGGCTTTGGTGGATTCCTTTTCGCAGTCTGCTTTTTATCATGTAAGCATGGCCCGAAGCGATATAACCCACAGAGAATTTGTAACCGCTCACCGTAACCTGGAAAAAGCAATAGAACTGGATAGCATGTATTTTGATGCGTATCTGGAGAAGATCATCCTGGATGTTCGTTTGGGACAGACCCACACAAAAGAAAACCTGTCCGATAGGGAGAAAGCCTTCCGGTTAATCAATAAACAACTTCAGAAAAAGCCGGACAATCCGTCTCTTCTTCTGAAGCGGGCTAATCTGGAATATTTCACTGCCAGGGATGAAGCGGCCTTAAAAGATGCACGGGAAGCTGTCAGGTTAAACCCGGAATTTTACGACGCGTACGAACTTCTTGCAATGCTTTACCGGAAGAAAGGAGATACCCAGGGTACATTGAATGCGTACAGGAAGTTGCTGGAATTGAATCCCAATGATAAATTTACAACATACAACCTCGCCCTTTACTATAAAGACCTCAGAAATTTCGACCAGGCAAACCGGTTAGCCGACGAATTAATCAGTAAATATCCAGACGAAGTACGCTTTTATTCCTTGAAGGCCGATCTGCTTTATATGACTGGGGACAATGCGGGAGTAAGAAAATTTTTGGACAAGTCGATACTGGAGAATCCTGAGAATTATGAGGGGTACCTTAAGCGGGGGCTGTTTCTGGAAACACAGGACCAAAAAGATCTGGCGGAAAATGATTTTAAAAAAGCCATTTCCCTGTTAACAGAACAACTGGAAAAAAATCCGGAAGATCTGGAATTTTTGTTATTCCGGTCAGAGCTGTATGAAAAAATTGGAGATTTGGATTTTACACTTCTTGATTATGAAGAGATTCTGGCTTTAATGCCCATGAACTACAAAGTATTAACACGAAAAGCCCAGCTTGAGTATTCCCGGAAACAATGGCCGGAGACCCTTAAAACCCATGCCCGGCTCATTGAAAACTTTGTGCCTCAATCCGATTTTTACTTCAACCGTTGCTATGCCAACATTATGCTTGGGAACCGGGAGCAGGCCGTTTCAGATCTGAACAAAGCCCGGGATCTTTCGGAGAATAATTCGTACAGACTCTATGATCTGGCGATCCTGGAAATAAACCTGGAGGATTATTCAGGTGCCAGAAAAGACCTGGAAAAACTGACTTCCTTTTTAACCGAAAAAAAGAAACAAGGCACCTTAAATGACGGGGACATAAAATTACAGGCGGTGATTGCCGAACAGATGCAAAATCTGAACTGATCCCTGCCAAAGATACCGGGGCCTTGATGCGACAGTCTTTGACCCCGACCGCTAAACAGACCAAAATAATCGGTATGCTGATGTATTCCGGATCCCAGAATACCCTGGGCAAAAGGTTTTGGTTGTTTTTTTCCCAGGAAGTATCCTGGGTTGGTTTAGGAAGCATTTTAAAAAGTTCCGGGTAAAAAAAAACAGGGCTGCATGCAGCCCTGTTTTTTTCAGTTGTAGTTTACTCTACTATTTATCGGTCAGTGTATACGTTACAGTAATTTCGGTGTTCCCTTCCATCAGATTCTGGTAGTTGTCGGTATCCGTCAGGTCCAGCTGATAGGTAAGGTTGTGACCCTGGCTGGTTCCGTTTCCTGTGTAACTGCTTCCTATACCGGAAATAATTTCCTGATCTTTATCTGAAAGAATGACATTCCCTGCAGATGAACCAATGGTTCCTGCTCCGTTCCCATTATAGGAACCTGCTGATACTTTTAACTGAAGACCTTCGGGAACGGTACCGGTGATTTTTGCATTTACGCTGCGGTTTTGGCCGGATGCAACAACGGAAGAGTAGTTTACCCATACGCTGTTGTCGGTGGCTGTAGCGAAATTCAGTCCTTCTCCTGCTTCTTCAGGAGCCGTAGGAGCCAGGGTGATGGTGGATGCCCCTTCAAGATCCAGTAAGGCTACTTCAGGAATGGAGATGGTTACATCGTGGCTTGCAGAATTGTTTTCGTTTTTTGCAACTACCTGGGTTGTGAATGCTGCGAGTGCGATTGCTGTGATTATAACTGACCTTTTCATTTTTTTTATTTTTAATGTTTGTTTTTTCATTTTATTGTTCATGCCATAGAGAGTGCAAAGGGCGTGCCAGAAAGACGAAAGTAGCTGGATATGAGCCATATAGCAACTGTTTGTTCGTGTGAATATGTCCCATAATGGGACTGATTTTTCAGGATTGGACAATTAGTGCCCCTGGAGGGGGCAAGGGGGGAGGAAGTTGTTGTATTGAAACGGTAGCCCGGTCATTCATCTTTGCAGTTGCGAACGTTCCTGTGGGGCTGTGGTGTGAATTGTTCTTTTATTATGTTTTATCAATTGGCATTAATCTTCAAATACCGTCATTTATCATATATGGTTTATGTAAAAATCATTATCTTATCCACCCAAATGACACATTAAATTAAAATACTATGAATAAGCTACTTATGTTATTAATTGTTTTGGGTGTTGCAGTTGCGGGCTGTAAAAACCAATCCAGAGAAACCGATGTTATGGAAAATCCCTTTTTACAGGAGTGGGACACCCCCTTTGGGGTACCCCCCTTCGGACAAATAACGGAGGATCATTATCTTCCGGCCATTGAGGAAGGCATTAAACAGCATGAAGCTGAGATTCAAGCTGTTGTTGAGAACAGCGAAGAACCTGATTTTGAAAATACCATACTGGCACTGGACCAGTCAGGGGAACTGCTGAATAAAGTATCCGGGGTGTTTGGTCCGTTAAATTCGGCTAACACAAACGATAATATGCAGGCTCTGGCCCGGGAGATTTCTCCGAAAATCACCAAACACCGGGATAATATGATGATGAATCCTGAACTTTTTAAAAAGGTGAAATCGGTTTATGAGAAGAGGAATAAACTGGATCTTGATGACCAGCAAATCAGGGTTACCGAGAAGTATTATCAGGACTTTATTCGCAACGGGGCAAACCTTTCTCCTGAGGACCAGGAAAGGCTGAAAGAATTGAATGAAGAACTTTCCCGACTCAGTTTGCAGTTTGGAGAAAATGTGCTGGCTGAAACCAACAAAAATTTTAAACTGGTCATTGACAATAAAGAGGACCTGGCAGGGCTTCCCGAGGATGTGATCATTCGGGCAGCCGAGGAAGCTCAGGCTGCAGGTGAACCCGGAAAATGGGTATTTACCCTGGCAAAACCTAGTATGATCCCTTTTCTTCAGTATGCAGACAACCGTGCCCTGCGCGAGAAACTGTACCGCGGATATTTTATGCGGGGCGATAACGACAATGAGAATGATAACAAGGAGATCATCAAAAAGATTGTTCAAAACCGCGATGAAAGAGCCGAATTGATGGGTTTTGAAAACCATGCCGAGTACATCATCGATGTGAATATGGCGAAAACCCCGGAAGCAGTCTATGAATTTCTCTGGAAACTCTGGGAACCGGCCCTGGAAATATCCAAAAGAGATGTGAAAGATATGCAGGCGATTATTGATCGCGAAGGTGGAGATTTTAAATTGCAGTCATGGGATTGGTGGTACTATGCGGAAAAACTGAGAAAGGAAAAATATGACCTTGATGAGGCAGAGTTGAAGCCTTATTTCAGCCTTGAGAATGTGAAAGAAGGGATCTTCTATGTTGCGGATCAACTTTACGGAATCAAATTTATTCCCAGGGAAGACCTGCCTACCTACCATGAGGAGGTTGTTCCATATGAAGTGCAGGAGGCCGATGGATCCCATCTTGGGGTTTTGTATATGGATTTTCATCCCCGTGACGGGAAAAGGGTGGGAGCCTGGTCAACCAGCTTCCGGAATTCTTCCTATAAAGAGGGAGAGCGCATTTCTGAGATTGGTACAATTGTGATGAACTTCACCCGGCCGGCAGGAGATACACCGCCTCTGTTGAGTTTTGATGAAGCAACGACTTTTTTTCATGAATTCGGGCATGCCTTGCACGGATTATTCACCGACGGGCCCTATCAGCGAACAGCCGGCCGTGTACCGCGCGATTTTGTTGAACTCCCCTCACAGATTATGGAAAACTGGTGTGCCGAACCGGAAGTGATGAAAGTGTATGCCCGGCATTATGAAACCGGGGAACCCATACCGGATGCATTAATTGATAAGATTGTCCGAAGCGGCCATTTCAACCAGGGCTTCACTACCGGGGAATATGTGGCAGCTGCCTTGCTCGATATGGATTACCACACAGTGGAAAATCCCGTCATAGAAGATATACGGGAATTTGAAAAACAATCCATGGACCAGATCGGACTGATCCCTGAATACCTCCCGCGCTACAGAAGTACCTACTTTTCGCATATCTTTTCAGGCGGCTATTCAGCAGGGTATTATGTTTACATATGGGCTGCTGTGCTTGATACCGATGCCTTCAATGCTTTTAAGGAAACCGGCGATCTTTTTAATCCAGAAGTGGCAGCACGGTTTCGTGAATTGCTCGCAAAATGTGGTGCCGATGAGGGAATGAATGTCTATCTGAAGTTCCGTGGCAAAGAACCTTCGATTGAGCCTCTCCTGGAAAAACGCGGATTGGATGAGGTTGAAACAGACTAAAAGAATTACTGAATTACTGAATAAACTGAATTACTGAAGGACTGAATAAACTGATAACTGATTCAATGACACCCGGCATTTCTGAGCGTAGCGAAAGAAATGACGTTGGTGGAATTAATCCCGATAGCGTAGCGTATCGGGACAAACTGACAACTGATAACTGATAACTGATAACTGACAACTGATAACTGATAACTGATAACTGATAACTGACAACTGACAACTGAAAACCGACAACCGACAACCTGGAAGAAGCTCTCTGAAAAGTATGTAACTGCAAAGGACGCAACGTTTTCGCAAAGGACGCAAAGAATTTTCCTGTTGATTGTAGCTTCTCTGCGGACTTAGTGTTTTCTTTGCGAACCTTGCGGTTCATTAATCCAATGAATATTTTGTGGGAATTTTCGTAAGGGGAGGTCTGTCTTTAATGATAAAAATTTTGTTTATTTATGCGGGATATATCGTATGAAGCATTTCTTATTTATCGCATTTTGTATTCTTGGTCTTGGGGGTTATGCCCAGTATTCGCGTGTTCCGGCATCTCCCTACCCGGTGGAAATAACCCAGCCTGACGGATCAAAACTTACGATACAGGCAAGAGGAGATGAATGGTATCATTTCCCGCAAACAGAGGATGGTTATACCCTTATAAAAAACAGGAAAGGGTACTTTGAATACGCACAAATCGATGAAAGCGGGGAACTGGTTCCTTCGGGAACTTTTGCCCGCAATCAAAAAGACAGAAAAGCGAAGGAAAAGGTTTTTCTTTCAACCTTACCCAGAGGGGTCGCTCCTGTTGCTCCGGGACCGGATGAGGAGCAGCTGAAATCTTCCGAGCTGGAAAAGGCTTTTCCCTCCCAGGGACAGCAAAAGCTTTTGTTGTTGTTGATCAAATATCCGGACCTGAATTCAACCTATCCTTCCGGAGCTTTCTACAACCTTATGAACCAGTCAGACTACGGGGGTACCGGTTCTTTCAGGGATTATTACTATACCTGTTCCGGTCATAAACTGGAATTAGCGATTGATGTGGTCGGTTGGTATACGGCTGAGAATAGTTATTTGTATTACGGGGAGGACGAAGGTGACAACCCAGCCCGCGAACTGGTTGGGGAGGCCATTGATGCAGCAGAAACGGCCGGTGTGGATTTTTCGGTCTATGATAACGACAACGATGGAACCGTGGATAATTTGCTTGTGGTCCATTCAGGGCCTGGTGCTGAGGAGGGTTCCCGTACCGAATATATCTGGTCGCACAGCTGGAGCCTGGGGTATCTATACGACCGATACTATGACGGAGTGCGGATCAACAGTTATTTGATGCAACCCGAAACAAGGTCTTACGGAATGGTAGGAATTGGTGTATTTTGTCATGAATTCGGGCATGCTCTTGGATTACCTGATCTGTACGATACCGATGGATCCTCCGAGGGCCTGGGCAACTGGTGTCTGATGGCAAGTGGTTTGTGGTTAAACCAGGAAAAAACACCGGCTATGATGTCCGCATGGTGCAGGGAAGAACTGGATTGGGTTTCACCCGCTGTTATTCCCTGGCCCATAACGGAAGCCTATAATGGGGACTATACCCTGGAACCTTCCGCAAGGTCCACAGAGGTCTATAAAATACTGACCCAGAATTCCAAAGAGTACTTTTTACTGGAAAACATGTATCGAACAGGATTTAATGCGTACCTGCCGGGCTCGGGAATGGCCATCTTTCATGTAAATGCCGACCGGTCTGACAACGATAACGAAGAGCTGAAACTGGTCGATATGGAGGAAGCGGATGGGAAGGATGGCCTGGATAATAAAGAGAATCGGGGCGATGGGGGGGATGTGTTTCCCGGGTCCTCCCATAATACTCTCTTTAATGATGATTCGTATCCCGATTCAAAAACCTACGATGGAAAATTAACCGGTATCTTCGTTTCGGATATACGAATGGATGGATCAACTGCCCGTTTCAGCCTCTCTCCCGCAAATGCTCCGGATCCATTGCCCAACCTGACCTGCGATCCTGCCCTGAACCACTTTGCCATCGACGGGACCTCTATCGAAATCGGCCTCAAGGTACTGAATACCGGCGACAGAGATGCAGGCGCCTTCCGAATAGGGTACTATTTGTCTTCAAATCAGACCTTGACTTTTACCGACCACCTTGTCGGAAGCGATTATGTTTCAGGCCTTTCAAAGGGGTCTTCGGTGAGCCATGCCCTGAATCTGGATGTCAGTACCTTACCTGATTTGCCAGACGGGAACTATTACATGGGATTTATCATTGATTACCAGGAGTCGGTTGAAGAAACATCCGAAGACGACAACATTTCTGTTTATACCGGAGAGCAGGTAGTATATGTTGCAACTCCAAACCTTACTTTTGTGGATGCCTACAATAGTGCATCAGCAACCGGCGATTTAGTGGAAATCAGCCTTAGGGTACAAAACAATGGCAACTCAGTAGCTGACGCATGCCGTGTTGGGTATTTCCTGTCATCCGATCTGCTCATTACACAGGCGGATTACCTGATGGGTTACGATTTAGTGGGGACTTTGCTTCCCGGGCAAATAAGCAATGAAAGTGCTGTGATTGATGTTACCCAGGCCTTGCCGGACCTTCCCGTGGGAACCTGGTTTATCGGGTACCTGATCGATTATAAGAATGTGGTTTCTGAAGAAGATGAAAATGACAATGCTTATGCCTTTGGTTCCCCGAAGTATACAAGGGGACAGGAAAGTACTACCTGGATCAGCGAAGCGATCTGCCAGGGTGACAGCATCTTGTTTAACGGAGATTTTCTTATACAAACCGGAGTCTATGAAATGGTATTGACCAACCGGTTTGGTTTTGATTCCATTGTTACCCTGGACCTTACCGTTTTGCCTTCTTCCGATACCCTGATTTATGCTTCTGTCTGTGAGGGTACCATTTTTGAAATGAATGGAACCTTCTATACCGATTCCGGTGTCTATACCGATACGCTGGTTAACCGGTATGGGTGCGATTCGATTGTTGCCCTTGATCTCACCGTTCATCCTGTAACCCATACATTTCTTACGGAAACGATTTGCGAAGGCGACAGTCTGGTTACAGGCAATGCCGTTTATAAAACCGAGGGTGTTTATACGGATTCTTTTGTCAGTCAATTTGGGTGTGATTCTGTTGTGGAACTGGAATTAACAGTTCTTCCGCTACATGACACCACCCTTTATGTGGAAACCTGTGAAGGGGAGGAATACAGGATCGGCGATTTTACCTTTCAGGAGGAGGGAACGTATGAGGTATCCTTACCCGACCGTTTTGGCTGCGATTCATTGGTTACCGTACATCTTTCGATTTTGCCGGTACATGATACCCTTATTGAAGCAGAGATATGCGAAGGGGAAAGGTACCGGGTGGGGGATTCGGAATTTACAGATTCAGGGGAATATACGGAGATCCTTCAAAACCGGTATGGCTGTGATTCGGTAGTAACCTTGTACCTGGAAGTCAGGCCTGTTTCAGAGACCCTGCTTGAAGCGGAGGTCTGTGAAGGCGACAGTGTGGTTGTTGGTTCTTCGGTTTACAGAACCACCGGGGTATATACGGATGTACTGGTGAACCGGTACGGCTGTGATTCGGTGGTTACCCTGAATCTGACCGTTCACCCGGCTTATGAACAAGTGCGTTCAGAGACCCTCTGCGAAGGGGACAGCATCCTAATCGGAGGGATGAGTTATACAGAAACAGGGATCTATGAAAATCATTTATCCACCCGGTATGGTTGTGATTCCCTGATCGTCCTTGATTTGACGGTCCATCCGGTGCATCATACCCTCCTTACGGAAGAAATATGCCAAGGGGAAGAATATGGGGTTGGCGATTTAACTTTTCAGGAGGAAGGAACGTATGAGGTATCCTTACCCAACCGTTTTGGCTGCGATTCATTGGTTACCTTAATCCTTCATGTCCTTCCGGTGCATGATACCCTTATTGAAGCGGAAATATGCGAAGGGGAAAGGTACCGGGTGGGGGATTCGGAATTTACGGAAGAAGGCATCTATACCGAGATCCTGCAAAACCAATACGGATGTGATTCGCTGGTCACGTTAAACCTGCATGTACTGCCTGTTTCAGATACCCTGCTTGAAGCGGAGGTCTGTGAAGGCGACAGCATAGTTGTCGGCTCTTCGGTTTATCAAACTTCCGGGGTGTATACGGATGTGTTGGAAAACCGGTACGGCTGTGATTCGGTGGTTACCCTGAATCTGACCGTTTACCCGGTTTATGAACAAGTGCGTTCAGAGACCCTCTGTGAAGGGGACAGCATCCTAATAGGAGGGATGAGTTATACAGAAACAGGGATCTATGAAAATCATTTATCCACCCGGTATGGTTGTGATTCCCTGGTAATCCTTGATCTGACAGTCCATCCGGTGAATGAAACCATCCTGGATCTGGAGTTGTGCAAGGGGGATGTTTATATGCTGGGCAATCAGGAATTAACGTGGCCCGGAACGTATACATCTGTTTTGGAAAACCAGTATGGCTGTGACTCCATGGTTACGGTTGCCTTACGTTTCAAACCGGTTACTTATGCCAGTTTTTCCCGCACAATCTGTGAAGGCGACAGCATTGTAGTGGGTAATTCAGTATATAAAACAAGTGGCATTTACATGGATACCCTGCTTAACCGGTTTGACTGCGATTCGGTCATCACCACCCACCTGACGGTATGCCCGGTTTCTGATACCGTGTTGTATGTGGAACGATGTGAAGGGGAAAGCTATACGATCGGAACCAGCAAGTATGATGTTTCCGGAATCTATTCCCAGACCCTGACCAATCAATGGGGTTGTGATTCAACCGTTACGGTTCACCTGGAGGTATTCCCTGTTTCAGAGACCCTGATTGAAGAAGAGATCTGTGAAGGGGACAGTTTGGTTGTTGGCCCATCGGTTTACAAAACAGCCGGTGTGTATTCGGATGTGCTGGTGAACCGGTATGGCTGTGATTCGGTAGTTACCCTGAACCTGACCGTTCACCCGGCTTATGAACAAGTGCGGTCAGAGACCCTCTGCGAAGGGGACCGCATCGTTATCGGCGAAGTGAGTTATAGAGAAACAGGGATCTATGAGATCCTTTTTACCACCCAATACGGTTGTGATTCCATGGTCATCCTTGATCTGTTTGTATACCCGGTTGATGATACGGTCCTGACCGTTACCATTTACAAAGGTGACAGTGTGGTTGTGGGGAGCAGAGTGTTCGATACCCCCGGAATCTATACCGAAATATTGAACAACCGGTATGGCTGTGATTCGGTGGTAACGCTTGATCTTACGGTGGAGGATACGTTACAGGTGTTTGTTCCGGAACAGGTAACCCAGGAGGATGGGATCGGGATGGACATCTATCCCAATCCGGCACGTACCTATGTAAATATAAAGATATCCGGTGCAAAGGGTGATTATCGCCTTAAGATTCTCTCATCCGAAGGCAAAACGATTTATATCGGCCAGGGGGAGATAGTTGATGCATGGCATATTGAGCGATTAGGGCTACACCGGTTTAGTCATGGATACTATTCTGTAGTGGTTGAATCAGGAGGAAAAAGAGCAGTACGGCATCTGATTATAAGATGAAAAAATAAAGAACCAGGAGCTAAGAGCTAAGAGCTAAGAATCCAGTATCTAATATCCAGTATCTAATATCCAGCATCCAGCAACCAGCAACACCTCCTTCGCTAAAGCGGAGTCCCGATTTCCTATCGGGAACCGTCAACCGTTAACTGATTCAATGACACCCGGCATTTCTGAGTGTAGCGAAAGAAATGACGTTGGTGCAATTAATCCCGATAGCGTAGCGTATCGGGACAACCGACAACTGATAACCTTTCCAGCATCAGTCTACCTCTATTTCCAAATCTCCGACGTTCAAATCGAGTGATTTGGTTAGTTTACCGATATTTTCAGGATCTATTAATCCACGGATGCTGATCAGGGCATTGTCATCGCCTCCGACGATCAGCAGCAGTTCTGAGAAACGGTTTCCTCCGGCATCGCGGCCCAGGAAGCGAACGATTTCATTGTCTTCGGTGACCTCCATCAGTACTTCGTAATCGTTGTTCTTAAAGAATCCGTCCTTTTCCAGTTCTGCGTAGAAATCAAGGCTTTTGTTCAGTTCGTGGTCTTCCACCGATAAAATTCTGACTCCGGTCAGATTGGCCAGCATTTCAGAGACATTTTCATCCCCGGTATCAATATTGCTGGCAAATCCCAGGAGTTTTCCCGAGATGTTAACGGTTGTGAATCCCTTCTGGTTGGCATATTTTTCAAACAATTTGTCAACCGGACTTTTCTGTGCCAGTACTGCCAGGGGCAATACTACGGCTAAAATGGCTATGAACTTTTTCATGGTTTTGATTTTTATTTAGTTATATTTTCCGTTATTTCAAATCCTTTGCGGATTGTATTCACACTTTTCGTTAAGGGTTGGGGAGCGGTTTTTACAATTTGCATTTTATCCAGCAAGGCAAGGGCTTCGTTGTATTTTTGTGTTTTTGAAAGTTGTTCCACACCGGTCTGGTATTTTCCGGATATATATTTCAATGTTTGTTCGGCCACTAAATAGGCCTTATCCGGGTCGCTGAAGGTATCTTCGAAGGGTTTTTTCTGCTGTTCATAGATCAGCAAACTTCCCATGACAATAAGCAGGGAAGCAGCGATTCCGGTGACGGTTCTCCTCAAACTCAGGTTTCTGCTTTTTTTCTTTTGTTCCTGGGTTTGGATATACTTCATCACCTCTTCCTCGATGGATGATCCTTCCGGGTGGGGTTGTGCCAGTTCAGCGATGCCTCTGAAAAATTCAGTGTATTCGCTGAGTTCATCGGCTACATCACCCGAGCTGAAATACTTTTCCAGTACTTCTTCATCTTCCCGGGAAGACTCCCCGTTAAAATATCGTTGCAATGCTATTTTTACTTCTTTGGGTTCCATGCGTCATCGTTTTTAAAAATTCATCCCGTACTTTTTTCCTTGCCCTTGAAAGGGTTACCCGTATGGCATTTATTTCCTGGTTGGTAATTTCTGCAATTTCCTCATAGGTATGTTGTTCAATATCGCGCAGGTGCATTACGGTCCTTTGCATATCCGGCAGCTTGTTGATCAGGTGCCGGATGATCTTTGCTGATTCTGATAATTCAACCTGTGAATGAACATCGGTGGTTTGCTCTTTCATTTGTCGTTCCACTTCCTCATTGATAGGCACCATCCTTTTAGCCCGGATCACATCGAGGCACCGGTTGCGTGTCATGCGCATGGCAAATGCCTCAATGTTCTTTATATCTCCCAGGGAGGAGCGTTTTTGCCATAACTTTAAAAACACATCCTGTACCACATCACGGGCTTCATCTTCATCTTTCAGAAAGCAGGAAGCAAACCGCAAAAGTTTGTTGCTAACAGGTAGCACCTGTGTTTTAAAGTCTTGATCTGCCATTTATCCCGGAACGTTTGTTATTCTTTTCAAAGGTAAGACGGAGGATACAGTTTTTCATTACAACGGATGTTTAAATTTGAAAATTAATTTGAATGGGTACCATATAAGCAGGCAAGCTGTTGGTTAAAGCCAACCTGTCACTTTTCGGGGGAAAAGAATCATGTAACCGTGCGTAATTTTTGCTCAACCAATTGTGGGGTTGGCTGTTCGTTTTCTGTTTTCAGGCAGGGGATAAACGGTATTTTGGTAGTTGTTTGTTTTGCCGGGATATAAAAAAACCGGTTAAAAAAACCGGTTTACTTTATTCAATTCCATGTTATTTAACGTGAATATTTTTTTCTTCCCGGGCTTCCGGCTTTGTTTCTTGTCTTCCCCGGGGTTCTTCCTGCCCTGAAATTCCCGTTGCTTACAGGGGCAAAGGGTTTTGATTCTTCCACCATGATTCGCTCTGTACCGTGGGTGGCCTTATTAAAGGAATCGATGATCAGTTGTTTGTCGCTGTTGTTTACTTCAAAGAAGGAAAATTTTTTCATCAGGTCGATTTTCCCGATGGGGATATTCCGGGTTCGGGTGGTTTCTTTGATCAGTCCGATGAGGCCCGGGACATCCAGTCCACGCTTGGTTCCAAGATTTATATAGAACCGGCTTTGCCCGTTTGAGGACCTTTCCCGTGGAGGCCGGGTGTGGCTTCGGATATCGCCCCGGTTGTTTCGTTTATCGCCACGGGTCCAGCCTTCTTTATGGGTGCGTTCTTTCCTGCCTTTTTGTTCTTCGACATTCAGGTCGGAAGCGTTCTTATAGTAATTGAGAAACTGGTTGAATTCTACCGAGACCATATGTTTGATCAGCTCTTCACGGCTGAGCCATTCCAGTTTTTTATAGACATCGGGCAGGAAGGGGTTTATTTGTTTTTCATCTACCTCAACCCGCTCGATTTTGTCAATCATGTTAAACAGTTGTTTTTCGCAGATCTCTTTTCCGTTGGGAACCATCTCCCGTTTGAACAGTATGTTGGCGGATTTTTCGATTTGGCGGATTTTCCCTTTTTCGCGGGAATGGATAATGGCAACTGAATTGCCTTTTTTCCCGGCACGTCCGGTACGTCCGCTCCGGTGTACATATATATCCAGTTCATCCGGAAGGTTGTAGTTGATTATATGGCTCAGGTCGTTGACATCCAGTCCCCGGGCTGCTACATCCGTTGCTACCAGGATTTGCAGCTGTCGGGAACGGAAACGGTTCATGACATAGGTACGCTGGGCCTGCGAAAGATCGCCATGGAGTGCATCGGCATTGTAGCCGGACTCCATCAGCTTGTCAGCTACCTCCTTGGTTTCAGCACGGGTGCGGCAGAATACGATCCCATATATTTTCGGATGTATATCAACGATCCGTTTCAGTGCTTCAAAGCGGTCGCGTGCAGGTACCATGTAATAGGTATGGCTTACATTTTCAGCTCCGGCGTTTTGTATACCCACAGAGATTTTCTCTGAAACAGACATATAGTTTTTTGCCATTTCCGAGATTTCTTTGGGTATGGTAGCCGAGAAAAGAAAGGTTCGTTTATTCTCAGGCGTTCCTTCCAGGATGGCATCCAGCTCGTCCTTAAATCCCATGTTCAGCATTTCATCGGCTTCATCCAGTACCAGCCACCTGATGTGATTAACCCTGAGGGCTTTTCGTTTGATCATGTCGAGGGTACGTCCCGGTGTGCCGACCACAAACTGGGCTCCTTTTTTCAGGGCCCTGATCTGGGTTTCGATGCTTGCCCCTCCATATACTGCCACAACGTTGAAATCCGGCGAATGAGCCATGAATTTCTCAAAATCGGAAGTGATCTGCATGCATAATTCCCGCGTGGGGCAAAGAATCAGGCATTGTACATTGCGGTTGTCTTTTTCGGCCAGCTGCAGCAACGGCAACCCGAAAGCAGCGGTTTTTCCGGTTCCGGTCTGTGCCCTGGCTATCAGATCCTGGTCTTCATGTAAAATAAACGGAAGGGTTTTTGCCTGGATCGGGGTAGGGGTAACAAAGCCCATTTTCTCAACAGACTTTAAAATATCGGGATTTAATCCCAAGTCATTAAAATTTTCAATCATAAAACAATTTTCTGGATTAAGGCACGTGCCTCAATCGGTTTATAACTATGCACATCCGGTAATTATTCCCGTTAGCTTTTACCGAGCTGTGCTTAGTGCCCGGATCCCGGGACTCCTGTTTTACGATTTATTGACTAAACAACTTTTCGGTTTGGTGCTGTTCTGCCTGCTTTTTAAAATTATTCAGGCGTGTAAAGCGGGCGCAAAGGTAAACTTAAAAATCAGACAAACACTGCTTTGGATAAATATTTTCAAAAAATTAATATTAGGGGATTAAAAAAGAACCGGCCCCTTCAAAAGGCCGGTTCTTTTAGCCCGAATAATTCATGAATTATTCGGGCTAATAAAAATTGATAATGCTTGTTAATGTATTGTAAGACAGGTTAAAAACAGATTTAAAATTTCACAGAATATTTTACTGTTGGAATAATAGGGAACCCACTTTGCTGATATAATTTAATTGGGTTATTTGAATTTCCATCTTCATGGGCATAATAATAAAAAACTGCATTCTGGCGGTTATAAGCATTATAAATCCCTACTGTCCATGTCCTGGTTTGTAGTTTCTCTTTTTTACTTTTTCTTTCTTTTGTGAAGTTTAACCCTAAATCGAGCCGGTGGTAATCACGCATCCGCAGCCAGTTTTTCCCTGGGTATAAATAGGCTTCGCCTGTATATTCAAAAATAGTTGCATCGGGTGATGAAATTCCCCATGCATCAATATTAGTCGCCAAATATGTTCCGTTTTGGAGAGTTGTGGGATAACCACTTCCATAAATCCAGGTTGCTGAGAAATTTACCTTGCTGGAGATTTTATAGTTTACGACAACTGAGAAATCATGTCTCCGGTCATATTTGAACGGGTAGGATTTCCCGCCATCAATATTTTCAAATTTTCTGTCCGATTTTGATAGCGTATAACTCAGCCATCCTGTGGTAATACCCTGTTTCTTCTGAAGCATTAATTCAATTCCCTTTGAGCTTCCGGTTCCGTTTTTTTCTACATTTTTATCCCACGATTGTGTATTGACAAGTGGCACGCCCCCTTTTATTTCAATCAATTGTTTCATTTTCTTTGAGTACAGGTCAACACTTATTTGATAAGTGCCGTTTTTCAGGGTTTTTGCATAACCAACCGAGTATTGGGATGAAATTGCCGGTGGAATTTCTGGCGATGATGGAAGCCAGATATCAGTTGGGAAAGTACTGCCTGAATATGTTAACATGTGGACAGGTTGCATCATTTCGGTATATCCAATTTTTATTGAACCCTTTTTATTGAATAGGAAGTTTGTAATGATCCGTGGTTCAACTGAAAAATAATTTTCCCCTTCAACATTAAAATAACTGATACGAAAACCGGCATTTGCAGAGAACCAATTAAACGGATGGTACTCGTTTTCGAGGTATAAAAAAGAATGAATGGCCTGTGTTTTGTTTTTTGTGCCTAATATTGTATCGGTTAACGATTCATTGTATTCATTTCTGTATTTTATCTGTCCCGGGATAAACCAGTTATATGATGTCCCACCTCCATACCTGAGCTGGTAATTATTGTTTATATACCAGTTAAAATCAGCTTTCACGCCAACGTCGTGTACGGCGGTTGAATAGAAATTTTTCCCGCTGACATCTTCAGCACGGAATGTAAGGTTATTAAAATACCTGTACCGTGTATAATGTAAGGTTATATCGCTGTTCGACTTTTCGTTGTAAATATGGTTCCAGCGGATGGTTGAAAGCACATTCCCCCAGGTATATTTTGCCTTGCTCCTGATTCTTTCTTCCCGGTCATTAAAATAGAACCCCAGGTGGTCGTCGCCGCCATACAGGCTAAAATAAAAACGGTTGTTTTCGTTTTCTTCGTGGCTGACTTTCCCGTAAAAATCATAAAAATTGTATCCGAGCGAAGCATATTTAAATGCGATTTTTGTAATAGGCCGCAGCAAAAAATCGATCCACATCCTGCGTATGGAAACAATATAGGATGTTTTATCTTTAATAATTGGTCCTTCGAGGGTCAGGTCTCCCGAAACCAGGCCAATTCCATAGCTACCGTGAAATTCTTTTTTATTCCCTTCTTTCATCCGTAAATCAATTACCGATGATAACCTTCCGCCAAAACGCGCAGGGAAACTGCCTTTATAAAGTTTGATGTTTTTCAGGATATCGGGGTGGAAAACCGACACAAAGCCACCGAGGTGGTTGACATAATACATGGGCGAGCCATCGAGCATAAACAGGTTCTGGTCGGGGCTACCACCACGGATGTATAAACCACTACGGCCATCGCTGCCACCTTGTACCCCGGGTAATAGCTGCATTGCCTTAAGTACATCGGGTTCACCCAGCATGGGCATGTTTTTTACCTGTATTACCGGAAGCTCGAAAACTCCTAATTCCAGACGTTCTTCAATCGGTTTTTGGGCAACCACATCAACTTTTCCCAGTTCAATACCGGGCTCAAGGTATATATCCAGACGGGTATTTCCTGTAATTTCAATTTCTTTCTGAAAAAGCCTGTATCCCACGTAACTGGCTTTTATATTTACAAACCGGCTTTCGGTTTCGAGGCTGTAAAAACCGTATACATCGGTGCTGATGCCTTTGTTATCGGGTAATAAAACTACGTTTGCGCCAATTAGAGGCTCTCCGGTATTTTTATCTTTTACCAGCCCACTAATGGTTTTTTTGTTTTGCCCCGATGCAAGCAAAGAAAAACTACAGAATAATATAAATATTAATTGCCTGGCCATTTATTAAATGTTTGGATAGAATCGGGGTAGATCTCATATAATTTTGAAGAATACCCGGCAAAAATACCATAGCCATTTTCAATATTAGAATATAAAGGGAGAGGCTCGTAAACTTCCCAGAAATCATAATCCTGGGTATATTCATGGATGATCCAGGATTTGATATATTTATATCCTTCTTCCGAGAAAGCATAAATTCTCACATAGGTTGCCTCGTCACTATATAGCCTGATTTTTACATTGGTAGATGCCCCATCAAATAATTCATCATTAAAAACAAGTATTTCAGGGTAATACTGGCTTATCCCTTCATTTAAAATTTCAGGCGAAAAACTTGTAATCTGATATGAATAATACTTACCGTTTTCTTTTTTCTTTTGGATTGAAATCCCATAATAATCTTTCCCCGGGTTATTATCGGTTAACTGAATATAGGCCTCAGAATATTCATCTCCTTCTTCATCTTTGCAAATATTCTTAAGATATTCTATGTTCGTTATTTGCAAATTAAATTGAGGTATAATATCATTGCTACAGATATTTTCATACCCATTGATTTCTACTCTCAAATGATATGTTTCCCCTTCATCAGGTATAAGCCCTGAGTTTGTATAAGACCCGGCTTCATTATAAAATAAAGTGTCAGTAATATTTCCGGATAAGATATATACTTGTGCATTTCCTATTAATTCGAAAGTATCGGTAAGTAAACTTTTGGGGAAGCTTAAATGGATTGCGAAAGGGGTATTATCGCTAAACCAGCAGTTGGCCACAGGTTTTTTATCAATATCAGGACTTTCAACCTCAATGATTTCCTGGCAAGAAAACATTGAAATATAAACTAATATCATAAACAACCGATTAATGCTCATTATAAATTAACGTTGAGTCAGGGTAAATCTCATATAATTCTGAAGAATACCCGGCAAAAATACCGTATCCGTTTTCTATATTCGAATACAAGGGCAGTGGTTCATACACTTCCCAAAAATCATAATCCTGGGTATATTCATGGATGATCCAGGATTTGATATAATTGTAAGCCTCAGGGGAAAAATTGAAAAATCGCAACCAAAATTTTGAATTAACTTCTTTTTCAAAATAAAAATTCACATCAACATTTACATTTTTAAAATAATCATCCTTAAACAATAATAAAGGTGGATAATACTGATCTAATCCTTCAGTTGTAATAACCGGATCAAAACTTCCTAATCCTGAAGAAGTATAATTGTTTTTGTCTTCGATAATTGTAATTTCACCATTTATATAATTATGAATCAGGCTGTTTTTTATTGCAGCAACACCGAGATGATCACTATATCCCCAATCATTAATTATATTACACTTAATTATTTGAACCGGTATTTTCCCTTCTTCTCCTGTTCCCTCAACTGGTTTTGTAATAAACCCAGAGGCAGAATTTGTAGATTGGAACCTGGTTAATGAATTCGGTATTTTATCCGAAGCAATTAGTTTTTCGTATCCGGGAATAATAACCGATATTGAATACTCAATTCCTCTTTCAGGATAAAAGTCTTTTATGGAATAAAACCCTACCCCAGCATGTGGAAGGGTTTTTTCAGAAATCCCTTCTCCACTGATTATAACATCAGCATTTTTAATAAAGTATGAATTGGTATCATTTGGTGCTTTTGTAAGACTGACATTTACAACAAATGGTTCATCAGGTGTAAACAGGCAGTTAACTACAGGTTTAATTTCTGTTTCCGGCAGATCGACCTCAATGGTTTTGTAGCAGGAAACTGCCCCAATACAGACAAAAAATATCATTAGACACTTAGTTAATATTTGCATCTTTAATACTTTATCCCAATACCTAAATAGAATCGATTGGTATTAATTAAACCGGCAGAACCTGATAAAAATAGATTATTATTTAAATAATATTTTATTCCAACTTTATAATATTGAATCCATTCCTGCTGATCCTTTTTATCAGGTGAGACATAAATAATTCCGGTATGGTATGAAAACGAACTTGTTATATTCAAATCAAAATTATAAAGTAAAGTCCATTCCAAACTTTTATTAACTATTGGAATAACAGATAGTGAAATCCTTATTCCCAATAGATCACTATTATTAACTGTTTCTTCGTCTTGAATATAAAATTTGGACCAGTACCTGTCGTGGAATAATCCTATTGAAGCAAATTCCATGATTCCATAAGTAATACTAAAATCATTATTATAAACAGGAAAGAATTCGCCATAAGTGTTAGCAAACATAAATTGTGATTCTATGCTAATTTTGTTTTTTATATTATTCCGTGGAATAGGACTGTCTTGAGCATTTAAAGAACATGCGCAGATTAATAATATTAAAGTTGATGTAAATATTCTCATTAATTTAAATATTAAGAGACCAGACTTAATCCGGCCTCAATTACTACTATTGACATTCGCTAACGTGGGTGTTGCAATTTATATTAAAAGTAATATTATCATTTTGACCATTCCATTGAGGAGTAATGCCATTTTCCCAAATCTCCCATCTAAATGTCGCTGTAACATCATAACATCGAACCCTTTTAGTTCCATGAAATGGCCTCCATTCTGGACCATCCTGGCTACTGTTTACATATTCCAATTCATTAATTGATCCAGACTTTGCACTTTCATTTTTGCGATCATACTTATAGGTTCCATTAATAGTAAATTTTAATGTAACCAATTCTCCTCCTACCACAAATCCTGCATGAATCAAAGGATCTGTTTTTATTTTAGCAATTATTGATTTGAAAATGGCTGAATATTGATAGCACAATTTTGATTTTATATTGACATAATATCCATATGCTGCATTTGGTACTGGTGGTGGATAAGTATTTGATTGGAAACTCCATTCCTTTTTCTTATCATTATTATTTCTACATCTTGGAGCACTTTTCAATGATAAAGTTTCTTCTCCTCTGATAATAGGAAAGGCATCTTCATAAACTAAGAATATGAAATCCGGTTTTTCAGTATTTATACTTTTAAAATTGCAACTTTCATTTAATTCTAATTCATAAGCATATGTTTTCTGATTAATTGGATCTTCTTTAAACAGATATTGTCCTACTACAATTTCCATTTCAGGATTGAGTAGAGTTTGAAATAATTCATCGGGAAATAATTCTGCTTTTTCAGGATTGTTCTTGTATTCCAAACGATAACTCTTAAAATCGATTTCCTTTTCAAATAAGGGGAAATTTTCATCGCCCAGGTTAGCCAGGAAATCAATTCCTTTCTGAAACTCTTCTTCGCTTTCAAAAACCAGCCGGTTATTTTCAACAGAAAAAGCAATATCGTTTAATCCAACAAACATCGGGTTGGTAACCACTTCCTGTGGTTGATCACCATCAGTCATCTGACTGATAATAGGATCATCTTTCTGGCATCCATTAAAAATAGTTAATAACAGTACTACCATAAATAACTTAATTAAATTTTTCATTTCTTTGTACAGTTTTATGGAATGGGGAGTTGCTGCTCCCCACTCCGGTTAGTAAAACATTCTTGCAACCCGGTTCTTTACAAAGGGCTGGGTTGCTTCTTCCCCTTGAATTCCGGTGAGCGCAATCCCCGCCAGCTCTGCTGCGGGGTTAGCGAACAAAACACTAAAAAAGTCCTTGACGGAATCGGATTCCTCGCCAGCTCTGCTGCGAGGAGTTTCAATTATATAGTGATGAAGCTCGATTAACATTGCAATATTTCTGTTATATCTCCGGGAAAAGGCAGGGGCCTTTGGCCAGAGGGTTAAATGCTTTTTACGTATTACAAGTTACAAAAAAGAAAGGTAAGAAAGGATAATAAAAATGTTAAAAATAAATGGGGGGGTGGAATTATTATAAATAAAATTTTATTGGCTTAAGTTAATAATTGCCAGGCAACTATTACCAACGAAATTCTGGAAATTGTCAGTGGCGCCGAAGCACTGAAAGGATAAACAACATTAATATAATTCAAAAATCCCGGGCTGGTTGATCCGGGATTTTTTTTATGGATTTTACCATTTGTATGTATAAGACACAGAAGGAATTATAGGAAATAAACTCACCTGCTTCATTTTATTTCCTTTTTTATAATAATACCAAGGATTTAAACGGTTATAAATATTATAAACTGAAAAATTCCATGTATTTATTTTATCGGCATTTTTTCGTTCAATAGTATATGAGATGCTTAAGTTGTGGAAGTCGGGCATTTTATAATTATTTACCGAATTAATCAAACTTCTTTGTTTAAACCAATCGGGGCTGTACCGCGTGTTTTCCATCAAAGGTAAGGGGATTCCCTGGTATTCCTGTAGTGCCAGTGTCATATTTTTACCTGATGCATAATTAAAATTCACAGACAAATTACGGTCAATAATGATATCTTTTTTATGTTTTTCCTTAAACCCATAGTTGAGATTTATATTTAATTTATGCCTGCGGTCGTAGGCATAAGGAAAAGATTTTCCAAAATTTAGGTCTTGAAATTGGCGGGTACTTTTTGAGAGGGTGTATGCCAGCCACCCTTTTAAACTGCCAGTTGTTTTTTCGGCCATTAATTCCAGCCCGTATGATTTGCCTTTGCCTGAAGTGATAAAATCTTCCCAACTTTCACCCCGTTCCTTGATAGCGGGTGTGCTGCTACGGTATTGTAAAACATCATTCAGCAAAGAATAATATACTTCAGAAGAAAAATTATAATTTGTATTTGGTTTCCAAAACAGGCCTGCTGAAATGAGGTTGGATGTACCGGGTTTAATTTTATTGGTCGATGAAACCCAAAATTCGGTGGGGATTCCAAGGGTTGTGTTTTGTAATTGATGAAGGTATTGCTTCATCCTGTTATAGGATATTTTAGCTGATAATTTTTCAGATATTAAATACCGAAGTGTTGCCCGCGGACGTAAACTAACATAGTTTTTCCCCTTTGTTGACATTGATCCAATACGTATTCCAACGTTGCCTTTTAGCTTTTTTGTCAAATCAACATCACTTTCCAGGTAAAACTCCGAAATAAAATTCCGGGTAAAAACATCTCTATTTAATTCAAAAGAAACAGAATCTGATTTATACGAAATTATTTCGGGGCTAAACTTCTGAAAAGAAAATATATACCCAAACTTAACTTGTGCCGAAGATTCCGGAAACCAATCAAAATCACCTTTTATTGATAAATCATTCAAATTGTTGTACCCTTTATATTGTTCATCCCCTTTTTTATCGAACCGATTTAAGTACTCTTGCCTGAAACGGCTGTTGTAGGCCGAAAAATTAGCAAATAATGTGGGTGAAAAAACGTGGTTCCAGCGTAATACACTTGTAAGGTTTTGCCAATTGTAGCTAAATTTCAGATAGTCGTTGAAACTTTCGCCATTATCTTCCATTACAAAAGCATCTTTACCGGTATAAAAACTAAGGTAAATACGGTTATTGGTATTTATAATCCAGTTTGTTTTAGCGTTTATATCCCAAAATCCATAGGTCACTATCTGTGCATCTTCATTTTGGTTTTCTAATCTTTGAGCAGCCAATAGAAGTAAATTTGCCCAGGTTGTCCGTGCCGAAAACATAAATGATACTTTTTCTTTTACAATTGGCCCTTCCAGATTTAATCGTCCGGCGATAGGGTTTACAGAAAAAGTCCCACTATTTTTTTTCAGGTTTCCCTCTTTCATGCTGACATCAAGCACTGAACTCAGCCTTCCTCCAAAACGAGCAGGTAAACTTCCTTTATATAGTTTGGTTTCGCTAATGGCATCGTTGTTAAATGCCGACATAAAACCCCAAAGGTGGTTTACATTATAAACCGGGACTCCGTCGAGTTGGATAAGTGTTTGGTCGGTGCTGCCACCACGGACACTAAATCCGGTTGAACCTTCGGTAGAAAATGAAACACCCGGCAACAATTGTATGGCTTTTAACAAATCGGGCTCGCCAAGTACGGTGGGTATTTTTGTTACTTCTTTTGCGCTTAGCCTATGAATACCCATCGAAGGTGAAAGAAGGAATTTTTCGTTGTTAGAAGCTTTTACTACTACTTCGTTTAATTGGTTATTGGTTTTAAGCTGAATCTGAACAAGTGTATCCTTTTTAAATGTAGAATTCAGGATATATGTTTCATATCCCACAAACCGAAACACAACATTCACTTTTCCATGAGGAATGGTTAAGCTAAAAAAACCAAAATCGTTGCTTGTGGTACCTTTACCTGTTTCCGGGACAAAAATTGTTGCCCCTGCCAACCGTTCTCCTGTGGCTTTATCAGAAATATACCCGTTTATTGTGATGTTTCCCTGAGAAAAAACATGGTTTGAAAATACAAGATTAACAAAAACAATCATAATAAACTGTATCCGATATTTTCTACTCATGGCTTAGTGTCTTGTAAAATCTTTAGAAACGCTGTTGATGGAACCAAAAATCCCGACACCTCCATGTATGTTTGAATATACGGGGAAAGGTGAATAAATGATCGGCAAATCTTCGGCATTTAATTCCATATCGAGCAAAAGGAGGCTCGATTTTATGTATTTATCAAGATGATAATCGACCGATAGCAAAAATACTTCCAAAGGATAATCGATACCTCTGAAATAAATGACTAAATCTACTGTACCATTGGGTAATTCAAGGTCAGTGAACCGTACATAAAAGTCGTATTCAAATTTAAACACCCCATCCTCGGAAATATATTGATTAAAATCATCGGCATACTCAAAATCAGAAAATAATTCACCGGCAATGTCTTTTCGACGCTTTTCACCACCTCCGGTAAGTTCGCTTGCCGAAGCCCAATAATAATTTTTTTCATCGGGATTATCTGTTAATGATATTTGATAATATTTTAATAGATTTTCAGGGTTCGCAACTTTTATCGTTGCATCAACCGGCAAAGGGACAAGTGTTTCAGCCCAAATTTTTTTCCCATTGATTTTTGTTTCTATCCGGTATTTTTTACCCGCTTGAACCGATATTGGTAAAATATAAGCGCTACTGTCGGTCCATATAAATTCACCCACACTTTCACCTTCTTCGAAAAGGTGGATAGCAGCATTTGTATTAGCTTCAAATTTTGAGGATGATTGTATCGGATTTGAATAAGATAACCATGCAACAACCGTATCTTTTCCTGTATCGAGAATACAGTTTAGAACTACCTCCCGGGTTTCATTGTTTTCGATTATGTTAACATCGCGGATACATCCGAAATACATAAAAGCAAGTAAAAACAGTCCCAGTGCCAATCGCCAATTTTTAAAAATTATCATCGTTTTCTGATTTCCGAATTGAGCTTTTATCTGACCCTGTACAAGGGAATATGTACTTTTAACTGCAAATATTTATTTCGATGTGTACTGGCAAACGGAACAGTACAGTCGTAAACCGTTTGCTGATACTTAAGCCCGTAGGCATATTCCAGCATAAAATCGACATGTTTTAGGGTAACTCCTGCTCCAAATTTTACATGGTAGGTAGTTTTATTGATTTCTATTTTTTTACTTAGCGACCTTGCTATCTCAAATCCGGGGTAAACAAATAATTTATCGGTTAATAAATATTTTATTCCACCCGAAATGGCCAGTAAATTAAAAGGGGTATTTTGAAAATTTCCATAAATAGGCTGGCGTCCTGTCCCGTCATTAGGAGACCATGGCCCTTGTGGGTTTTTTTGAAGAAATACATCGCTGGAAAGAGCATAATAGTTAAGCTCTACTATTTGCTTAATTTTGGGTTTCCAGTTTTCCTGTATAAAAACTCCGGCCGACCAACCCAAGCCATTGCCCATTGAGTTGTTTAAATTAGCCCCCAGGTGTTGGGCTTCGGGATAAAACCGGGCAGCTCCACCTGTAAACCCAATTTTTATTATTCGTTGGGCTTGTGTAACTTTTGAATTCACGATCAGGCTTAAGAGTAATGCAAATGTCAAAAAATAGTTTTTCATCTGTTTTTTAATAACTAAAGGTTTTTATATAATATGTATTTAATAGAATACTCCATATGTTTAAGTGCTTAATGTTGGTAATTTCAATTGTTTCATGTTTTCTTTATTTAAATCTGGAAGGCTGGTTAAAACCAGCCTTCCAGGCATACTATTTCCCTTAGTCTAATTATAAATTAATGTAGCAGTATCATTTATAAGGTCTGACCAAAATGGAATAACTTGAACCGCAGAAACATTAGGTGGATATGCGGAATTTACTAATCCTGAATCATAAATGGTAAAGTAAGATTTAGCAAGTTCGTTTGGTGAGCGTTCTGTATTAGGATTTGAATTATAATAATTAAGATACCAAAAGACACTGTTTCCCCCAATCTGTGCTTGCTTGGTTTTCCAGTTAAAATAAGTGGGCTTATCAGTTTTGTAGAATGTACGTTTTTTGTAACTATAAAATCTATAATAAACATCCCAATGATATCCAACAATACCCCAAACTACCTGGCCTCCATCAATGATCCAATCATATGCAGCAAACTCTTCTCTTTTTAGTTGTAATAGGCATTTAAGCTTACCATCTACGGTATATGCTTCTTCTAGCATTTCACCTCCCTTTAATTTTGGCATGCTAGCATTAAGTTGAATTGTTAAAGCAATATCCTGAGTATTCTTATTAATTTTTATATCAGTAAGGTCAGGCGTAACAGTTTCTGTTTCCCCATTAAACTGATAAAATACGTTCCCAACTTTCACCTTCCCTTTTGAATTTAGTACAACGGCATAAGATTCGTTATAGAAGGGATATACAAATTCTTGATTATATTTATCGAAATAGCCCTCCTCTGTTTTTTCTTTTAGATAATTTGAAATTTCTGATTCAGAAAGTTCTTCTGCTTTATTCATTACTTCTTTTCTATATGAATAAGCCGATTTAAAACCTGGTTTTGCTTCAAAATTTTGGATCATTTCAAATGGCATAAGGTTTAATTCCTTTTTAATGCTATCTAACCCGAATAATTCATGAATTATTCCTGTCTCCGACAGCGACTAAGATTCAGTAAAACTTTCTTCAAAAGTTTAACTTCATCTAAGTCGGGGTTAACCTGAGCTTTATTCATATTTTTTAAAATTTATGAATAACTCAGGCTAAAGTTCTAAAATCTTTAAACACCAAATAATCATTTTCCAGATATATATCCGGTTCGATCTTTTCTTGTAATTGTTGATCAATCGTTTGGTTGATCAAGTCATCATTTTGGCACCCATTAAAAACTGTTAATAACAGTACTACCATAAATAACTTAATTAAATTTTTCATTTCTTTGTACAGTTTTATGGAATGGGGAGTTGCTGCTCCCCACTCCGGTTAGTAAAACATTCTTGCAACCCGGTTCTTTACAAAGGGCTGGGTTGCTTCTTCCCCTTGAATTCCGGTGAGCGCAATCCCCGCCAGCTCTGCTGCGGGGTTAGCGAACAAAACACTAAAAAAGTCCTTGACGGAATCGGATTCCTCGCCAGCTCTGCTGCGAGGAGTTTCAATTATATAGTGATGAAGCTCGATTAACATTGCAATATTTCTGTTGTATCTCCGGGGAAAGGCAGGAACCTTTGGCCAGAGGGTTAAATGTTAAATTACGTGTTACAAGTTACAAAAAGAAGTTTTAAAAATGAAAATGGAAATGTTAATAAATGGGGGTGGAGGTAATTAAGATTGATCTTAAATAAGGTGTTCTGATTTGAATTCCGGTGAGTGCATTCCCTGCCAGCTTTGCTGCGAGGTTAGCGAACAAAACACTAAAAAAGTCCTTGACGGAATCGGATTCCCCGCCAGCTCTGCTGCGAGGAGTTTCAATGAGGAATTAAAACGATTTCATTTTTTTAAGGAGATTAAATCCTTATTCTGTGGTTAATACATCTTTTTACAACGCCTGTTTCAAATCGGCAATAATATCATCCACATGTTCAATTCCAACCGACAAGCGCAACAAGCCATCGCTAATCCCTTCCTTTTCTCTTTCTTTTTTGCTGAGGTGGCGGTGCGAAGTAATGGCTGGGGCACAGATGATGCTATCGAGGCCACCGAGGCTTACCGAGGGGTGGATCAGTTTCAGCCGTTTCTGAAAGTCCACGCTGTCCGGGTTTTTTAATTCGAAGGAGAGCATCCCCCCGAATCCTTTCATCTGCTTTTCAGCCAGTTCATACTGAGCAGAGTTTATTAATCCCGGGTAATAGACATTGGCCACTGCCGGATGTTCTGAAAGAAAGGCGGCTATTTGCCGGGCGTTTTCATTTTGTTTTTCCACCCGCACAAAGAGGGTTTTCATGCTTCTTTCCAGCAGATGGCACATCTGGGCATTTAAACTCCCTCCGTAATTAAGGGTGGTATGCCTGATTTTATCGATCAGGGATCCGGAACCTGCCACCGCACCGGCGCAGATGTCGCTATGACCCCCCAGGTATTTGGTGGCGCTGTGGAGCACCAGGTCGATCCCGAAATCCGCAGGATTCTGATTTACAGGCGATGCAAAGGTATTGTCGATCACCGAGATCAATCCTCCCTTCCGGCTTACACCGGCAACCATGCCAATGTCAGTTAACCGAAGCAACGGATTGGACGGTGTTTCGATATAAACCAATTTGGTATTCTCTTTCACGGCATTTTTCAGGGCTTCGGCTGCATTGTTGTCCAGGATGGTATATTCGATGCCTAAGCGCGGAAGTCCGTGAACGACCCAGTTATAGGTTCCTCCGTACAGTCCATGTTGAAAAATAACATGGCTTCCCTTGGTCAGGAAAGACAACAACGTGGAAGTGACAGCTGCCATACCCGATGAAAAAACCAGGGCTTCCTCGGTATGCTCCAGTGTTGCAATCTTTTGGGCAACTGCCCGTTGATTCGGAATATTAAAATACCGGGGATAGGCCATTTCATCCCTTCCGAGGTATGCAAATGAAGTGGAAGGATACAGCGGGGTGTTGGTGCCTCCGGTTTCCGGATCGGGAATGGTACCGGCATGAATCGCCTGACTCTCGGGTTTCAGATTGTTCATAGGGTACAGTTTTGATTGTTATTCTCCTTAAAGGTGATGCTAAGATAGGGAGAATTTCCAATTTTAGGATGGTGACGAAAATATCTGTAGGGTACCAACAGGCAAGGAATCCGATATACGCAAATACATGTGTGGCTGCTGCATCTGCAAGCTTGCCGGATAATTCACCAGCCGGCAGGGGTAGCTTTTCCCTTTTTTAAGGGTGGATACTTTTTTTCAAACAGGAAGGAAACTCTGATCATGAGGAGTAAATGGCGTGTGAAGCTGCATGCGTTTGTTTTTCACCGATTTCATAGGATGCATTTGAATCCTTGTTTATTATATTTTAACACTATTTATTCCCCGGACAGTAGTGAATAAAAAATTATAATCCTTGTTAATGTATTGTAAGACAGGTTAAAAACAGATTTAAAATTTCACCGAATATTTTACTGTTGGAATAATAGGGAACCCACTTTGCTGATATAATTTAATTGGGTTATTTGAATTTCCATCTTCATGGGCATAATAATAAAAAACTGCATTCTGGCGGTTATAAGCATTATAAATCCCTACTGTCCATGTCCTGGTTTGTAGTTTCTCTTTTTTACTTTTTCTTTCTTTTGTGAAGTTTAACCCTAAATCGAGCCGGTGGTAATCACGCATCCGCAGCCAGTTTTTCCCTGGGTATAAATAGGCTTCGCCTGTATATTCAAAAATAGTTGCATCGGGTGATGAAATTCCCCATGCATCAATATTAGTCGCCAAATATGTTCCGTTTTGGAGAGTTGTGGGATAACCACTTCCATAAATCCAGGTTGCTGAGAAATTTACCTTGCTGGAGATTTTATAGTTTACGACAACTGAGAAATCATGTCTCCGGTCATATTTGAACGGGTAGGATTTCCCGCCATCAATATTTTCAAATTTTCTGTCCGATTTTGATAGCGTATAACTCAGCCATCCTGTGGTAATACCCTGTTTCTTCTGAAGCATTAATTCAATTCCCTTTGAGCTTCCGGTTCCGTTTTTTTCTACATTTTTATCCCACGATTGTGTATTGACAAGTGGCACGCCCCCTTTTATTTCAATCAATTGTTTCATTTTCTTTGAGTACAGGTCAACACTTATTTGATAAGTGCCGTTTTTCAGGGTTTTTGCATAACCAACCGAGTATTGGGATGAAATTGCCGGTGGAATTTCTGGCGATGATGGAAGCCAGATATCAGTTGGGAAAGTACTGCCTGAATATGTTAACATGTGGACAGGTTGCATCATTTCGGTATATCCAATTTTTATTGAACCCTTTTTATTGAATAGGAAGTTTGTAATGATCCGTGGTTCAACTGAAAAATAATTTTCCCCTTCAACATTAAAATAACTGATACGAAAACCGGCATTTGCAGAGAACCAATTAAACGGATGGTACTCGTTTTCGAGGTATAAAAAAGAATGAATGGCCTGTGTTTTGTTTTTTGTGCCTAATATTGTATCGGTTAACGATTCATTGTATTCATTTCTGTATTTTATCTGTCCCGGGATAAACCAGTTATATGATGTCCCACCTCCATACCTGAGCTGGTAATTATTGTTTATATACCAGTTAAAATCAGCTTTCACGCCAACGTCGTGTACGGCGGTTGAATAGAAATTTTTCCCGCTGACATCTTCAGCACGGAATGTAAGGTTATTAAAATACCTGTACCGTGTATAATGTAAGGTTATATCGCTGTTCGACTTTTCGTTGTAAATATGGTTCCAGCGGATGGTTGAAAGCACATTCCCCCAGGTATATTTTGCCTTGCTCCTGATTCTTTCTTCCCGGTCATTAAAATAGAACCCCAGGTGGTCGTCGCCGCCATACAGGCTAAAATAAAAACGGTTGTTTTCGTTTTCTTCGTGGCTGACTTTCCCGTAAAAATCATAAAAATTGTATCCGAGCGAAGCATATTTAAATGCGATTTTTGTAATAGGCCGCAGCAAAAAATCGATCCACATCCTGCGTATGGAAACAATATAGGATGTTTTATCTTTAATAATTGGTCCTTCGAGGGTCAGGTCTCCCGAAACCAGGCCAATTCCATAGCTACCGTGAAATTCTTTTTTATTCCCTTCTTTCATCCGTAAATCAATTACCGATGATAACCTTCCGCCAAAACGCGCAGGGAAACTGCCTTTATAAAGTTTGATGTTTTTCAGGATATCGGGGTGGAAAACCGACACAAAGCCACCGAGGTGGTTGACATAATACATGGGCGAGCCATCGAGCATAAACAGGTTCTGGTCGGGGCTACCACCACGGATGTATAAACCACTACGGCCATCGCTGCCACCTTGTACCCCGGGTAATAGCTGCATTGCCTTAAGTACATCGGGTTCACCCAGCATGGGCATGTTTTTTACCTGTATTACCGGAAGCTCGAAAACTCCTAATTCCAGACGTTCTTCAATCGGTTTTTGGGCAACCACATCAACTTTTCCCAGTTCAATACCGGGCTCAAGGTATATATCCAGACGGGTATTTCCTGTAATTTCAATTTCTTTCTGAAAAAGCCTGTATCCCACGTAACTGGCTTTTATATTTACAAACCGGCTTTCGGTTTCGAGGCTGTAAAAACCGTATACATCGGTGCTGATGCCTTTGTTATCGGGTAATAAAACTACGTTTGCGCCAATTAGAGGCTCTCCGGTATTTTTATCTTTTACCAGCCCACTAATGGTTTTTTTGTTTTGCCCCGATGCAAGCAAAGAAAAACTACAGAATAATATAAATATTAATTGCCTGGCCATTTATTAAATGTTTGGATAGAATCGGGGTAGATCTCATATAATTTTGAAGAATACCCGGCAAAAATACCGTAGCCGTTTTCTATATTCGAATACAAGGGAAGTGGTTCATATACTTCCCAGAAATCATAAGATTTTGTGTAATCATGAATAATCCATGTGCGGAAATACGTAAAACAGGTTGGAGAATACAAATAGAATTTAAGCCAGAATTTATGGGCTAGTTCAATATACACCTTGATATTAACTGATTCTGATTCATTACTAAATAATTTGTCTTTAAAAAGCAATAGGGAAGCATTATCGTAATTTTCCAATCCCTCGGAAGCAATAACTAAATCGCTGCTACCAATATAACCCTGGACGTATTTCCCGCTTTCTACTTCAAGATATACAGAATCATTTCTATAATGATGTGCAATACGGTTATGAACTACTGAGATTCCCATATAATCTTCAATGTTCAAATCATTATAAAGTGTTAGTTTTAAATTATAATATGTATTAACACCTCCTTCTGAAGGGCCATTAATTGGGTCGCTGTCATTTCTAATCTCAGTTAAATAATCGGTGACTTTTGTTGCTGATTCAGGAATTTTATCATTCGCTGTTACAACATGATATCCATCAACTTCAACTTTCAGATTATAAAATACTCCTGGCTCAGGAATTGCAAGGCTGTTTGAATAGTTTCCACCACCCTTATGTTGTAGTTTAAAATTTGTTCCGTTATCACCTGAAATAGAAACCTCTGCATCTGTGATGCTTACAAAATCAGTATCGGTAGGTAAGGCAGGAAGACTCAAGTTGACACTGAATGGGCATTTTGGAGAAAAAATACAATTGACTACCGGCTTGACCTCTATTTCAGGTAAATCAATTTCAAACTCTTTAATGCAGGAACTATAAATAAAAAGTATAATTAATATTAAAGGGAGAAATTTCATTTGCTACAACTTTAATCCTAATCCGATATAAACCCGATTAGTATTAATTAATCCAACAGATGCTGAAATAAACCATTTTTCATATATAAAATACCGACTACACAGTTTATAATAATTTGCCCAATCAGCAATATCTTTTTTATCATAATAGCCATCCTGCGATAATTCAGAACCTCTGAATTGGTGTATTTCAAAATAACCGCTAAAGAATAAATCAAATCGATCAGCGTTAATGCTTAAGCCTGTTTTGTTCATTAATGTTTTTAGTGAAAGATTTGCTTTTAATCCTAAAAGATGTAAACGGGTTTGGGAGGTCAGGAAACTGTTTAATTGTGAATTATTAAATATATCGTAAAATAACCCTGTTTCCAAATAATCAGTCAAACCATATGTTATACTAAATTCATTATTCAATATCGGGAAAAATACTAGATTCTGAGTGTTTGTTAGCATAACTTGATTTTCAACAATAAAATGATGTTTTAACTCAAATACATTTTCTTGAGGAAATAAGGTTAAAGAAAGAAATGTAAATAAAAAAACCAAAATAATACGTTTCATTTTATTTATTTTAAGCAAGGGAGAAATTACCTCCCTTGCTGTTTGATTATTAATAACAAATACAATGAGAATCATATGGATTGCACTGCAGCGTAAATGTATTTCCATATCTGGCACCATTCCATTGAGGAGGTAATGCTCCTCCTGTCATTTCAATCCCAACAAACATGGTTATATTATAACAATTTACCTTTCTTGAACCATAAAATGGACGCCAACTGACTTTATCACCAACATAGCACGAATTTTCATATTCCGTTGCTGAGATGTTTACATAATCGCAAAATTGACTTTTATTCTTCCTGTCATAAGTAGCTTTTCCAACACTTTCTAACCTCATTTTAAAAGCAAAGGGCGATGGATAATAAGGAGGAGGATATTCTGAATAACTAAATGCAAACTGTACAATTTTAACTTTAGCAATTATTGATTTAAAAATTGCAGTCTGCTGGAAATTAAGATCAGTTGTATAACCAATTGTATATGCATAATCCTGAATAGGATAAAGATAGCTATTAACTACATGGCTGTCTTCATTGTATTGCGCACTACTACACCCACTTTTTAGAGTAATATCATCTTCGCCATTTAATATACGAAATGCATCATCATTCCAATTTACTTCAAATCCTGTGCTATTTGCCGAACTTTTTAAAATACAATCTTCTTCAGTTAAATATTCTGAGACAAGAGTTCTTTCCTTTTGTGGTATTTCAGTAAATAAATACCCGCCAATTACTATCTCCATTTCAGGATTTAATAATGTTTTATATAATTCATCAATAAATACTTTTGATTTTTCTGGATCATCCTTGTATACAGAATTGAAAGATTCAAAACCAATCTCATATTCAAAAGCAGAAAAATTTTCATCACCCAATTGTGAAAGAAATTCAATACATTTCTCGTACTCTTCCTCTGTTTCAAAAACCAGCCGGTTATTTTCAACAGAAAAAGCAATATCGTTTAATCCAACAAACATCGGGTTGGTAACCACTTCCTGTGGTTGATCACCATCAGTCATCTGACTGATAATAGGATCATCTTTCTGGCATCCATTAAAAATAGTTAATAACAGTACTACCATAAATAACTTAATTAAATTTTTCATTTCTTTGTACAGTTTTATGGAATGGGGAGTTGCTGCTCCCCACTCCGGTTAGTAAAACATTCTTGCAACCCGGTTCTTTACAAAGGGCTGGGTTGCTTCTTCCCCTTGAATTCCGGTGAGCGCAATCCCCGCCAGCTCTGCTGCGGGGTTAGCGAACAAAACACTAAAAAAGTCCTTGACGGAATCGGATTCCTCGCCAGCTCTGCTGCGAGGAGTTTCAATTATATAGTGATGAAGCTCGATTAACATTGCAATATTTCTGTTATATCTCCGGGAAAAGGCAGGGGCCTTTGGCCAGAGGGTTAAATGTTAATTTACGTGTTACAAGTTACAAAAAGAAGATTTAAAAAAGGGAAATGGAAATGTTAAAAATAAATGGGGGGTAATTTATAAACTATTTAAGTTGGGAATGTTAAAATACCGGGGGTAAGCCATTTCATCACTATCGATATAGCCAAACGAAGTGGAAGGGAAAACCGGGGTGTTGGTACCACTGGTGTTTTCATCGAAAAAAGTTACGGCATGGACAGCAAGGCTTTCTGGTTTCATGTTTTTCATAGGTTTTGTTTTTTTTAATTGTGAAGCCCTCATTCAGATAATATGACTATGATAAAAAGAATTTTGGGTTATTTATGAAGAACTGTTTTTTAAAAGAGGCAGTCTTTTCAAGGTAAAGTAGGTTTGAATTTTGAAAAAATCAGAACCTTATACTATAACTTACTGCCGGGATAATCGGCAAAAAACTGCTTTGATATAGTTCGGTTGTATAGTCGCCCCGCCATGGTTTGCGTTCTTTATAAAAATAATAATGAGGATTTTGCCTGTTGTAAACATTATAAATGCCAATTGTCCACGTTCGTTCCGTACCATATTTTTTTATTGTACGTGTGAATCCAATATCAAGTTTATGGTAATCTTTCATGCGGAATGAATTTTTGCTGCCATAATACTCACCTGTTCCTTCAAAAGTGTAATAATCGGCTGAATTGAGAGGAACTTCACCAACCGTTATTACATTCATTTTTCCGAGTGCAAGTGTTATTGGATATCCTGATCCGTAAATCCAAGTTGTTGAAAAATTCCAAATTTCATTTAATGGTAGATTTATTACAATATTAAAATCGTGCCTGCGGTCGTATTTAAACGGATACTTTTTACCGAAGTTAATGTTTTCAAATTGGCGGTCCGATTTTGCCAGAGTATAACTCATCCAGCCTGTAAATTTTCCGGTCTTTTTCCGAAGGAACAATTCAATTCCTTTTGAAGTTCCTAATCCGTTTTTTTCAATACGGTCTTGCCAGTCAACAGCACTTCCCTGAAAAACTTCACCTTCTTTAAAACTTAATAGATTATTCATTTTTTTATAATACAAATCAACTCCAGCTTCATAATATTTATTGTTTTTTTCTATTCCGATTGAAACCTGTTTTGATAATCCAGGCGGGACTTTAGCTGTTGCCGGAACCCAGAAGTCGGTTGAAAAACCTGCTGTAGGATTGGAAAGCATATTTACAAACTGGTGCATTTGGGTGTAAGAAGTTTTTAGGCTAAATCCTTTAAATAAAATATAGCCGGCAGAAATACGTGGTTCAAAATAAATATAGTTTTTACTTTTAACTAAAAAGTGTGATAGCCTTCCACCGATATTTAAATTGGTCTTTTTAAAGTTTATCAGGTTTTCAAAATACAGGTATTGTTCGAGGGCTTTAACTGAATTACTCCCATAAGTGCTGTCGATATAAGTTTGCCCCTGGTCAGTATTAATGGCTTTATTTATTCCCGGATCAAATGAATGTATTGTTATTCCAGCCCCAGCCAGTAATTTGTAGGAATTATTAATAAAGTATTCAAAATCACTGTTTGTACCATAATCATAAATCCGGCTTTTAAAAAATGAGTTTAACTCAATATTTTCTTTTTTATCTTTATAAAAATCATCGTCTTTAAAACGGTATTTAGTAAATGAAATACGGGTTTCGCTAATCAAACCGGGTTTGTACGTATGATTCCAACGGGCTACCGTAAGCAAATTCCCCCATTTTACTTTTTGGTGGGCTTTTATCTCCGGACCCAAAAATTCATCTTTGTATTTTAATGTCAGCCTGTCATCGCCTGAATAGAGGCTAAAAAATAGTTTATCTTTTTCAGTTATTTGAAGGGATAATTTTGAGTTTAAATCATAGAAATTATATCCGATAGAGGCGCCATTTGTAACAGCATAGGATAAGGGCCGCATAAATAGGTCGAGCCATACTCGCCGATATGAAATAAAGTAAGAACCTTTGCCCTTTAGAACCGGGCCTTGTTTGCTAAACCTCCCCGACATGATGCCAATGCTGATAAATGTATGTTCCTTGTTTTTATCTCCTTCTTTCATTTGTACATCTAATACAGAAGAAAGCCTGCTACCAAAACGAGCAGGGAATCCACCTTTATAAAGTTTGAAATTTTTTACAGCCTCAGGATCAAAGATGGAAGCAAATCCACCAATGTGATTTACATAATATAGTGGCGATCCATCAAGGGTAATCAGGTTTTGCCCCGGTCCGCCTCCTCTGACAAACATCCCCGCTTTGCCTTCACTTCCACCCTGAACGCCTGGAAGAAGTTGATAGGTTCGCATTAAATCTACCTCAGCTAAAAGTGAAGGCATTTGTTTTATTTCAAGTATAGGTATCTCAGTTATGTTTGCACCCGATTGTTTTTCAGAAAAAACAGGGGCTGTAATTGTTATTTCATTTAATTCTAATCCCGGATTAAGATAAAAATTTATTAATTGTGATTCCCCTGTGTTAAAACTTTCTGTTAAAGTTTGATATCCAATGAATGAAGCAATTATTTGAACTATTCCTGGTTCGTCAAGTTGTAAAGTAAAATACCCAATGTTATTAGTAGCAATACCGTATGCAGTTCCGGTAATATAAACATTGGCACCGATTAACGGTTCATCGGTTAATTTGTCTTTTACAAATCCATGAATCTTAGTCTGGGGGAAAGTGGTTAAACTATAAAACAATAAAAACAATATGGCAAAAGCTTTTCTCAAAATAATCAGTTTTCAGCAATTGTTAAGTCGAAAATATCCCGTTGATATCCTGCGAAAATTCCTAATCCGTTTTCAATGTTGGAATATAATTGCACAGGATCATATGGTTTGAAAGGGTCCTGATATGAATAAGGCTCATGCTTAATTAAACGTTTCCGATAGAGATAATAATCTTCAGTGCCAGTTTCCAGTATTATCCTAAGATGGTCTTCAATATCATAATAAGTATTTATTAGTAAGTTGTAAGTTTTATTTTTGAATAGTGCATCATTAAAAACCAAATAATTTGGATATTCATCATTGAAAGTACCTTCAGCAACGATGGCTGGATCCTGGCTGAAAAGTTCGATTGGATACCAAACAGGGATGTATTCCCAAAAGTCCATAGTTTCATTATAAACACCCTTTTCCCAAATATTAAAAACCTGAATAGAATAGAAATCAGCACTATCAATATCGTTAAAGGAAATAATTAATTGATCATAGGAGTCACCTTCTCCATCAATCCCGGCTTCTAATTTGTATGTACAATTGTTAATTGGCACCTTTAAGGGTAGGTTATCTGTGGCAATGGCAGTGGGGTATCCTGGAACTTCTACTTCAATTTTATAAATATGACCCCTTTTCGGGATAATAGAAGAATTTGTATAAATACTATCGCTTATATGATTTAGCTGCCCTAATAAATTATTGTTCTCAAAAATTAAAACCTGTGCATTGTCAATGTTACGATTCGAGAGGTCGGGATATTCGACAAGTCTGCTAACATTTACTTTAAAAGGTTCATTTTCTGTAAAGAAACAGTTTACAACTAATTGGACAGGCAGATCCTCTACATCTAATTCAACTACTTTTATACAGCTTGATAAGAGGACAAAAAACATCAACATTGAAAGAGGTCGATTCATTGGAAAAGATTGAAATATAGAATAGACAATATTTATAATTAAATTATGAGCCCACTCCGAAAAGTCAGAGTGGCAGTTAATAATTCATTTAATTCAAAATGTTGACAAGTTTGTTGATAATTATTTTTAATCAATGCGTTGTTATTCAGTTGTATATGTTGTTAATTAAGTAAATATCAATTATATTACATGGCTGTAATCAATCTTCATAGCCGTATGTTTAGAAAATCAAATAAGGATTCTCAGATAAACCTTTTCGGGGGCATTCCTGCAGTGCTTGATGGAAAATCCAAGAAGCAGTTTGATGATATATCTGCCTGGCACAACCAGTTCCGCAGTCAGATTATTTCCCGGATAGACGAGTCCCCTTATAAGGTACTCTTCAGCGAGAGGATGGGTGCACCTAACGCATCGGTTTCGCTTCTGCTTGGTATGATGATATTAAAAGAAGCCATGAACTGGAGCGACTTGCAGCTCTTTGAACAATGCAGATTCAACATATTGGTCCGCAGTGCATTAGGGCTGTATAATCTAACTGATGATCTTCCTGCAGAATCAACTTATTATCTTCTTCGCAAACGTATCCATGAGCATTACAGAAAAAAGGGAGAGGATCTTTTTGGCATTACCTTCAACCAGATCACCCGTGACCAGATAAGTGAGTTCAATGTACACGGGAAAAGCATTCGCATGGACAGTAAATTAATCGGCAGTAATATTGCTTTTTATTCCCGTTATGAAATCATCCATCAGAGCTTAACCCTTTTTTACAAGTCGCTCAGCAAGCAGGAGCTGAATAAAATCCCGACATCAGGTAAAGATCAATTAAGGCAGCTTATGGAAGAAGAACCGCAAAAGACGATTTACCGCAGCACCAGGGATGAAGTTAAATCCCGCATGCAACAAATTGGTGTACTGATACATAAGCTCCTAAGGCTTTTTGACGGGAATTCCGGTGATCCATTCCAACTTCTCAGGCGTGTTTTTGAAGAACAATATAAAGTGATTGAAGAATAAAAATTGAACTTCGTCCCAAAGAAGAGATCACTTCCGACAGTCTGCAGTCTCCTCATGACCCGGATGGAGCCTACCGTCAAAAAGGTGAACAAAAAGTAAAAGGTTACAGTACCAATGTTACCGAAACTGCATCAGACGGCCCCTTGGATTTGATCACAAATATAGATGTAAGGCCTGCCAATACTCCTGATACTGAATTTGTCCAGCCAGCAATAGAGGCAACAACTCAGGTTACCGGGCAGGCAGTTGAAACAGTATATGCTGACGATGCTTATCAAAGTCCTGTAAATGATCCCTTTTGTGAAGATATAGACATGGTCTATACTGGCATGCAAGGTCCCCCGTCAAGATATCAGCTTGAGATGGAAGCCGACGGGCTTCATGTTACGGACATGTCAACAGGCCAAACTCAAATAGCATCACCTGTAAAAAAATGCAAAAACAGCAAAGAAGACAGGTGGCATATTCTAACTGAAAAAGGCAAAAAATATTTTGGCCAAAATCAGATAAGGGCATCACAGTTGCGAAAGAAAATGCACCAGCGTCCAATCGAGGAGCTTCGAAAACGAAACAATGTTGAAGCGACCATTTTTCATTTGGCATGTACGCTTCACAACAAAAAAACCAAATACAGAGGCATCTTCAAACAACAATTATGGGCCGACTGTAGAGGCCTGTGGATAAACCTTGTAAGAATCATCAAATTTACACAACAAACATGTCAAGGAACGTTTCAGACTCTAAAAAATCAGGTCAATTCTCTTCTTTTTAGGCCAATTTCTTCAGCCATGAACGTTTTTAAAGTAAAAATTGACTTGAATGTGGTCATATATGTATTTTTATTAGTCTTTATGAAATTTATTAATTTTTAAATATCCACTTTATGGAGTGGGCTCAATTATCAAAGTAAATAATCACCTCGATTTAACGAGGTGATTAAAAAATTAATATTGGTGACATTCAATCATTAGGTTGTCATAATAATGAACAATTTCATAATTTTCAACTACACTCATAGTAAAATCTACATCTAATCTAAATCCTTTTAAACGTCTTGTGTGACTCCATGCTGTAATTTTAAAGTTGTAATTATTACTACTTTCATCAAAAATAATATTATTTTGTTTTCCTATACGTCTGTAAAAACATCTTGATGTAATAGTAGTTCCTCTATATCTTGGAGGAACTATTCCCAAGGGCGAATTGACCGTCTTCATATTAAAACCAATTTGATCATCATAATCTATTATTTTCATTTGTGCCACTAAGGAATTATATATTCCATATTTATTATAATCAACTTTTAAATATATTAATCCTTCACCACCTGGTGAATACATGTGTTCTGCTTTTTCTTGCCCACAATAACCTGAAATACTTTTTAGCTCTTCCTCACTTTTTAATATAGCAAAAATGTCATCATCAAAACTAAAATTAAGCATATCATATCTATTTAGATCACTACTCTTTAAATTGCAATTTTCATCTATAAAATAGGTATTAACACTTTTTGAATTAATATCAATTGTAAATAAATAGTGTTCGACAATTATTTGCATTTCAGGATTAATTAAAGTAGCAAAAACCTCATCATTTATTAAACACTCCTTTTTATTATACAGACAGTTGGTTTTATAAGATATGAATCCAATTTCATTTTCAAAATTTGTATAGTCTTCATAATCCAGATTCGTTAGAATATCAATACATTTTTGGTAGTCCTCTTCAGTCTCAAAAACCAGCCGGTTATTTTCTACCGAAAAGGCAATATCATTTAATCCTACAAACATGGGGTTGGTAACCACTTCCTGTGGTTGATCACCATCAGTCATCTGACTGATAATAGGATCATCTTTCTGGCATCCATTAAAAATAGTTAATAACAGTACTACCATAAATAACTTAATTAAATTTTTCATTTCTTTGTACAGTTTTATGGAATGGGGAGTTGCTGCTCCCCACTCCGGTTAGTAAAACATTCTTGCAACCCGGTTCTTTACAAAGGGCTGGGTTGCTTCTAACCCTTGAAATTATATAGGTATCATTCAAGAAACATTTGCTATAGTTTTTGATGTCTCTGGGAAAAGGCGGGGGCCTTTGGCCAGAGGGTTAAATGTTTTTTACGTCTTAAAAGTTACAAAAAAGAAAGGTAAGAAAGGACACTAAGAATGTTAAAAAATAAATGGGGGGGGGTAATTTGGAAAGGTTATAAATAAAACTGAGCGGATGGAATTCTTTGAAAATGAGCTAAAGAACCGGCCTCTTCAAAAACCGGTTCTTTTAATACAAAATTATTTTTCCCTTTTTGTGTTGATATTATAGTTCAGGCTTAATCCAACATTTAGCGGGGAACAGGGAAGCTTTTTATCTCTGTTTTTAAATTGATAGAACCAAAGCCCGTTCACTTTAAAGTTCAGTTTTAATTTTTCACCGCCAAGCCGGGCAAAAATGCCGGGTTCAACAACAAAACTGTAATCTCTGTAAACCGGGAACGGACCATTCCCGTGATTATAAACATCGAAATAACACAAAAGGTAAACCGAGAACACTTTTTGCTCAGTAAAACCCTCATAATCAAAAAGTTTTGATGTGGTTTTCTATTCATTCTTAATGATTATTTTTTTAAGCGTAAACTCTTTCTCATTGCTGAGGTTTAAGAAATACATGCCCTCAGCCAGGTTTACCGGGAAATGAAATTCGGGTTCATAGTCTGTGGCTATACGCATGACAGTCTTGCCCATAGCATCAATAACTTCAACTCTGTTATATTGGAAGTCTGTGGATCTAATGGTTATTCTTTCTGAGGCGGGGTTGGGGTATATATCAATCATAAAATTATTAACAACTTCAATCCCTGTCTCAACCTTTTTGATGTCAATATAGTTAACATTAAAACCTCCGTTTTTAGCAACAAGCTTAAGGTAATGTTTCCCTTGCCCAATAGTAATATTTTCGACAACCGATTGCCAAACCTGCCAACTGCCTGTATTTGGAACTGATATAGTATTGATTCGCTCATTGTCAAGATAATATTCGATTTGACCACCATTGTTGGGTGAGGCTACCCGGAAAATAATTTCAAATGATGAATCATTGCTGGTATTGTTTATTGCATAATCCATCCAATCTCCATTGTCAATCCAACCCACATTTAATCCGCCACCGGTGTCATGGGTTTGTTCGGTATCGGTACCCGATTGTAAAGCGTAATTTTCTGCCTCAATTTTTCCGGGTACCACATGCCATGTAGGTTCACTAACCAGATTCGCAATTGCAAAATCAGTAAAAGCTTCCAGAGGCCCCTGATCGACAGCTGTTATTTTACCAGGCGTGTAACTTACCGATAGTATATCCCCATGATGCAAGGTGTTGACGGGTGAGAACCTGATTGTATTATCCAGGATATAAAAACCTTCAATGGCCATCATTTCTCCATTAACGTCAAAGGTAAAATGATCGGATTGTCCAACAGCTATATCCAGGGATTTGGAGAATTCCAATATCACTGATATTCCATCTGATTCCAATCTCCCGGCATTAATTTGCACGGGTAACCCTTGCGCATTATTCATCACTTGCACATCAGAAAATGGTTCAAGGGCACTGCTGTCTGAAGATACAATGCTGTTGCCAGACCAGGAAAGCAAGAGATTATAATCTGCATATACCTCCTGACCGAGTGAAAAGTACAACTGGGTTGAATCCAGCTCATTCACAGAATTTTGAAGAATCGCGATACGCATACCTTCATCGTAATCGGTATGGAGGGTTAATTGTGATAAATCCAAAGGTGGCAGCATTTTTTTACTGAATGATGCTGTGAGTGTATCGCCATCTTCATTTGTTTTAAGATTGGTTATTATGGGTGGCGCTCCTTCCAGCAAATTGTAAACCATTGTATCGCTAAAGTTAACCAGGTTTTTATCATAGATTGACGTGACATTGCCATTCTTGTATGACAGTGTAATCTCATTGTCTTTTAAGATGGTGTCGCTCAAATAAACTATCAGCTTGTTTGTTGTATCGCCCATAGCAACGCTGTCAACTCCGACAGATTGGTTATCAATTTTCACGGAGAAGCCATTAAGGTTATCTGCTTTTTTGATTTCATGGCTGACTCCTACAATTATCTGGTTTGGAGTTTTATTGCGTACAAAGGCGTTTTCGTATTCAGGAGTGCCGTCATCGGGAGCAGCCCATTTGTATGTTGGCAACCATTCGAAATAGGATTGTGTACCTTCATGTGACCCTAAAGGACAATCAGAGGGTCGCATGGTTGTAAGGTTGGCAAGGTGGTCTCCAATAAATCCTATCAGGTAGGAGACATTCCCCTGGTTGTCCATGGCTTCTTTTATTGCATTGCCAAAGCCTGCGGTAGTTCCGTTAAACAGATCGTCGTATCCGCCAGGCTTATTGGGAAACCACATCATTTCGGTGATAATCATGGGCCACCGGTCGGCAGCTTTCTTATAGTTCGAGTTCCAGAGGTTTTGTACAGCTGAGGCATCGTTATGTACACCGCCATAGGCAGGATAAAAATGGGCTGCCACACCGATATTGGTTCCTGAAAAGGGGTATTGGGTCCAACCATGAGGTTCGCCCTGCCAGCCAAGGGTAGGCACCCAAATTATATTGTTTGACCCTGTGTTACGAATCGTATCAATAATAGGTTGTGTCCAGTCGCGGAAAGCCTCAAAATAGGTTCCCCAACCACTGCCCCAGTTTCCGTTACCCGGGGAGGATTCGACTTGAACGGGTTCGTTCATCAATTCGAACATCACGTTATTTGCATTTTTGATGCCGGGAGCATTGGCTACCCTTTTCCAGAAGGTAAGTAAACGTGACTGGGTCCCAATGCTGGCATTTCTGACACCGTCGTCGTTAACGTTGACAACCATCGGGCCTGTTGCACAAAGTACCAGGTAAAGGCCACGTGAGTTGAGATGGTCTACATAGGGGACAAGAAAGTTATTGATCCAGGCATCAAACTGAACGGTATCGACAAGGCCTGACTCGCTGGTCCATCCCCCAACGGCGTCTGTATTGACACGAACGAAACTGGCATACCATCCATGATCCTGGCCATACCGTGGGTTGGTATCGCTCATAACGGTCGCTTCTTCTTTTAAAAAGTTCAGCATCCCGGCAACGTTCTGGGGATTGGTCCAGTCGGTAGGATCGCTATACTGACTTCCCTCGCCGTTAAACCATGACGCAGTAGGTTGCATCCACCCGTGGAGTAAAACATCCTTTCCGGTGGGGTCTTTTAGTTTATTACCCTCTACATGAAGCGGCGGAGTTGGCATGCCATCCCAGGCACTTCCTTCAAAACAGGAACCCAATATAAACGCTATAAAAAAAATTATCCTAATTAGTGTCTTCATTATGTGATACTTAAGATTATAATACTATTTAAACTGCCACCAGTCAAAATAGAACAAGTCCTTTTCTCCCCTGAAAACAAAATACACATCATGAACTCCTTTGATATTCTTGTTTGCCGGTGCTGTAAATGTACTCCAAATACCCTCTTTGCGTGCGGTATTTACCTCAACCGTTGCAATGACTGGTCCGTCAATTTTATCGGCCCGTATTTCAATTTTACCTCCGTAAATTGGGGAAACACTCACCTCGACCGACTTAGCGCCATCAGAAAAATCAACGCCACGTATTTTTATGTAATCACCATGATTAATATCCGTTACAAATAAACGGTCGGCAATTCGTTTTCCTCTGGCCCAGTCGAAATCGCCTTCCCACTCGGTTTCAAACCTGGTTTTTACTCCTTCGCTCCAGGCCATTGTTTCTGCTTCAACCCGTTTGAAAGGATTCAGGGCCTCCACTTGTTCCGGCCCTTCCACCGACCAGTAATGGCGGTTTTGGATGGTACCATCGGGGTTGTAACCCATTTCATCCATATCGACCGATCGGCGCTCATAAAATTTTGGTGTCGTTTTTTTCAGCAAGTCGTAGCTATGACCAAAACAATACGATTTTCCTTTGTATTCGATAATTCCCGGATGATTACCACGTGTAAGTTCCGAGGCATCTACAATCATGCCTTTGTATTCCCAGGGCCCTGTTGGGGAGTTGCTCATGGCATATCCAATTCCTTCGGGACAGCAGGTGGATGCGTAAGCCATATAATAATGACCGTTTCGCTTCCAAACCCAGGGCCCTTCCTGGTAATTTTCAGGTGTTGTAGGTTCCTGTATAATTTCTCCTGAATAGGAAATCATATCCTCGTTCAGCTTCACGTAATATACTTTGGGGTTTCCCCAGTACATATAAGCCTGCCTGTCATCGTCAATCAATAGGGTAGGGTCAATGTCGTGATTGCTGTTTTTAACCAACGGTTTTCCTATAGGATCCTTAAAAGGACCGTACGGACTATCGGCCACCAAAACCCCTATGCCAACTCCTCCGGGCATGGGGCAATAGAGATAAAATTTCCCGTTGCGTTCAATACATTGCACAGCCCAGGCCCCATTGTCATAAGGAACCCAATCGAAATTTTTTAATGATGCCACTACACCGTGTTCTGTCCAGTTTACCATGTCAGTAGAAGAATAGAGCAACCAATTCCTCATGTTAAATCCCATCGCATCGTCTTCATCGTGGCTGGTGTATAGGAATACCGTGTCGTTATGCACCATTGGCGCAGGATCGGCTGTGTATTTTGTCTGAATAATGGGAAGCTGGGGAGGCGTGCTTTTTTGAGCAGTTCCATCAAATACGGTTATAGTGCACAATATTAGAATGATTAATATCTTATTGCTCTTTGTTGTCATATCCTTCATTTTATAATTTGATCAAAGTTTTGGCACCATCATAATTAACTGTTTTATCTTGTTTTGTTCCAATACTACTTCCAATGCCTTTGTTCCTGGATACTTTTACAATATTAAATTTTCGCTCAACCAGCATTCCGGGAAAAGAGCCTTCTCTGTCGCTTATGATCAGTGTTTTATTTGCATCGTCCCAGCTAAAAGTAATGGTGGAATACTAAACTTGATCATAGCTGCTTTTTTTACTATAGTAATATTGAAAGGATTCCATCGCTTCGAAAAGATGGAATCCTTACTCTAATGCCTGCTTCAAATCGGCAATGATATCATCCACATGCTCGATTCCAACCGACAGGCGGAGCAGCCTATCGGCAATTCCTTCTTTCCTCCTTGCCTCCACACTCAGGTGCCTGTGCGATGTCAGGGCTGGTGCACAGATGATTGTTTCCACGCCACCCAGGCTGACTGAGGGCTTAATAAGCTTTAACTGCCTTTGAAATTTTGTGATGTTTCTACCAGCCAATTCAAACGACAACATTCCGCCAAAACCTTTCATCTGTTTCTTTGCGATTTCAAACCCTTCAGAATTTTCCAGTCCCGGATAATATACTTTCCCTACCCTGGGGTGCTTTGAAAGATAACGGGCAATTTCTCCGGCATTTTTATTTTGTTTTTCAACTCTGACAAACAGTGTTTTAATGCTCCTTTCCAGGAGGTGGCACATGAGGGCGTTCAGGCTTCCGCCAAAGTTTAACCCTGTGGATCTGATTTTTTCAATCAGGGATTTCGAACCTACGGTAACTCCGGCACAGATGTCGCTATGCCCGCCAAGGTATTTTGTGGCGCTGTGCAGAACCAGGTCAATACCCAACTCAACAGGATTTTGATTCACAGGCGATGCGAAGGTGTTGTCGATGATCGAAAGCACCCCGTGGTTTCTTGCCAGTTCTGCCACAGCTTCGATATCTGTAATCCGGAGTAACGGATTAGATGGGGTTTCGATATAAATAATTTTTGAATTCTTTCTGATGGCTTTTTCAAACGATTGAGGAAGGTTGTCTTCCACGATAGAAAATTCGATGCCGAAACGTTCGAGTCCGTTCATTACCCAGTTAAATGTCCCGCCATATAAGCCTTTCTGGAAAACAACATGGTCTCCCTTTCTCAGGAAAGCAAGCAGGGTGGTTGTAACTGCAGCCATTCCTGAAGAAAAAATTATTCCGTCCCCGGTTTTTTCAAGGGCAGCAATTTTTTCAGCCAGGGCCTTTTGATTGACCGTATTGAAATAGCGTGGGTAAACCGGTGATTCCGTGTCTAAATATCCATAGCTTGTGGATGTGTAGATCGGGGTGTTCGTACCCTTTGTTTCCCCATCGAAACGGGTGCCGGCATGGACGGCCAGGCTTTCTGATTTCAGGTTTTCCATTGGTGTTGTTTTTATTGTTGTCTTTCATTAAAGAAGAACTGCTAAGATAGGGAGAATTCTGAATTCTATCTTAGGAGAAAAATATCTGAATTGAATCATATTGATTATCTTTGTTCATCAAAAAATTTCCTGAATGGCAGATAAACCGTATATTTTAATAACCAATGACGATGGCATCCGGGCCAAGGGACTGAGGGAGTTGGTTGATGTGATGCAACTTTTTGGTGAGGTGGTTGTGATTGCGCCTGAATCTCCGCAGTCGGGGAAATCGGCTGCGATTACTGTGCTGGATCCGATCCGGGCTTATCCTTACAAAGACGGGCAAAGCGGGTTGGAAATGTACCAATGCAACGGAACTCCTGTTGATTGTGTTAAGCTGGGTTTTAACCAGGTACTGGCCCGGAAGCCCGACCTGGTGGTTTCGGGGATCAATCATGGCTCCAATTCAGCGATAAGCGTGATCTACAGCGGAACCGTCGGAGCCGCTATGGAAGGATGCCTCCATGGAGTGCCGGCACTGGCTTTTTCCCTGCTGGATTATGACCCGGAGGCGGATTTTAAATATGCCAAGATCTATTGTGCCAAGGTGATTCAGGCTGTCTTCGATAACGGACTGCCCGAATTTGTTTGCCTGAATGTGAATGTACCAAAGGGCAGGCCCAGGGGTATAAAGGTAGTCAGACAGGCCCGCGGAAAGTGGATCGAGGAGTATGAAAAACGTACGGATCCCCATAACCGCTCGTATTATTGGCTTGCAGGTTATTTTAATAGCTTTGAAAAAGGAGACGGCGATTCGGATATGGATGTCCTGGATGACAACATGGTTTCAGTGGTCCCGGTGACAGTGGATATGACCAGCTATCAGACCCTAGAAAAAATCAAAAGCTGGAAATTTTAATATGATACGGAAACGCAGAAAAAACGACAGAATAGCCGTAGGATTTGTTACAGGAATGCTGCTCCCCTTTTTGATTTTTGTGGTGATTTACCTCGTGCGCAATCCCGATGTTCCCTTTTTTCACTATCTTTCAGGCCTGTGGCAGTTTAATATGTTGCTGAAGATCATGAGTCTCTGTGTTTTTCCGAATCTTTTGATATTCTTATTGTATATTCGCAGAAAGATGGATTTTGCCGCTCGGGGTGTATTAGCGGCAACTTTTCTTTATGCCCTGTTTGTGTTGCTGTCAAAGATTGTTTAGATTCATTTATGAAGTATTACCTCATTGCCGGTGAAGCCTCGGGGGACCTGCACGGGTCGAACCTGATGAAAGCATTAAAAAAACAGGATACCCTTGCGAAGTTTCGTTTTTTTGGGGGTGAGCGGATGCAACAGGTTGAGAACAATCTGGCTACACATTACAGGGATCTGGCTTTCATGGGGGCCATTGATGTGGTTAGAAACCTGAATGCCATTCAGCACCATCTTTCGTTATGCAAAAAAGATATCCTGAAATTTATCCCTGATGTGGTTATTCTGATCGATTACCCGGCATTTAATCTGAAGATTGCTGCATTTGCCAAACAACATAACATCCGTGTTTTTTACTACATTTCCCCAAAAATATGGGCCTGGAAAGAGTGGCGCATAAAAAAGATAAAAGCCCGTGTAGATGAAATGTTTTCCATTTTGCCCTTTGAGGTGGATTTTTATGCCCGCCACAACTATCCGGTTCATTATGTTGGCAATCCATTGCTGGATGAGATGCAGGCTTTTTCGTCAGAAAAAGGGACGGAGGCGTTGAAAGAGCAATACCTGCTGGATAGCCGGCCGGTTGTGGCCCTGTTGCCAGGAAGCCGCAAGCAGGAGATCCGAATGATGCTTCCGGTTATGATTCAGCTGGCTGACGCTTTTCCTGATTATCAGTTTATAATATCACGCACTTCTTCTGTGGAAGAATCGTTCTACAGGCAGTATGCCGGAGGAAAGGAATTGTTGCTGGTTACAGGAAATACGTATGCGTTGCTGGCAAATTCATACGCCGCCGTGGTTACTTCAGGAACCGCAACTCTCGAAACAGCTCTTTTTAATGTTCCTCAGGTCGTATTGTATAAAATGGCAGGAGGAGCACTGGCCTATAAGATCTTCAAATGGCTTTTCCTGAAGATTGATCATATCTCCCTTCCCAATCTGATCTGCGGAAAGAGAGTTGTAAGGGAATTTGTTATGAACGAAATGAAAATCAGGCTGATAAAACCCGAAGTGGAAAAACTCCTTTGCGATAAGGAATACCGGGGAAAAATATTCAGTGAATATACCCGTTTAAGAAAAATATTGGGAGAGGCGGGTGCTTCAGAGCGTGCTGCCCTTCACATGGTGGAACTTTTAAAACCCGGATTCTCAGAAAAGGCATAGAAGAAGAGTTGTTAACTGGATTTAAAACGATGTACCCTTATTCATGCGGAGTCTTTTTAAAAAAGAAATAACCGTTTTTTTCGGGTCGCTGACCGGATACATTGCTGTCATGATATTTATCCTGGCAAGTGGTTTGTTCCTATGGATTTTTCCGGGGAACTACAACATTCCGGAAAATGGCTATGCCACCCTTGAGGGGCTTTTTTCCTTGGCTCCGTGGCTTTACTTGTTTTTGGTGCCTGCCCTTACCATGCGTATGTTTGCCGAGGAGAAAAAGCTGGGAACCCTGGAAACATTGCTAACAAAACCCATTGGTACTTTTACGGTAGTTTTCACCAAATACCTGGCAGGGCTGGTGTTGGTTCTTTTTTCCCTTGTGCCCACCTTGTGTTCTTTTTTATCGGTTTATCTGCTGGGAAATCCGGTTGGAAATATCGATACAGGTGGCACGTGGGGAGCTTATATCGGATTGTTCTTTTTGGCAGCTGTCTATGTGGCTATCGGATTGTTTGCTTCAGCCCTGTCCGGCAATCAGGTGGTTTCTTTTATGGCAGCCGTGGCTTTTTCCTTTGTTTTTTACATCGGTTTTGAATTGATCGGAAATTCTGGAGTTCCTTATTTTCTGGAACGTTTTTTTACCTGGCTGGGCATCAACGAACATTATCTTTCTGTCAGCCGCGGAGTGCTTGACATTCGTGATATAAGCTATTTTACCGGCATTTCGGCCTTGTTTCTTGTAGGGACAACGTATATCATCCGTCCCTGGGGAAACGTATCCTTCCGGACTGTTTTACTGGCTTTACGGGTGCCGGCTCTGATTATTCTGCTCATGCTCATTTCGTTAAATTTTCTCTACCGGATTGATCTGACCCGGGACAAACGGTATTCGCTGGCTGATGTCAGCAAATCGGTTCTCCAGGAACTGCAATACGATGTGGATGTGGAGTTTTACCTTGACGGGGAACTTCAGCCCGGGTTACGCCGGTTGCAGGATGCTGTGGTGGAGAAGGTGGTCGATTTGAATACCTGGTCGCCGGGACGTTTCCGGATGCGTATCATCGATCCGTATGCGATTCCTAACCGTGCTGAGCGAGACACCCTGATCCACCGGCTTATGCAACGGGGAATCCGGCCGACAAGTTACAGGCAGACTACCGAACAGGGGGTGGTTACAAAAATGATCTTTCCGGGAGCCCTGATTCGTTACGGAGACAAAGAGCTGGCCGTGAATTTTCTTCGGGATAATCCGGCATTCAGCGGGGAGGTGAACTTGAACCATTCCATTGAAAATATTGAATTTGCGTTTATCCATGCGTTCAGGAAGCTACTGGTTCAGGAGAAGCCGATACTAGCTTTCCTTGAAGGGCATGGTGAGTTGAACCGGTACGAGGTCGGGGATATCAGCACTTCCCTTGCGATGGAATATGATGTGACCCGGATAATGGCCCGGGACCTTGCTTTTAGTCCGGAAAATTTCCATATTCTGATCATTGCCGGCCCTGTACGGCCCTTTTCCGAAAGGGATAAATTTGCTATTGACCAGTACATCATGCAGGGAGGCAGGGTGATGTGGCTGGTTGATCCGGTTCAGGTCAGCCTCGACAGCCTGCAAAATGAGTACAGGACGGTTGCTTTTCCCCGGAATCTTAACCTGGACGACCAACTATTCCGCTATGGTGTGCGCTTGAATTACGACCTCCTTCAGGATGTTACCTGTTCCATGTTGCGGGTGAATACTGCGTTACCGGGAAATCCGCCCCGGTTCACTACACAGCCCTGGTACTATTCTCCCTTGCTCACACCCAGCGACAACCATGAAATCGGCAGAAACCTGAACCAGGTCATGGCTGAATTTGTCTCTTCCATCGATACCCTGGGTGCTGGGAATATCGGGAAATCGGTCATTCTGACAACTTCTCCGGATTCGCGGCGCATAGAAACCCCTGCTGAGGTAAGCCTTGAAATGATCAATATGCCTCCCGACAGAAGGCTCTTTAACGAATCGTTTATTTCCACCGGAGTGTTGCTGGAGGGAACATTTGCCTCGGTTTTTAAAAACCGGATGGTGGATGAATTGAACCCTTCAGGGAACCCGGTTCGTTCTGAAAGCCCGTTTACAAAAATGATTGTTTTTTCCGATGCCAGCCTGATAGCAAATACCGTGGATTACCGTTCAGGGCAACCGGCAATACACCCCCTGGGGTACGACCGCATTTCAGGGTATACATTCGGAAACAAAGAGTTTATAACCAACGCAATATACTACCTGAGTGATTCCCGGGGAATCATGCAACTGCGAAACCGGACGGTTAAACTCCGGCTCCTGGATAAGGTGAAGATCCGGGAAGAAAAAAGGTTCTGGCAACAGGTGAACCTGCTTGTACCGCCCTTTTGGGTTTTATTATCCGGGGTACTTTATAATATCCTGCGAAGAAGAAGAGTTGGCCGTTCCTGAGGGGCGAAAAAAAATCGCCGTTGTTTCAATAGGTAAATAAAGGTAAAGTTTGTATATTCGTGTGTTTGTATTTTGCAAACCAGGGATGTTAAACCGAAGAAAACAGCATTTTTGTTGTTTATTCTGCATAACAGGTACACCCAACGTTTTCTGAATCATAAAATTAATCTATACGCCAATGAAATTTGTTGTTTCAAGTACCAAACTGCTCAATCATTTAACCGCTATCAGCAAGGTTATAAGTAGCAAGAGTACCATGCCGATTCTGGATAATTTCCTTTTTCGTATCGAAGACGCTGAGCTGGCTATTACTGCTTCTGACCTTGAATCGACACTGATCACCCATATTGAGCTTGATAATATTGAAGGAGAAGGAGTTGTAGCCGTTCCAGCCCGGTTGCTCACCGATACCCTGAAGGAATTTCCGGAACAACCGCTTACTTTTCAGATCGATACCTCTTCGTCGGGCATTGAGATTTTTTCTGACAACGGAAAGTTTACCATCGCAGGGCAGAATGGTGAAGACTTTCCGGAATTTCCTCAACTGGAAAAAGACGCTGCTTCTTCCATCACGGTGGGACATGATATCCTGCTTAATGGAATTGAAAAATCACTGTTTGCAACTGCCGATGATGAATTACGCCCTGTAATGAACGGTATTTTCGTTGAATTGACAAATGATTACATAAGTTTTGTAGCTTCCGATGCCCACAAACTGGTGCGCTATCGCAGGCTTGATGCAAAAGCAGAAATTGAATCTTCTTTTATCCTGCCTAAAAAACCTGCAAGCCTTCTAAAAGGGCTGTTGCCCAGAGAAGAGGCAGACGTCAAACTGGAGTTTGATGATAAAAACGCATTTTTTATTTTAGATAATTACAAACTGATCTGTCGCCTGGTGGAAGGGAATTATCCGAGTTATAATTCCGTAATACCCACCAACAATACGAATGTAATGTCTATCGACAGACTGGCATTTTACAATACCATACGGCGTGTTTCTGTGTTTTCAAATCAGGCAAGCAACCTGATAAAACTCAACCTTGAGGGAAATCAGGTCGTGGTTTCCGCACAGGATATTGATTTTTCCATCTCAGCTGTTGAAAGGTTAAATTGCCATTACGAAGGAGAGGCCATGGAAATTGGCTTTAAAGCGACTTTCCTTATGGAGATTCTCTCCAATATCTCCTCCTCTGATATTAAGGTCGAATTGAGTGACCCGACGCGGGCCGGACTGATTCTTCCGGATCAGACTGAAAATGAAGATGAGGATGTTTTGATGTTGTTAATGCCCATGATGATAAACGCATAGAATTTTTTTCTGGATATAGGGCATCTCTGATTCCATAAAGATTCAAAAACAGTGTCTTTGCCTATTGGTTTCAGAGATACCCTTTTTTTTTATTGGGCAACAGGAAAAGAGAAGTCCGGCAAAATTAAACATTTATAATCAGATGAAATTAAACCTAAAAAATCCACTGGTCTTCCTGGATCTTGAAACAACCGGAATAAACATTGTTACCGACCGCATTGTTGAAATAGCCCTTTTAAAAATACATGTTGACGGGACCGAAGAGGAGATTCTTCTGAGGATCAATCCGGAAATATCCATTTCAGCAGAGGCTTCACGCATCCATGGAATTACCGATGACGATGTGAAAGGGGAACCAACCTTTAAAGAAGTTGCAAAATCACTGGCGCAGTTTATCGAAGGTTGTGACCTGGCAGGATTTAATTCCAACCGGTTTGATATTCCCCTGTTAGCTGAAGAATTTGAAAGAGCTGGAATTGATATTGACCTGAAAAAGAAAAAATGCATCGATGTACAGGCGATTTTTCATAAAATGGAGAAAAGAACCCTTAAAGCAGCCTTCAAATTCTACTGTAAGAAGGAGCTGATAGATGCCCATAGCGCCATGGCTGATACCCGGGCAACCTATGAAGTAATGCAGGCCCAGCTTGACAGGTACAAAGATTCAATCTATGAAGACCCTAACGGCAATAAAACGGCACCGGTTGTCAACGATGTAGATCAACTCAGTGAATTTTCATCCTATAACCGCAATGTGGATTTTGTGGGTAGGATCGTTTACGATGAAAACGGTGTGGAAGTGTTTAATTTCGGTAAAAACAAAGGAGTTCCCGTAGAAAAAGTGTTGGAAGAACAACCGGGGTATTTTGGATGGATTATGAACAGTGAGTTTCCCCTCTATACCAAAAAAGTACTTACCCACATCAAATTAAGAATGAAGGATAAGTGAACAAAGACTGGCTTTGAGGAAAGGGAGGAGATAAAGGACAAATTTCTATGAAGATAATCTGTATTGGCAGAAATTATGTGGCGCATGCCCGTGAACTGAACAACGAAGTGCCGGAGGAACCTGTGATCTTTATGAAACCCGATTCTGCCCTGCTTCGCAATAACGAAACCTTCTATATCCCTGAATTTTCAAAAAACATCCATTACGAAATTGAACTGGTAGTTAAAATAAACCGGGTAGGACGGCATATTGAAAAAAGATTTGCCCACCGGTATTATCAGGAAATTGGCCTGGGCATCGATTTCACAGCACGGGATCTTCAGGATCAACTGAGAAAAAAAGGATTGCCCTGGGAAATTGCAAAAGGATTTGATAAATCGGCTGTTCTGGCAAATACATTCATCCCTAAGGATCAATTCAGGGATCTGAACGGTATAAAATTTCGTCTCGATATCAACGGAAAAACAGTGCAGCAGGGGGATTCTTCCCGGATGATCTTTCCTGTTGATGAACTCATTTCGCACCTATCGAAATATTTCATGGTAAAGATGGGGGATTTGATTTATACAGGTACTCCGGCAGGCACCGGCCCGGTAAAAAGGAACGATCACCTGGAAGGGTACCTCGAGGAACAGAAACTGCTGGATTTTTATGTGAAATAAGATGAAAAATCCTGATTCTGATCCGGACATGCAAAACCGTGATGGTGCGTGCTGCATTCAGGGAATGGTTGGAATGCAGATTAATGAAGGAGGATTTTCACAAATACCGGCAAGTGGTCTGACGGGTAGCGGTTGTCTTTTGAATCGCTAAGGACGGCATATTTCAGGACACTTACTTTTTTATTTACAAAGATATAATCGATTCTCCGGTCAAGAGGGCTGTTGTGATCAAACCCGTTATAGGTTCCGTAGGGTCCGTAAGGAGGTTCAACCGAGACATCCCGGCTGTCGTTGAATTCTTTTTTAATGAGGGATATAGGTTGTGTATCCGGCGTCAGGTTAAAATCACCGGTAAGAATTACGGGAAGGTTTTTATCTTGGTTCTTGGCAGCAACAGAATCACAGATAAGGACTGCGGAGTTTGCCCGTGCTGTATCTCCCATGTGGTCGAAGTGGGTATTAAAAACATAGAATTGTTTTCCGGTTTCTTTCTGTAGAAACTTTCCCCATGTACACACACGGTTACAGGCAGCATCCCACCCAGGTCCTGGTTTTTCAGGTGTTTCCGAGAGCCAGAACTGTCCCTTTTCAATAAGGGTTAATTTGTTCTTGTCATAGAACAGGGGACAGAATTCTCCTTTTTCGTGGCCGTCGTCGCGGCCGGTTCCCATCCAGCCAAACTGTGGCAGGGCTCGTTGAATGTCTTTCATTTGTCCATAAAGAACTTCCTGTAAACCAAAGAGATCAACCTCATGGAATCGCAACAGTCCGGTAACGTCATCTGTTCGGTTAGGCCAGGCATTGATTCCATCGGCGGGAGTATTCAGACGGATGTTAAAAGAAGCGATGTTTAGATCCTGTGCAAAAAGGGGTACGCTTCCAAACAACAAAAGAAGAAATCCTATTCGTTTCATGTTTGCTTAAATTTCACCAGGTTTGTATTTCTTCAAAAATACGAAAGGAGATGGAAAAACCATCTCCTTTGAACCTTATTATTTACCTGACGTAAATAATTGGGAAACCATAGTATAGCACTATGAACCTCAACGTAAGGGAATCATTTGTTGTAAGTCATATTACTCACCGCAAAAATTGTGCCTTAAAAAAACACTTCTGTTGATCCGTTTTGTTTGGTCAGGTCAACGGTTTTTGTTTGGTTATTGCAGGTGATCTCATACTTTCCGTAGAAGGCACGGATTTTCACGATTCCGTCCGGTCCAATTTTTTTTTCTTCACGGGTCCACCATTCATTAAAAACCAGGTTACGATATGCTTTTACCTGGGGACGGGGTGACCAGTCTTCCTTCCACATAGCGCAATGGGGTTGCCAGTGTGAACCGGCCCAGAATCCCCACATTATAACGGCATGTACGGCCGGATGGGCAAAGTAGAGGGGCAAAAGTTTGTTTAATTCGTTGACCTGAACCTGTTCATCTGCGTAGGCGAAAAGAGCTTCGGTGATTTTTACGGGTAATCCGAACTGAGCCAATTGATCGAGGTTGGATTGGACTTTTTCGGCCGGGGTGGTCATGGTGGTTCGCATGGAAAGGTGGCCCTGGCAGCCTATCCCGTCGATGGGGACCCCGTTATCAAGGAGGTTTCGGATTTGTTTGATGTAAGGCCCGGCATTGAATCCCATGTCGAGGATGCCATAATCATTCAGGAAAAGGTTGGCTTCAGGATTGGCTGCTTTGACAATCCATGCCATTTCATTGATTACACCGTAGCCCAGCCTCCGGCGGAAAAAATCGCCATGGAGCATTTCGTTGTTCAGGTCAAATTCATTGATCCGTCCCTTAAAATGGGTTGCTACGCTGATTCCCCTGTTGACCACTGCCTTTCGCAGTTGGGCATTGTTTAACGGGAAAAGCCACGGATTCATAAATTCATCTTTGGCCCAGTAAATACAATGTCCCCGCATAGGGATCTCCCGTTCATGGCAAAGCTCCCAGATACGGCCAGCGATGGTATAATCGACTTTCCCCTGGACTTTTTCATTTTCATACCACTTGAGGGCATTTTCATGAACCGCATAATTAAAGTTTTCTTCCAGTACTTCCAGGTATTTTGCACGGTCGGAAGCAGAAAAAGAATTCGGGGCAGATTCGGCCAGTTCGTTGGGGATAGCGGTGCCAAATAAGAATTCGTGCCTGGTCTGCTCGATTTTTACTATAGCTCCCGGTTGTGCATGGATCACCAGATCACCCATACGGATCGCTTCAATCCGTTTTTGAATCTGTTCAGGTGCTACTTTTTCAGCTGCTGTTAATGCATCGGGATTTTCCTGCGCTTGTGCGGATAGAACAAACAGGAATGCAGTTAAAATAGTAATTAAAAGAGGTTCTCGATTCATTCGTTTTATTTTTTTTGTCTGTAAAAAAAGTGATCAATATTAGGTGCACCCGTGTTTTTTGATAATTTGCGTACCATAATCCATATCCATGGCAAATGGGGGGGGGTTTTCAATTTCCTGGTGATATCTTCTTTTTCAGTAGGTGTCAGATGCGCACAATTCATAATATACTCTTTACTGAGATCCAGTATCCGGGATGCATAGGATGGTCTCAACCTGCAACAACTGCCAATAATTCCTGTAAACATCCTGTCTAACTGATAAAACTCATCAGATACGATATTCATCATTTTAGCAGGCAGGATTTTTTTGATCCATTTACCGAATGGGGACATGGTAATGATCAAACGGTTTACCTCCTTCTGTTTCTTGAGCATCGGAGGAAACGTATCAAAAAAATAAAGTTGTGAGTTATATAGGGCATAATTCCTGATGGTTGGATGAAATCCAATATCCACCATACTTTCTTTTCGTTTCCAGAATGAAAGAATGTCATTGAACAGAAGGATACATATTTCGTGTATCTCTTCGATGGAGGCAGATAGTATAATATTCCTTAAAAGACATTGGTCCTTAAATGGCTCCTGAATAATTACCAGTTGTTCCCTGTTCCGGATTTTTCTTGATATGATGCGTGTATCTGGTATGTTAATTCCCAGGGATTTAAGAACTGAAACATATTCGTTATGATTTTCAATAATCCCGGAAACCGTGGCGGTATCTTTTACAGGGAGGTACTGTTTTACAATGAATTCCCTGCCTTCGTATTCCAGACGGTAGGGTTGTGAGAAAAAGCCAAAATCCGAACACAACTTCTTTGATTCCGATTCTTTCAGCAGTGTTTCGATCTGGCCCTGTGTTAATGTATCCATAATTACCTGAAAAAGGATCTGTTCCAATACCGGCAACTAAATTAGTAAAATGATGGATATTCGCAGCACATTTGTTACAAGTTCATCGATAAAGAAACGGGGAAGAGGAGTTTGTTCTTTTAAATGAATACAAGCAGGGCAAAAGGGATGGGATGGACCCATAGGATTAAAAAAAACCTGGTCCGGATCCGGTACCAGGTTTTTTTTATCTTCTTAATACCTTTCTCTCTTTATGTATTTTGTATGCAGGAGGTGGTGAGAGATTTCTCCCAGCGGTTCTTTCAGAAAATCTTTATAAATTTTTGTAATTTCCGGGTTCATGTGTGATTTACGGATTGGCATATCTCCGTCTTCGGCATAGATTGCTTCGGCTCTTTTTTTACGGATTTCCGGATTTGTGGGGATGGGTTGTCCGCCGCCACCCAGGCATCCACCGGGGCAGGCCATAATTTCGATAAAGTGGTAATCGGCCTTTCCCGATTTAACAGCATCCATTACTTTCCTGGCATTTGCCAGTCCGTGTGCGACGGCACATTTTAGTTCTATGCCATCGAGGAACGCCCACTCTTTAACAGGTTTTTCAATTTTTATGGTTGCTTCCCGCACCCCTTCCAACCCACGTACCGGTGTAATATTAAGATTATCGAAGGGTACTTCACGTCCTGTAACGATCTCATAGGCAGTACGCAGGGCTGCCTCCATAACGCCTCCGGTAGCACCAAATATCACGCCTGCACCCGTGGATTCTCCCATCAGGCGGTCAAATTTCACCGGCTCCAGTTTATTAAAATCAAGTCCGGCCTGTTTAATTAAAATGGCCATTTCGCGGGTTGTTAACACATAATCGACATCGCGGTAGCCACTATCGTACATTTCGGGACGGGCTGCTTCGTATTTTTTTGCTGTGCAGGGCATGATCGATACCGATACGATATTTTCAGGATCGAGCCTTCTGGCTTTGGCATAATAGGTTTTAGCCAGTGCTCCAAACATTTGTTGGGGTGATTTACATGTAGATACATTTTCCAGATATTCCGGATACATATGTTCAATGTATTTGATCCATCCCGGAGAACAGGATGTTGTCAAGGGGAGACGAACGTTTTCATCTTTATCGACCAGGGCTTTTTTCAGTCGGGTGAGCAACTCAGTTCCTTCTTCCATAATTGTGAGGTCTGCCGTGAAATCCGTATCAAGCACGGAGTCGAATCCAAGGCGTTTCAGTGCTGCCACCATTTTACCGGTAACTCTGGTTCCGGGTTTCAGTCCCATTTCTTCACCCAAACCAACCCTCACAGCCGGAGCTGTTTGTACAATAACATGCTTTTTCGGATCTGTAATGACTTCCCATACTTCTTCGATGTAATTTTTTTCAACCAGTGCTCCGGTCGGACAATGGTTCACACACTGCCCACAGCTGGTACAGATCACCTCATTCATATGCTTTTCAAAGAATGTAGTGATTTTCATCTGATCTCCTTTATGGGAAACGGTCAGGGCATTGACTCCCTGTAACTCGGCACAGGTGCGGACACAGCGCTGGCAGCGGATGCATTTGCTGTCGTCTTTGATAATCGATGGGGAAAAATTATCAATGGTATAATTTTTAAACGGAACCAGTTCAAGGAAATCCTGTGTCATAATTTTATATTCCGAAGCCAGTTCCTGTAGTTCGCAGTTTCCGTTGCGGTAACATTTGGTGCAGTCTGCATTGTGTTCCGAAAGCAGTAATTCAATGATGTGTTTTCGTGAGTTTCGTACTTTAAGGCTGTTGGTCAATATCTCCATTCCCTCCTCACACGGGGTGGCACAAGCGGCAGAGAGCCGTTTCTGGCCTATTAATTCAACCACACAAACCCGGCAGTTCCCGGCAACACATAAGTCTTTATGGTAACAAAGTGTAGGTATCCTGATCCCCTCTAGTTCGGCAGCTTCCAGAATGGTGAGGTTCTTATTTACTTTAACCGGCAATCCGTTTATGGTAATGTTTATTTTATCTGACATTTCTTTTCTGTTAACAGGTTAATAAATTAATAGATCATTTCTTCACGGAAATTTTCAACAATCGAAGAGAACGAATTGGCTACCGATTGTCCCAGTCCGCATTTCGCAGTATATTGCATGGTTTCAGTCAGCCTGAGCAATTTCTCAAGATAGGAGGCTGGTTTTTCTCCGCGTTTCACTGCTTTGATTCCCAGCAACAGTTGCTGGCATCCCACGCGGCAAGGGGTACATTGGCCGCAGGATTCTTCCCGGAAAAATTCAAGATAATTATCCAGGACATTATACATCGAACGGGAACTGTTAAAAAGCATCATCGACCCACCGGTGGGCAGGGATATACCGGTTAGTTTTCCCTGATATCCAATGGCTGCATCCTTAAATTTTTTCCGGGGTACAAGAAATCCTGAAGCACCTCCTACCTGGACTGCTTTGGTATCGCCGTCACCAAATTCGTACACAAAATCCTGAAGGCTCATCCCTAACTCCAGTTCATAGATGCCCGGTTTGGGTGTATCCCCTGATACAGAAAACAGTTTAGTCCCCCTTGAGTACTGTACACCCAGGTCATAGAATTTTTTTGCCCCTTCCTTAAAGATGGTATAGGCATGAGCCAGTGTCTCCACATTGTTGATTACCGTTGGTTTCCCTTCATAGCCCTCAAGAGTGGGGAAAGGAGGTTTATTCCTGGGCTCACCGCGATATCCTTCCATCGACTCCATAAGGGCCGTCTCTTCCCCACATATATAGGCTCCGCTCCCCATGAAAACATCAATTTTGAAATCCAGCTTTATTTCTTTGCAATAGTATTCAAACTCATCAATCACTTTATTAAGTTCATCTTCCAGGAATTTGTATTCACCCCGAAGGTAAATATATCCTTGTCTGGCTCCGGTAATGTATCCACAAACTGCCATGGCAGTAAGTACCTTAAAGGGCACTTTTGAAAGAATTTCCCTGTCTTTGAAGGTCCCGGGTTCGCCTTCATCCGCATTACAGATAATATATTTCACGTCGGATTTGGCTTCTGCCGCCAGTTTCCATTTCAGTCCCGTGGGAAAACCGGCTCCACCCCGGCCTTTTAATTCCGAACTGATTAATTCGTTAATCAGAGCTTGCGGTTTCTTTTTGATTGAATTGCTCAGGATTTGTTCCCAGTCGTTTTCATTCCTGAAAATAAAATCTGCCCTTTTTAATAAATATGAATTCGCCATTTTTCCCTCCTTTTAGTTTTCATCGTTTTTGTTCATATACATCGTAAGAGTTTCTCTGACTTTTTCAGGAGTAAGCTCGGTGTATACCTCATCATTAATTAACATAGCAGGAGCTTTATGGCACCATCCGAGGCAATTGGTTTCCAGCAGGGTGAATTTCCCATCCGAGGTGGTTTCACCCAACCCGACCTTTAGCATATTCTGTATAGCCAGTAAGATCTGGTTTTTCCCTTTCATGGAACAGGTGATGGTTTTGCATAACCGAATCACGTATTTTCCCATTTTCTGGGTCTCAAGAAATGAATAAAACGTTGCAGTGCCGTAAACTTCTGCAGCTGAAATATCAATTTCCCGTGCAATTTCAACCATCGCATACTCCGAAAGAAATTTTTCCCTGGTAACTACCCCCTGCATAATGGGCAAAAGACTTTCTCTTTTCCTTCCATGCGTATCTGCCAGGTCTTTGACAAGAGACTGAATTGAGTTCATTGGAATTTTTGTTAAATTGGTTTTTTACTTATCAGTTGTTTTTTTTCTTATTCTTGTGCATTATTATAAATAAAGATTTCTTCATTACAGCTTTCTTCCCTGTCTGTCCGTTTCTATTTTAGCTGAGTCTAAAGTTAACAGGATCTGATAATTTAGAATAAGATATTGTTCACCCAATTACCTGTTATTAAACATACAAAGAGTTAAATAAAGAAATAAATCCTTTATAAGCGGGTATATAGGAGGATTTTGACCTGAATTCCGGATGGATGCAGAAATGGATGCTTAATATTTAGTTAACATTGCAGGAATTTGATATCCGGTATAATTAAGTGAGAAAAAAAACGTTGGTATAAGCAACCATTTACAGGGAAATTTTGTCTTATATATAGTCAATTTTCTGTATTTATAAATTCAGGATTTTTTTTAAGCCATAAAACTGATAAACAATGTTCGGATTAAAATTATTTTCAATTTTTTTGGTTGCCGGGATTTTCCTTTCTTCCCCGGTTCATAGCCAACGTATTTCTGTGGATGGATACATCGTAAATGAGTATGGCAAACACCTTCGGGAAGTGACCGTTTTTGAACGATTAACGGAGACAGGCACGATCTCAGACCAAACCGGATATTTCAGATTGTTGTTGCATTCCGGTGAGGTGGAACTTGTGTTTAAGGATAAGGATTATATCCCTCATACAGAGCGGTTGACTGTGAAGAAGGATACCTCCATGGTTGTTGAACTGATCGCGGTAAACAGGGTGAAAGAGACAACGGATGAATACGCCCCGTCAATTACTGTAATGAATAAATCAGTAGAGGAACGTTGATAATCAATCAATGGTTTTGATTATTCTCCCAATCGATCTGTCGGGAGGAGGAATTCCTATCCGATCAGCGAGGGTAGGCACCAGGTCAATGGCTTCGTAACGGTCTTTGATAACCTTCCCGGATATACCGTTTCCATAGAAAACAAGAGGGATGTGTGTCTGATCGGTATAATTGACCTTTCGGTATTTGTAGACAGGTTGCCATCCTTCACGGAGGGCATACAAAAAATCACCCGATCGTTTTTTATTGTATGAATGGTAGAGAAACATTTGTGCACTGTTTCCGGTGATCCCTCTTTCCAGGTCACATGACGGCATGGACAGGAAGACCCCTTCGAACTGGTTAATAAATGCTGCAGCTGTTCGGATCATTTCTTCCTTGTCTGTTTTGCTTTTTTCAATCAGTTTATGGTCAAGATATACCTGTTGCCCTGAGATATTTTCAATCCATCTGTTTTCTCCATAGGTTATGTTCAGTAGAGAAGTTAGAAGGGCAAAAGCGCTTTCCGGAGAAAAATCTCCTACAGCCAGGTTAAATTCATTTTTCAGGTATTCAACCGGATACGAAGCGGATGTATTGGCTGTAAGAAAAAACAACACATTCTCTTTCCCGTATTTTTTTTCTGCAGTGTAAAGAAGGGAATCGATATGTTGGTCAAGCCGGATATAGGTATCTTCCATTTCAATGGACATGGGGCCAAAGGATCCGTTTTCATAATCCATGGATGAAAAAGCGATAGCCAGGAAGTCACAGGAATCATCTTCCCCCAGGGATTCGTTGTTCATCAATTCCAAAGCGAAATCAAAAACAATCTGGTTTCCCCAGGGGGTGGTTTTTAAGAGCCGGTAGCTTTCGGCTTGTTTGACGTATTTATGGATTGCATGAGGGAACGTATTCCAACGTTCAAAATATCCTTTTTCAAAAAGGGAATTATCTTCCTTTTTTTGTTCGTAGGATATCAGGGGTAAGTGGGTTGTCCAGTTTCGGTAGGTATATTTTTCTGCGTAGTTATTTGAATTGAAGATGCGCACCCAATCGGGGAATGTGCTGATGTAACAGGAACTTGAAATCATGCGGCCGGATTTCTCGTCGAACCAGTATGCTCCGTCGGCAGCATGGCCTGCAGCAAACACTGCAGTGGCGGTGTTCAGTGCAATGCTGAATACCCGGGCTTTTCCCCCGGTATAAACTTTCAGGTTGTCACTCAGGGTATGGGTCATCAGTTTTTCAGCCGATACATTTCCGGAGGGGGTATCAGCCCCCACTGTGAAATAGTAGTCGTCTTCTACGCAGGTTACCTCTTTTTCGGATACTCTGTCGTACCAGGACGGACTGATGATCCCATGCATGGAAGGGTATACTCCGGTGAAGAGGGTTGCCGTTCCTGTGGCGTAACTTTGGATGTGCTGTTCCATCCTGAAATTGGTACATACGGCTCCTTCAGTGAACAGTTTTTTAAATCCTCCTTCCTGAAATTTGTCCCAGAATTGATCCACATAGTCAGGACGCATATTTTCAACCACAATGCCAATGACTACCTTCGGCTTTTTAAAGCTGGTTTTTAACGGTTGTCCGGACAGGATTCCCGGGAAAAGAAAAATCAGAAACAGGAATAGGGTATGTGATTTTTTCTGAGCCATTTCTAAACAATCATTTATTTTCCTGGTTCAAAAGTAAAAAAAATACGCTTACCTGATTTACGAATTCTTTTAAGAAAAAGGGAGGATCTGTTTGGCTGGAATAAAAGTCTTTACCCTCTGATAAATAGTGCTTTAATGATTTGTGATGCCATTTTCGGATTTTCCTTTAACCTTCGTGTGGAATAGCCAAACCATTCTTTTCCGAAGGGTACGTAGACCCGCATCCGGTGATTTTTTTCAACAATGGATTTTCGCAATTCAGGGGTAACGCCATAGAGCATTTGAAATTCATACCGATCTTTGGGTACCTGGTATTTTACAATTAACCGGTACGCCTCTTCAACCAGGAACTTGTCGTGTGTGGCAATTCCGGCAACCATCTTATTCCGGAACATATATTCGAGGATATCCAGGAAGTTCTGCCTCACTTTATCATAAGCTTTGTACGCGATGGATGCAGGCTCCACATAAATTCCTTTACACAGTCGGAAATTCAGGGGGATTTCGGGTGAATGTATATTGCTCAGGGCTTCTACATCCCTGAGGGTTCTTTTGAGGTATGCCTGTACCACCAGCCCTACATTTTCAGGAAATTCAGCGTGTAACCGCCTGAACAATTTGATCTCCCTGTCGACACATTGCGAATCTTCCATGTCAACCCGTATAAAGTTATGGTATTCTGCAGCTTTTGCCACTAGTTCGCGAATATACCGGTAACATATTTCTTCATCGATCAATAATCCGAACATGGTAGGTTTTAAGGAAAAGTTGCCCCGGATATTTTCTTCTGTAAAACGGGTTATTATTTCCATGTATTGATCCCGGTTTTCCACTGCTTCGTCCAGGTTTTCAATAAATTCCCCCAAAAGATCCAACGTCACAAAGATATTTTTTCTGTTAAGTTCTCTGGATGCCTGAATCCCCTCTTCGATCGTTTCTCCTGCTATATACCTCTTTGAGAATATCCATACAAATTTCCTGGGCATATAGGGCAAAATATCTGCTATTAATTTATTTAACATGGTCCGAAAAGGTTTTTGATTTTAGTTGATTTTACATGTTTCGTAAAAATAGCAACTCACCCAGGCAGATTCCATGATGTTTATCAGCATGAAAATATGATTTTGTGCATGTTTGTCCGGAAAGAACCCAAAGGGAAGTTCAGTGAAAAATCAGTGAATTAAGCAATCATTTTCTCCGAAAAAACTATCTTTGTCAGGAATTTAATTACATCGTATATGAATCGGACATCATTAGGAATTAGCATCCTGTCGCTTCTTGCTGTAGCAGTTCTGTATATTTTATACTTTACAGGGAATGAGAAAGAGGTACCTGAAGAGGTAAAAAAGCCTGTAAAAGAAAATAACGGATTAAACATAGCTTTTGTAAAAGCTGATTCAGTAATCCTTAATTATGATCTGGCCCAGGATTTACACGATGAATTTACCAGAAAACAGGAAGCCTACACCAATGAATACGCTACCAAGAGAAGTTCGTTTGAAAAAGATGCAGCTGCCTTCCAGGAAAAACTGAACAGAGGGGGGTTCTTAACGGAACAAAGGGCTATCCAGGAGCGTGACAGACTGGTAACCAGGGAACAGGAGATCATGCAGCTTGATCAGGATCTTTCAACCAGGCTGGCTGAGATTCAGAATGCCAATAACAACCGGCTTCTCGATAGTCTGATCAGTTATTTGAATACCCTGAACAAAAGCCGTCAGTATGATTATGTTCTGAATGGCGGGCAAATACTTATCGGGGATGAAGCAAGCAATATTACGGCTGAGGTTCTGCAGGCAATGAATGAACGCTATCATAAGGAAATTGAGGGGAATTAATCCCTGATCAAAACAGGAAATTGACGATCCGGGTTTATGCCCGGATTTTTTATATCTGAAAAAACACTCCTTTGTTTGCTAAAGATTATATACGGAAGAAAAGGCTTCATGAGCTATTTTCTGATCAGCCTCCTGATCCCGGCACAGGCATCATCGTAGTGATTCCCTGTTTCAACGAGCCTGACATTTTGTTCACTCTTGAGTCGTTGCAGCGCTGTGAGCCTCCTGCCAGGGGGGTTGAAGTCATTATTCTGATCAATTATCCGGAGGACGCTTCCGGGAAAATCCGAAAGGCGGCTCAAGAAACCTTTAAGGCGATCACTGACTGGTACAGGAAGCAGGATTTCAAAGGGATCCGGTATTTGCCTTCCGCTCCGGTAATATTGCCCCGGAAATGGGCAGGAGCCGGCCTGGCACGAAAAAAAGGAATGGATGAAGCAATCCTTCGTTTTAGCTATCTAAATAAACCGGACGGATTGCTTGTTTCCCTGGATGCCGATACTACGGTCCGGGAAAACTATTTGTTTGAAATAGAGAACCATTTTACCCACTACCCGGAGCAGGTAGGAGCGACACTGGCTTTTGAACACCCTCTGGAAGGTTTGGAGCCTAAACATAGAGAAGGAATCTGGTTGTATGAAACATACCTTGCCTATTACAAAGAGGCGTTAATGTTTGCCGGTTATCCGAATGCGTTGTTTACCATCGGATCAGCCTTCGTTGTTACGGCGGATGCATACGTAAAACGAGGAGGTATGAACCGCAGGAAAGCCGGTGAAGATTTTTATTTTTTGCAGAACCTGGTTCAGCAGGGTGAGGTGGGAGAGATCCATACAACCCGGGTGTTTCCTTCGGCAAGACTTTCAGACCGGGTACCCTTCGGTACCGGCCCGATACTCAAAAAATGGATCGAAGGGAAGGAGGATTTAACGCAAACCTACTCTTTTCAGGCGTTTGCAGACCTGCGTAGTTTCTTTCGCCGGAAAGAGGAATGGTATACCATATCTCATGCTGCGTTTGAAAAAAAGATTTGTACCCTCCCCGAAGCAGTTGCTGCCTTTTTAAGAAAGGATAATTTTTTCATACAGATCGATGAATTAAATAAAAACTGTGCTTCCCTGAAGGTGTATAACCAACGTTTCTTTCAGCTTTTTAATGCCTTTAAGATTTTGAAATTTCTGCATTTCACCCATGAATCCTTTTACCGGAAAGCAGACCTCCGGGAACAGGTCATCCGGTTGCGTCAGGCTCAATGACCCCAGCGTCCTGTGAAGGCCTCTTTGGGGTTTTGCGTGCAGAGGAGAAAGAACGTTTGTTGTTTTTTTTTCCTTATGCAGAACGTTATTTTAGGCCGTTGGCCAACATATAGTAGATGTCATTCCAGCGCAGTTCTTTTTTAAATTGCGGAATTTTTGTGTCTTTATCGATAACGACAAATTCCACATCGGCATATTCTGCAAATGTTTCCATGTATTCGGGTATGAGAGCCAGTGTATAAGCCGAGTGGTGGGTTCCTCCGGCATAGATCCATGCTGCAGCGCCGTCGGTCAGGTTTGGATGCGGGTTCCAGAATGCGGAGGCAACCGGGAGTTTTGGCATTTTGTCGAGCGGTTCAATCACATCGAGCGTATTGACGACAATCCGGAACCGGTTTCCCAGGTCGATTAATGTTGCATTCAGGGCATTTCCGGTGGCGCTTTCAAATATCAACCGGGCCGGTGCATCTTTGCCTCCGATTCCCAGCGGATGCACTTCAAGCCGTGGTTTCCCTGCAGCAATTGAGGGGCATATTTCCAGCATATGGGCACCCAGCACGGCTTCGTTGGCCGGATCGAGGTGGTAGGTGTAATCTTCCATGAATGAGCTTCCGCCCGGCAGGCCTTCCGACATGGTTTTCACAATGCGTAACAAAGCGGCCTGTTTCCAGTCGCCTTCAGCGCCAAACCCATACCCGGCAGCCATCAACCGTTGGGAGGCAAGCCCGGGTAACTGATCCAGCCCGGTAAGGTTTTCGAAATTGGTGGTAAAGGCTTTAAATCCGCCGTCTTCCAGGAACCGTTTCAGGGCAATCTCGTAGCGTGCCTGAACCCGGACATTTTCGTGGTATTCTCCCCCGGGCTGGCAATTTCCGGCAACTGCATACAGGTGTTCGTATTCGCGGTAGAGTGCATCTACTTCGGCATCGCTAACTTTTTCGATATAAGCCACCAGGTCGCCAATTCCGTAGGCACTGATTTGCCATCCGAATTTTATCTGGGCTTCCACCTTGTCGCCTTCGGTAACAGCTACTTCGCGCATGTTGTCGCCAAAGCGGGCTACTTTTAATCCCTGCGAGTCAGCCCATCCCACGGCAGTGCGGCACCAAATCCCTACCTGTTCCTGCACTTTTTCATCCTGCCAGTGACCCACCACTACTTTGCGGTTTTTGCGCATCCGGGCGTTGATGAATCCAAATTCACGGCCACCGTGGGCACTCTGGTGCAGGTTCATATAATCCATATCGATTTCCCTCCAGGGTAGGTCCCGGTTAAACTGGGTGTGCAGGTGCATATACGGTTTGCGTAAAGCTTTTAATCCGGCAATCCACATTTTTGCAGGCGAAAAGGTATGCATCCAGGTAATGACCCCGAGACATTTCTTGTCTGAACTCGCCTGAACGCAGATATCCAGTATCTCATTCGGTGTTTTTACCACCGGCTTGAAAACCAGATTAACGGGTATTTTCCCCGAATTATTGAATCCATCCACAATCGCTGCGGAATCTTTATCTACCTGTTTTAACGTTTCCGGGCCGTATAAATGCTGGCTCCCGGTAACAAACCAAATCTCTGAATTTTCAAAAATTGACATAGTAAATTAATTTTTTATTGTATGGCTCCTAAAATACGAAAATTTTAACAGGTACGATCTACCGATACCGCATTCCTTTTTTTTTATACGATTATAGTTGTTTATTTTTACTGGACAAGTATATTATGAGAAGTCAGCTTAGTCTTTGCACCTCTTTGTTGATCAACTCCCAAACGTTTTGTACATGTTTTTTCTCTGTGTGGGTTTGCCCGACAACCAGGCGGAGTACAAGTTGTTCGTTCAGTCGGGTATGGGTAAGGAAAGCTTTTCCGGATTCATTGATTCTATCCATCAGTTTTTTATTGAATGCATCGCCGGCTTTATGCCGGAAGCAGACCATGTTGAGCGGGGGTTCGGTGACCAGTTCAAAATCGTCTGATTGTCTGATCCATTCAGCAAATTTCTGTGCGAGGCTGATATGTTTTCTGACATGGTATTGGAGGCCTTCCACCCCATAGTGCCGGATCACAAACCAGAGTTTCAGCGAACGAAACCGGCGTCCCAGTTGTACATGCCAGTCGCGGTAATCAAAAACGGCTCCTTCTTCGGTGGCTTTGTTTTTCAGGTATTCAGGGAGGATGGTAAAGGTCTTGATCAGGTGTTTCCTGTCGGCAACCCAGAAACAGTCGCAATCGAAATTTGTGAACATCCATTTGTGGGGATTAAAACAGTAGCTGTCGGCCATTTCCACGCCTTTCTGCCATTTCCGGTTTTCGGGACAGAGCATAGCGGTCCCCGACATAGCGGCATCCACATGAAGCCAGGCATTCTCGTCGGAGCAAATTTTCCCGATTTCTGTCAGGGGATCCATGGCATTTGAGGATGTGGTCCCTATCGTTGCGCACACAAAAAATGGCCTGTACCCATCGGCTTTGTCTTTCCTGATTTGTGCTTTCAGAGAGGATGGTTTCATGGCAAACGTTTCATTCACATCGATCAGTCTCAGGTTATCTTTCCCGATACCGGCCATTTTCACAGCCTTTTCCAGGGATGAATGGGTTTGTGTGGAAACATACGCAGTTAGTTTCTGTTTAGCTCCTTTTGCATTGGCTTCGTAGCGGGTTATTCTTTCACGTGCGGCAATAATTGCCGTTAAGGCCGATGTGGAGGCTGTATCCTGAATAACCCCTCCTCCGGTTGAAGCGGAGAAAAAACGTTCCGGCAGGTCCAGCATTTTGGCCAGCCAGTCCATCACACGGGTTTCCAGTTCGGTACAGGCCGGACTGGTTAACCAGATCATCCCCTGAACACCCAAACCCGAAGAGAGAAGGTCTCCCAGGATCGCCGGGAAGGAGGTGTTTGACGGGAAATAGGCATAAAAGTTTGGGGACTGCCAGTGCGTAATGCCGGGCATGATGATTTTTTCGACATCCTGCATCATGGCTTCCACAGGTTCTCCTTTTAGCGGAGGCGAATCAGGTAATTGACCGATTATTTCTCCCGGCTTAACCTGCGAGAGAACCGGATAGTTTTCCATATTTTCATAATAATCTGCAATCCAGTCAATCATCTTTTTGCCTTCTTCCCGGAACCGGGAAGGACTCATGTGATAGTTTTTATTGTCCACTTTCAATGTATTAAAATCGTATTAAAAATTCTTTATACCCTGAAATTTTTTCCGAAATGGTGGTTTCCACATGGTCAACCCTTGACAGGGGAGGGCCTTGTTTTATCCAATCCATAAAACATTCCAGGTCTTCCTGTTCTCCTTCGCCTACGATCTCTACTGTTCCTTCAGGAGTATTCCTTGTCCACCCCGTAATACCCAGTTCATGGGCTTTATCCCGGACAAAAAAACGAAATCCAACTCCCTGAACCCTTCCGGATACGTTCGCATGCAGTTGTTGCATTATAAAAGAATCTTGTTATTCTGGGTTTTTAAATGCCCCGGTAACTTCGTTATTTGTTAATGCCCAGATGGAATATACCCCAATTGCTGTTCCCAGCGGAAAATTCAGGAGGTCAAGCACCGACAGAATCAGGGTTAGAATACGTGCCCACTCTTTGTGTTTTAGTAAGCCAAATCCGGCAATTAATCCCGGAATACTGATCACAATAAAAAAAATCAGCGCAATGTTGGCAATGATGGAAAGAATAAACGTTGCTTCCTGTTCGTTTGTAATATCCCCCACAATCCGGAGAATAATAAATCCTGCCACACCGATGATTAAATAAAGGATGCTAACAGCGATCCGTATGGCTGCTACGATGTTAATATGTTTTTCCATACTATACGGTTTTGTTTCGGATATTAAAATTACAAAAAAATAACAGATGAATTTGTTTGGGCCAATTATTTAGTCTGAACGTATGCATAAATTTTAAAAGGAGGAATCATTCAGGCCAGGTCAACAGAAACAAATTTCTGAATCAAACGTTACTATTTACAGCACCTGTTCCCGGCATCAGGAGATTCTTTATTCATGCTTTACATTAGACAACGGATAAGATATGGATTTTTTAATGGTACTGTTGTTGGCCGTCGGGCTTGTTTCCCTGGCATTTCTGGGATTGGCTGTACGGTTGATACTCCGTAAGAGAGGGAAATTTCCGAACATTCATGTAAGTGGAAACAAACCATTGAAAAGAAAGGGTATTTCCTGTGCCCATACGCAGGATCGTCTGGAGCAACAAAAAGCCCGTGGAAAGGTGAATTATACAAAGATCCGTTTGGTTTCGCCCAAAAGGGGAGGGAATTAAAATTCCATCTGTACCGGATTTTTACTCGACCAATATCCTTTTAAAGTTTTCTGAAGCATACACCTGATTATTTCCCTGTTCATCCGTATAAATAAAATAGACATCCAGGTCCGGATTTTTTTCATCGTACTGAATTCCCTTTTCGAGTCCCATGACCATAAAGGCAGTGGCAAAAGCATCGGCTGTAGCACAGTCATTGGCCATAACGGTTGCGCTCAGAAGGCTGTGTTGCACCGGGTATCCTGTTTTCGGATCGATTGTATGGGCATATTTTACTCCCTCCTTTATGTAGAAGTTTCGGTAATTCCCGGAAGTTGCCAGGGCTTTTCCCGGGAGGCGGACTATGGTATTCAGTTGATTGTTTCCGAAGAGGGGATCATCTTTTGGTTCTGTAATTCCGATGGACCAGATTGCTCCTTTTGCGTTTACCCCTTTTGCAACTACCTCACCGCCAATTTCTACCATGAAATTTTTGCACCCCTTCCCAGCCAGGAGTTCACCGATCAGATCACAGGTATATCCTTTTGCTATAGCACTCATATCGAGCATTGTATTTGGATTTTCCTTGACGATCTTTCTGTTTTCAAGCCACACTTTCCGGTAGCCGGTGATGGCTTTCAGGCTGTCAATAAGTCCTTCGGTTATTGTTTCTTTATTTCTGAACCCAAATCCCCAGGCATTGACCATGGGAGCCACTGTAATATCAAAAGCTCCGTCTGTCCGTTCGGATATCTCCTGGGCCAGGGTAAAGCATTTGAAAAAATGGTTGTTCAGGCTAACCGGTTCGTTGCGGTTTATTTTTGAGATAACAGACGCTTCTTCAAAAGGAGAAAAAGTAAGGGTATATTCCCGGAATTTATTTTCAATTTCTGCATGGTAATCGATTGCCCCGGGTGATTGGTAAACGATGTGGTAAAAAGTTCCGTACACCTGTCCGTCATTGGTAATGTAGGCTGGCTGCTTCTGACAGGAGACAGCAAATGCCACTAAAATCAACATCAAAACGCTATGGCTATGCATGTTTTTGGTTTGGATTGGCATTCGAAGATCCATTATTCAATTATTTTCTGGTTGTGCGAATGGATGAACAGGGTGGTTCCCAGGTGATCATACTTTTCAAATACTTTTTCTTTTTCATGTTTGATGGATTCTTCCCGGATTCCAATGATCACCAGTCCGGCATTTTGAGAGTGGGTGTTGATAATCGACCTGGCCGGGATATCAGGATCCTGAATGATTATTTCAATGTTTTTTTCCGTAATCGGGAGTCTTCCTGATTTAACCAGTTCCTTCATCCGGATCATGGTTTCTTCCTCCTCTTCGGGTTTGCAGAGATCGTATATTTTTATGAACCCCTTTTTCCAGTCAGGGTGTCCGTAAAGAATAAAACTGAGCAGAATCATCAGGTTGGCATTCTCAGAATCAAGGGATTTTATCCAGACATGAATTCCGTTTTTAAATTCCATTTTTCCCCGGCTACTTGCAAGGATACAGATATCAAATTCTCCTGAATTTACCAGGGCAAAGTTGTCAATGATCTCTTTTAGGTTTTCCGGATTATCTTTGTCGTATTCAAAAATAACCATGTTGTTTTCCATTCCTGAAATACCGGGTATCTGAATCGCCTGGGCAATTGCTGAAGTATAGGAAGGCGATATAATGGTGTCTATAAATACATGAGAATCTACTGTTTTTATGTCTTTGACCAGTTTGGCCAGTTCTTCATTTGCCTGTTTATACGTAGCTTTTGAATAGTATCCTTCAATGCGATGAAGGTAGGTTCCGAATCCGTATTTGTAGGATATCCAGTTTAACAACCGGAAAGCATGCTGCCGTTTGAATGAATCTTTTGAAATACAGATCGCACTGGGCCGCCATTCTTTGAAAATTTTTTCATGGCTTTTCTTTTGCAACAGTACCTGGAGGTTCCGGTTTAACTGGAATAGGGAATTGGTAAATATGGAGGATAATCCTTTGCGTCCTTTATGGTAATGATTAATAAGGAGGTATACTATAATGATGGCTAAAAAAGCGATAAACGCATACAGGGAACTTATTTTAAACATTACCCAAACGGAAGTAACAAAACCAGTCAGGGAAATATACCATTTTGATCGGAACGATGGGCGGTAGGAAGGGGAAGAACCAAAATGGTTCAGAAAAGAGATCAGGCAGAGTGATCCGTAGGTAACCAAAAAGAACATGGTGATAATGCTGGCTACGGCGTTTACATTTCCCAGGGACACAAAAACAAAGGCTATCACTGCAGTGATCAGGGAAGCATGAACCGGTTCATTGTCTTTTTTCCGGCCGTAGGCAAGCCATCGGTTCACTTTTTGTGAAGGGAAGGCTCTATCCATGGCCAGTGCCTGCAAAGTCCGGGGTGCTACCATCACCGAGCCCAGGGCGGAGGAGATGGTGGAAGCTGCCAGTCCAAGGGGGATAATTACCGCTCCAAAAAGCGCAATCCGGGCCATAATAAGCTGGTGTTCAACCAGGTCTTCCGGTGAAACCGAAAGAGCCAGTTTGTAAACGATAAAAAAGTAAAGAATCATTCCACAAAAGGTGGCAGAAGTTGTTCCCAGCGGAATCGCTCTGGAAGGTTTCTTCAGGTCTCCTGAAAGCCCAACTCCGGCAGTCATCCCTGTGAATGCCGGAAAAACGATGGCAAAGATCATGAAAAAATCCGACGAATTGCGGAATTTGGCATTCGTTAGTCCAAAGGAGGAAGTTTCCGCATGGGATGTGTCACCTAAAAAAAACATGATCAGCGATATAGCCAGGATCGTTACAACCACATATAAGGTCTTTACACCCAGATTTGCTCCTTTTCGCAGGATCAGAACAGCCAATCCTGTTAATACCGGAATACTGATGACCTGCCGGGGCAGAATAAAGCCATATTTTGAGGCAATCCAGTTAAAGAAAAATTCAAAGGCCTCGGTAAAAGCGATTACATAAAAAGCAACACTTATAGCCTGTGACAGAAACAATGCAATTCCAATGGTAGCTCCAATGTTCAATCCGAAGGACCGGGAAATAATAAAATATTCACCCCCTCCTTCCACCCGTTTGTTGGTAGCAATTTCCGAAATGGCCAGTGCTGTAGGAATACTAACCAGATGGCCGAGGATAATGAGTAGAATGGCTCCCCAGAATCCCAGGGTACCGACGGCAAAGCCGAAACGTAAAAAAAGGATTGCCCCCAGGATGGTTGATATGGCAGTAAAAAACACAGGGGTTGTGCCAAATTTCCGGGTATTCATTTCCATAAAACAGTTGAATGAGTCGGGCACAAGTTAATAAATAACACCCATCGTCGGATCATCATTTCGGTAAATTTTAATGCAAATTCCGGTTTAATTTAAGCATTTCCACCCCCGCCAGCAATATAGCTCCCAGTCCGTGTATATCGTTTAATTGGGCAGGGCGTTCATAATAAAAAACCAGGTTGTCTTCCATACCGGTACCGATACAGATATCCTCCACCTGTCCGTCGTCCCGGATTTTTGCTTTGAGGCCTTTCCATCCCTGTCGAGCAATGGATCCGTAGCTTTCGGGGATCCATCCGTTGTTCACCGCCCTGGCAATGGAGTAAATGAACATTGCGGAACAGGATGATTCGAGGTAGGAATCGGATTTGTCGATCAACTGGTGCCAGAGGCCTGTTTGATCCTGATACCTGGAGATTCCGATCACCTGCCGGAGGAAGATCTCAAGCAGTGTGTCCCTTTGGGGGTGGTTTTCGGGGAGGAGTTCAAGCAGGTCGGCCTGGGCCATCATCACCCAGCCATTGCAACGTCCCCAGTGGGCTACATTTTGTTGATTGATATCGCTGTAATATCCGTGATAGTATAACTGGGTGCAGGGGTTACAAAGATAGTGGGTAAACTGGATGACCTGAAAGGCTGCATCATCAAAATATTCCGGATCGCCGGTGAGGGCACCCATGCGGGAGAGGAAGGCAATACCCATATAGAGATCATCGGCCCATAGGGTAAAACGATGGGGCCCGCTGCGTACAAGGGTGCCGTCTTCAAGACGTTCCTGCCGGGTAAGGATGTGTTCCGCCGCTTTGTTAAGGTACGCTTTGTAATCCTCACGCTGTACTTCCCGGTAGACCTCGATCAAACCGGCCCCCATAGCTCCGCAGTCATCCAGTTCCTGCGTAACGATGTACTGTCCGAACGGATAAGACCATTTGTTCATGAAAGGTTTATAATGCTCCTGAAAAACAGCTACATTATCGAAAGCAAAGGCATAATTTTTTTCTGCCCACTGTTTATATTCCGGCTCATTAAAAAAGGCTGCAAAATCAATCATGGCAATGTTCAGCACTCCATTCCAGTAATTCCAGGTATTGTAGGGACTCCGTATTTGCACTGAAGGGGAATAATTATCTTCGGTAATTTTTTTTAGGATCTCTCCATTGCTCCGGTCGATGAAATCCCATGTGGTATTCTGTACAATACGATCCGCAATGGAGCGGATTATTGATTCATCATTCCCTGCAGGCTGGGAAAAGCCGGTAACAACAAACAGAAACAGGATAGCTGATGGTATGATTCGTCTCATTTTATGTAGGTTAAGATTTCAAAAAGTTCCTTAAATATAATGAATTGATCAGGATATCTTTGTTTTTTCCTGTGATCGGGCTACTCATCTTCCAGTCTGAACCACTCTTCAACTATTTTTCTTTCCGGAGATTCATTTTTATGCCAGAAGGTATTGGTATGGTTGTCGTAGGTATAGAGTTTTTTCAGGTCTTTTATGTTTTCTGCTATTTCTTTCAGGGCAGTGATCATCATTCTGATTTCCTGGTTGGTCATTGTGGGATGCAGAGACCATCGCACCCAGCCTGGTTTTTCCGACAGGTCACCCAGGTTTATTTTTTCTGTTATTTTTTCTGATTTTTCAAAGGTTACTTCCAGCAGGAAATGTCCGTACGTACCGGCACAGGCACAACCTCCCCGCACCTGGATTCCGTAAAGGTCGTTTAGTAGCCGGACCAGGAGGTTGTAATGAATGCCATTCATGAAAAAGGAGATCACTGCCAGCCTGTCGCGCACATTGTTGGCAAGGATATGAATCCCCGGAAGGCTATCCAATCCATCAAAGGCAATGTCAAGCAATTCTTTTTCCCGCAGGTTGATATTTTCAACACCCATCTGGTCTTTCAGCTGAAAACAGAGGGCGGTTTTTATGGACTGGAGGAAACCTGGAGTTCCCCCATCTTCGCGTTCTTCAATATTATCTATATATTTATATTTTCCCCAGGGATTGGTCCAGTCAACGGTACCGCCGCCGGGATTGTCAGGGACCGGATTTTTATACATCGAGGCATCAAAGATCAGTACCCCGGAAGAGCCCGGGCCTCCCAGAAATTTATGGGGGGAGAACATAACGGCATCCAGTTTTTCCATTGGATCCTCCGGGTGCATATTGATCTCTTCATAGGGAGCATTGGCTGAAAAATCAATAAAACATACTCCCCCATGTTCGTGCATTATTTTTGCCATTTCATAGTAGGGGGTTCCAACACCGGTTACGTTGGAACAGGCAGTGAAACTGCCAATTTTAAACGTACGCTTTTCATATTTCTTCAACGCGTGGCGCAAATTTTCCGTATTAATGGTCAGATCTTCGTTGGGTTTAATCATGACTACATCGGCACTGGTTTCGTACCATGAAGTATGATTGGAATGGTGTTCCATATGGGTAATAAAAACCACCGGCTTGTCCCGATTTTTCTGGCATTCACTATGGGTTGCCAGACCGCAGTATTTTAATCCCAGGATGCGTTGAAATTTATTGATGACTGCTGTCATTCCAAAGCCTGCCGTAATAATTACATCATTGGGACCGGTATTTACATGTTCTTTGATCAGCTGGTGTGAGCGGTGGTAAGCCCGGGTCATCAGGATCCCGGTTTCACTGGTTTCAGAGTGGGTGTTGCCTGTGAACGGTGCAATCTTTTCGGTAATCTGCTTCTCAATGGGGCCATATAAACGACCGCTGGCAATCCAGTCGGCATAATTGATTCTTTTTTCTCCAAAAGGAGTCTCAAAATGTTGGTCTATTCCGATGATGTTTTTCCTGAATCGTAAAAAATACTTTTCCAGTTCCCCCATTTGGTCTCTTTTTTTTCTAAAGAAAACAGATTTAACCGAATATATTTGTGCGGAATATCATTTATCCGGAAGGGAATGTACTATTTTTTTGATAAAATGACAATTCGTCATGGTTAGACGGGTGGCATATTGTTTGATTTCCCTGCCTTCATAATACCGATGTTTAATTAAAATTCTATACAAATGCAAAAAGGAAAAATTGGCGTAACCAGTGAGAATCTATTTCCAATTATAAAAAAATTCCTTTATTCCGACCACGATATTTTTCTGCGTGAAATTATATCCAATGCGATTGATGCTACCCAGAAGCTGAAAACACTGTCGGTCCGAGGCGAGTATAAAGGGGATGTCACAAACCTGAAAATAAGGGTATCGCTTGATTCAAAAGCTAAAACCCTGACGGTATCTGATAACGGAATAGGAATGACTGCAGAGGAACTAGACAAATTCATCAATCAGATCGCTTTTTCAAGCGCCAATGAATTTCTGGAAAAGTATAAAGAGGATGCCCATGCCATTATCGGGCATTTTGGTCTGGGTTTTTATTCCGCATTCATGGTTTCCGAAAAGGTTGAAATAGTCTCCCGATCGTATCGTGAAGATGCCGGTGCTGTTAAATGGAGCTGTAACGGAACACCGGAATACACACTGGAAGATGCCGAACGCGGGGAGATAGGTACCGATATAATCATGCATATCAACAAGGATTCAAAGGAGTTTCTTGAAAAACAGAAGATCGCAGAAATCCTTGAAAAATACTGTAAGTTTTTACCTATCCCCGTCTTGTTTAGAAAAAAAACCGAATGGAAGGATGGCAAAGAAGTAGATACCGACGAGGATAATCAGATTAACGATACCAACCCGGCATGGACCCAAAAGCCTGTTGACCTGAAAGATAAAGACTACCAGGATTTCTACCGCCGGTTATACCCCATGGCGGACGATCCGTTGTTTTACATCCACCTGAATGTGGATTATCCGTTTAAACTAACCGGGATTCTCTATTTCCCGAAGATCAAAAACAATTTTGAAATTCAGAAAAATAAGATACAGCTTTACTGTAACCAGGTTTTTGTGACCGATTCGGTAGAGGGTATAGTTCCTGAATTCCTCACGTTGCTCCACGGTGTGCTGGATTCACCGGATATTCCCCTGAACGTATCCCGTTCCTACCTGCAAGGCGATCCGAATGTGAAAAAGATCAGCAGCCATATTTCCAAAAAAGTCTCGGACCGGCTGAGCGAAATTTTTAAAGAGTCGCGTGAGGACTTTGAGAAAAAATGGGACGACCTGAAAATATTTATCGAATACGGGATGTTGAGCGATGAAAAATTCTATGATCGCTCAAAAGATTTTTTTCTGTTTAAAAATACCGAAGGCAATTTCTTTACCTTTGATGAATATGAAAAGCTGATCAAGGATGAGCAGACAGATAAAGATAAGAATCTGGTCTATCTGTATGCCAGTGATGTGGAAGCTCAGTTTACCTTTGTGGAACAAGCCAAAGCAAAAGGATACGATGTGTTGGTGATGGACGATGTACTTTCCACTCCCCTGATCAGCCATTTGGAACAAAAAATCAGCAACCGGAAATTTGTGCGTGTGGATTCTGATGTGGTGGAAAACCTGATCCAAAAAGAATCCGCACCCAGGGAAGAGCTTTCCCTGGAACAAAAGGAGGAGTTACGCCCTGTTTTTCAAGCGGTTTGCCCCGACATCAAAGGCACTCATTTTATAGTTGATTTTCAGGATATGGGGGAAGAGGGTGCCCCGGTTGTGATTACCCGTAGTGAATTTATGCGCCGCATGAAAGATATGAGTCAGATACAGGCTGGGATGAGTTTTTATGGTGATTTGCCTGACAGCCTTAACATGGTAGTGAACAATGTGCATCCACTGGTGAAAAGGGTAATGGAGAAAAAGGACAAAACCCTCGGAAAAAACCTGGAAAAACTGAATAGCGAACTTTCGGAACTGAAAGGGGAGGTGGAGAAACTGGAAAAAGCAAAAGAAGGGAAAAAAGAAGAGGAAGTGCCCCAGGCTGATAAGGAAAAACTGGAAAGCCTGAAAAAGAAAAGTTCCGAGATTGAAAGGCAGAAAAATGAGAAACTGACTCATTTCGGTAAAAAGAACAAACATGCCAAACAGATGGTAGACCTGGCTTTGTTGGCCAACGGAATGCTAAAAGGTGCTGACCTTGACCGGTTTGTGAAAAGAAGCATCGAACTGATCCGATAGAACGGAAAAGGAACGCCGGGAGTCTGAAGCCACTGTCAGCATCAGCAAAAAACGAACCTGGCTGGGGAACGATTCAAAGACGAAACCATAAAAAAAACCGCTGTTTAAAGCGGTTTTTTTTATGGTTTATCCAAGATATGATTTCAGCAATTTGCTTCGCGAAGTGTGCCTCAGTCTTCTGATTGCTTTTTCTTTGATCTGGCGTACCCTTTCGCGCGTCAGCCCGAAGCGTTCACCGATCTCTTCGAGGGTCATTTCCTGGCATCCGATTCCGAAGAACAGCCTGATGATGTCGCTTTCGCGTTCGGTTAATGTAGCCAGGGCCCTGTGAATTTCCTTTGCCAGGGATTCCTGGATCAGGGTACGGTCTGCATTCGGTGAATCGTTGTTTACAAGCACATCGAGAAGGCTGTTGTCTTCCCCGTCAACAAAGGGTGCATCCACTGAAACATGTCTTCCTGAAACCCTGAGTGTATCGGCTACTTTATCGGCAGGCAGTTCCAGGGAATCAGCCAGCTCTTCCGGCGAAGGTTTGCGCTCGTTTTCCTGTTCGAATTTTGAAAATGCCTTGTTGATTTTGTTCAGCGAGCCTACCTGGTTCAGTGGCAATCGAACAATTCGTGACTGTTCAGCCAGTGCCTGAAGAATGGATTGACGAATCCACCATACGGCATAGGAAATAAATTTAAAACCACGCGTTTCATCAAATTTTTCAGCGGCTTTAATCAGTCCGAGATTTCCTTCATTGATGAGGTCCGGCAGGCTCAGTCCCTGATTCTGGTACTGTTTAGCTACGGACACAACAAAACGTAAATTGGCCCGGGTTAGTTTCTCCAGTGCAGCCTGATCACCTTTTTTAATCCTCTGTGCCAGTTCAACTTCCTCTTCTACAGTGATCAATTCTTCCTTTCCAATCTCCTGTAAATACTTATCTAAAGAGGCACTCTCACGATTTGTGATCGATTTTGTGATCTTTAGTTGTCTCATATACCATCCTTAAAAAACGTGCAAATATAGAATATTTTGTTTAGATTGTTTAATGAGATTTAGTTGATAGGGTAAAGGTAATAATAAATCAATACACAAATAAATCAATAAACCAATAAACCAATCTGTATTTGCATCTATTTATATTAATTAATTCCAAAAATGTAGTACGCAGTTTCTCCGTTGGGGTATACCCCTTCTATCAGGATGCCACCGCGGGCGTTTTCTATTTCTCTTTTAAAGTCATTCACTTCGTAAACCGGTTTTTTATTCACATTGGTAACAATAAAATTTTCCTCCAGACCTGCATTTTTAAGGGTTCCGCTGTTCAATTTATTAATTTTTATTCCGTAGGATAAATCCAGTCTTTCTTTGTCGCTGGTGCTGATTTTCTCAAATTCAGCACCCAGGACGGTTATATTATCGCGGACAATCTGGGTATCTCCGTGTTTGTTACGAAGAGTGACCTTAAATTGTTTCTCTGCATTCTTTCTTTTTATGCCGACCATCACATTGTCACCTGGCCGGAACTGGCTGATTTTTTCCTGCAATTCGGCGCTGGAATTTACTTTTACACCTGCAACACTGATGATGATATCGCCCGGTTTCATCCCGGCGTCTTTTGCAGCGCTGTTTTCATAAATATCCACCACGTAAACTCCTTCGATTTTATCGAGGTTATTTTCTTCGGCCAGTTTAGGAGTAACATTGTCAATGGTAACTCCGAGTAAAGCCCGCTGGACTTCGCCAAATTCTTTCAGGTCCTCCACCACTTTTTTAACAATGGTAACCGGTACAGCAAATGAATACCCTGCATAGGAACCGGTCCGGGAGGCGATGGCTGTGTTGATTCCAACCAGTTCTCCCCGTTGGTTAACGAGCGCACCTCCGCTGTTTCCGGGATTAACGGCTGCATCGGTCTGGATAAAGGATTCGATGGACAGTTGATCCTGGTTGATTCCCAGATTACGCGCTCTGGCGCTTACAATACCGGCCGTAACGGTTGAATTAAGGTAGAAGGGGTTCCCGACAGCCAACACCCATTCCCCCAGTTTCAGATCGTCTGAATTTCCGTAGGTAAGGTAAGGCAAATTTTCCGTATCGATCTTCAGGAGAGCAACATCGGTAGTCGGGTCGGTCCCGATCAGCCGGGCCTCAAATTCCCTCTTATCGTTTAATCCAACCATTATTTTCTGTGCATTTTCTATGACATGGTTATTGGTGACGATGTACCCATCTTCAGACAGAATAACACCGGAGCCAAAACCCTGGGCTATCTGTGGTTCCTGCCTGTAACGGTATCCAAAAAACTCAAGCAGCGGATTTCCTCCATACCAGCTGCCCCTGACGGATTGTGTCATAATATGAACTACCGCATGAATGGAATTCTCAGCAGCATACGTGAGATCCGGCAATTTTCCCTCATCATCCGGAGAAAGGGATACATATTGCATAGGGTGTTTTTCCTCTATCCTTATCGTTTCTGGTTGGTCAAAATATCGGGTGTACAGAAAAAGTGTAAGAAAAGCTCCGGTAATTACTAAAACAAAGGATAATAATACTTTCTGAATATTTTTCATGGCTTTCACTTTTTTTAAATTACGTTTTAATTGTTAAATCGTTACCGTAAAACGCAAAAATACTGCCGTTGTTTTAAAAATAATAAATCATAAAACCTATTTTAGATATTTTAACAACAAATTCCCTTTTTTGTTAAAAAGTTTTATAAAATTGTCAGTTGTGGATGATTCCGGGGGTAAAAATGTCAGTATAATCAAACAGCAAATCTATGAAGATCAACTTTTTTAAATATCAGGGAGCAGGCAATGATTTTATTCTGATCGATAACCGCACCCTGTGGTTTGATGATAGCAATGATTCATTGATCCGGTTTTTATGTGACAGGCGTTTTGGAGTAGGAGCCGATGGATTGATGCTTTTACAGAATGATCCTGCCTATGATTTCAGGATGCGTTATTTTAACTCAGACGGACAGGAGGCAAGCATGTGCGGAAACGGGGGACGTTGTATGGTTGCTTTTGCCAGAAAACTTGCTATTATTCAGGATCAGACAAGTTTTATGGCCGTTGACGGACCCCACAAAGCGACCCTGGAATCAGACGGGCAGGTGAACCTTAAAATGATGGATGTAGCTACCATTGAAAAAATATCGGAGGATTATTTTCTGGATACAGGATCGCCTCATTATGTAACCTTTACGGATTCCCTGGAAGCCCTGGATGTGGTTGCAGAAGGGCGAAAAATACGGCACAATGAACGTTTCAGGGAGACCGGGACCAATGTTAATTTTGTGCAACTGAAAAACGGTGATTTAACGGTTTATACGTATGAGCGGGGTGTGGAGGATGAAACCCTGGCTTGTGGGACCGGCATAACAGCTGCTGCTTTGTGTGCAGCTGTGAAAACAGGGAATCAAAAAGGAATCTTTCGAGTAACCGCAAAAGGAGGGGAGCTACGTGTGTCTTTTGAAAAAAAAGGGGAGGGATTCCGGAATATCTGGTTGAAGGGGCCTGCGGAATTTGTTTTCGAAGGATGGCTGGATAAAAAATAAAATACAGGAACTGCAGCATTCTTTTTAGCCTGGAACCTTGAACCATTTATCGGTCGGTTCGGAGGGTTTGTACGCTTCAATGTATGCGATGGCTTCCCGGGAGTCTCCTGCAACAAAATAGAGGTTCCGATACGCTTCTTTGGAAAAATTCTCAGTGTACATTTTTTCAAATTGCAGGAAAAGGGACGCAAAAAAATCATGGGTATTGATAAAGACTACCGGTTTATTGTGGTACGCGAGTTGTTTTAAGGTAAGCACCTCCAGGATTTCTTCGAGTGTTCCAAATCCTCCGGGGAGAGCGATAAAGGCATCGGAGAGCTCGCGCATTTTTATTTTTCGTTCCACCATATCACGGGTGATAATAACCTTGTGGGCATGTTTTGAAACCAGGTTTTTTTTCTGCATTTTTTCCGGGAGTATGCCCAGGGTTTTTGCTCCTGCTTTCAGGGCCGAGAGGGCAATCGCTTCCATCAGACCAACATTGGCTCCTCCGTTAATCAGTGTATGTCCGTGTTTTCCCATCAGCGAACCCAAGGTCCGGGCTTCCTCAAAATAAAAATCCTGCAGTGCGTTGCTTGAAGAGGAAAAAACACATATATTCATTATGCATCGATGTTTGCATACACGGCATGATCCTCAATAAATTTTCTTCTGGGGGGCACATCATCGCCCATAAGCATTGAGAATATATGGTCTGCATCGGCAGCATTCTCGATCGTAACCTGCTGCAGGGTGCGTTGTTCCGGGTTCATGGTTGTTTCCCAGAGTTGATGGGCGTTCATTTCTCCCAGCCCTTTGTAACGTTGGGTTGATACGGCTGACTCATGTCCATCTGCCCATTCTTCAATCAGTTTTAACCGTTGGTTTTCGTTCCATGCATAGGCTTCTTTTTTCCCTTTTCTCACAAGGTAAAGCGGGGGAGTGGCAATGTAGAGGAATCCTTTTTTGATCAGGTCATCCATATACCTGAAAAAGAAGGTCATTATGAGTGTAGCGATATGGCTTCCATCCACATCGGCATCGGTCATGATGACAATTTTGTGGTAGCGAAGTTTAGAGAGGTTCAATTCTTTGGAATCTTCTTCTGTACCGATGGTGACTCCCAGGGCAGTAAAAATATTTTTTATCTCTTCGTTTTCAAAAATTTTATGTTGCATGGCTTTTTCCACATTCAGGATTTTTCCCCTTAAGGGAAGAATAGCCTGGAACTTTCTGTCGCGGCCCTGTTTGGCTGTTCCTCCTGCTGAATCTCCCTCGACGAGGAAAATCTCACATTTTGCCGGGTCTTTTTCTGAGCAGTCACTTAGTTTGCCAGGCAATCCACCTCCGCTCAGCGCGTTTTTGCGTTGGACCATTTCTCGGGCTTTGCGGGCTGCGTGCCTGGCCTGAGCTGCAAGAATGACCTTATTTACAATGGTTTTGGCATCTTTGGGATTTTCCTCCAGGTAGTATTTCAGCATATCACTTACTGCCTGGTCAACCGAAATACTGACTTCCGAATTGCCCAGTTTGGTCTTGGTCTGGCCTTCAAACTGCGGTTCGGCAACTTTTACCGAAATAACTGCTGTTAATCCTTCTCTGAAATCGTCTCCGTTGATATCAATTTTCACTTTTGACAGCATTCCTGACTGTTCCGCATAGGTTTTTAAGGTGCGGGTTAATCCCCTCCGGAATCCGGTGAGGTGCGTGCCCCCTTCAATGGTATTGATATTGTTTACATAAGAATGGATGTTTTCCGAAAAGGAGGTGTTGTATTGCAAAGCGATTTCCACCGGAATGCCCGATTTTTCAGATGAGATGTTGATAATGTTATCAATAAGCTTAACGCGTGTTTCATCTAAAAATTCCACAAATTCTTTTAACCCTTCATTTGAGAAATACGTATCGGAAAGGAAGTTTCCCTTTTCATCTTCTTTTCTTTCATCGGTCAGGGTAAGTCGTATTCCGGCATTCAGAAACGACAGTTCCCGGAGCCTGGCTGCCAGCGTTTCGTATTTGTAGGTTGTGGTGAGAAAAATGGAATCATCCGGTTTAAAGGTCACGAAAGTTCCTGTTTTATCGGTTGTGCCAATAATCTGAACATCGCTTAAGGGTTTTCCCTTTGCGTACTCCTGAATCCATATTTTCCCATCGCGGTGAATTTCTGCTTTTAAATAACCGGATAATGCATTAACACAGGAAACGCCGACTCCATGGAGGCCTCCTGAAACTTTGTAGCTTTCTTTATCGAATTTCCCTCCGGCATGAAGTACAGTCATGACGACTTCCAGTGCCGATTTATTTTCTTTTATATGCTTTTCTGTGGGTATTCCCCTTCCATCGTCTTTTACAGTTACCGAATTGTCTTTATGGATAATCACATCTATGTTGGAGCAATAACCGACCATGGCCTCATCGATCGAATTGTCAATTACCTCATAGACCAAATGATGCAATCCTTTTTCGTTCACGTCGCCAATGTACATGGCTGGCCGTTTTCTTACCGCTTCAAGTCCTTCCAGAACCTGGATGCTTTCCGCTGAATACGTATTGTTCCCGTTCTCCCCGTTGTTCTGTTTCTTATTTTCCAATTCACTCATTCTATGTATCTTAATAAAAATAAATTCTGCGTTCTGTTTGTTTGGTGTTTCCCTGACGTAGGAACTCTTTTTGCTATATTGTTTACTTATTGTATATCAGTATATTGGAGTATTTGCATGCGTCATGAAAAATGCAATGCAAATATAATAAAATATAGCTGAAATGATCCGTTTTTTACCGGATTCACGGGTTTGTTTTTATCAACAAAATATGAACCTTCCTTTTTATGAATCGTATTCAGGATTAGTCAGTTGGATTAGTCCCTCTATGGGTTGTATGGTCTTCAGAAAGTGTAGCTTATGCCTGCCAGGAAATTGAAACTCTGGACCGGATATCCGAGCCATCGTTCATATTTTTGAAATCCGAAGTTATTAAGCTGTGCAAACACAGCGAAATCCCGGGTTACGGAGTAGGTTCCTTTAAGATTCAGATCGATGACTGCATTCATTGCAAATTCTTTCGGTGAGGGAGTAAGGGCGGAAAGTTTCTTCAGAAATTCCTTGTCCGGCTCTTTATAAGCTAAATAATATCTGATCAGTCCTTTGCGTTCCCCGATCACAAAAATATCGCCGGCTATTTTTAACCGTTCATTTATCTGGTATCCCATGGAAAGTGTGGCATCAAAAGCCGGCATGTTCCATGCTTCTGATTCCTTTTCTGTGGTGTAACTGTAATAATTTCCTGTTAAGAGAAGGTTAAATTTTTCTGAGGCTGTATAATAGATCTCTGCCTTCACTTTAAACAATTCCAGGTCATCGTATGTGATGTGAAAATCGTTGCTTGTAATAATCGGGTCAACAATGGCTGCAGCATCCGGAACCAGGTACGCGATCTGGTAGTAAAAGGGCTGGTTTTTTATGCCGCTGTACCCGGCATGGATCGTATAGTTGATTTTTGAACTGAATTTGCCCTTTATTCCACCAAATAAACGATAGGTGTGCATGCTGTTTTTTACATCGTGCATCGGATTAACGAATGGATTTTCGTATGCTATTTTTGAATAGTTGTTCTGTTGATATTTCCCGTCCACACCGGCAAAAAAGGAAAGGATCCTCTTTATCGGGGTAATATTCAGCAATACATCAGGTGCTATCTTAATTACAGGATCCCACTCGTCATCCAGCACAAAATAAAATTTTCCTCCTGCTTTCAGGTTGATTCGTTCGGTTCCTATTTTCACAGCCGGATTTGCTTTGATCCATATTTCCTGTCTTTTGCCTGGTTCAAAAGAAGATCTGTTCAGAATACTGTCCGCTCTGTAAAAAACAGCTCCTGCATCGAGCATTGCGGTTGCTTTTCTTGTCGGTTTCTGAACATGGGCTGTCAGTTCCGCAAAGTGCTCATTCTGTCCGCTTCTGGTAGCAAAATAGTGGTAATTCAGATCCATTCCCAACAGGGTTTCATGGGATGATCCGGGATTGTTTTTGAGCCGGAAATTCACCTCTCCTTTTGAGAAGGCCTGGCTGGTTCCAAAATAATTGATCTTCTGATTTTCCTCCCATAATTGATCCGGGACCGGCATATCCGGATAACCATAATACACAAATCCATCCCTGTTGTAGGAAACATCAAAATCCAGCACTGTTTTGCGGGCATAATGTTTCAGAAACAATTCCGCATGATTGTCTGAAAAGGGGGCCTTCACTTTATCGCCTCCCGGAAGTTTAATTTTACCCCTTGAAGAGAGGTGACTGCCGTGTATTCCAAACAGGGTATTTCGTGAATTAGCACTGTTTAAAAAAAATTCAGCATAGGGTTTCCCATAATTTCCGGCTCCGAGTTTTATCAATCCTATCCCATGTTTTTCTTCGGGTCTGCCAGTTATCCTGGCTGCCTGAAGTTGATTCACTGAGAATGTGGAAAATACCGGATGACTGAAGATTTGATAATCAAACGCGGGTTTCTGGTGTTCTTCTCCCTGTATTTTCGGAATGTCATTTATTTTGAACGCATCTGAGATGATGGGGCGATAGGCTTTTACGACTTCCACTTTCTGCCTCAGAACCGTATCCTGTGGTTGGGCTGTAACCGGTATGCCTGCTGCTATAAGGGCTGCGGTGAGCAGAGCTATGTGTCTCTTTTTTCTGTTCATGTGCGAATTATTGATTGTTTTCCTGGTTGTTCATAGGTAGTTCAACGGGATTTTTCCGGGCTTCTTCGTCTTCAGCTTTTTCCCTGGCTTCCAATGCAGTAAGTCTTTCGGTTGCTTCGCTTACAATACCGTCGTTTTTATTTTCATAATTTTCGATTACGCTTTTTAAGGTATGTTTTGACTGGAAGTCATCGCCCTGTGACAGGTATATGTCAGCCAGCAGAATAAAACTTTTTCCGAGCCAGTATGAATGAGGCGTACCTTTTGAAATATAATCCATGATTTCCTGTTCGGCTTCTGTGAGTTGGTCTTTTCTGAAAAGAAGTTCCGAAACCCTGTATTTGGATTCAGCCCCTTCCGCGGAATTGGTTTCGACGGCCAGTTTCCGGAAAGCTTCCAGTGCCTGTTCGAAATCATTCATTTGCAGAAATGATTGGGCCAAAATATAATCGGCATCCCGTATCATCAGGGGGCTTGCTTTTTCTGCGTTTTTAACTTTCCGGGCTGCAACAACAGCCTCTCTGAAATTCTGTAGTTCAAAAAAGCACCGCATTTGGCCTGCAAAGGCTTTCAGGTTGTTGTAAGCATTACCGGAAATTGCTTCCAGGCGTATGAACAGTTCCAGTGCTTTCCGGTAATTTTTTGCATTCAGGTTTAATTCAGCAGCTTTGGAAACAGCTGGTTCGCTGAAAATATTTTCTGATTGGTTTGCCACATATTCGTAATGTTCCAGGGCTTCAGAAAATCTTCCTTCGGTATATAAAGCTTCTCCCATGTAAAAATGGGCATTCAGGGCATATGTTCCCGAGGGAAATTCATTCAGGTAGTTTTTAAGTTGGGATATTGCATTTTTATCTCCTTCCATGAAGCGTTTTTCGGCAGCCTGGTACGTAAGGTCATCCTGTTCGCCTGGAGGAACCTCACCCCGTCCCAGTTTCCTGGTGAACGCAATGTAGGCATCTACATTGTTTAATTCAACATAGGTGTTTTTTATTCCGGTCAATGCAGCAGCAGCTTCTTCGGAATCGGGGAAGTTCTCGGCGACTCTTTTGTAGAAGGTGAGGGCTTCGTTCAGGTTGCCGTTGTTAAAATGAATAAGTCCCAGTTGAAGGAGTGCTTTTTTGTAATAGGAGCTTTGTGGGTAATCGCTGATGATCGTGTTGTAATGGGAGACCGCTTCCGTGTTATGGCCTGTTTTTTCATGTGCCCTTCCCAGCTCGTACAATGCATCATCGCCGTAGTCTGATTTTGTAAAATCTGTTAAAAGAGTTTTCAGATGGTTTATTTTATTCTGCACATTTTGTTGTAATCCTTCACAGAAGGCAATCTGGAAGAGGGCATAATCGGGGTCTATCAGGCGCATCTTGTATGACTGGGTATAATACCGGATGGCTTCGTCATAATCCCTGACCAGGAACCAGCAATCCCCAAGGCGGTTCAGCGCATCGGCAATTTTTATGGAATGTTTTCCCTGGTTGGCTTGTAAGAATTTCCGGAAGGATGCGTTCGCTGCCTGGTAATCTTCGAGTTCGAAGTACCCGTAAGCAAGGTTGTAATGCGCCTCCTGATACTCTTCGAGGGAAAAAGCTCCTGGTGTCAGCAGGAACTGGTTGTAGTGGCTGATGGCTGCATTAAAATCCCCCAGACGGTAGAAAGCCTCGGCTTTCCAGAAGATCGCCCTGGCAGTCAGGACCCGGTCACCGGAAGGATTCTGGAGCGATTTATCAAAATGGGCAATGGCTGTGCGATAATCCCGATCGTTAAAAAGTTCCAGACCCCGGTAAAATGTTACCCGCTGGTATGCCTGTTCAATGGAACGATTTCTGACTTGAATGTTTTCAATAGACCGGATGGCATCTTCATAATTCCGGGTTACCATATAAACCTCTACAAGGTACTGGTAGGCGGTGCTGTTTCTTTCTGAGTTTGGGTATAGTTCGATGTACCGGTCAAAAGCTTTGATGGTTTCGCTAAAGGGTGAGTAAGAAAGTTCGTAAGTGATCTTTGCATAATTGAACAAGGCATCTTCCTTGATTTTCTGATCAAAATCCATGTCTGAAGCCACTTCAAAAGCAATTCTTGCTTTTTCTTTGTTTCCCGTCTTTACATAGCAGTCTGCCAGGTGATAATAGGCATTTTGGGCTAATTCATCTTTTCCTTTTGTAGCCCTTTCGAGATAGGGAACCGCTTTTTCGGGTTGGTTGACAGCATAATAGCAATATCCCAACAGGTAGTTGTCTTCATTGGTTTTTAATCCTGTGGAATGGTGATATCTTTCGAGCCAGGGAATGGCCTCTTCAAATTCTTTTAAGTGAAAATAGGAGTCGCCTATAATTTTAGCAAGTTCCGGCTGGTGTTCCTCATTCACCTGATCGATGAGGGCTGCCGTATATTGCGTGATCTCCTGGTACTTTTCCTGTTTATAATAGATATGGCTAACGTAAAGGGGGATCACCTGAGAATAGTTTGGGTCGTTATTCAGTTTGGACAGTTCTTTCAGGGCTGATTCGTAATTTCCGTTGAGATAGTTGATGTGAGCCCAGTAGTATGTGGCTGGTTTGCTGTAAATCGTATTGGCATCTTTGATTTCAAAAAATTCTGCTGCTGCCTGCGTAAGATCTTCTTCTTCCATATAGGAATAACCCAGTTGAAAATGGAGCAGCATTTTCTGATCGATGGTAAGGGGACTGGTTTTTACCTGGTTCAGGGTACGGATCGCAAGGCTGTACCTGTTCCTGTCAAATTGGTAAGATCCCAGTTGAAAAAGAGCCTGGTTGCAATAGGGACTTCCGGGATGGGTTTCTATAAATTCCTCCATCGCCTGGTCGCCACTGCTCTGACCTGATTGAAGCAGGCAAAAAGCTTTGAAATAGGCGGCTTCAGAAGATATTTCTGACCATTCACCTGCTTCAGCCTGGATTTTTTCAAACTGCCTGTAGGCTACATGATACTTTTCCCGGGTTACCAACTCTTTGGCAATCCGGATTCGCTCCTGCAGGTCGGTATAGAATACCGTTTGCTGTGCCTGGCCGTAAAAAGAAAAAAACAGGATGCCTAACGCAATGATTCGTAGCCTGATTGTCTTCATGGACTTCTTTTTTGTTTTCTGAACGAAAGTAACAAATATGCTATGGTTCGACGGATGATTCACTTTTAACTTCTTAACAAAAAACTGTTTATTACTTTCGTTTATTATACTCCTGTTAAAAAAAGTTCGTTTTGTTTATGCGTTATATTTGTTCCAATGACAGCCAAATCCATCATTGAACTGGTGAATGCCGATATTTTTCAAAGGGACACCCTGGTGTTGGCAGGGGTTCATGTAACCATTAACGAAGGGGAGTTTGTGTATGTCATAGGGAGGGTTGGAAGCGGCAAAACAAGCCTGATACGAACTTTGAATGGGGAGTTGCCTCTTCAGAGGGGGCAGGGGATCGTTTTGGGATTTGACCTGCACCGTTTAAGAACCCGTGAGTTGGCACAGCTGCGCCGGAAAACAGGAGTCGTATTTCAGGATTTCAGATTGCTCACAGACCGGACAGTATATAAAAACCTGGAGTTTATTCTAAAGGCTACCGGTTGGAAAAATAAGATCACCCTGAGGAAACGGATTCACGAAGTTCTGTACCGTGTGGGAATGGAGGAGAGCAGACATAAAATGCCGCATGAACTATCGGGAGGTGAACAGCAAAGGATTGTTATTGCACGGGCTGTATTGAACGATCCGGACCTTATTCTTGCCGATGAACCTACCGGAAACCTCGATCCTGAGACCTCGGAAGAAATTCTGAAATTGCTCAGGGAACAGAACAAAACAGGAAAAACTGTTGTTATGGCCTCCCATGACTATATCCTGATCGGAAAACATCGGTCCCGGACCCTTATTTGTGAGGATGGAAAAATAAAAGATACAGCCCGGTCTGAAGGAAATATCGAATTTGAAGACTTACTGGACTAACTGTCGGTTTCGGGATCGCGGGGATCGTTTGCCGGAAGACAAGCTGCCCGGACAACAAGAAATTTCTTTGTTCGGTTCAGGTTGATGGGTTAGTTTTCCATCTCCTTTACAAATTCTTTCATCCATTCTTTTACCGAATCACTGACTTCGGGATCTTTCATGGCATAGATGAGGTTGGTTTTCAGGAATCCCAGTTTATCTCCTATATCGTATCTTTTGCCTTTGAATTTTAATCCGTACATAGGGTGGTCTTTTACCATCTCTTTCATGGCATCTGTCAGTTGGATCTCGTCGTTTATTCCGGTTCCGATCCTGTCAAGGTATGTGAATATTTCAGGAGTAAAAACATACCGGCTTGCTACGGCCAGGTTCGACGGGGCTTTTTCTGCCGAAGGTTTTTCAATCCAGTTGTTTGCCCGGTACACCGTTTGGGTAACGGGTTTTCCGTCGATCACGCCATACCGGCTAACCCGTTCGGGTTTCACCTCTTCCAGCGCAATTACGGGGCTGTGGTATTTTTCGTACACGTCAATCAACTGTTTCGTGACCGGAACCCCGCATCCATCCATGAGGGTATCGCCGAGCAGAATCGCAAAGGGTTCATTATTTACATGGAAGCGGGACAGTTTAATGGCATCGCCCAGGCCACGCATTTCTTTCTGCCAGATAAAATGAATATTGGCAATGCGGGAGATTTTCCGGATTTTCCCGAGCATCTCCAGGTTATTCTTTTCTGTGAGGGTTTCTTCCAGTTCCGCACTTCTGTCGAAGTGCTCCTCGATCGCCCTTTTCCCCCGTCCGATGATCATCAGAATATCCGTAATCCCGGATTCAACGGCTTCTTCAACCACATATTGAATTACGGGTGTATCTACGATCGGGATCATCTCCTTGGGTTGCGATTTTGTAGCTGGCAGGAATCTTGTTCCATAGCCTGCAGCCGGGATGACAGCTTTTTTAATCATTGCCTGGTAACTATTTTCGGTTTGATCACTTGAATGTCGTTCGCTTCCATGAGCGATTTCAGTCTGGTATACATTTTCTCATCGGTATAGGTTCCGATGATCGCTCCTCCGGAACCGGTAAATTTTGCGCTGGCTCCTGTGGATCTTGCCAGTTCGACCATGTGAATGTTTCCCTGGGAAATGTGTACGGTTTTCCGGCGAAGGTCAAAATTCTCGTTGATGAGGGTATGCATCTTCTGATGGTCCCCTTTCTTCATAGCCTCACAAAATTCAACGGTAATCTGTCCCCAACGCAGCACAGCCTGAAGGACTTTCGGATCTCCGATTTCAAAGCGTGCACGCAGGTTATTGTGCACCACCTCGGTTCCTTCGGAAAGGTTTTTCCGGAAGGCAATATAAAAAGGAGGAAATTTCCGGGGATCCATTTTTTCGTATTTCCCATAGCCCTGGTGATTCATGATGTCTTTATCGAAATCCATGAATACCGGTGTTTCATAAGCCTGGGCAACCCGGTCCTGGAGTCCTGCTGAAATACCCAGTTCATCTGTTTCAACGGCCAGAACCAGGTTGGCGAAAACCGGCTCAGGAATAGAGATATTGAAAAAAGCCGTTAATGCTTTAAGCCCGGCCGTAATAATAGCGCTTGAGCCTGCAAGCCCCAGCCGGAGCGGAATATTGGAGTCGTAACGGATCGTGAAGTTCCGGGTATCCAGCTTCAGGTTGTTTTTAAGGCAATAATCATAAAATATTTTAATGGTGGCTTTCAACAGGCGCATGCCTCCATAGTAGCCGGCAAAACTGATATCTTCAACCAGCTCATCGATGCTGTGGAAATGGGTAATATCAAGCTGTTGTGGGTTTATCTCCAGTTCAGGGGTTTCATACATCTGAACACGGGCTATGAAATTCGAGAATACAAAAGCGATGGTTTTTCCATAAAAACCATCCGAAGGATTCCCGATTACCGCTGCGCGAGGATAGGAAATGGTTTCTAAAATCATGGTATTTTCAAAGAGGATACAACGTTAAAAATTCCATTTTTTTATTGCTTCCAGGTTCATTGAATTGACAATATTTTTTGCTTCCGAAGTGTATAGGAATTTGAGTTCCTCAGCATACCGTTCCGTTACTTTGTCTCTGACAATTTTCATGGTTGAATTGACCAGACCGTTTTGTTCAGAACATGCTTCAGGTAAGATCGCTAGGGTTGCCGGGATCCATCTTTCGGGAAACATGTTGCTGTATTTTCCACCGAGGCGGTAAGCGTTTATTTCTCTTTGAATGATCTGTAAGGCTTCAATGTCTCCTTTTTTTGTGTTGGGATGGATTGCCCGGTTCACGAGTTCCTGTTTTATGGCAGCCACATTGGGTACAATAAATCCAACGGTGTAGGGATTCTGGTTGTTGTACAGTATGACCTGATCGATAAACCGGGACTGGTCGGTGATTGCTTCTTCAATTCCTTCGGGACTGAATTTTTCTCCGTCGTTGGCAATCAGCAGGCTTTTAAAACGTCCCAGCACATAAAGAAAACCATCTGCATCCATATATCCCATATCGCCGGTATAGAGCCATCCGTTCTTAATGGTCTCGCGGGTTGCTTTCGGATTATTCCAGTATCCTGCCATCACATTATCCCCTTTCACAACAATTTCCCCTTTGTGGCCTGTTGGCAACTCCTTGTTGTCTTCATCCATGATCTTCAGGTCGAGGTATTTAACCAGTTTCCCGGAAGAGCCGAATTTTATGGCATGAAGGGCATTGGAAGAAATTACCGGTGAGGCTTCCGAGAGTCCGTAACCCTGGCACATGGGCATGCCTACCGCATAAAAGAACCGTTGTAACTCAATATCCAGGAGGGCTCCGCCACCGATAAAAAATTTTAGATTTCCCCCAAATCCTTCCCTGATCTTCGAAAAAAGAATCGCATCAAAAAGTGCCAGCAACGGTTTATAGACAAAACGCAATCCTTTTCCCCGGTTATACCCCAGGCCGTTGTATTTATAGGCTGTTTTTAATGCAAGATTGAAAAGCTTTTCTGCTGTTTTGCCTTTGGCCTTGATATTTGATTCAATCCCTTTCCGGAAATTTTTTGCCAATGCCGGCACACTCATCAGTACATGGGGTTGTATCTCTTTGATATTTTTCGGAATATTTTTCAGGGTTTCCATTGGAGTCCGTCCCTGTTCCAGGGATGCCACACTGGCTCCATTGTACATAAAGCAGTAGAGGCATGCTGTGTGGGCAAACGCATGATCCCAGGGCAAGATAGCCAGTGTTTTCCATTCCGGGGTTATCTTCATCAGTGTATTGGACTGAATCACATTGGCAGCATAATTCAGGTGGGATAACATGATCCCTTTGGGATCGGCTGTAGTGCCTGAAGTGTAGGAGATGTTGGCCAAATCCCCGGGTTGGATATTCTTCCATATCCGATGAAAGCTTTCGGGATCTTTTATCAATGCTTCTTCCCCCATTTTCAATACGTCTGCATAAGCAATGTCGTTTTCTCCCGGATTTTCTTTGCCGTCCATATAAATGATCTTCTTAAGGCCGGGAAGTTCGTTCCGGATCTCTTCGATCTTGTGAGCCTGTGCGCTGGAGACAAACACCATTTTAGTCCCGGAATGATTCAACCGGAATCTCAGTTCCGAGGCAGCATCCAGTTTGACCGATAAGGGAACATTAATACCCCCGGCATAAAGAACTGCCAGTTCGCTGATGATCCAGGCATTTCGTCCTTCTGATATCAATCCGGTCCGGTCGCCCTTTTTCAGTCCCATCCTGTGAAGCCCTGCTCCGAGTTTTAACACTTCGTCACGCGTTTCGGTATAGGTGGTCCCCCGGAACGCATCATCGTGTTTTTCCCACAGGTACATATTGTCAGGATATTTTTGAACGGAGGTTTCAAATAGTTCTACGATCGTTTTCATTCGTGTTATATATTGATATGGTTAAGTCAGGATCCAAAAATAAGAAATTTTATGAAAGCAGCGGATCAAACCGATGAAAAGAACGTAGGTCAGTCAGGCTGTTTGGTTTCTATTTTTAAGGCAATGTCAGGATGAGGTTCCGGCATTTTGGGTACTTCAATAACTACCTGCCCGTTTTGGACTTTTGCCGTTGAGGATTTAAGTATTTTTCCGTTCCAGGGATCGAACCATTCTACCCGGCAGGAATGGTCTTCCATGCCCTGAATGCTCAGTTTTGTTCCACTGATATCCTCTTTTTCACAGGAGCGTGCCCATCCGAACGCTTTTTTCCCGGTCCCCATCACATACACGTCCGTCTCCTGGGCAGAAGCCTTCATGGGTTGATAGGGGAGATTTGCAAAATCGATATCCGCAACAAAAAGAGAGAGATTTTTCAACTGTTTCCAGTCTTCGGCTGTAAGCACCGGATAGTCCCACCATACCGGAGTAGCCGCCAACCCGTTTGTCAGGGATGCCCAGATCTGGTTGTGATATGCGGTATGATATTTTTCGTCGCGTATGGAATAGTAGGCCAGGCTGGCGCCTGCTTCGCCAAAGATGGCCGGTTTTTCAAAGGCATCCCAAAAACGTTTGCTGGCCCAGGCATAGTTATAGATAGCGCTGCGCATTGTATCGTTCGGATATTTCACAGGCCATCCCTGAGCCGGATACATATGGATATTCGCAATATCGTTCCGTTCATACAAGGGTTCACGGTATTCACTGAATCCTCCGCTGAAGGAAGCTGTGGTAGGGTGGTTGTACGGATCGTTTTCTTCGAAGTATGCATCGCATTTTTCTACCCAGTCATAACATTCCTGGTGTCTGCCGTGAGCCCATCCATCGGTGCCGTTCATTTCATTGATCAGCTCCCAGATGCCCCAGCTCCGGCTGTGTGCAAAGCGGGCGATCATATATCGGTATTTCTTTTTCTGGTATTCCCACACCAGCGAATCGCTGTATACATCCTCCACATCGATCAGCTGACTGTATGGATTATTCCGCCATTCGGCTGCCCATACGGTTTCAGAAAAAAGGTCGTGAGGCCAGATGGCGTACATCAGTTTGATGCCGTGTTTTTCGAAGATTGCCAGCAGCGAATCGATCCGGTTGCATTTAACCTGGTTATACCTGCCCAGTTTTTCTTCAATCAATCCGGTCCCATTCACAAACCCGCCGTAGGTGATGTCCCAGAGGGCAAAAAAATTGGCATGATGTTCGGAAAACGTATCAAACCGTTCCATGTTGTTTTGCCAGGGTGAATAAACGCCTGTCCCGTAATAAGAGGTTCCGTCATCGTATATAAAATAGTGCGGATTGATGGTTGATGGTTTGATCCATCCATGGTGCTCTGATTCCATTGCTGTAAAAGAAGCTTCTTCGGACTGACCTTTTCCTCCCGTATCGTTTACATAAAGCCGGTATGAATATTCACCGGTTTCATTGGGTGAAAAACGCAGTTTCCACTGGTCGGCATTTTCATGGTTGTCATAAAAACCGTTGATCCGGATGGTTTTTCGTGAAGGCGCGGTAAACACGGCATAGACGTCAATGTCTTCCGGATCGTAGGGATTTTCAATCCCTACATTATGGAGTGCCAGGTGGATTTCAAATTTTTCATATTTTTTAACGGTGGGTGTATTTATTTTTTCTGCTTTTATTTCCGGTGTTTTTCCGGGAATATAGGTTTCGCCCTGAACCTGCTCTGCAGCAAAATATTTCTCTCCGTCTGTTCCGGTTGCCAGTACTTTGTAAAAATAGTGTTTGTAAGGCGCAAGATTGGTGTCGGTATATTCTTTTTTTTCAGTCTCTGCCAGGAAGGTCGATTCATCGGTCGGAAAACCGGGATTGTTGCTTCGGTATATCCGGTATCCTGCTGTTCGTTCCTCATCGCTGGTATTCCATTGCAGGTGAACGGTGTTTCCCTGTTCCACTTTGGCTTTCAGGCCGGTAACATGGATCAGGTACCAGGCGGTCCGGAAATTATCCATTTCCAGGGTTCCCGATTTGGAATGTGCCAGACCCCGGTCAAGGTAAAAATCAATAGCCTCCACATTGTGTTTGGTATAGTATGCTTTGGTCAGGTTAAAGGTGTAAGTGTGCCATTGGTTGTCCCCCGGAATCTCTTTTTCGAGGTATTCAACGGTAGGGGGTTCCTTGGAGTATACCGGGCTGACTGTAAGGGTGGTGGCTATATCGGATTTTACATCAACCTGGATACGGGGATTCGAAGATACATCCGATGCACGGAAGGTATGATACGTGAAATGATCAAAAGCTCCCATGCCTTCAAGCCGGTTCCAGGTGATCTTCAAAACACCCTCATCTGCTATCAGTTGGTAGGATGCCGGTGTATCGGTATCCCAGATAACAAACGGGGGCTGGTTGCCTCGGGAAGGAAAGGAAAGCCTCCCGCTTTCAAAATTGTCGGACAAACCGAAACGTTGGGAAATGCCCGGAAGGGCTGAAAAAAGAAAAATCCAAAGAAGCAGGTGCGGTTTATACGATAAATTCAGAGGGTTCCCGGTGCCTGTAGCGGAGAAAAAAGAGAAATTACGACCAATTGTTTTCATTCGTAGTGGTTTAGTTAATTTGATTCATTTGTACTGTTTAGATATACTTTTTTGTTTCCTGATGGTTTATTTTTGAAGAATAAATTCGTACATTCAAACCGGATTTTAAAGATAACCAATATAATGAAATTGTTATTTAACCTTGGAGTTTTTCCCCTTTTGTTTTTTATTGTCCTTGCATTGTCGTGTGGAAATAAAAAAACCGGGGATGAAGAGTGGATCCGGCTTTTTAACGGGAAGGATCTCAATGACTGGCAAATAAAGTTTACCGGGTATGAGTTGGGTGTGAACCTGCACAACACCTTTCGTGTGGAGGATGGCATTCTGAAAGTATGTTATGACGACTGGGACCGGTTTAACGGCGAATTTGGCCATATTTTTTATAAAACTGAATTTTCGCATTACCGGCTTCGGGTGGAGTACCGGTTTACCGGAGAGCAGGTCGCGGGCGGTGAAGCCTGGGCGGTCCGGAACAACGGCCTGATGCTGCACGGGCAGTCCCCGGAATCGATGGACCTGGACCAGCAGTTCCCGGTATCGGTAGAGGTGCAATTGCTGGGAGGCGACGGGGTCAATGAACGTTCCACAATGAACGTGTGCACACCCGGGACGCATGTGGTAATGAACGGAAAACTGATGGAACAACATTGTATCAACTCCCGATCCGGAACCTATCATGGGGACCAGTGGGTTTCGGCAGAAGTGGAAGTGAAAGGAGGGGAAATAATCCGCCATTTTGTGGAGGGCAAAGAGGTGCTGTCATACCAAAAACCACAGCTCGATCCGCAGGATCCGGATTATAACAAACTGCTGCCTCCCGATGGGAATAAAATAGTTCGCAAAGGAACCATTTCTCTGCAGGCTGAAAGCGCACCCACTGAATTCCGGAAAGTGGAACTCCTGAACCTGGAAGATGGTGCTGAGGAGTAAACAGACTATAGATATTTATTGATCATGCTCAGCAGTTTGTCTTTTTTGATGGGTTTGGAAATGTAATCATCGCAACCAGCCTCCAGGGCTTTTTCCCGGTCGCCCTGCAGGGCAAACGCTGTTTGGGCAATTACAGGAATTTGCGGATTGGACTTTTTGATTTCCCGGGTCGCATCGAATCCATTCATCACCGGCATTTCAATATCCATTAAAACGAGATCAGGAGGGGGTAATTCCATGCATCGTTTTACTGCATCTGCTCCGTTGGTGGCTTTCAATACGGTAAATTTTTCACGGGTTAGCAACGTGTAAAGATACATGTATCCTGATTCATCATCTTCCGCAATCAGGATTCTTTTTCCTTCTGTTTTGGGGGTCGGTTTTTTCTCTGGTTCTGTCATTGGTACGGATTCATTTTTCTCAGAGGTCACAAAGGGAAAAGAGGCATAGAAGGTACTTCCTTTCCCGGGTTCTGAATCGACCCCTATTTTTCCCCCGAGCATTTCGGTATAGTTTTTTGCAATGGATAATCCCAGTCCGGAACCTTCAAAGGACCGGGAGTATTCTGTTTCTGCCTGTACAAAGCGTTCAAAAATGGCTTTTTGTTTTTTGGGAGGGATCCCCAGCCCCGAGTCTTTCACATAAAAACAGATCCGGTCGTTTTCAAGGGAACAGCCCAGTTCAACAAATCCTTCGGAGGTAAATTTAAACGCATTCTTCAGAAAGTTCCCGATTACTGATTCCAGTTTGTTTTTATCAGACCGGATCCGGACGTTTTGTAAGCTGATGTTGTCAGACAGTTTAAATCCGATCTTCTTCTTATCTGCTTCCGGTTTATAGAATCGAAAGAAGTAGTTGAGCAAATTACTGATATTAACCTCAGACAGGTTGATAATTGCCTGCCCGGATTCGATTTTTGAGATTTTGATTATGTCGTTGATTGTGTTAAGCAAACGGTTGCCGCTCATTTGGACCATGTCGAAATATTCGTTCATGTCTTCCTGTTGCAAATCTGGAGTACGGAGCAAATCGATAAACCCCAGTATTCCGTTCATGGGGGTACGTATTTCGTGGCTCATATTTGCCAGGAAGGCTGATTTCAGGCGGTCATTCTCTTCGGCTTTTTCCTTGGTGGCAACCAACTCTTCAATCATTTTTTTCTTATCGGTGACATCTTCCCTTACGGATACAAAATTGGTTATTTCACCTTCATCGTTTAAGATGGGCGAAATTACGGTATCATCCCAGTAAAGCTGTCCGTTTTTTTTCCGGTTCCTGATTTCGTTTTTCCAGTCATTGCCGGAAAGAATGGTCTTCCACATATTTTCAAAAAATTCCCGGGGATGATAGCCTGAATTGAGGAACCGTGGATTTTTCCCTTGCACTTCTTCCATTGAATAACCTGTGATTTTTGTGAATGTGGAATTTACATATTCAATGTTCCCTTCTTTGTCACTGATTACAATACTTACCGGATTCTGTTCCACAGAGCGGCTTAACAGTTTCAGTTGTTTTTCTGTTTGTTTTTTCTCGGTAATGTCGTGGATGACCGAATGAATATATTTTTCTCCCTCGATATTCACCACACTTGGAAAGACTTCAACATCCGCAATTGATCCGTCGGCTTTATTATGTGTTGTTTCAATATATACACTTTTCAGTTTCAGGATATTTTGTATTTCTTTGTCAAGTAAATCGGTAGGTCCGGCATCTATTTCGGTTATTTTCTTTTTGGTAAGGACGTCGACACTCCATCCGTAAAACCGGGCAGCTGCCTTGTTGGCTTCTGAAACCTTTTTTGTTTTGGGGTCGATGATCAGTTTGATTGCCGAATGGTCGTAGAAGAGATTGCGGAATTTTTCTTCGCTTTTGCGGAGCGCTTCCAGATTACGAATGCGTTCGGATATATCACGGGCTACACTCAAAATGACGGTTTTTCCCCTGTAATTAATCAGTGAAGAACTAATTTCTACCGGGATCTCTTTGCCGTTTTTTGTTCTGTGCCGGGTTTCAAAAACCTGTTTTTTATCGAATTCCATCGAACCGACAAGGTCTTCTATTTCTTCTTTTTTAAGATGTGCATCTATCCCCATAAGTCCTTTTTTCAGCAGTTCTTCACGGGAATATCCGAGGTTGTCCACTGCTGTTTTATTCACATCCAGCAGGCTACCGTCATTATCGATAATCCAGACGGTTTCGTTCATGGCATCGATCATTTCATGGTATTCTTTCTCATCCCGGCGCAGTCTTTCCTCCAGGTTTTTCCTTTCCGTAATGTCTTCCGTAATGCCGATCACGCGGAAAGTTCTCTTTTTCTTATTTTGTTCGATTACAGATCCCACATCGCGAAACCACTGGTATTGACCCTTGCTGTTCAGAATACGGTATTCTGTATCGTAATTTTCAGAGTATCCATCCAGCATTTGTTTCATTGTACCCATGGTTTGGGGCTTATCGTCGGGGTGGATGAGATTGGTAAAATCGGTATAGGTCTTGAATTTTTCAGGGGGAAAACCCAGCACTTTTGCTTTTTGGTAGTCGAAATTCACCTTTCCCGACGGGAGTTCCATTTCCCACCACGCAAAGTTTCCGGCTTGTAATCCTGCCTGAATACGCTTTGTCAGTTGTGCTTTTGCTTCTTCAGCATGTTTTTGATGGGTAATATCCCGGATAAAACCTCCCACTCCTTTGGGTCCGTTGGGCAGGTCTACGGGGAATTTCCGGGTTTCAAAAATATGGTCTCCTGTTTTTTCTTTGTTGATAACCAACTTATTCTGTTCAATGGCCAAGGTGTCGGTTTCCCGGCATTTTGATGCAGAAGCCCTGGGCATGAGTTCAAAATCATCTTTCCCGATTATTTCCTTAGAATTTTTCCCGAAGAATCTTTCGTTTTGTTTGTTCACAAACAGGTAACGGAAGTTTTCATCTTTGAGAAAAGCCATGTCGGAAGTGGAGTTAAGAAACGTGGCATACCGCTTTTCATTTATGCGCAGGGATTCTTCCGCTTTCATCTTTTCATATTGCACGATCTTTTGTTTCAATGCATGTTGAACAGCAGGTCCCAGTCTTTTTAACGACTCTTTCAGGACATAATCGGTGGCTCCTGCTTTCATGCATTTTACAGCCGTTTCCTCGTTTATGGATCCGGTTACAATGATGACCGGTGTATCGGGAGACTCTTTTAAGGTTATTCGTAAAGCATCCATTCCTGTGAATGTGGGCATGTGGTAGTCACTGACAATCAAATCCGGTTTAAAACGGTGGAGTGCTTCCCTGAACGCGTTTTCTTTTTCTACTACCTCAAAACGGCTGTCAGGGAGAATTTTACGAATGGTCCTTTGGGCTAACTCGGCATCGGTTGGAAGGTCTTCTGCGATGAGAATTCTCACTTGTTCATCCATTTTTTTGTTTCTTTTTTATAACGTTGGTACAACGTATTAACTATCCTTTGAGTTCAACAGGCAAACTGAAATAAAAGGCAGCTCCTTTTCCGGGTTCGCTTTCAGCCCAGACTTTGCCTCCATGGCGTTGGATAATCCGCTGTACGATTGCCAGTCCCACTCCTGTGCCGGGAAATTCTTTTTCGCTGTGCAACCGTTGAAAGACCTGAAAAAGTTTATCGGCATGCTTCCTGTTGAATCCGGTTCCATTGTCTTTCACACAATAAATCATTTGGTCTGCATCCTGTTTGCAGGTGATTGAAATTTCAGGTTTATCTACGCCTGATGAAAACTTAATGGTGTTGGAAAGCAGATTCATCCATACCTGGTGGATCAGCTCCTTGTCGGCATATGCCTTGCCTAATGTTTCGGTTCTCATTTGAATATGGTTCCGTTCTGCTTCCGTTGTTAATTCGTGGTATACAGAGTTAACCAGGAGATTCATATCGATGGGATTCTTTATTATTTTGCTTCTGCCCAGACGGGAGAATCTCAGGATATCATCGATCAGTTGTCCCATTTTACGGGTATTATTCAGTATGACTGAACAGATCCGATTGCCTTCGTCATCCAGTTTGGAGCCATACTCTTCGACCAGTATCCGGGTGAATCCGGAAATGCCCCGTAAGGGGGCATGCAGGTCATGAGACACCGAATAGGCAAATGCTTCGAGTTCTTTGTTGGCTTCCTGAAGTTGCAGGGTACGTTGTTTCACCCTGGATTCCAGTTCGGCATTTAACTTTTTAATGGCATTCTCAGCTGCTTTCCTCTCTGTAATATCTGCTATTATCGCCGTAAACAAACGTTCTTTATCAAATTGCAACAATTGAAGGTGTACTTCCACAGGATATTGCGTCTTATCTTTGCGTTGATGAACGGTTTCGAAAGTGATCTTCTGTTTTTCATTGGAAAGCAAAGGGTTGATCAGGTGGGTAAACTGTTCCGGATTTAATTTGGGTTTGATATCCAATGGCGTGAGTTTTTTCATTTCCTCCATGGAATACCCGAGGTTGTGAAGGGCTGCATTATTTACCTGGATAAACTTCAGTGTTTCTGAGTCAAACAGGAATATTTCGTTTAATGATTCCTCGATAATCCGGCTAAAGCGTTTTATAATCTGTTCGTTTCCTTTTCGCTGGGTGATGTCCCGGCAACTTCCGTGTACCATTCCATCCGGAAGGATAACGGCATTGAGTTCAACAGGAATAAAATGGCCGTCTTTTTTCCGGAGGTCGATTTCAGTAACCAGATATCCGTTTTCCAGCAGTATTTTGAATCTTTTTTCATTTTCCGGTGCATCTTCCTTGCCGGATAGCATGAAAATGTTCATTGTAAGAAGCTCTTTTTTTGTATAGGCCAGCAATTGGCATGAGCGTTTGTTCACATAGGTGAAATTACCCTGCCGGTCACTAATAAAGATAGCATCGGCAGAATTCTCTGAAATGCTGCGGAATCTTTCCTGGCTTTTCCGGATCTCTTCCATGGCCCTTTTATGGGAGGATATATCTGTGATAAATCCTTCCAGCGCCATGAGTTTTTCGTTTTCGAAGACGGCTCGTCCGCGTTCCCACACCCATTTAATGGTCCCATCGGCTGCAACCATCCGGTATTCGAGAATAAAAGGTTCTTTTTTTCTGACGGCGGACTGAATTTCATTCCATACCATGTCCCGGTCTTCCGGGTGGATGATGGAACTGTAATCTCTCTCTTTGTTGTCAATAAATCCGGACGCAGGATATCCGCTGAGGCCTGATATGGCTTCGCTTATGTATTCCATGGTCCAGTGGGCATCGTTTTTACACCGGTATACCACCCCGTTGAGGTTATTGATCAGGTTGTTGAATTTCCGGTAACTTTCCGCCAGCTCTTCGGTATGCAATTTGTGTTCGGCAATTTCCCAGCCAATATCCGCTATGTAACTGGCTGTTTCTATATCTTTTTCTGTATAAACGGATGGTTTATTGCAGGTTCCAAGGATTGCCATGACCGTATCGTTGCGTACTACAGGGATAAACAATTCATTGATTATTTCCGGCTGTTCACCGCGTAGCTCCTTTTTCCCGGAAAGGGAACCCAGGTTGTTACGGACGACTGGTTTTTTCTGGCGGATGCATTCTGCCCATACGTCTTTCTTCATGGTATGGATCCTTTCCCGTTCAATTATGCCCAACCTTTTTTTTGTCTGAGTAGACCATTCCAGGAGGGATATATTTTTCTCATTGGATTTCAGCAATTGGTAACAGGCAATTTTGCTGCCTGTGAATTTTTCTGCTTCATCAAGCATCCGGACGAGGAGTTCCGGCAACGAATGGGTGGTTGCGTATTCAAATAATGCGAGACGGGCATGGGTTAACCTCTGAACGGCCCGTTCTTCGGTATAATCCCTGAAAACAATAACAATTCCGGCAAGTTCATCGTTTTTATTTTTTATGGCAGCACTGCTGTCGGCCACAGGAATCTCTTTCCCTTGTTTTGAGATAAGCAGGGTATGGTTCGGTAATACTGTTGGTTTTCCTGATTGAATCACCTTTTCCAAAGGAGATTCCAATGGCATCCGGGTTTCTTCGCTGACAATATGGAAAACCTCTTTTAAGGGTTTATTGAATGCTTCATTTTCTTTCCATCCGGTCAATTTCTCTGCGGTGGGATTCAGGAATTGAATCAGCCCGTTGGTATCAGTTGTTATAACTGCATCGCCTATACTTTGAAGGGTAGTGTGGTATCCGGCCTGTGCCACGAGCAGGTCTGTTTTCGTTTGAAGCAATTGTTTGTAAATGTTTTTTTCACGGATATTGTAGAACCATGAAATAACCGAAACAGAAAGAAGGATCAGAGCAAGTGTCAGGATAAAAACCAGTCCGGCCTGTTTGTAAAGTTCAGCGAATATCTCGGTTTTGTCGATTTTTGTTACCATAAACCATTGGGTTCCGGGAATATCCCGCAATTCAGCCAGTACCTTTTCCCCGCGATAATCCTCTCCCTCAAGACATCCTGTTTTTCCTTTTACGGCCTGGATTTCCGGGAGAGATTCCATCTCCTTGGAAATCCGGAATTTCATGGCCGTGCCTTTTTTATGACGCAATTCATTCAGAAACACAACGCTGTCCCCGTCGTCGCGTATCAGGATCGATTCAGCCGTTGAGCTATAGACAGGCCAGCGTTGGATCAGAGGGAACAGATAACTTTCGGGTGTTACCCGGAAGATCAGAAAGGCAACAAGCTGATTTTTTAAATATACCGGGGCTGCAAAGTCAATGTGTATCTTTTTGTGTGCTTCGCAATAATACATATCTGCTGTGACCGGCAACTGCTCCCTGATGCTTGATCTCCGGATATCCTGAGGAATTCTGCTTATGTCCGGAGCAATGGTATCGGGGCGCATGATATATACTGTATGCTCAAAAGGGGTTTTAATGATAATATTTTCATAATCATGGTTGGAGGCAAAAAGAAGAATATCTTGATGAACCACTTTATAGGTGGCAGAATCAAAAGCGGAAACAAGGGTCGTTATATGTTCTGAAAGAAGGTTGTTTTGTGAGAAATATAAAAGTTCGGAAATCCTTTCATTATGCCACTGGGTAATCTGTCTTGCTTTCAAATCGGCAATAGAAGTTAACTGATTGTATTTTTCATCGTATGTTTTTCTCTTCTCATAACCGTAATAAAGAAATCCTCCGGCAACAATAAAAATAACAAGAACAAGAACAGAAACCTGTATAATAAATTGCCTGAAGAGATTTTTGTGTGTAGACTTTTTCACTTAAATGTGTTAATCTGAAACATTGGTTTTTTAGTAATACGAAGTGTCAGTATAGTAACAACCTGTCTGTGGTCTGTGGAACGATCCTGTTCACCATCTCCGGTTGTCGTTTAAAAAGCTGTACTCTTTTCATCTGATTAAAATTGTCTGTTTATAAAGGTATCAGAATAAACCTCCGTATGCAATATACGGAAAAATGAATAAATTCAACCCTTCTCCGGACGGTTTATTTATTCATTGCCGGGTTGTGATTCGATGACTCATCAAGGAACGATTCTTGCTGCCTTATTGCCGCATTTTGTTTCCGGTTGGCATAATTCAGCATGTAGAGAGAGAGTCCGATGATAGCCATACCCGCAAGAGAGGGAATATCGGGTGTTTCTTCGGTGATGATTAACCAGCTCAGAACCGCTCCAGATACAGGGATAAGAAATTTCCATGCATTCAGGAGGGATACTTTCACACCGGGGCGTTTGAGCAGGGTATACCAAATGGTAATCGCTGCAGCTGAGAGAAAACTCAGCCAGGCAAGTGCATAAAAATAGACAGGCGGGAAAGATTGGTGGGGAATGCCTTCTACAGGTACCGACACCGCAATCAGCATAAGTCCTCCCACGATCAGCGATCCGGAACTCAGAACCACGGGAGAAATGGCTTTGCCATGTTTCGAGATGAGAACATTCGAAAACCCGGCTACAAGGTTGTTTGTGAGCAAGAGAACAATTCCCAGCATCTCTGCTTTGCCTTTTCCCGGAATGCCCTGTCTTCCTATGGTTATGACTGCTATGCCTGCTACTCCCACCAGAATACTGAGGGTTTTCAGAGGGGTCATTTTATCGTTATGCATCATAAAATGCGCCACCAGAGCAACAAAAAGGGGGGATGAACCAATGATCATGGCTCCCAGCGATCCGGGAACCAGGTTCAATCCTGAATAAAAAAGGGCATATTGGGTGAATGTCTGGATAATCCCTATCAGAAGAATAAATCTCCAGTGAGCTTTCACCTGCCGGAGATAGAACCCGAATTTTCCAAACCAGAAAAGAATGAAGAATCCGGCAAGGGTAAAACGAATACCGGCAAACTGAAGAGGCGTATGATACTCCAGTCCGATCTTGACCCCTGTAAATGCTGTAGACCACAGCCAGCAAGCCAGTATAGCCAGAAAAGTGGTACGCTTAAGTAGATTCCTCATGCCAGAAAAATAACATGCAAAGGTGGGGAATAATATTCAGATACAGAAACCTGAAACCTGTCGTAAAAGGGAAGGGATTTATTAACCGCAATGTTCGCTAAGAATACGCCAGGTTCACAGAGCAATTAATCAACTTCTCCATCGGGGCTTGTTTCATCTGCTTATTGCCTCCAGCAATCCCTGGCAGGAGTCTTCCAGCAGGTCGAGAACGAGTTTAAAACCATTCTCCCCGCCATGGTAGGGATCGGGAATCTCCGGGTAGTCGTATTTTTTCCTGAAGTCCGTTATGCCATGAATTTTCGCCAGGTCTGCGGGGTTCCGGGCCCGTTTTTTCAGTTCGTGAATGTTTTCATCGTCCATGCCGATGATGTAATCAAAGCGGTCGAAATCACTGTCCGCATCAAAAGGCCTGGAGATGCTGTCGATAACAATGTCTCTTTTGAATGCCTGTTCCCGCATCCGCTGATCGGCAGGTTCTCCGGTATGCCATTCCGAGAGACCGGCTGAATCGATCTCAAAACGATCTTCCAGTCCTTTTTGTTTAACCAGGCTTTTACACAAAGCTTCGGCACTGGGTGACCGGCAGATATTTCCCAGGCAGACAAATAGAATACGTTGTTTCATGCGATGTAAAATCAGTATATTTGTTTTTTAACTGGCACAAAAATAAGAGAAAAATCAACCGAAAGAAAGCCTGTGATCCGGATTCGGAGTGGTCGGCTTTTTTTTTGAAATTTCTTTTAATCAGTTTTGAACCTTATTTTTTCAGGCATGAAAGATTTTACAACCGGCCATGTAACCAGACAACTTCTACAGTTTTCCGGTCCGCTGGTTTTGGGAAGTGTTTTTCAGAATCTTTACAATGTAATTGACAGCATTGTTGTTGGGAATGTATTGGGGAAAGAGGCACTTGCTGCCGTAGGTGCGGCGTTCCCGGTTTTGTGGACGCTGATTTCGCTGGTTGTGGGGATTGCAAGTGGTGCAAGTACGGTAGTCTCCCAGTATTTCGGCGCCGGAGATCACAAAAATGTATTAAAAACGATTGATACCATCTACCTTTTCTTTTTTGGTGCTTCGATCCTGGTTACAGGAACAGGCATCGCCTTAAGCCGGCCTATTTTCGTTTTGCTCCAGCTACCAGAAAATATTCTGCCGGATGCCCTAACCTATATGAACCTGTACCTTTCCGGAATGATCCTTTTTTTTGGTTTTAACAGCACAATCTCGATTCTTCGCGGTCTGGGTGATTCGAAAACACCCCTCTATTTTATGATTGTAGCAGCCTTGTTGAATACCGCGTTGGACCTGTTGTTTGTTGTGGTTTTCAGATGGGGCATTGCCAGTGTAGCGGTTGCTACGGTTCTTGCCCACGGATTTGCTTTTTTGGGAGGCATCTGGTACCTGAACCATTCCCATCCGTTGATTAACCTTTCGGTCCGGAAAATAAAATTTGATTATTCCATATTCCGGTCCTGTGTACGGATTGGATTGCCCACAGGCGTTCAACAGTCGTTTGTAGCGATTGGGATGATGGCGGTCATGGGAATCGTCAATGGTTTTGGCACCAACGCAATTGCGGCCTATACAGCCGCTCTCAGGGTTGATTCTTTTGCCAAGATGCCCTCCATGGCATTCGGTTCTGCCCTGGCAACTTTTGCAGGCCAGAACCTGGGGGCGTTTAACGAAAAAAGAGCCAAAGCCGGCTTGTATTCAACCCTGTTCATTTCCGGAACATACAGCATTTTTGTGACCCTTCTTATTGTGTTGTTCGGAAAAGGGGTTATGACCTTCTTCACGGATGATTCAGCCGTGATCTCCATCGGTCAGCAATATCTGGTCATCGTCTCTTCCTTCTACCTGGCTTTCTCCCTTATGTTCAGTTTTGCCGGAATGCTGCGTGGTGCAGGGGCTACCCTGATTCCCATGATCATTACTATCGTGTCTCTGTGGGTGGTCCGGTTACCGCTTTCTGTCTACTTATCGGAACGAACCGGCGTGACCGGGATCTGGTGGGCATTGCCGGTATCATGGATCGTTGGTTTTGTTTTGATTATGGTGTATTACCTCTCGGGAAAATGGAAAAACAAAGGGGTGGTGAAGAAACAACCCGTCGATCCTTTCCCCCGGAAAACAGGAGAAGACGATTAAATATCAGCCTTGCACAGAGCCCTTTTTCCTGTTTTTCCCAATGTTAATTTATCTTATCCACTGACTGCAAAACATGCAACCGACTCTTTTTGTTTCCGTTTTTAAAATTATCTTTGTTTGCTGGTAATTTTTTTAGCCAAACCGTAAACTACAGGTAAAGTTGATGCTTATAAAATCAATATCAATATCTTTTATTATTATTTCAAACAGCAACTTTCGTTGCATAAAATTTATAATCTTATGAATGATATTTTTCTTATAGTTCCTGTTGCCTCTTTGCTGGCGTTGGTATTTGCCTGGATATTCTTCAAATCGATGATGAAGAATTCAGAAGGTACCCCCCGGATGAAGGAAATTGCGCAGTATGTTCGTGATGGAGCAATGGCCTATCTGAGAAGGCAATACAAAATTGTGATCCTTGTATTTATTGTTCTTTTTATTCTGCTGACCATTATGGCCTATTTTAGGGTTCAGAACCCTTTTGTTCCGGTAGCTTTTCTTACCGGAGGTTTTTTCTCCGGGCTTTGTGGTTTTCTGGGGATGAAAACAGCGACTTTTGCATCAGCCCGTACAGCCCACGGAGCATCAACATCTCTGAACAAAGGATTGAAGATTGCCTTTCGAAGTGGTGCCGTTATGGGGCTGGTAGTTGTTGGTTTTGCCCTGCTGGATATTGCAGCCTGGTACCTGGTCCTGAGCAAATTGGTTTTTACCCCGGATAATCTTGAGCACGGGTTGAAATTTTTAGGTCTTCACCTTGTTCACGGAAGTCCTGAATATGTGGTCAACGGTGTGATTACAGAAGCCGGTCAACGGGTTAAGCTGGTCGAGATAACGGTAACCATGCTTACCTTTGGTATGGGTGCTTCCACACAGGCTCTTTTTGCGCGTGTGGGCGGAGGTATTTATACCAAAGCTGCGGATGTAGGTGCCGACCTTGTGGGTAAGGTTGAAGCCGGAATTCCGGAGGATGACCCGCGCAATCCTGCTACCATTGCCGATAATGTAGGGGACAATGTAGGGGATGTTGCCGGTATGGGTGCCGACCTATATGAATCCTATGCCGGGTCTATACTTGCCACGGCAGCCCTGGGTGCCGCTTTGCCTACTCTTGTATTAAAGGATTCCGGAATCGTGGATCCGGTAAAAGCAGTAACAGCACCCATGATTGTTGCAGCCATTGGAATTATCCTTTCCATAGCAGGTATTTTTATGGTTCGTGCCAAAGAATCAGCTACCCAGAAGAATCTGTTGAATGCCCTTCTTTTAGGAACGGGCGGAAGTTCTGTTTTGATTCTTCTGGCTATGGTTGGTCTGGCTATGGCCAATTGGGTTACCTGGGGTGTTTTCTGGGCTGTGGTTATTGGTTTGGCTGCCGGTGTGATCATCGGGCAGGCGACCGAGTATTTTACGTCCGACGAGTATAAACCTACCAAAGGGATTGCACGACAGGCGCAACAGGGTCCGGCAACGACCATTATCGACGGACTTGCCGTGGGTATGACTTCCACCTGGATTCCGGTTGTTACTATTGTACTGGGTATTATCGGAGCATTCATGGCTTCCGGAGGAAACCAGCATTTTTCAATGGGGGTCTACGGCATTGGCTTTGCCGCTGTGGGCATGCTTTCAACATTGGGTATCACCCTGGCTACCGATGCCTTTGGACCGATTGCTGACAATGCCGGTGGAAATGCTGAAATGTCGGAACTGCCTCCGGAAGTGCGCGAACGTACCGATGCACTGGATATGCTGGGAAATACTACCGCTGCAACCGGTAAAGGATTTGCTATCGGATCAGCTGCCCTGACAGCCATGGCGCTTATTTCTGCCTACATGGAAGAGGTCCGGCTCTGGTTTGGGAAAATTGCTGCCAGTGGGGAAGGCTGGGTGGAAAAAGGCTCTTACATTTTTTATAATGACATTGCCCCGGCAGTTGAAGAAGGCGTGAAGGTAATTAAGATTTCTGCTGCTTCTGTGAAGGATTTTTCAGCTGCCTATGACATTACCCTTTTCAATCCATTGTTTCTCGGAGGCATTTTCCTTGGTTCCATGATGGCTTTCCTGTTTAGCGCTTTAACCATGAAAGCGGTGGGTCGTGCTGCCGGTGCGATGGTGGATGAGGTACGCCGCCAGTTCCGTGAAATAAAAGGAATCCTGGAAGGAAAGGCTACTCCTGAGTATGCCAAATGCGTTGAAATTTCAACCAAAGGAGCTCAAAGAGAAATGCTCCTTCCTTCCCTGATTGCGATCATCGTTCCCGTTTTTGTGGGAGTGACGATGGGTGTTGCCGGAGTGATCGGCTTACTGGCAGGAGGTTTGACAGCAGGCTTTACCCTGGCTGTTTTTATGAACAATGCCGGGGGAGCCTGGGATAATGCCAAAAAATTTATCGAAAAAGGAAATTACGGGGGCAAAGGAAGCGAAGCACACCATGCCAGTGTGGTTGGCGATACCGTGGGCGATCCGTTTAAAGATACCTCAGGCCCCTCGCTGAATATCCTGATAAAATTAATGACCATGGTCTCCGTGGTTATGGCCGGATTAACCGTTACGTTGAGCCTGCTGTTTTAAGAAAAAATCCGCCATCCCTGATAAAATCAGAGTATTGGTTAGAAAGATAACGGAAACCCGGAGAATTTTCTCCGGGTTTTTTTATATCCCTTGAACAAAACGCTTCCCTTATCAGTTTTAGGATATAAACAACAAAAAAAAACGCATGGCTGATTTATCAACTTCCTATATGGGAATTTCTTTAAAAAACCCCCTGATCCTTGGTGCGAGTAACCTGGTTGAAAATCCCGATGTTTTAAAAGAGATTGTTGATTCCGGAATCGGAGCAGTGGTTTACAAATCACTCTTTGAAGAACAGATCCAGCTTGAGAATTTACAGCTTGATGAAGAGCTGGGCGAATACAATGAACGGAATGCTGAAATGATCCGGCTCTTTCCTGAAATGAAACATGCAGGTCCGGAAGCGCATCTTGTGAAGCTGAAAAAGTTTAAAAATTCGGTTGATATACCGGTTTTTGCCAGTTTAAATGCGGTTTACGAGCCCACCTGGGTTGAATATGCCAAAGAACTGGAGGCGACCGGGGTCGATGGACTCGAGTTAAACCTGTATGCTGTTCCGGGTTATTTTGATGTTACCGGCCAGTCAGTGGAGGCCAAACAGGTTCAGATCGTGGAAGCGGTGAAGAACACAGTGAAGATACCGATAAGCATCAAAATCAGCCAGTTTTACACCAATCCGCTTCATTTTATCTACAAGCTGGAAAAGGCAGGTGCCAATGGCTATGTCCTGTTCAACCGTTTTTTTCAACCGGACATTACCCTCGAAGACGAAAAATACCATTTCCCATGGAAATTAAGCAAACCGGATGATTCTATGATTTCCCTGCGTTTTGCAGGACTTCTCCACGGAAACGTCAAAGGAAGCGTTTGTGCCAGCCGTGGAATCTATACGGCTGAGGATGTCATTAAAATGATCCTTGCAGGGGCTGACACCGTTCAGATCGTCAGTACAATTTATAAAAACAAATCTTCTGTGGTTTCTGAAATTCTGAAAGAAATGAAGAAATGGATGGATAAAAAAGGATACAAATCGTTGGATGATTTTCGTGGAAAACTGTCCCGTAAAAATATGAAAGATCCGTTTACCTATCAGCGGGCACAGTATGTAGATATTTTAATGAAATCAGAAGAAATATTCAAAAAATATCCCATGGTGTAGACCAACCGTCGAAAGCAAGGGATCAAAGCAATGCAACGGTTGGTTTATTTTACTATGATTGATTATTTGTCTATTTCCAGTAAATCAGGAGGCACGGTTATATTCTGTTCCTCACAGGCTTCTTCATTGATATAGACATGTATTTTTGTAATGGGTTCGATCTTTGTTTTTACCGGCTGTTTTTTAAGCAGTTTTATCGCTTTGGTGCCGGAGAGGTAGCCCCATTCTTCATAGTCGATCCCCATCCCGATGGCTGCTCCTTTTTGAGCCTGGTACGAATCTGTGACAAACAGAGGAATTTCCGATTCTGAAGCTACTCTGGCCAAGGCATTCAGACCGAGATAAACGGTATTATCGGCGGCAACAACGATGGCATCCACCTTCTGTGAAGCAAGATATTGCCCGGCAGTCAGAATATCGTTTGCAGAAGTTATGGATGCTTTCACTACTTCTATTCCCATGTTGTTCAGTGCGTTGGTAAACTTATTGGTACTGTATTCCGCATTTGGTTCTGCATTGTTGTAAGGCAGCCCCACTTTTTTAAGCGCAGGAACACATTTCAGCATCATCGATATAAAACGATCGGTATCAAATGGATCGTAATATCCATAAAGGTTATCCGGAATGGTTTTTAATCCAACCTGTTCCGGTCCGAAAGAAACCGTGAACACCACGGGGATATCGGTAATAATCTGAGCGGCACTGACCATACAGGGGGTTCCGTTGGTCATGATCAATTCAACACCCTGCGATTTTAATGATTGCAGAATGGAAATGATCAGGGACAGATCCCCATTGGCGTTGTTGTCAATGATCCGGATATTTTCACCGTCTGTAAAGCCTGAATCAGCCAATGCCTGAAACAATCCTTTTTTTGCTAAATTCAAAACCGGATCTTCTGTGATCTGCACATAGCCAATTTTTCTTGTGGGTTTATTTTGATTGCATGCCAGTATGGTTACAGATAACAGGCAAAGGATGATTGTGTTTTTTGCATTCATTTTTATTGTTATTTCAGGTTCACAATAATACGGGTTGATCGGTTATTCGAATCCTGTCAGATCCCATTTCTGATTGATATTTTTTAGTGCATCCTTATTGATTATCAATTTGTTGGGAACCACATCTTCCACTCCTATTTCTCTTGTTGGTTTTCCGTGTAAAATTTCGGCAGCCAGGTACCCGGCTGTTTTTCCTACTTCGAAATATTCGGCTCCAAGGCCGAACAAAGCATTCCCATACACTTTATATGGATTATTTGTGAAGAGGGGAATTTTGGCCCTGGAGGCGGCGTTGATGAGTTGGTCGATCCCTGATTCCACCACATTATCTCCGCCCAGCCACAGGGCTTCCACCCCCCGGCTTGTGAGGCTCATGGCGGCTTCAAGGATCTGGGTGGTGCTTTCGATGCCTGCCTCTACCAGTTCGATACCCAACTCACGGCATTTCTTCCGTGCAAGCCTGACACAGGCCTCAGAGCACACTTCACTTGTACACCACACGGTTCCCACTTTTTTGAGGGCTGGGTTCATCTGTTTTGCAATTTCAAACGCTTTCTCTACGGGTTGAAAAGTACCGATTCCCACTAAGTGGGGAGGATGTTCATCGGGGGCACTGCCTGTAATTCCGACCCCTGCAATATAGGGATCCGTAACCGTGCTGAATACATGCAACAGTTTTCCTTTTTTATTGGCATTGGCCATTACCTGAAGGGCCGGAGTGCTTATGGTGATTACCATATCAAACTGTTCGCTTACGATGTTCTGGGCGATCATATTAGCTGTCGGCATATCCCCTTCCGGGCAAAAAACCTTAATGCGGCAATTTTCCCCTTCGGTAAAACCTTTTTCTGCGAGGGCTTCCATGATCCCTTTTTCGGTTTCATCCAAGATTAACCGGGAGGAAATTTTAAAAATGGCAATGGAATACGAATCCTCCTGTTGGCTTGCTGTCCGGTTCCCCAGATCAAGAACCAACAATACCGATGCTGTAACGAGTAACGCTACCAAAGCACGTAAGATTTTTATCATTCTATACATAGTATTGTTCCAACAAAGTGGTTACTGCCGGATCAATGTTATCTTTTCTTCTCAATTCATCGAAGAGTTTGAGAAGGTCATTTACTTTGAGTCGTTTTTTGTCTTCTCCTTTAAAGTCGTAAGCTACTTTTCCCTGATGCATCATGATAATCCGGTCACCAAGATTCACGGCCTGCTGCATCGAATGGGTTACCATGAGTGTGGTAAGCTTATCCCTGGCAATTACCTGTTGGGTGAGGTCAATCACTTTGTTGGCTGTTTTCGGATCGAGGGCTGCTGTATGTTCATCCAGCAATAACAATTTTGGCTTGATTGCTGTTGACATCAATAACGTCAGAGCCTGTCGTTGTCCTCCGGATAATTTTCCGATGGGATTTTCCAGGCGTTCCTCAAGCCCCATATTTAAGGGGGTAACCATTTTTTTGAATTCTTCGACCACATGGCGTGGCAATCCCCAGCCAAAGCCTCTTTTTTGTCCCCGTTTAAGAGCCAAAGCCAGGTTTTCCTGTATAGACATATCAGGAGCTGTGCCACTAAATGGATTTTGAAAAACTCTTCCGATATACCTGGCTCGTTTATGTTCACTCCACCTGGTAATATTTACTCCGTCAAGGGTTATGGTACCCTCATCCACCATAAAGGATCCGGCCACGGCATTCAATGCCGTGGATTTACCGGAGCCATTGGTACCAAGGACACATACAAAACTTCTTTCCTCCACTTCAATCGTTATACCCTGAAGTGCTTTGACTTCGTTTGCTGTTCCCGGATTAAATGTTTTTTTTATGTTTTCGATCTTAAGCATGGGCTTTTCGTTTAAAGGTAAATTTTTTCTTGTTTTTCATCAAACCCGGTAATATCAGGGCAATAAACACAAAGAGGGCTGTAATGATTTTGAGGTCGTTTGGATTTAATCCCCAACGAAGGGCTATGGCGACCAATAAACGGAACAATACAGAGCCTATTACTGCACCGGCAATAACAAATCCGAGGCTGTTATCGTTAATGATAGCTTCTCCGATAATGACGCTTGCCAATCCCCAGACCATCATTCCGATCCCCATTTGAACATCGGCAAACCCCTGGTACTGGGCGAGCATGGCTCCTGCCAATGCAATGAATCCATTTGACAGGGCTACACCGGCAACGATCATCGATTTTGTATTTACGCCCAGTGCACGTATCATCTGGTCGTTATCGCCGGTGGCACGCATCGCTGTTCCGATGTTGGTTTTGAAGAACCACCAAAGAAGGTAACAGAAAAAAACGATAATTACCAGGCAGAAAAGCAGCAACCATAAATCTTTGACAGCCACTTCCCAGCCAATAAGGTTTGTTTTGGCATCTGCCCCTGAGATCCAGACAGAAAAATTTTCAATCCATGTGAATACGGTTGTTTCGTTTAACAGGGGCATATTGCTTTTTCCCATTACATGCAGGTTTACCGAGTAAAGAGCAGTCATAACCAGAATACCTGCCAACAGGGGATTTATTTTAAAGCGGGTATGAATCATTCCGGTTACAGCACCAGCAACCATTCCTGCCAGGAAAGCGACCAAACAGGCCAAAAGAGGATTGACTCCGGCAACGATCAGGGCCGCTCCGGTGGCAGCCCCAAAGGTGAAGGAGCCTTCAGCGGTAATATCCGGAAAATTGAAAATGCGAAAGCTGATAAACAAACCCAGCGCCAGCAGCGCCAGGATTAATCCAATGATTACAGAACCTATTAACAGTGACATAATACGAATTTATTGGGTTGAAATGATATGGGTTGATTCAATCGGTGCAATCCAGCAGAAACCTTGTAAGAACTGACTCTCACCCAGGCCTGTTATGTCCCGGATGTCGTTGGTCAGATGAAGTATATCCGTCAGTTCAGAGTTGTTAAACAGAAAATCAATGGTTTCTTCCAGATCGATGGCTGTTTTTTTAAGTGCGACATAGGGAAAGACAGCCGTATGCATATGTCCGGAGAGGAGAGAATCCGGTTTGAGAGGCCGTAGAAATTTAGCTGTTTCATCCTTTTCTTCAAAAGAAAAATAACCTGCTGAAAGGGTCAGCATTTTATAATAAGCCGGCTCTGTAGTAAAGTTTATGGTATTTTTAATCCCGGGAAAAGAAAAAATATCCTTGCCTTCGACAGGTGGGGCATTCAGCGAAGTACCTATCAACCCCCCGCTTTCTGCAACCATCACCATAGCCAGTCGGTTTACGTTGGAGAGTTCCCGTATGCTTTCGGCTATTTTGCTGATCCCTGTTGTGTTGTTGGGTTTATCGTGTTCAAACTGTATCCTGTGGGAAAAGTTCCCTTCAAAATGGATCCCGTACAATTCTGTCAGGTCAGCAACCAGTTTTCCACTGCTTACCATATAGTCGGGTTTTTTTGATCCGTCGGCCGGTAGGTAGGCGATATTTTTGCCCAACATCATATATTCTCCAAAACGGCTTTTGCATTCATCGAAGGAGTGGCCTATGGCCCCCAGGCCGATGGCATATTTCCCGGCACCGGAATCAATTTTCCGGGCATGCCGGGCTTCAAAGGCAGAATGCATCATCAATTCAGGCATTCCGTAGAAGGTAGCTTTTGTTTTTCCTTCCGGAGAAAGACCGGAAAGGGTAAATGTAAACCCTTCGGTGTTCAGTTGTTTCTGTGTGGCTTTTTCCTCTTCACGCGGTGTAGGTTTTGAAGGTACCCCGGTTAACATTTCTGTCATGCCCACCATGCCTAAAACCTGTTTGGCATTTTCGGACATGGCAGAAATGTACAGGTAGCCATTTACAGATTTCAGGTTTTTGTATTGGGTTACCAACGACCGGATACCTGCAGAACTGATGTAATCAATGCCGGTCATATCGAGGGAGATAAAATACTGTCCTTCACGGACCAGCTGGTCGATAGAATCATTCAGATGGCCTGCCCAGTTCGCATCTAACCTTCCGGAACATTCCAGAACCACCTCTTTGCCGCGGTCTTCCCTGGTGATTTTTAAGTTATTCATATTGTTTTTTCTTATTTGTATATTTTATACATTTTCTTCAATAATCTGATCGGCAGAATGAAAGAGCTCTGCCGGGGTTCTTAGCCCGTATTCTTTTGCATTCTGCGGATTGATGACCGTTTTGATCTGTTGAATCCGGCGGAAAGGGATGTCGTTGGGTGATTTTCCCTGTATCACTTCCAACGCAATATCGGCAATTTCTCTTCCCTGTTGTACGAAATCTCCGGCTATGGCAGCAACCGCACCCATTTCCACCTGGCTTGTAATAAAACAAAACAGTGGGATCTTCATTTTGCGTGTAATCTTTACCATGCTGGAGAATCCGGGTATCGTATAGGTGTCTGGCAGCTGGCATATGGCATCGATCTTTTTTGTGCACAGCAGGGTTGTGGCATCCGTTACTTCCGAAACCGAATGTACCGGTACAGCTACCAGGGCCAATTTATTTTTTTCACAGGTGGCTTCCAGCTCTTTTAAGCTGCTGACAGAAGCCATCTCCCCCGGATTGTACAGCGTCCCGATTGTCCTGGCTTCCGGAAGGTATTTATTCAGCAATTCCACACCGGCATCCGTGTAACTCATCCCGTCAATTCCGGTTATATTGGATCTATGCCTGGCATAGGAACTTCCCAGTCCGTTTCCTACCGGATCGGCAACTACGGTAAACAAAATGGGAACGTCCCGGATTTTGGATGATAATGCCTGGGTCGTTGCCAACACGGTTGAAAAGATGAGGTCATATTTTTTATCGGCAACCGTTCTGACAATGTTGGCAAGCGTAGCCATATCCCCATTGGCATTGTATTCTTCAAACACAAAGTCCCCGTCCGGATGGTGCCCGAGTTCAGCAAACCGCTTTAAGATCCCTGAAGTTACATCTTCGCAATCGGGTGAAGAAATATAGTGTACCATCGCAATTCTAACGGAGGATTTAAAAGGTTCTTTTTCTCCAATCACAACCTTTGCCTCTCTTTTGAGTTTTTCATTGAAATGAATGCCGAATCTTTCTGCTTTGACCGGGTTGATCTCGATGATTGTTTGCCTGGGCTTCTGAAATGGAATTTCACCCGGGCTTTTTCCCTTCAGCAGGACTTCAGCAGCCAGGAGGGCTGCATTGTATCCATTTTGAAAATAATCCACATCCAGTTGAATAAGGCTTTCCATTTTTGTTCCGGGCGGGCGTGGGTTAAAATCAAAATAGGGCAGGTTGGCACTTACCACTCCTTTGATGAGGGTGGATATGCCTGAGGACATCAGGTTGTCTCCCATCTGGCAGACAGCGTCTATATTGGTGTTGGTCATGCTTAAGACCGCATCGGGAAGCTCGGAAGCATTGTTTGCCGGAAAAAACTGTACTTCCAGGCCATACCGTGAGGCTGTTTCTGAAAAATCCTTCTTGAACTGAACCGATATGATCTCCCCGGGGCAGTAAAGCGAACCTAAGGTCTTTATCCGGGGAGCGTTTTCAGTGATTAACCGGCACATGGTTTCAAAGTCGCAAACTACATTGCAGCCGGTAACATTTTCGAGATGATGGGTTTCATCTTTTCCGGCACCTGCCAGCACAGGATCAGCAACCGCTGTGAACACTACCGGTATCTTTTTTATGGTTTGTATGGCACTTTGCAGAGCCGGAGTACACGACACGAAAAGCAAATCAGGTTGTTGAGAGTGAACCTGTTTTAAAATACTGTTTAACAAGGAAATATCGCCGCCGGCATTGTACCGGTTGATGGTCAGATTTTCTTCCTCCGTAAGGCCGGCATCCGATAATCCTTTATAAATACCTTCTTCAAGTTGTTCCGTTATAGGAGCATGGATCCAATGAACGAATGCAAGCCGGAAGTTGTTTCCTTCAGAAGGATTCTTTTTTTTCCGGTTGGAGAGATCTGAGAGCAACAGAATAGCCCCAAGGACTACCAGGAAAAGAAATCCGTTGGATATTTTTGCATAAATCTTCATATTGCTCCCATTCAGAGTGAATTAATCGGTATTTGTTCTTTTTTTATATTTTTCGGGAATGTGAATATTAAAATGTTTTTCAGCTTCGGGATTAATGTCAACCGAAGATTTGGTAATATACCGGAAGGGGATCTCTTTGGGAGATTTTCCCTGAAGCACTTCCATAGCCAGGTTGACCGCATCCACTCCGGCATAGTAATAGTCACGGGATACAGAAGCAATAGCTCCCTGTTCAACCTGTTCTCCGATAAACCCAAAATAGGGTATTCTGGTGTCATAAGCCACTTTAATAATGGACGCTCCGCAACTGGCTGTCAGGTTATCCGATATTTGTGTGAATGCCTGAATTCCCCTGTTGGTTATCGACAAAGCTGCATCGGCTACTTCAGTAGCGGAATTGGCCGGTACGGCAATTAATTCCAGTCCGTTTTTTGCAGCTGCTTTTTCAAGTTCTTCTTTGTAAGCTACCGAATTTATTTCTCCGGGTGTATACACCGTACCAATTATTTTTATTCCGGGTATGGACTCGATAACCAGGGTTATCAGGCCTTCAAAATCACTCATGGTTGAAATGCCTGTCAGGTTAGACACATGGTCCTCAAACGAGGCTCCCAACCCGGCACGGATTGGATCTCCCACATTGGTGAAAACGACGGGTGTGGAGGTAATTTTTTTTGAAATGGCTTGAATGGTAGGGGTGGAAGTGCTGAAAATCAAATCCCAGGTGTTGCCGGCAATGGCATCTGCAATGCTGTTCAGGGTGGAAATATCGCCCTGGGCATTAAAGACCTTGAGGGTAAAATCGGGACCTTCTGCCAGTCCGTTTTTTTTCAGTTCATCGCGGATTCCTTTTTCCGCATTTTCCGAATTCGGGCTGTCTACATAATGAGCCAGACAGAATGCAAATTTCTTTCCTTTTAACATGTTTTGTTCGCCGGCAAGGTATTTTCCCGGGAAGGTGATGCCATATTCCGCAGCCAGCGGGGCATTGACCTGTATCACTTCATTCACATAATTTTCGATGGGAATAGCCCCGGGATCTTCTCCGTTCAGAACCCTTGCCACAAAGGATGCGGTATGGTATCCTGTTTGCACCCATCCTATTCCGATCCCGGCTGTAGCTCCACGGTTTACATAATCGACATCATTGATGAAAAGAGGGATCTTATAGTCACGGCTGACTTTGGCAATGGCATCAAAAGCCTGGAGGGCTGTGTTGTCGCCTGTGACCCAGAGTGCATCAATATTCCTCATGCATAAAGCTGAGGCAGCATGATATACCTCGGAGGTGTTGATTACTGTGGTTTCGACCAGCTCAATGCCAATTTTTTCGGCATAGGCCCGTGCTTCTTTCACGACTTTATAGGAATTGACCTCCGAGGAGTTATACAGGGTACCGATCTTTTTTGCCCCGGGAATGGATTCACAAATAAAGTCAAAGGTTTTTTCAACCGGAGGAAACGAAGCCACGCCGGTGATGTTGGGCAGGTGGTCGGTATAACTTTCACCTGCTCCTGCTTCAAGAGGAGTGTATGACATGGTAAAAACCATGGGGTGTTTTTTTACAGCAGAGATCGCAGCTGTTATCCCGGGTGTTGAGGTAACCACAATCAGGTCAATATCCAGGTTGTCCATATTCATGTGGATGGGTTGCAGGTTGGCCATCTCCCCATTGGCATGCTGGGAAATGACTGTCAGGTTGCTGTCTTTGACAAATCCCAGGTCACGCAGCCCCTGCCATAATCCCGTCACAACCATGTCAAAGGACTGATCAGGCCCGAAATAGGTTAATCCGATTTTGTATTGCCGTCCTTTTACAGCCCTGATGCCGGAACTCCCGGAAATGTCCGGTTTGGGTTTTTCACGGGGTTTTCTGTTGTTGAGATCCGAAATCAGCAGGATCCCCCCTATGAAAAGAAGGGCCAGAATGCCGTTGCTTATTTTTTTAATATGCCCCATAAGATCAGCAATTAAGAAGTATTATCAGGAAGTTGAACGAAATGTCATTTTGTGTTTTGCAATTTTTAGTATTACCGATGTAAGAACATAAAGGGAGAGAAGAAAGATTATGCTATTGATGATGACCAGCAGGAAGGTGTGTTGATCAACAAAGTTCAGATGATTTTCCACACTGGCCCAAAGGGTCATAATTCCCATAAACAAGGCTGGTATCCCAACAAACATCCAGTATTTATTGTTCTGATCGATCAGGTAAGCGGTAACAACTCCAAGGGCAAGGGCTGCCAGTATCTGGTTCACTGCTCCAAAAAGAGGCCACAATGTAAGGGCACCACTGCCATCTGTCCCGGATGAATAGGCCAGTGCTGCGGCAGATACTACGACAAAAGCTGAAAGGAGATACCGGTTCCGGAGTGCAGGGGATGTTTTCTTGGGAAGTATTTCGCACAGGAAATAGCGTTGTAAGCGGACCGATGTATCCAGGCTGGTACCGGCAAATGAGGCTACAAAAACTCCCATGATCACCAAAGCTATGTTCCTTGGAATGCCCGTTGAGGCAATCATATTGGAGGAGCCGACAACGAAAGCACTCACCTTGGATCCCAGGCCTTCAGCAGCCTGCCAGGACGCATAATGCTCTTTCCAGGCTGCCATTCCCTGCATAACCTCGTTGTTTTTTGTGGTATAGGCCAATCCGATTCCTGCTACGGTAGCAATGATCACAAACATGGAGAGGGCACTTTCCATAAGCATCCCTCCGTACCCGATCGCCAGAGAATGTTTCTCATTGGAGATCTGTTTGGAGGAGGTCCCTGAGGAAACCAGTGAATGAAACCCCGAAACAGCACCGCAAGCTACAATAATAAACAGGTAGGGAGAAAGGGGAGGGGCTCCCTGTGGTTTATGCACCACAGCAGGGGCCACTATATCAAATTCAGGAACCATGAAAGCTGTTATTACAATCCCGACAAATAAAAGGACCATCGCGATGATCAGCTGATGGGAGTTGATAAAATCACGCGGCTGCAACAACGTTTGTACCGGAAGGACCGAGGCGATAAAAGCGTAAACAAGAAGGATAAAGGTCCAGCTTCCGGTGGGCTGGATACCTGCTATTACCGGCATGTTTACAGGCAGATAGGTCCCAATCACTACCGTGATGTACATAAGGACTACCCCAATGATACTCCAGGTGAGCATGCTTTTCCCCTGGGTGGTCACTTTATACCCTACCCAGAGGGCAATGGGTATTTCAAGCCAGATAGGGATAACTGAGCCGGGAAACATATCAAAGATAATCGCGATAATCATTCCCAGGATCGCAATAAAAATCCAGAGCATTATAAAAGCCACAAAAAAGACGGCAAAGCGGCTGTTTTTGTTAATGTATTTCCCTGAGTAATCGGCAATGGTTTTGCCCTCATTCCGGAGGGAAATCACCAACGCTCCCAGGTCGTGCAAGCCTCCGATCAGGATGCTTCCGAAAAAGACCCACAGTACCGCAGGCAACCATCCCCATATTACTGCAATGGCGGGACCTACAATGGGACCTGTGCCTGCAATGGAGGCAAAATGGTGCCCAAACAAAACCTCTTTTTTTGTGGGTTGATAATCTATTCCATCCTTTTGTAAAAAGGAGGGTACTTCAGCCGTATCTCTTAACTTAAAAATCTTACGTGAGATGAATCTCCCGTAAAAACGGTACATGAACAGATATCCTGCCAGGGTAAGGATGATAAGAAGCAGCGGTTTCATAATGAGTTCGTATCGTTATCCGTTGTTTTTAGCTGTTTCCAGGTCGGGGTAGATGGAAAAAATGGAACTGAAGCCTGAAATGTCAAATATCTCTTTAATGGAAGGCTGCATGCCAAATAATTTAAATTTACCACCCGTACTCATCATTTTTTTCTGGACCGTGAGGAAAACACGCAGCCCGGAACTGCTTATGTAATTCAGTCCGCTGCAATCCAGATAGATCTGGTTTATGCTTTCTTTGAAAACTTCATTCACCACATTCTCAAATTCATTGTAATTGGTCGTGTCAATTCTTCCTTCTACAAAAAGCAAGATGCCGTCGTCCATTTTTTCTTTTGTAATTTTCATTTGAATCGTAATTAGTTGATTAATCTTCTTTTTTTATTTCAATTATAGATTGTTTTCTGTTACCATTTTTTTACCATGGAAAGTTGATTGGTATTGTCAATCCTTTGGTAGGATACCTGGTCCATCATTTGTTTGATGAGGAAAATCCCCAATCCGCCGATGGGCCGGTCTTCGGCCGACAAATTGATATCCGGGTCTTCCTGCTGCGTCGGATCATACGGTTTTCCGCTATCCGTCAGTATAATTTCCAGCTTATTTTCTTCCGTTTCAAATTCGATGGTGATTTCATTTTCTGTATTTTTATCAAAGGCATAAAAAATGATGTTTGTAAGTGCTTCTTCGAGGACAAGATTGATGGATGGTTTCAGGTGGGCCGGAAACTTCCATTCTTCTTCCAGTTCATCCAGAAAGGCAACAACCCGGTTTAACTCCCTGATATCATTCCGGATTTTCAGTTGTTTGTGTTTTTGCATCTTTTCCAAAATAGGTTATACTCATCATCGTTAAATCGTCAGATTGTGCATATCCGTTGACATGTCGGGCAACCGCTTGTATGGTGTTTCTGATCATCTGTTCCGGTGAAGCACCGGGGTATTGCCTGATTGTTTCAAGCAACTGATCATCCCCAAAAAGCTTGCTGTCTTTGTCTTCGGCTTCTGTAAGGCCATCGGTATATAAAAATATCTGGTCGTTCGGCTGCATTTGAATGGTTTCTTCCTCATAATCATAGGTTTCAAACAGGCCTACCGGGATTGCCCTGGTAATATTAAAATAGTTTACTTCTTTTCCGTTTCTGATCATGATGGGTGGGTTGTGTCCCGCATTGCAGTATTTCAGTTCTCCTTTTCTGATGTCCAGGATTCCGACAAAGAAAGTTACGAACATATTTGATTCGTTGTTAAAAGCAAGGGTTTTATTGATCGATCGTACAATTTCAGCGGTATTTTTATTTTTATCGGCCACCGAACGCAGCAGGGTTCGTGTAACCGCCATAAACAGGGATGCCGGGATTCCTTTTCCCGAGACGTCTCCAATGGCAAAACAGAGGCGGGTTTCATCCACCAGGAAGAAATCATAAAGATCACCTCCCACCTCTTTGGCCGATTCGAGGGAAGCAAAAAGGTCAATTTCCGGTAAATCAGGAAAGGGAGGGAAGATATGGGGGATCATGCCCATTTGAATTTCCCGGGCAATGCGGAGTTCGCTTTCGATTTTTTCTTTGGCCGAAGTGGTTTCCTTCAGGTTAACCATATAATTATCCAGCTCTTTCTGCATAAATTCGAAGGAGTCGTGTAATTCCTTCATCTCATTGCTTGTTGTTATCTGAGGCAATTCGGCATTAAAATTTCCTTCAGCGATGATCCTTGCCGATTTAGAAAATTTTGTCAGGGGGCTTATTAAGCGGTTGATGATCCGGACGGTGAAGAAAACAAGCAGAGCCAGTCCGGCCAGGGATACAAGCAGGACAATCAGGTTTAAACGGTGCAGGCCGGTGAACATTTCACGATGGGGGTAAACCACCCCCAGGGACCATTTTGTGGAGGGCAACTGGGTATGATAAATCCAGACAAATCCTTTATCCGGGAGTGTGATCGAAGTTAAAATGCTTTCTCCCTTGATCATGCTGCGGCCTATGATCCTCATTTCGGGCAGCTCCAGCTCTTTGGCTCTCGTGAAGATGGTTTCGTTCATGATATGATTGCGGTTGGGGTGGGTTACATATACTCCGTGCCGTGAGAGCAGAAAGGCATAACCGGTTTCAAAAATTTTTACCGAGTTGACAATGTCGGTCAGCCATTCGAGGGATATATCGATGGTGATAATTCCGCCAAAAACACGGTTCCCGGATTTATATACATAGAAAGGCACTGAGTAGGTGGAAAGGAGTGTGCCTTCACCGCTTTCTTCAAAATACGGTTCTGACCAGTACGGTTGCTGAAGTATCGACGGGATCTGGTACCAGTCTGCAATAAAATAATTGTAATTGGGAGACCATAAATTGGTTGTTTCTATGGTATTGCCATTTCTGAACGCATGGGGAGCATAGGCCGGGGTCCCTTCCTTAAACACATTGGGTTCAAATGCCATGGTAGTCCCATGAATCGTCGGATTGTGTTTTACCAGTTTTATAAGGAATGAGAGGATGGAATCTTCAGGAATGGATCCGGTCTCCATCATCCATGAAAGGTTCTCAGGAATCATCTCTGACGGTTTGATAACCTCTTCAATGCTGTTGATTGTATTATCGGCAAGAAAAATGGCATTCTCCCGCGTCTTTTCTTCAATGGTAGTGCGGGAATAATAGTAATAAATCGATATAACAACGATTCCAAGTGCTAAATAAAAAAGCAGAATGCGTGAAATGATTTTAAAGGATAAGCTGGTTCTGTTCATGCGTTATTAATCGGCCAAAGGTTTATAAAAATTTTTCAGTTTGACGTCCTGTTTTTTTTGTGTGGAACTCAGGTTTGCCTGAATGACACTCCAGGCACGGTAAAAATCCTGTTCGAGCAAATGCCCTTTTTTAACATTCTTATCCCCGGGAGACATCAGTTCCAGTATTTTGTCAAGCATCCATCGCTGGTGCGCTTTGTTGTTTGGTAAATGGGCTTTATTCATCTCTGTAACGACCAGGTCAATTGCATACTCTTTATGTTGGGAAGCATATTCCCACCCCTTCAGGGAGGCATTGACAAATTTTCTTAAATCTTCTTTTCTCTCTGTATAGGTACTCTCCAGGCAATAAAGTCCGTCTTCCGGAATATCAAATCCATACTCGGCAAAGAAGAATGCATTTAATTCATCCTCGTTAATGCCGCTGTTTATAACCTGGTCATACTCGTTGTAATACATTACGGTAAGGGCGTCCACACCATCCACGAGGAAAAGATTAATGGTACTTAAGATCCGCACCAATTCAATTTCATAATTGTTTTCACGCATAAAAGCAACCGGTATATCATCAAATCCGCTGCTCCAGATAGCCAGTTTTTTATTGTGGAAATCGCTGATTTTATGGATTTCGCTTTCCTTTTTCGTAACCATCATCAAAGCTGAATGCTGTGAAAATTGTGCAAAATTAACCAGAGGGGTTCCCTGGGCCCGTTGTTTGATGGCATCCAGAAGAAAGGAGGAAACCACATCTGCCCGGCCATTTTTCAGGTAATCAAAGGAGGAGATATCGGCAGGAATGTGGTGAATGTACACATCCAGTCCGGCTTCTTCATAAAATCCCTGGTCCAGTGCTACATAATATCCGGCAAACTGAGCCTGTGGTATCCAGTGCGGAGTAAAAGTCAGTTTGTTCCCCTGTGCGTGAACCAGGCCTGAACCCTGCAATAAAAACAGGCCGGCTAAAAAAAGTATTTTTGTTAATGGGAGATTTCTCATACTTAAAAATTGTCTGTTGTTTTTACCCTGCTTCCTCTTTAAGCGGTTCATCTTTTTTATGGTGTTTTCTTTCTGTTTTTTTTAAACCAGGAGTGATTTTTCCTGCGACCGAAAGAATCTTTCGTATCCAATCGAAATATAAGGAAAAAAACAGCAGGAAACTCATCAGCCATATAATTCCTGTATTGAAATAAAGGGTTGAAATATTCCATCCGGAGAGATTTTTTCCCGACGCAAGGAAATGTGCCCGTCCATTGGGAAAATCCGGTTTTTTATAGACCGGAGCTACTTTTTGCATAATTCCGTTGGCTGTCTCCCTGTAATATTCTTTTGACCCGGTGTTTAACATCAAATTTTCCAATGCTTTGTTGTGGTATTTCATTTTTTTGTTATACAGAAAATCTTCTCCGTGTGACCGATTTAAGGCCCTGATCTGTTGGTCTTTTTCCTGTCTGAGCTGATCGGCCTTTTGGCTGTAGAGATCCTGTAACCGGCTCAGGAAATTCTTTGCTGAATCAGCAATCGAAGGGGTAAAATCCTGATAGACCAGTTTTTCGGTGGCAGGAAACGGGGATGCTGGATTTTCCCGGTTTAATTCTTGTATTTCATTTCTGATGATATTCAGTTTATGGCTGATTTCCGGTTCCGGTTTATGCAGTTTTTTCAGTCCGCTGGCCTGATCCAGACGGCCTGTCAGTTCCGTTATGAGTATATCGGATCGAAACCTGGCCCGGGTGAGTTCTTTTTCCATTTCGAAGAAGGGAGCCATATAGGCATTGTTGGCAAACTGTTCCACGGCCAGGGCTTCGAAAGCCCAACGCGAGGCCATGAATTCACCCACCACAGGAACCGCATCTTTATCGGCTGTCTTGTCCTGGAGATCGTCAAATTTTACAATGACACCACACAGCAGGATTTGAGGAATAAGCAACAGAGGAATCAGTATATAAATGGTTACTACCGAATCGAAAGCGGAAGAAATATTCAATCCCACCATATTGGAAAAAACAGCCACAGAGAAAAGCACGAGCCAATAGGGCAGATTCATTCCGTGAATTCCGATAACCAGGTTGCCTACCAACACAAAACAAAGGGTCTGGAATGCGGATAGCAATACCAGGAAAATAATCTTTGAGGACAGGTAACTAAAGCGGCTCAGATTGAGAAACGATTCGCGTTGCAGGATCTTCCGGTCTTTGATAATTTCTTCGGCACTGACACTCATTCCCATAAACAACACCACCACAATAGCCATAAACAGGTAGGAGATCAGGTTTTTATTTTCGAAGAAGATGTACTGGCCCTGTTCAGAGAAGCGGGTAAAATAGCCGACAAGAAGTGCCAGCAGCGGAGCCTCAATGAGGTTGATCAGAAGGTACTGCTTGTCTGTAATTTTTATGTGGGCATTGCGTTTCAGGAAGATCAGGAATTGTTTCCATTTATTTGGTTTTTTAAACTCAGACCGGGGATTTTCCATTTTATCATCCGGTTCTTCCAGGTTTTTGGGCTCAACGATTTTTTTGTATCGCTGGTACCATTCCTCAGGCGAAAAACGCCGTTCGGGCATAAAATTTCCTGACTCATCAATTTTTTTTGTTTCAACGATCTCAAGCACCTGTTCCGGGTTTACATTGCCACAATGCAGGCATTCGCATTCTTCCGCGTTTACATGGTCAATGGCGTTCTTGAAGTAGATGATTCCATCCAGGGGATTTCCGGTATATATAGGTCTTCCTCCTTTATCGAGGATCCAGAGTTTATCAAAAAGTTTAAAGATTGCGGAGGAAGGCTGATGGATATTCACCATGATGATCTTCCCTTTGCGGGCCTGTTCTTTCAACAGCAGCATTACCTTTTCCGAATCCATGGAAGACAATCCGGAGGTTGGCTCATCCACGTATAAAATAGAGGGTTCCCGGATCAGTTCCAGGGCGACATTCAGGCGTTTACGCTGGCCTCCGCTAATGGTTTTTTTCAGGGGGCTGCCTACCTGCAGGTCTTTGAATTCATAGAGTTCGAGTTCCTGGAGAACCTGAGTTACTTTCGCATTGATCTGTTCTTTGCTCAGGTCGTCAAAACACAAACAGGCGTTGTAATACAGATTGTTCCATACGGTCAGGTCTTCAAACAGGAGGTCATCCTGAGGGACAAATCCGATGAGACCTTCGATATCTTTTTTGTGAATATGTAGTTCCAGGTTATTGATATAAATATGGCCTTTGTCTACCGGGAGCGTACCGTTCAGGATATTTAACAGGGTTGATTTACCTACCCCGCTTCCGCCCATAATAGCCACAAGCTGTCCGGAGGGTTCTGCAAAGGAGAAGGCATGCAGGCCGTTGTCGCTGTTCCTGAATTTGAATTCGACGTTTTCACCCCGCAGCATAAAGGGAGCCGACTGGGTCTGATCAAAAAAGGCTGCCCGCAGTTCCGAGAAGTAAACCGGTGCGATGCGCGGACCCCGGAGGATGCTCCCTTCTTTAAAGGCATAAAAACGGTTTGGCAGAATCGGGTTTCCTTCAAGCGAGATATTCTCTTTCCCCTGAAAATTGAATATATAGTTCCCTGTTTGCTGTAAATACAGAAACAGAAGTTGCCCATCGAAATTTTTTAGTTGAATGTGCCGGATTTTATTATTGGCACATGTTTCGTTTGCATCAGCCACAAGAAAATCCGGGAAACTGAGGGGTTCCGGAGAAGTGGAGAGGATGAACTCTTTGTATTTTCTGAGATCTGCATCCGGTATGGAAAATTCAGTGGCTATGATCCGGAACAGGTCCTCAGCCTTTTCTGTTTCACCGGTACGTGAGAGTTCGAGAAAACGCAAAAATACCATGATCTGTTCCTGGCGGGGAAGACGGCTTTTGATGCGGTTGGTGATCTTTTCTGCCTGCTGGTTCATGTCAACAGGCAATACCGGTTCTCCATCTATACCGTATAAATCGAGCAGTTCATCAAATAAACGAAGATATTCTTTGGTGGTGCTTAACCCAAGGTGCAGTTTCAGGTAGGAGGAGAAAATAGCCTGTGCATTATCCCGGCCCGATTTGCTTCGGACCGAAAAAATGGCAAAAAGATTAATCAATGCATTTAACGTAATTTCATTCATTGACAGGGCCTGTTTTTATCCAATGAACCCTTGAAAGTTTCTTCCGGTTTCGGCGTCTGAATGAGGGAAAGAAAACAGGGCTTGCCGGGAGCGGTAACCCCTGAAAAACGAACGGTTAAAAAATTTCTTCCCGGAGGGCTTCGATCATTGGACTTATTTCTTCCAGTTCTTTCTGGGTAAAAACCTGGTTTTCCTCAAAATAATCAGCGATTGGTTTCATTTTTTCGTAATAGGGTTGCACGGATTTGTCTCCGGACATCATTTCAAGCAATGAATAGACACTTTTTGCCCGTTCACCCTGTCGTCCCAGGAAGTCAATCATCGGTTTATTGTTTTGTGCAAACAGACTTAATTGACTCAGAATATACATTGCTTCCACATTGGCCCCAATAAAGGTGAGGGCATACGTCCCGGGTTGGTCGCTGGCGGCAAATTGCTGATGGGAATAATTCATCATATCAGCAACCAGGAAATCGACCGAATCTTTATTGCCGGCATTTTGTTTTAACCGTTCCAGGTGTTTCTCTGAAGCGGAGAAATCCTCCTGTAAGCCAAGGTCGTTCAGCATCTGAAGGGAAAGATCCCCAATTTGTGTCGCCCTGTCACCCCGGTTGAAGGCTTTGGCGTAGTTCATGTCGAAGGAGTACATTCCCAGCCCCAGGCTTTTTTGTGTTTTGGTCATAAATTTTTCTGCATCATCGATCGGTACGGTCAGATCCAGAATATAGGAAGCCCCTGCTTCGTTAATGAATCCGGCGATTTCTTCAGGCCTGGGTGAAGTCTCTATTACTTCAACAATCTGATTTTTTAGCTTCATAACATCAAATACCTCTACTTCTACCGATGCTTCTTTTCCATCGGACGTTGTGCCTTTGCTTTCGCTTACTTTGGATGACCGGTTGCATCCCGCCATCAACAGAACTGATGCACCGAGTATCAAAACTGTTTTTAAAAAGTTCATTTTCATTTGTTTAAATTTTTAATTATTCAGGGTTTATTAATTTCCCAGCAACTTCAAAGATAACATTAATTTGTTTGTTGCTTTTTTCCCGTCTTCGAATTTTTTGGCAAATCCTACCGACCACGTGGTTTTCAAATACGAGAACATCACCAGTTGTATATCGATTTGTGCTCCCACATTAAACAGGTGGGCCAGGTCGGTTTTTTTATCGAAATTGGTCATCAGGTGGGTTCCGAAGAGCGATGATTTAATATAGGTGGGATACAACCATGAGGTTCCGACTCCGCGCAGGCGCAAAGGCTTAAGGTTCAGTTCTCCCATTGTTTTCACATAATTGTACGCCTGTATTTCATCGATTTCTGCACCGGGGAAAGCCAGTGTTTTCCGGTACTGTTCAGCGGGTTGCCAGTCGATGTAGTTGTTCCGGAAGCCTCCGAAGTAAAAGTAGGAGAGGCTTGACTGACGATCGCCCAATGACTGGCCGAGGCTGTTCCTGATCCAGAAGCTGGTATTTCGCATGCCCGGGACCAGGAATCCCACTTCCTGGTTGGAGAGGATCGACGGATAAAGATCGCCCTTTGCCAGGTAGGCCGTCGAGGAAATATCCCAGGTATATCCTTTTTCGTCGATTTCCCCTCCCAGGGTTTTCCTTAGTTTTGAGATTCCATAGGAAGCGGTGGCGGCCTGGAAATTTTTCATCGGCGAAGAAATGTTCTGGTATTGGGGCAGAACTTCCAGGTCGCCATAGGTGTATATTCCAACGTCGAAATACGACTTAAAGGGGCTTTTGATGGTATAATTTCGTTTGTATCCGATTCCCAGGGAGTATCCCGCACGGCTTCTCCGGGTCGGGCCGAACAGATCATAAAAATGGGTTTTGTTGTAGGTTGCCGAGAAGTGCCAGCCCCAGAGATTCCAGTCGAACATCATGTGGATTTTCTGTTTGTTCTCATAATGGCTCCAGGGAGAACCGGCCAGAAAAAGACTAATCCTGCTGAGGCCTACGGGATCACGCCAGTTGAGGCGGTATCCCAGGGCGATGGTTTCTTTAAAGCCGGCAATGTCGGGATAAGCATTGACTAACTTCATCTGGCTGACCGAACGGTAGGCTCCCTCATAAGTAACTGTATCCCTTGATATGGAGGAGGCAGGCGGAAGAGCCCATTCTTCCACCTCGGGGTATTTCTGATGAATCTGATTTCCCAGGTAGTAAATGGCGTTGGCATCTTCAAGGACCCGGGCCGGAATAACCCCGGGGATCATCCCGTCGCGGTGAAATTTTAAAACCAGGAGGGAATCCTCACCCAACTGAACAGGCATGAACAATCCGGTTTCGGTATTCGAAAGCAACTCAAATTTTTTATCTTCCAGGCGAATTCTCCAGATATTGGAAACGCCGGTATAGTAAGACGTTCCTATGAGGTACCGGTCATCGCCCGAAAACTTAAACTGGGTAAGGGTGTTGTCTTCCAGCGTATAAACCGTCTGAAAACCCGTAGACCCACGGTCCATAGCCTCCAGGTCAAAAAGGACCACCGATTGTTCTCCTGTAACTCCCGACAGGGATGCGCTTAACTGATCCCCTTTATTTGAAATATCCAGGTCAAACAGAGCCTGCCCAAAGGGAGCGGTATACATCTGGATTACATTGTCATAAGGTTCGGGGATTTTTACCAGAATGGAGTACCCGTTGTCGTTGCGGACACCCCAGATGCTCTTGTCTGCTGTATTATACACCAGATCTCCGGTTCGGGTAAACCCGTGTAAAACCTTCTTCTTCCCGGAACGGACATCCACTTCTACCAGATTCCGGTATTTTGTATTGTGCTCGGTGATATAGATTTTTTCATCCTGTGCATTATAGGCCAGGTTGGTTGAGAAATACAAAAGCGGGGAGTCGAGGGTGGCAATTTTGCGGATTGTACCGGTATTCTTATCAATTTCGGCGATCTGGGAAATAGCTCCCGGATAATTAAGGGCTGCGTAGATTTTTTGTGTCGACGGATTATACCCGTATTTGGAAACATTCCCAAGGGGTTTTGGGCTTATGGGCGCAAAGGGTGTGAGCGGGTATTCCTGGATCCGGCGGATGTTCTCCTGTTGGAATGTGTATTCCCATTGGGTCCATTCTTGCCAGGCTTTTTTCACGGGTTTTTGATACACCTTTTTGAACTGGCTGGCATAAAATGCTTTGCTGCTGTCGGTCCGCGAATAGAAGGCTTTCAGTTTGTCGATTCCATACTGATAGGCCATGTAGGCAATGAAACGGGTTCCATAGAGGTAGGCATTGGCACCAACCTGGAAGTCAATCGTGGTTCCTTCGGTCTCCAAACCTACCAGCGAGTAGAGGGGTTGATTTTCATTGACAATGCTCCGGAAATACATCTCATCGTACGTACCGATGGCTCTTCCCAGGCCTCCTGACATCCAGGTTTCCATAAAGCAGGCTATTCCTTCATGGTACCAGCGGGGGGAGTACCAGCGCGGAACCGTGAAATAACTCCAGAGCGCCGACAGGGGGTACTCATCTTCCCTGATCACTTTTCCCAGAAGCATTTTGCGAAAGAATTCATCCGTTTTATTGGGTTTGTCAGCCATGACAACATGGGTCAGTTCATGATTGAACAGCCATTGAAACCGTTCGTTGGAAGGAATAATGCTGAAAGCAAATCCATACGGTTCGATACCGATGTGAACCTGGCTTAAAGGCATGGCGATGGCTCCGGCATGCCCGATATCTTCAAAATCGTTCAGCAAAACGTAGGTCATCTTATCCCGGTAATCCCAGAAACGCCTGTGAAACCGCATGGCATTTTCAAAAGTCTGGGATACATGGGGCATTAAATAGGAATACCGGTCACCGAAGTAAATCAGATCGAGGTTTTCCACCTTCATATGGTTCACCCGCTGCCCGGAAGTTTCCCTGTTTCCTAACAAAAGGATTCCCATTAAGCAGAAAGCCGGTATGAATACTCGCATGTACGTAATTTTAATGATTTCATGTAAATATAATACAGAAATACAGGCAATTTCAGTTTTTTATTGAAATTGCCTGTATGGAATTCTTCTCTCAGATCTGTTGTTATGATCATAGTTAAATTGCTGCCAACAACCTGGTATAAAAAGTGCAGATTATTGCGGGTTGATATCGCCCACCAGCTGGTCCTGGACAATCTGATCCTGGGCAAAATCGCCCACCAGCTGGTCCTGGACAATCTGATCCTGGGCAAAATCGCCGATTAACTGGTCCTGAATGATGGCCGACTGCACCAGGTTCCCGATATCCTGAATAATATTTGATCCTATAACGGTGGCATCATTGGCTACTGAGTTTAATTTGTTCTGATCCAGGCAGGAATTCAGATGATTTTGATCATAGGCGGAATTTAGCTTATTGAAGTCCTGCACAATATTTTCCAGTATCTCTTTATCGCCTGCATAATCATTCAGTTTGTTGACATCCTGATGGAAAAACTTAAGGATGGTCATATCCTGCTGTATTGCAGTATTTAACTTATTCTGGTCGTACGCTTTAAATTTTTCAGCTGAATTGCTGTACATGGCTGTTTTATCGAGGAATTTTAACACCATTTTATCTTTTGTGATCAACGAGGTGTAAAGTTGGTTCAGCGCCAGCCGGTCATGGGCTTCTTCGAGGCCCGGGAAGCTGTCTTCTCCGTTTTCAGCGATAAATGCATTCAGTGTGCTGATGAAATCGAGTACCAGGCGATCGCGGTAATTGATTTGTGCCACACTGTTATGTGCCCTGTTCAAAAGATCCTTTAATAGGAGCGGATCTGTTTCCTGCACCCCTTTACAGGCTGCCAGGGCCATCAGCAGGTTGGTGCGTGCCGGAATAAGGAAATCCTTATACCGGGTCAGGTTCATGATCTGTGAAGCGTTTGCCTTTTTAAAAGCATCCACCCCGTTGGCTTCCTCCACTGCAAAATCAATGTCTTCGGCCATTTTCACGGCGTTTACATAGTAGAAGTTTAAGTAATTCTGCAGTTGCTTCAGTTTTGTTGTGTCGTTTGCCAGTTCGTTCCTGAGTTCAATATCCGCTTCCGAGGCCTGGATATTCCGGTAATGGTCCACTTTGCCGATGGTCCCCGAAATGGCCGAGTCATCAGCTGGTGGGAAATTAACCACTAACCCGATTAAAAAACCTACAATCAGTGCAGCTACAATTCCCAGTACGAACAGAAGATTTTTAGACTTTTTCATTTTTATAGTTTTTTATGTTTCTTATTCTAATTATTCATCCCCATGTGAAAAGTTGGAACAAAACTAATTTTTTTAATTAAATTTTTTATTCGTTTCCGTTAAAATAGAATTGTTTTAAAGATACATTATTTTTTACAAATTCTATAACCATCGGACAGGAACTGTTATCCAGGCCGGACCGGTTAATTTGAAATACGACGGTCCCGGTGCAGGTATACTGAAGTTTTTCGTCTGTTGACTCAATCTGCTGAAACCTGCCATCCGTAAAGAGCAGGGTTATCGGATCCCCGGTCAGGTTATTTTTTTCCGGAAGAATCCGGCAATGGACGGTTTCCTCAGTATGAACAGCTACGGTTGTAAGGATTACCTTTCCGGAAATAAATTCCCCGGTTGTAATTTCAGTTCCGTTTTTGTTATAGTGAAAATTGCCGTCAGGGGAGGATGCGATGGTTCCTGCGATCTGTTCTGTTCCGGGTTCATTTATGGAGTGTGTCCCGAAGAAGGTAATCGCACTGCCCAGGATGATTCCGGTTATTAATATGGCAGCATAAGCCAGCAGATTCTTCCGGAATGCCGGAGAGATTATCCGTCCGGGGCTTTCAGCCGGTGTTTGTTGAACCGTCCGGGATTTTATCCTCCGGAGGATCTCCCGGGATACATCCACCGGTTTTGCATTTTTCGCGTCTTCGTCTAAAAGATGATCAACCATGATCAGTTTGCGATACAATTTACGGGCCCTCGAAGAGGTATCCATCAGTTTTTCAAATTGTTTCTCTTCCGGAGGGGGTAACGGGCCGTCTACCTTTTTTTGAATCAGTATTTTGTCGTTTCGTTTCATTTTGGTCTTGTTTCAATTTGCGTACATAGAAGCAAAGGATTCTGTTTCCACCAGTTCTTTCCTCAGGATCTGCCTGGCGTCAAAAAGCCTGGATTTTACTTTTTTTTCCGGAATATTCAAGGCCACAGCAATTTCCGGATAGGAAAGACCGGCGTAATATTTGAGCAGGATCACCGACCGGTATTTTTTATCCAGTCTGTTTACCGATTTGTTTAAACTTTCGTTCCTGCTTGTAGTATCTTCGTCAGGCCCTGTTGGTGGTTCAGCCTTGTTTCGGATGGCTTCAACGGGCACGGATTTTTTTTTTCGTTTAACAAACAACAGGGCCTGGTTGATGGCAATCCGGTAGATCCAGCTGAAGAATTTATAATCCGGGTTATACTGGCAAAGCGATTCATAGGAGCGTACAAATACATCCTGGGTCAGCTCTCTGGCATCTTCCTCATTGTGAACAATTTTCAGGATCACATGGAATACCGGGTTCTGGTATCTTTCGACCAGCAGGCTGTATTGGTCAACCTGTCCTTTCCTGACCTGTTCAATGATCTGTTTCTCCGGTTCCATCTGAATCCCTTTCACCATAATCTGCCTCCGCGGCTTTTAAATATACTCGCCATCACCCTCAATCAGTGCAGCTACAATTCCCGGTACGAACAGAAGATTTTTAGACTTTTTCATTTTTATCGTTTTTTTATGTTTCTTATCCTAATTATTCATTCCCAGGCAAAAAGTTGGAATAATTATGTGTTTAACGCAGCGAATTCAGTTTCCACAGATCCCGGTAGTTCATCCGGATTAAGGGAGAAAGTGTTAGTTCTCCTGTTTTTCCTATCTGTTTTCGTAGTTGCTTAAGTTCCATGAGTTTATTTTCCATATCTTCTTCGATGATGGCCGGGAATCCGCTTTCTTTAAGCAGAACATTCCTTTTGGCTTTAATGGACAATTCAAGGTAGATCTGAATGAAGCAGTACATATCCATCATTATTTCACCGGAAAACCTGGATTTCAGGGAAGCGAGGTATTCTCCCGAGCGGGTGGATAGAAAACGGCCTTTGTTGATCATGTTCAGCAATTCCACCTCGCTTTGAAACTCTATTTCCAGCCAGTCCTGAAGTTGTTTTTCATTGCTCCGGAAGATCAGGATAAAAAGAAGGGGCAGAATCACAATAATCCCCAGGGTCTGTAATACAGGATTGATATAAAAATGGTTGAATCCGGAATGGATGATATAAGCGGACACAAGGGCCAGTCCAATGTGGGCCAGGTTGTATCTGTCCCTGCTTTTGCTGCCGATCAGGAGCAGGGATACCAGGGAGGTGCATCCTCCGTGCATCAGGGCGGTTCCGAAGCCCCGGATAATCCAGATCAGTAAATTGGGATCCTCATTTGCATGCAGGTAAAAAATATTCTCAACCAGGGCAAACCCGGCTCCGACAGCAAATCCGTAAATGGCTGCATCAATAAGAAATCCAACTCTTTTTTTATAAATAATCAGGAATACAAAAAGGGATTTCAGGATCTCTTCGTTTGCCGGAGCTATAAAGCGGGAGAGAATTGAAAATTTAATTCCCGCATGTTCCAACAAAACAGAGTTCACGAAGTAGGCTGTGAGCGCACTGGCCATACCCCACATCAGCGCCAGAAGGAGATATTTCTTAAGGACCAGTTTAAAACTGTCCAGCAGAAAAAGAAATGCCAGGAACAGAAGAACCGGGAAAATACCTAAAACTACCTCCATTGGTTAATATTAAAGCCAGTCATTGCAAAAATAATAATTATTCCATCTGCATGTTATTTCCTTCCGTATTATAAAGGTTCATGATTTTTTCACAGAGCAGGCTGGCTATAACAGCAGACAGTCTTTTAAGGAACAGGTCCACCCCTGAATAACATACAACAGGAAATATCCATTCAAGCAGCGCCATGTAATAGGGGATAATCCGGGGATCTCCACCGGTTGCTGAGATAGCGTATTTTCTCATTTTCAGCGTTAGAAAGATGTTTTTATTCATGCGGGCAGGTTCTGTTCCGGTCCAGGCTGTCTCCGGTAAATGATCCAGCGCGTCCAGGTCATAAAATTCCGATACGAAATGAACCATTTCCTGAAATTCTGTATCGTTCCTCACAGGGGCATGTTCAATCATGAAAATAGCTTCCAGACGGGCGAAGTCTGAAATAATCGACCGGGGTTTTGTTTCGGAGAAGTCGATCAGGTAGACGTTCATATCCTCATCAAGCAATATATTTTGCATATTCAGATCCCCGTGGCATATGGATGTATAATAATCCATTGATTCATGGATTCTGTGGTTGTATTCATATTTCAGAAACCAATAGGGATTGATTCTTTTTTTTCCGGTTCCATCCAGGGAAATAGTTTTTTCATCGGCAGAAAGGGACAAAACCTCTTCGGCTGTTTCACAAAGCAGTGAAAAGAAGGTAAGACACGGATTATGGCTTCTGAAGGGGTAGATTATTTCTTTGACCGGCTGTCCGTACCAGGGGTTCAGAATTTGAAGGAATATTTTATCAAAAAGAGGTTCCAGTTTTTCCACCGGCCAGGAAATAAAATAGTGGGTCAGCCACTTTAAACGGCTTTGTTCTCCCCCGATGCCCACAAAATTATAACGGAGAGCTCCGGTATTGCAGAAAAAGGCGGTTCCAAGCACCATGGCGCTGTTGTTCATGATATAGGGAAGGGAGTGCTCGCGGCAGTTCTTTGCTTCCCGGGCGATCATTTCACGAGAGGCTATTTTTAATACCGTGGGCCTTAACCTCCGGCCTTTATAGTCATACGATTCTACCTGGAAGGTCTGAGCGGAATATCCGCCGTGCAAGGGCCGGATCACCACCCTGGCTGAATCGGTATACAGTCGTCTTGTAAGATAGCATTTGTAGGGTTCGAAAACCACATTTTCAGGGATTTCAACCTTGATCCGGAACGTCTCAGCATCCTTCTGTTCAGCAGGATTAAAAACCCAGACCGCTGGATTTTCAGCCGGTGCCAACTGGTCCGGCACCCCGATGCGTTCAATGCGATGGATGGTTAACGCACGATTGGTAAAGTCAAGAAACGGCTCATCGGGCTGCAATTCCGGGATTTGATTTAAAAAGAACCTGATTCCCGGGAATGGTTGTTTGTTCTCTGTCTCTTCCCGGAAGGGAGAGATGGGGCCCCGGTTTAATTCAGGGAAGAGAGCGGGCTTTTCTTCTCCGGTGGCATATAAAACATAAATGGAGGGGGTGGAAGGATGAAAATCGGCAATCACCAGGATCCCGGGTTTGTTGCTTTTCTCATTTTCCTGAATCTGATCCACATCCGTAAGCAATTGTCCCAGGGTAGTTTGTTCCGGAGAGGTCATGCGGATCCTTTTTGAAGGATTGCTGCTAAAGGAGTATGCCCGGGAGACGAATATTCCTCCAGCCATGGGATCGTTGACTACCCTGAATTCAGGAGATCTTTGCCTGTCGAAAGGGATAAACCCGGAACACTTTCCCAGGGTAACAAACAAGCCTCTCTCGTTTTCATCTTCAGCCAGGCTTTCCGCAGGGGAACCGGTTCCGGCAGCTACGACCAGTTCGTTGTATCCGGCGAGGCATTTTTTTTGCCAGAAGTACGCTACTGGATTGACCGGCTCCGTTTGATCCATCTGATAGGTATGGCCTCCGAGTTGTATTTCTGAATTTGTACTTGCTTTTTGTTTCAGCCGGAGCAGTTCAAAGCGGGCTTTTTCAGCATCTTTATAAATGGATAACAGGGTATGCAACCCTGCCATTTCAAGGACCTGAAACACTTCCGCGGGGAGGCTGGATAATGCCAGGCGGCCTCCCCTGGATCCCAACACTTTGGATGCCGTTAGCAGGATACGGATTCCACTGCTTGATAGATAGTTGCAACGGGAAAAGTCGATGATCAAAAATTCTTCCTTATCCAGTACAGGTTGCAGCTTTTCCTGAAAAAGTTCACTGGTGAGAGTATCCAGGCGCCCTTCCGGGGTCACACAGGGAATAGATTCATACCGGTCAATGGTAACAGTAAACATAACCGTGATAATTTAGTCCTGAAAGGTAAATAAAAAACCGGAGAATCTGAAGAGGCCGGAATTCAGTTTGTATGAGAAAAAGACGGAAGTCCGGAGACGG
>CAZNPV010000001.1:151225-206610 GCA_964575025.1 uncultured Mariniphaga sp.
AGACGGGAGTCCGAAAGAAAAATATTTCGGACTTCGGACGAAAAGTCTCATACATTATTGTATTGGGTTTCATAATCCTTGGATTAAATTAAATACCACCTTTTTTGATGGTGGATTCTTTAATTTTCCAGGATTATTAATTTTGGGAACCATTTTAATTCAATAGCTGTGTAGGTGCCATCACTTTTCATAGCCTCCAGTGTTTCCTGCCATTTGGCGACAACCGAACCCGGCGTGTTTTTTGAAAAAGCGATGTAAAAATCAGAGGACATGAGTTCAAAGGCTGGAGTTACATCCTCATAGGTATGCTCCATTTCTGTCAGGATAGTTGGGAATGTTAATTCAGAACATACAAAAGCCTCAATTTGCCCGTTCAGCAGTTTTTTTGTCAGAATACCCGGATCCTCATCGGGTACCAGGTTGGTAAATCCTTGTTCTTCGAGGTATTGAGTGGAAAACCATGATTCTACCGTACCAATGGATGCCAGTTTTTTTGCATCCTCAAGAGAAGTCAGTGTGATACCTGAGCCGGCACGGGTAAAAATCCAGGTGGCATTGGTCCCAATCGGCCCCACCCACTGAAAAAGGTCTTCACGGATCTCTGTTCTGTCCATTGTATAGAGACAGAAATTGGGATTATTCAAAGCAAGCTGGTAGCCGTTGCTCCACGAAGAAAGCCGGATCGGATCGTACCCGTTGTTTCTTTGCATGATCTCTTTGACGATATCCGTCCCATACCCGGTTATTTCCCCTTTCTCATTCCTGAACGTAAGTGGTGGATACGATTCAGTATAGATCTGAAAAATATCGGGATAATCCGAAGTGTGCAGAAATTCCTGTGTCAACTGTTTTAAAACCCCGTTTTTTTTGCATTCGTTGATGGCGTCCTGGAAATCGGAAACAACCGCATCGGTGATGCTTTTGTTAAAGGCAAAATAAAGAAGTTCGGTTTTGATGGTCAGTTGAGGTATTACACTATATACCGATTCTCCCATCGCTTTCAGTGCCTGTTCCGTAGTAAATTTGTCGGAAGGGAAGAGGTCAATTTCGCCGTTCAGAAGTTTTGTAAAAGCATCCGCAAGATCCGAACACGGAACCAGGTTTGTAAATCCTTGCTCTTCCAGGAATTCTGTCATGGCATAATCAGCAATGACACCGATCTTGCCTGCATCTTTAGCATCTTCCAATGTTCCCAGGGGAACCGGATTGACCGATGCAGCATAAAAAATCCAGTCAAGGGAAGCAAAAGGACCTGCCCATTTGAACAGATCTCTGCGTGTGGAATTTAAGGTGGTTGAAAAAAGTACTGCATTATCTGTTTGGAGTGCTTCATTGTATCCTTGTTCCCAGGGTAAAAATTCAATGTTGCATTCTATCTGTAACTGACGGCATACTTCCCTGAGAAGTTCGGGTGCCAGCCCTGTGACTTCCGAATTTTCCGTATAATTGAAAGGGTTGTATTCTTCTGAAATAAACCTTAACTGTGGCTGATTCTTATGGATGTCCTCTTTTTCACAAGAGGTAAACTGAAACAGCAAAAGGATAGCAATAAAATAAAATGAAGTTCTCCAATAACTCATAATCAATCTTTTTTGTTTTTTTACAGGCTGTAAAACTATCATTTTTCCCGGAAAACCAGAAATAAGAATCAAGAATCAAGAGCCAGGAGCCAGGAACCAGGACCCAGGAGCAACTGACAACTGACAACTGACAACTGACAACTGACAACCACCACCCAGAATCACCGCACGGCTCATAATAAATCCCTTATGATCAGAAGCTGTGAAAAAGTTTTATAAATTTGTATAAACCTAAAAAACCTGGCTTATGAAAACGGTATCTTTTTTTATTGCAGCGGTTCTGTGTGTTTTGCTGGTTTCCTGCACTTCTGATTCAAATAAAGAGGCTTTAACGAGGCCCAATATTGTTCTTATTTTTATGGATGATCAGGGATACGGCGATGTAGGTTGTTATGGTGCCACCGGCTATCAGACTCCGCATCTGGACCAGCTGGCGGGTGAAGGCATGCGTTTCACGAATTTTTATTCGGCGCAACCGGTGTGTAGTGCCTCGCGGGCGGGATTAATGACTGGGTGCTACCCCAACCGGATCGGTTTTTCCGGCGCGCTGTTCCCGTATCACCGGATTGGGATAAATTCCGGTGAGTTGACCCTGGCCGAGATGCTGAAAGAACAGGGATATGCCACAGCAGCTTTTGGCAAATGGCACCTGGGCCACCATAAAGAATTTTTGCCCCTGCAGCATGGTTTTGATGAGTACCTCGGTATTCCTTACTCAAACGATATGTGGCCTCTTGACGACCTCGGACAACCCTTTACCCGCAACCAGGGACGTGCCGCTTATCCGGATCTGCCCCTGATTGAAGGAAACGAAACCATTGAGGAAATTACTTCCCTTGAAGAGCAGGATAAACTAACTACGTTATATACCGAAAGGGCGGTTGATTTTATTAACCGCAATGCAGAAAATCCGTTTTTTTTGTATGTTCCGCACACGATGCCTCACGTTCCGCTGGGGGTGTCCGATAAATTCAGGGGGAAAAGCGAACAGGGGAAATACGGCGATGTGATGATGGAAATTGACTGGTCGGTGGGACAGATTCTAAAGGCTTTGAAAGAGAACGGGATTGATGATAACACCATAATGATCTTTACTACCGATAACGGACCCTGGCTGAATTACGGGAACCATGCCGGCTCGGCAGGTGGCTTACGCGAAGGGAAAACCACCAGTTGGGAAGGTGGCCAGCGGGTGCCCTTTATTATCAAATGGGCCGGGCATATCAGGGAAGGTGTGGTATGCAATAAACTGGCCTGTGCCATCGACCTGCTCCCTACACTGGCCGAAATTACCGGTGGCAACCTTTCAGAAAATGAAATTGACGGGGTGAGCATTACAGAATTGCTGAAAGGGAACTTTAATGCCGAACCCAGAAAAGAACTTCTCTATTACTACGGAACAAACAATCTGAATGCCGTGAGGAAAGGAAACTGGAAACTGGTGTTGCCCCATACATGGGATTCATACAACATGCCCCCCGGAATGGACGGGACAGGAGGGCCGCGTAAACGAATGAAGGTGGAAGAACCGGAACTCTACAACATGATGCGTGACCCCGGCGAACAGTACAACATAATCGAACAACATCCTGAAATAGCTGAAGAACTGATGAAAATTGCTGAAAAAGCCCGGGCCGAGCTGGGAGACCTGAATGTGGGGCTCGAAAAAGGGAGCGGCAACCGCGAAATCGGAAAATTGGATGATTAAAAGGTAGCTTTTCTGCTTCTCCTCAGAAGGTGACTTTCTGAACAGACCGTACACAGAAAAAATTTCCTCATTTATAAAATAAAGGGTTCCTTTGCCATTTTCCTGTTTGCTTCTTATATTCGGTTTTTTCTTTATGTGATACCTTAAGCTTTTTACAATGTCAGGATCCTTTCGTAAAAAAACCACTGCAACGCAAAATATTGCCCTGGTAGTTGCCCCGGTTATCAGTCTGTTTATCATTTTTTTTGTTGATCTTGACCCGGAAAACAAACAGGTCACGTACACTTTAGCCATCGCCCTGTTAATGGCGATATGGTGGATTACAGAAGCCATTCCCCTGGCTGCAACCGCCCTTCTTCCGGTAGCTCTTTTTCCGCTGTTTGGTATTGTGGATGGAAAGACGATCTCGGCCATGTATTTTAACCATCTGATTTTTTTGTTCATCGGAGGTTTTTTAATGGCGTTGGCTATGGAGCGATGGAACCTCCACCGGAGAATAGCCCTTAGGATACTGATCTGTTTCGGGATCAGCCCCGGGAGGATCCTGATGGGGTTTATGCTGGCCACATCGGTCCTTTCGATGTGGATGTCCAATACAGCTACGGCCATGATGATGATTCCCATTGTCCTGTCGATTATATTAAAACTGGAGGAAACCATAGGCGTGACCCGGGTCAGAAGATATACCATTGGCCTGCTGCTGGGAATTGCCTATTCAGCATCCATCGGAGGCATTGCCACCCTGGTAGGCACTCCTCCGAATCTTTCCTTTGCACGGATTATTGGCATTATCTTCCCCAACGTGCCGGAAATAACTTTTGCCGACTGGCTTCTTTTTGCGTTGCCGGTAACTGTAATTATGTTTCTTGCAGCCTGGGTGTTGTTGTATATAATGTATAAACCACGGGGAAAGTGGGAAAAACTAAGCCGGGAGGATTTCAGGTCAGAATACAACAACCTGGGGAACCCAAAACAGGAAGAAAAAATTGTATTTATCCTTTTTATTATCCTGGCATTGCTATGGATTTTCAGGACAGGCTTTGAGGTTTCTTCGGTAAAAATCCCGGGCTGGTCGGCATTGTTTCATTCTCCTGATTATATCAATGACGGAACCGTGGCGATTTTTATCGCTTCCATTCTATTTTTAATCCCTTCAAAAACCGAAAAAGGGAGGCGAATCATAGATTGGCATACGGCCGGGAGGATTCCGTGGCATATTGTCCTTCTTTTTGGCGGGGGATTTGCCCTGGCCAAAGGGTTTGTTGATTCCGGGTTATCGCTCTGGTTTGGGGAATCGTTATCCGGATTGTCATCTGTATCTCCGATCCTTCTGACCCTGATTGTTGTCGGTTTGATGTCGTTCCTTACGGAGCTTACCTCCAATACTGCCACCACAGAAATGATCCTGCCCATCATGGCCGGACTGGCTGTCAGCATACATATCAATCCCCTGTTGCTCATGATCCCGGCCACACTGGCCGGATCCCTGGCATTTATGCTGCCAGTGGCTACCCCTCCCAATGCCATTGTTTTCGGGACCAACCGCCTGGAGGTAAAAGATATGCTGCGCACCGGTTTTCTGTTAAATACGATCGGAATCATTCTGGCTACCCTGCTGATGTATTTCTGGGGAACCGTGGTTTTTGATATCGATGTATCGCAATTCCCGGAATGGGCTGTGAGCATGTAATTCCTTCACCTTTTTTATTTTTGTTGTATGGAAGTACTTTTTATTCTGGTTGAACCGGCCGTGCCTGAAAACATCGGATCAGCAGCACGGGCACTCAAGACAATGGGATTTAATCAATTGCGTCTTGTTCACCCCGTAGATCCCCTCAGCGACCCGGCACGGTGGCTGGCACATGGCGCCACCGATATCCTTGAAAATGCCGAAATATTCACATCCCTGAAAGATGCCCTCCATGATATCGACCTTATCATCGGCACATCAGCCAAAGCACGGAGTGTGAAAAATGAATCCCACCTCGTCTACTCACTCCCGGAAATCCTCAAAGCCAAAGGTGATGCCCTGAAGAAAACAGGGATTGTCTTTGGCAGGGAAGATTCAGGATTACGAAATGAAGAACTCAGGATGTGTGACCTCATGAGTACGATCCCGTTAAAAACATCCTTCCCTTCGTTGAATCTTGCGCAGGCTGTTCTGGTTTATGCCTATGAACTTTCTGAATTAACCGGATTGCCCCGGACATTAACCCCTGAAAAATCCGGCATCCGCTTTGGCCCATTAAAAGAAAAGGTTTCGGATATTCTTCTGGACCTGGGATTTGAAGAAAACTCAGCCATCTATCCACGCATCATGGAAAGGCTCATGCTCCTGAAAGAAGGAGATCTGCACCTTTTGCATTCGGTGTGCAATAAATTCAAAAAACAAAAAAATAATTCCGGACGGATGCAACACAAAGGATAAACCGTCCGTCCTTAAATCAGAATAGAAAAAATTGGAATCGCTTTATAAAAATATACATCAGGATATCATCGACCGGTGTAAAGACGGCGACAGAAAGGCTCAGTTTCAGGTCTATAAATTGTATTGTAAATCGATGTACAACGTAAGCCTGCGGATTGTAAGGGATGATACCGAAGCTGAAGATGTGATTCAGGAGGCATTTCTCAAAGCCTTTCAGAAGATAAACACGTACCGTGGTGAGGTAAGTTTCGGAGCCTGGCTGAAAAAAATTGTGGTAAATCGTTCTTTGGATGTTTTGAAAAAACGCAAAGTAATCTTCGAGGAAATTGATGAAAGGAAACACGATATGGAAGAATATCAAATGGATGCAAGGGAAGGAATCGATCCGGAGACCATTCGTAAAGCGATTAATAAGCTGCCGGATGGATACCGCGTAGTGCTTAGTCTTTACCTGATCGAAGGATATGACCATGAGGAGATAAGCCAGATCCTGGGAATCAGCAACTCCGCATCAAGAACCCAGTATATGAGAGCAAAAAATAAACTCAGAGACAGTTTGAAATCAAAAGAAGTATTTTCCTGTAACTGATAAATAAAAGAAATATGAACAGAGGAAGAGACGATATTGAAAAGCTTATACTTGACAACCTGGATTGTTTAAATGACCAGGAGCCTAAGGAGGGGCATTTCGAAAGGTTTGAGGAAAAACTCAGCCGCCAGCGAAAGGGGAGAAAAACCCTGCGTATTGCCTGGCGGGTAGCTGCTGCAGCGGTGTTCCTTCTCCTGGCTGTAAATCAGGCTGTTATTTTTCTTGCTCCTTCGCAGGAGGATGAGGGAATGACCCTGGGATCCGTCTCTTCGGAGTATGAAGAGGTGGAATTCTATTATACCTCTTCAATCGATGAAGGCCTGAGCCGTTGGGAACAGTTTGAAAAAGCAGGCCTGCTCACCGAGGAAGATCAAAAAATGATGAATCATGAACTGCAGGAATTTGAAAAAGTTCTCAATGAACTACAGCAGGAACTGAAAGTAAATCCCAACGATGAACGGGTGATCAATGCCATGCTGGTATATTATCAAAACAAACTGAATGTGATCAATCTGATCATAAATAAACTTCAGGAAGTGAAAGAAGTAACAGATCAAAAAGAAAATAAGTATGAAACGGGTTCTGTTTAATCAGGACAAGAACCAGGTATTACCATAAATAATTAAAAAATTTAAACGAATGAAAGCGAAATTTAACTTTTTAATACTCTTTTTCACCATAGCATGTTTTCTGACAGGTTCAGGTGCGGAAAAGACAAAAGAGTATCACGAATCATGGCCTGTCAGCGAGATTCAGGCCCTGAGTCTGGTCAATAAATTTGGTGAAATAAAGATCACCAACAACGGAGGAAGCGACGTTACCATCGATGTGGTAGTTACGGTTGAAGCATCCACCGAAAACAGGGTTGAGCGATTGCTGGAGCAGATTGATGTATCGATCCGGAAAAGCGGCAGCACTATCATAGCTGAAACTGAAATAGACAATGACTTTAAAAGTCAGCGCGATTTCAGCATCGATTACGAAGTGAATATTCCTTCTGACAGGGAACTGGATATCTCGAATAAATTTGGCAATACCTTTGTCAATGAATTGAATGCCAGGGGTACCTTTGATATCAGTTACGGAAATCTCACAGCTGTAACCTTAAATGACGCTTCAGCAGAAGACCTCACTATATCACTGGGATATGGCAAAGCAACCGTTGAAAGGCTGGGGGATGCCGAAATAGAGATCAAATATTCCAAAATGAATATTTCAGAAGCCGGAAACCTGAAGGTTGATTCAAAATATTCAGTGATCACGGTGGACCAGCTGGAATCAATCGATGTAGATTCCAAATACGATACATTCCGTTTTGAGGAAGCCGGGTCGGTTACCGCCGATACCAAATACACCCACCTGGAAATGGAAGAACTGAAAAAAGCATTAACGGTAGAATCAGGCTATGGAAGCATTAAAGTAGATGAGGTCTCCGGGGAATTTGAACTGATCGATGTTACAAACAGCTATGGAGCTGTAAGCCTCGGAATAGGCGATGATGTTACTTACGATCTGAAAGCCAGTTGTGATTACTGCGATATTTCATACAACAGTGCTGATTTCACCGGAAACCGCATGGACGAGAACCATACCAAAAAAGTAGAGGGGAAAATAGGTGAAGGCCCTTCAACTGCCAAGGTGATTGTTAACAGCCGGTACGGAGGAATAAAATTACGTTAAACCTATATATATTCCAACTCTTATGCAAAAGCTGCAGACTCATGTTTGCAGCTTTTTTTATTCACAAAACGAATGGAAGTAAAAACATCCAATTTTTAACTGGCTTTAGCCTTATTGCATCTTACACAGTGTTAATTTTTTTACATTTGTAGCATCCGATGAAACAGAAGAGGAAATTACATATTGTTGCGTTTAATGTTCCTTATCCTCCGGATTACGGAGGAGTGATCGATATTTTCTATAAATTGAAATCCCTGGCTTCCGAGGGAATAAAAATATATCTGCACTGTTTCCACTACGGACGCAATTCATCCCCGGAACTGGAAAAGTATATAGCAGGGGTATATTATTATCCACGTAAAACCGGATTGTTTTATACATGGAAGAAGAGGCCTTACATTGTGGCAGGAAGAAACCATCCGGATCTGTTGAGTAATTTGTTGGCGGTCAAAGCGCCTGTACTTTTTGAAGGATTGCATTCGTGTTATTATATTAATCACCCGAAGCTGGAAGGATACCGGAAGATCATCCGTATGCACAATGTGGAGCACGATTATTATCAGAATCTTGCCGAAGCGGAAGTAAACCTGTTCAGGCAGTCTTTTTTCAGGAGTGAAGCACGCAAGCTGAAGAAATACGAGCCGGTGGTTCAACACGCCGATGCGGTGATCGCTATTTCACCTTCTGATACATACTATTTTAAGACGATTCATTCCAATGTAGCCTGGGTGCCTGGTTTTCATCCTTATGAAAAGGTTACCTCTCTTCCGGGAAAGGGAGACTATTTCCTCTTTCATGGAAATTTAGGGGTTGCAGAAAACCTGAAAGCTGTTGATTTCCTTCTTGACGAAGTAATCGGATCGTTGCCTGTACAGTTTGTCATTGCCGGGAAGACCCCCCCGGGAAGGTTACTGAGAAAAGCTTCCTCGTATGAAAATGTTAAAATGGTTGCCAATCCTTCCTTTCAGGTCATGCAAAAGCTGATCGGAGAAGCCCGGGGCTGTATCCTGCCAACCTTCCAGCCAACCGGATTGAAACTCAAACTACTGGCTTCCCTTTACTCCGGAAGGTTTTGTATTGTTAATTCTCCCATGGTAGCGGATACCGGACTTGAAGATTTATGCATCATTGCAGATACAGCGAAAGATATGCAGGCTGCCATCCGGGAATATTCACAAAAGAACTTTACGGTAAACGATATCCGCAAAAGGATTCGTATCCTTGAAAAGACCTATGCGAACAAAGCAGGGGTAACAACGTTAGTGAACATGATCTATCCGGAAAAATGAAGTACTCAGTTCTTTTTTTGACCGGCATGCTTCTTTGTCAGATTACCGGCTCAAAAGGATTAAAAATAGCGGTGGAGTTACCGTCAGCAGCAGGCCGGGATATTTTGCTGGCCCATTACCAAACGTCCCGAGTTCTGGTAAATGATACCATTACCCTGAATGAAAAAGGGAAAGGGATCTTTGAAAGCGATACCCTTTATCCCCAGGGATTATACAAGATCTATTATACCAATGAACAACACTTTGATTTTCTGCTGTCAGCTGATCAGCATTTTACCATTTGCAATCCTGATTTTTCTGCACAAAATATCCGGATAAAAGGAGCCGGGGAGAGTGAGGAGTTTGTAAAGTACATGCATTTTCTGTCCGGCCAGCAACATAAAAGAAAAGAATATGAATCCGCATGGGAGAAGGCTTCACCGGAAGAGAAACCGGTCTATCAGGAAAGGATCGATTCACTTACCCATTCCTTACATGAGTACTGGATAACCACGGCAGAAAAGTATCCCGGAACATGGTTGGCTACCTTTCTGATGGCCAATTATGTTCCTGAGCCGGATGTGGATTCCTTTCCGGAAGCGATCCGAAACAACGATTCACTTCGTTTGCAGTATGCATTCGATTTTCAGAAAAAGCATTTTTTTGATTTTTTTGATGTAACCGATGAACGTTTTTTAACCACTCCGCTGCTTCCGCCGAAACTGGAAACCTATTTTTCCAGGGTCCTCTACCAAACGATCGATTCTCTGAGGGTGGGGGTCCTTGACCTGATCGAAAAAAGCCGGCCCAGCAAGCCCATGTTCCGGTATATTGCATCCTTTTACCTGAACCTGAGCAGCAAAAGCAAGGTGATGGGAATGGATGCCCTTTTTGTGGAATTAGCCAAAAAGTATTACCTCTCAGGGGAAGCGTTCTGGGCAGACTCCACCACCCTGGCAAGAATCAGGGAAAATGTCATCTTCAGGGAACACAACCTTATTGGACAGACTGCACCGGATTTACTGCTTGAAGACATTACAGGGAAGGAATTCTTCAGCCTCCATCAGATCGACAAAAAGATCACCCTTCTGCTGATCTATGAACCCGGATGTTCGCACTGCAAAGAATTTGTACCCAGATTGTATGAAGAGGTCTACATGCCTAACAGGGATAAAGGATTGGAAGTTTATGCGGTTTACTCCATGGATAACCACAGAGAATGGGAGGATTTTGTGAGAAACTATGGGCTCACCGACTGGATTAATGTCTGGGATGAGAACCATAGCTCCGGGTTTAAAATATTGTACGATGCCAGGACCATCCCCCAGATTTATGTGCTGGATAAAAACAAAACCATCATCGCAAAAAAATTATCCGTTGAACAGGTTAAAAGGATTGTGATCAATGAATTAGTGAAGGATAGGAAGGAGGATAAACACTAAAGCCATATACGTTTGGATATCGGGTTACTCTAAAAGGAGATATCCGGATTCATGTGCATCACTCATCGCTTCCATATACCCGGAGTATCTGATATTTTTTTATTTTTATTCGGAAAAATTCATTTAAAACCATTGCATGATGAAAAAAATTACCTTAACAACCGGAGTCTTTTTATTCTTTGCTTTTTCTATATGGGCCCAGACTCCCGGGGAGATTCGGCGAGGGATCAACCTCATGGAAACCCAGGTTTATTCTGAGGAGGACGATGCAGCCCTTCTGAAGATGTACCAGGGGTTGCGTGTTGCAGATGTATCGGACGGCATGGATCGGGTGGGATTACCTGGTACCGGGCTGGTGAATCCTGAGATTCATGCCTGTTGGGTAGACACGGAGCATATGACCCATGTGATTCGGGGAATTGCTGTAACGGCCCGTTATGTCCCTACGCAACGTCCTGCTTTGCCCAAACCGGGGGAAGATTTTTCCAGCTGGGAAGGGAATTTTTACAATGCCTATTCTCCGGAAACCTTTACCCCGATTATCCGACCCGGTACGGTGGTGGTGATTGACGATGTTGAAGACCGGGATATTGGCACCATCGGATCGAACAATATTCTTGGCTGGTATCAGGCCGGTGCCGTAGGGGTCGTTACCGATGCCAGTTCCCGGGATACCGATGAGGTAGCCCTCGAAAAAGTGCCTCTTTACCTGCGCCGAAAGGGGCGGGGTATCCGTCCGGGGCGCAATGAACTGGAATCGGTAAACCGCCCGGTAGATATCGGAGGGGTTCTCGTAAATCCGGGGGATGTAGTGGTTGCTGACGGCGACGGAGTTATCGTAGTCCCCCGTTATGTGGCTAAAGAGGTTGCTGAAAAAGCACAAAAAGTACTTCAGGGTGATAAAGCCGGACGCCGAAGGTTGTACGAAAGCCTGGGCAGACCCCTGGATGAATCAGTGAAATAAAGGTACCGGAGACGAAAAAGTTTATAAGTTAACGTATTGGTTTTTATAGTCCTATGGGTTAAATAGAAACCCACCTTCTTTGATGGTGGATTCTTTAGTTCTGATAACCTGGAATCCATTCGATTGTATTCTCTTTACATCCTGTGCTATTTTGGAGGCGTTTCCAGGGCTCACAGTAAAATCCTGCTTTTCGTCATGCCGGATATTCTTTTTAAGTACTACCTTTGATGCCCAAAACCAAAATATTCACCTATTATTTCGATTATGGAAGGTAAAAAAGTAATAATTTGCGGAGCTGCCGGCCGCGATTTTCACAATTTCAATGTTCTTTACAGGGCAAACGGCAATGTTAAAGTAGTTGCATTCACGGCAACACAGATTCCCAATATTGAGGGCAGGAAATACCCCCCGGAACTTGCCGGTCCATACTATCCCAATGGCATACCGATCTATGCCGAAAGCGAATTAACGGATCTGATCAGGGAACATCAGGTCGATGAAGTTATTTTTTCCTATTCCGATGTACCCTATAATCATGTGATGCAGCTTGCTTCCAGAGTGATGGCTGTCGGTGCGAAATTTTCAATTCCTTCGCCGACCGAAACAATGATCAAATCGACAAAACCTGTTATTTCGGTATGTGCCGTGCGCACCGGTTGTGGCAAATCGCAGACTTCACGTATTATTGGAGAAATACTTGCCGGATTAGGAAAAAAGGTCGTGGCTATCCGCCACCCGATGCCCTATGGCAATCTCGTGGCTCAAAAGGTACAACGATTTGCTTCTATTCAGGATTTGCATGATCATCAATGCACCATCGAAGAAATGGAAGAGTATGAACCGTATATCGATCGCGGAAGAGTCATTTATGCAGGGGTTGATTACGAAGCCATTGTGCGTGAAGCCGAAAAAGAAGCTGATATTATTCTCTGGGATGGAGGAAACAACGATACGCCCTTTTACAAACCAGATCTGGAGATTGTTGTTGTAGATCCCCACCGGCCCGGACATGAACTCTTATATTTTCCGGGACAGGTTAATTTCCTGAGGGCACAAGTGCTTGTCATGAATAAAGTTGATAGTGCTTCAAAAGAAAACATCGAAAAACTTGAGAACAATATCAAAAAGTACGTTCCAACGGCTTCCGTTATAAAAGCCAATTCAGCATTAACGCTTGATCATCCCGAATATATTAGAGATAAGAGAGTACTGGTCATTGAAGATGGACCTACGCTTACCCATGGCGAAATGAAATACGGGGCAGGCATTGTTGCTGCAAAGAATTTCAAGGCCCGTGAGATCGTTGATCCCCGCCCGTTTACTGTAGGTACTATCACAGAAACATTTAAAAAGTATCCTAAGATTGGAACGTTGTTACCTGCTATGGGATATAGCGATGAACAAATCAAAGATTTGCAGGAAACCATCAATAAAACGGATTGTGATGCGGTAGTTATTGCTACTCCGGTGGATCTCACACGGTTTATTAAGATCAATAAACCTACCGTAAGGGTTACCTATGAACTGGAACAAATCGAGGGTCCTGATTTAAAAACACTTTTAGCAGAAAAATTTAGCTAAATCGATAAAAATTAAGGTTGTCTGAAAAATCATTGCATTCATTCACCGCAAAGTACGCAGAGAATTCACAATCAATAAGAAATATCTTTGCGTCCTTTGCGGTTATATTTCTTACCGGACAGCCTCTTTTTTTTATCCGTTTATAAAAAGGCTTTTGCTGGCGTATTCAGGGTCGCATGTCAGATTTACTTTTAATTTTCTCAATCCGGCCTCATCGCCTGGTGTAGGAATATGGGTAAGGTGTACTTCACAGCCCTGCAAGGCTTCCAGTTTTTCCAAAGCCATTTGTCCTGCAGGATTTGATAAGGCGCTTATACTCAAAGCAATCAATGTTTCATCGAGGTCAAGACTGGCCATTTTGCCATTCAGGATGTCTTTTTTGAGGTGGGTTACCGAGTCGATGATATTCTGAGGCAGCAGGTAAAGATTATCAGGGAGTCCGGCCAGATATTTGGCTGCATTCAGGATGAGGCTTGAAGCTGCATGCATCAGGGTGGAGTTTTTACCGGTAATAATTGTTCCGTCATGCAATTCAATGGATGCACCGCAGAAGATTCCCTCATTGCCTTTTCCTCTTTTTTCAGCATCAGCAGCTGCTTTTCTTGCAGGCAAAACAACCTTTCGGTCTTCCTCTTTGGCTCCTGCTTTTTTCATAATCTGGACAATTCTGTCAAAAACCTCATTTTCAACCAGTCCCAGGATATACTCCACGGCACACCTGAAATACCTGCGGATAATCTCCTGGTGTGAGGCATCCTGAATAATCCGGTCATTTACAATACCGGAGCTGGCCCGGTTAACACCCATATCGGTCGGGGATTGATACATTGACTCTCCGCCTGTAATCTTTTCGATGATTTTTTTAAGCAGATGAAAAGCTTCGATATCCCGGTTATAATTCACGGCTTTCTTCCCGTATGCTTTCCAATGGTGGTCATCAACCAGTACTTTGTCGTTCAGGTCAACTGTGGCAGCTTCATAGGCCATATTGACTTTATGGTCGACAGGCAGGTCCCAGACCGGGAATGTTTCAAACTTGGCATATCCTGTTTTCAGGCCATTTTTGTATTCATGGTACAGATTACACAGGCAGGTAGCAAGCTTTCCGCTGCCCGGTCCGGGGCCTGTAACCACCACAATCGGACGGGTCGTGGGGATGTACTCGTTTGCCCCGTATCCCTGGTCGCTGACTATCAGATCCACATCGGTGGGATATCCCTTTGTGGGATAATGTACAACCACCTTAACTCCCCGTAATTCCAACTTGTTTTTAAAGACTTTTGCCGGTAACTGATCCTGATACCGGGTTATAACCACAGCGGTGATGTCAATACCCCAATCCCGGAAGTCATCGATGGTTTTCAGGGCATCGACATCATAAGTAATCCCAAAATCAGCCCGGATTTTTTTTCGTTCAATATCTCCCGCATGAATGCACAGAATGACATCAATTTTATCTTTCAGCAGTTGAAGCAGTCGCATTTTTACATTCGGATCAAATCCCGGCAATACCCTGGATGCATGGTAATCATATAAGATCTTGCCTCCACACTCCAGGTAAAGCTTGTCGTTAAAACGGTTCACCCGCTCAAGAATAGCTGCGGTCTGCTCCCGGAGGTATTTCTCATTATCAAAGCCGATAAAGTTTTTGTTTTTCATGCGATTAGAATTGTTTATTTTATCGGTATCGTATGCCTGCCTGTTCAGCAGACAGGGAACTTGCCCCGACCCATCGGGGCTCGTTTCATATTACTCTTCCGTAAAAGAAATATTTGTTGCTTTCAGGATAAATAAAGCAATTTAGTAAAATATTTTTTTTCAGCCTTACAATGTCACTTTCAAACGCACAAAAAAGTTCCGTCCGGGTTCCAGACTAATACTTCCTCTGTTGGTTGAGAGATGGTTTGTGTAGCTTTTATTGGTGATATTATCGATGCCGGAGAAAATCTGTAAATCCGCTCTGCCGAGATTAATTTTATGGGTGCTCAGGGCTGCATCCAGGCGGTAATACCCTTCGGTTTTCTGTTCTCCTTCGGCAATCTTGTTTTGTTTTGCAGCCCCGGCTAATGTGAGTTCTGCGGAGCCAGTTTTCTGACTTGAATAACGTATTCCCACGCTACCGTTCAGTGGGGGGATCATGGGAAGATTTTCCCCGGTACTGGTTTCTTTCCCGCGCACGTATGCTCCTGAGAGAAACACGACCCAGTTGTAAAAAATGTTGTAGTCGAGTTTAAAATCAAAACCGTAAAGCAACGCTTTGCTGACATTGGAATTGACAAGTGCCGGGATCGTGTCGGGATCGGTTTCTGAAGTCAGGGTGTAGACAAATTCTCCGGGGACTTCGACAATCATGTTGGTAATCCGGTTGATGAATACTCCTGATTGCATTGTCAATCCGGGATTCCATATTCTCATACCCAGATCGGCAGAATAAGCGCTTTCAGGTTTCAGGGAAGGATCGCCCAGCCGGACAAAATTGCCCAGATCGATGTATTTAAACCGCTCTTCCAGGGATGGAGCCCTGAATGAACGGGCCAGGTTTAAGGAAACATCGACCTTTTTAAAGAGTTGATAAAGAACTCCGGCATTGGCACTCCACGAAAAGCTGTTGTTCTGTTCTTTTTCAAAGGTTATCCGCCGGGTTGACGGGGAATCGTTCCGGGTGCCGTTGATAATGAGGTAATCGACATCGGTACCCTGCTCGTTTTTAATTCTTACCTCGTCCAACCTTCCTCCTGTAATCAGCGTAAGCCGGTCGTTCAGAAAATGGGTCTCGTTTTGAAGGAATAATCCTGCGCTATTGAATACGGATTCAGGAATGGGGGTCTCGCCCCGTTCTATATGGTTGGTTTTTATGGTTTTGCCTTCGGGGTTCAGAACCTCAACGGTAACGAATTTTTCACGTTCTGTGGTGAGTTGACGTCCCCAGATATCAACTCCTGCGATGAAGATATTTTTATCAGACAAGCGCCAGGTACTTTGCAGTTGCGCTCCGTTTGTCAGATGTTCTCCTTTGGGAGTGATCCGTTCGGCTGTTATACGTTGGGTGTTCCCATTTGGCAGGCTTGTTTCTGTCACGGTGTTGGGCTTCATGGATACATCGCGCAGGATATATTGAGTGAAATAATTTAGCTTCAATGAGGTGAGTTTGTCGGTTAACTCCCTGATTTCATAATGGGTTGCAAGCAGGTGCCTCCCGATATCGGTGTAGGTAGCTTCAGCCGGTCCCGGGAAAGCATCGCCACCCGGAATCCCAACGTCGTTGCTCCAGTTACGCTGGTACTGAATCTTAAAATGATGGCGGTCAAACGGTGTGATTCCAAACTTTGCCGAAATATTATTTGTGGAAAACTGACTGTTGGGCAGAATTCCCTCCGGTGTACGTATGTCGTCGGCACTGCTGTAGGTTCCGCTTACCCTGAGGTACCATTTTTCAGCACCTGCGTTCAGGGCTGCGTGGTTTGAAAACAGTTTGTTGGCTGAGGCAAAGCCTGAAATGAGATCTCCTGTAAGATATGGTTTGCCGGCATAGGTTCCGTCTTTCGTGATAATATTCACAATGCCTCCCATGGCTCCGGTGCCATAGAGTACGGATTGTGCCCCTTTGATTACTTCGACACGTTCGATGTCATTCACATCGACCATACTGAACGAAGCTGTTAAATCGGTAGCTGTTTCCACACGGTTGCCATCGATTAGGGTTACCAGACGGCTTTCCCCCATTCCGCGGATGTTGATATTGGTAGCCCATATTCCGTCGCGTCCCATGGTAATGCCGGGTTCACTGTTCAAAACATCTGAAAGGGTGCCTGCCGACCTCTTCTGATAATCATAAGCCGCAGCTACGCTCATGGAGGCAGGAAGCTCCCTGATCTTCCGGTCCATCCTGAGGCTTGAGACAACAACCTCTCCGATCCGGATATTCCGGTCTGAAAGGGGAATCGAGTCAGGGGAGGTTTCCTGTTTTACATCGGTCTGCCCGTAGGATCCGAAGGTTAAAACAATACTGATGAAAAGGGTAAGAAATCCTGATTTATGCATAATTCTTGTTTTTCAGAAGAACCGATTTTATCTGGATTCCTTTTAAACGGCCCAACTGGCCTGTGAGGGAACCAATCTGGTCGGTGGTACCTTCAAAAACAAGAGATATAATGCTACGGTTTTTGCCGTGGGGTATTCCCTGCCGCCCTAAGATGATATGGGAGTGATCTGAAATAATATCGTTCAACATTGGAACGTTTTCGCGGCTCTCGATTTGAATTAATGCTGTGCCTATTCTCTTTTCCATCAGAATGCCTCCGGATTAGATGATTGGTATTCCCGTACAACCTTGATTGGGACGAACGTCTGAATCGCAGTATAAAATACGGTTGTTATCGTAATAAATACGGCTCAAAAATAGGGGTTGCTTACCGACAAGAGAATGATTTTGATCATATTTCTCATCCATCCGGTTTTATACCACCGGAAAAAAGAACTAAATTGGTAGCTTTGTGAAAACGTTAAAGGGATGCACTACAAATTATTTCTACCCATATTGTTTCTGTTTTTTTTTGTGGGATGCAGGAATCCGGCACCTGATGACAGCACAAGGGTGCCCTATAAATTTGTAACATTGAAAGGCCCCTCAGCCATGGGGATGATCCGGCTTATTGACAGCATCAACCATACTACGGAGGCCAACATACAGATTGATATCCTGAATGAACCCATACAGGTTCGGAAAATGATGCTGGATGGAACGGCTGATTTTGCTATTCTGCCGACCACTATGGCGGCCATTTTATACAATAAAGGGCAGGATTACAGGTTAATCGCGATTCCTGTTTGGGGTACACTCTATCTTCTGGGGAAAGATACAACCCTTACCCGGTGGGAAAACCTCACCCATAAACAGGTCCATGTGATGGCCCGGGGGATGACCCCGGATGTACTTTTCCGCTCCCTTTTGCTGAAGAACGGGATCAGACCGGATGCAGATATTATGCTTGATTACCGTTTTCCAACTCATATAGATCTGGCCAATGCGTTTGTTGCCGGACGGGCAGAGCTTGGGGTGGTCTCAGAACCTTTGGTGAGCCTTGTGATGCATAAAAACAAGAACATTCATCCCTTGTTCGATCTGAACGATGAATGGGAAAAACAACAGGGTATTCCTCTTGCTCAGACCGCATTTACAGGAAAGGGGAGTTTACTCCGGGAGAACCCGAAACTCGTGGAACAGGTTATTTCAGCGTATGAAAAATCAACCCGTTGGGTGAATCAGCATCCCGACAGCGCAGCCGTTCTCATCGTGAAGTACAATATCCTGCCTGATTCCGTAGTGGCCCGGAGTGCCATACCACGGTCCAATCTTCATTTTGTGAGAGCCTGCAACATCCAAACACAGATTACAGCGTACCTGAAAATATTTTACGATATCAATCCTGAAATCATTGGAGGAAAATTACCTGATGAAAGTTTCTTTTACTAAAAATCAGTACATAAGTTTTGTTTCGGTAGCCACCTTACTGGTAGCCTGGAAAGTGCTGGCTTTATTATTTGATTCAGCCACGATTGTTCCTCATCCTGAGGATACTTTTTTAACCGTTGTGGAATTAATCAGTGATTCCGGATTTTTACTGGTTGCAGGCACTACCATCCTACGTGGAATTATTGGATTTGTTATCTCGGGCATTCTGGGGCTGGGAATCGGTATTCTGGCAGGCATCCGTCCCGGATTCAATGCTTTTATGACCCCTATACTGGTTACGGTCCGCTCAACGCCTGTCATTGCCCTTATCCTTTTGGCCCTTATCTGGTTCAGTCCCGATGAGGTACCTGTTTTCATTGCCATGCTTACCATGTTTCCGTTTATTTGTACCAATGTAGTGGATGGCATCCGGAGTGTCGATTCCGGACTGATCGAAATGGCCAGGTTTTACAGAACAGGCAGGGGGAGGATCATACGGGAAGTGTATATCCCGGCCATCATGCCGTTTATCATCAGCGGAGCCTCCAGCGCTATGGGAATAGGATGGAGGGCTATCATCATTGGGGAAGTCTTAAGCCAGCCCCAATACGGAATTGGCACGAAAATGCAGTCAGCGCAAACCTTCTTAAATATTGATGCCGTCATTGCCTGGACCCTTATTGCCGTGCTTATAAGTTACGGTTTTGAGAAAATTATCCGGTGGACTGAACGGAAAATAGTAACCTGGAAAGTGCAGCTATGAGTTTATTGATTCAGAATCTTACTAAAACCTATAATCATACGATTCTTTACCGGAATTTTACGGTTGAATTTACCGGGAGTACCATCACCTGCATACTGGGGCCTTCCGGTTGTGGAAAGACTACGTTGCTGAATATTATTGGTAAAATTATTGTTCCGGACAGTGGAAGCCTTATTGGTTTTGACAACAAACTGTTTTCCTACATTTTCCAGGAACCCCGTTTATTGCCATGGAAAACGGTGAGGCAAAACATTGCGTTTGTTCTGAGCAGGGATTTATCTTCCGGTGAGCGGAACGATCAAACAGAGCAGCTTATCCGGCTTGTTGACCTTGAAGGGTTTGCCGATTATTATCCTGCGCAGTTGAGCGGAGGCATGCGCCAACGGGTGTCCATAGCAAGGGCTTTTGCCTGCCCTTCCGATATCATCCTTATGGATGAACCATTGAGTGGATTGGATATTGCTCTGAAACAAAGCATGATACGATGGTTTACGCAACTGTGGAAGAAGGACAGGCGTACGGTTATTTTTGTAACCCATGATGTCGATGAAGCGCTTATGCTGGGCAATGAAATTCTTGTTTTAAGCCAGCCTCCTGCCCGGATCGTAGTTCATGAGCATATTGAAGAACCTGCCGGAAGCCGGGACACAGAAACCCCTCCATTTAAAAAATTGAAACAAACATTGCACGATGCCTTGGGGCATGCAGAGTAAAAATTCCTTTCTTTTTTGTTTCAATAAATTGTTAATATGCAGCTTAAATTCCTTCATCTTTTCACCCAGTCAGTTATTTTCTTTTTACATTTGCACCCATGAAATCACTTGTTGGAAATATCACCCGTAAAATATTCTCTTTCGCAATGATTGCGTTGATCGGATTATTGATCACCAACAAAGGAATTTTCACCCACTCACATAAACTCGAAAACGGCTCTGTTGTAACGCACTCACATCCGTATAATAAATCAAACGATACGGAACCGTTTAAATCTCACCATCATTCAACCGCTGAATTTTTATTTTTTGAGAACCTGGACCTTTTATTTTTTTCCGGTTTTCTGATTCAGGCCTTTTTATCGGTAATCTGTAAAAAGATTTCTTTATCTGGTGAGGAAAGGCTTTATTTCAGGCTATTCCCGTATTCTTATCCTGGCAGGGCCCCTCCTGTTTCATAAGATCATTTGATTTTTACCGGAAATGAATTATTCCGGTATCAGTCAACGATTTGATAATAATGAACCGAGGGCTTCATTTTTTTGCTTATTTATTTTAACCTGATACGATGAAGAATATTCCGATTGTCCTGACAATTTTAATGCTGTCTTTCTCACAGATCAATTATGCCCAGAAGACCAGAACAGATGCCAATGTTTTTGGCCACGTTAAATGTGCTTACTGTGAGGAACATTTATTGTTTGCCACCATCCAAATAAAAGGCACAATGATAGGAACTACAACGGATGAAACAGGACACTATCAATTGGTAAACCTGCCGGAAGGTATCCATATAATAAAAGCAACCTATTTAGGCCACAAAACAAAAGAAATTGAAATTTCGCTAAAAAAGGGAGAAACAATAGAAGTGAATTTTGAGCTGGAAAAAGACAATCTGGTTCTTGATGAAGTGGTTGTTTCAGCGGACCGGGGGGAACAGAAACGCATCGAAGCACCGGTTATCGTAAACACGTTATCCCCAAGACTCTTTAATACAACCCAATCGGTTACCCTGGGTGAAGGTCTGAACTTTACCCCTGGCTTACGTCTTGAGAACAACTGTCAGAATTGTGGATTTTCGCAGGTTCGGATGAATGGAATGGAGGGGCCGTATTCGCAGATTTTAATAAACAGCCGGCCCATTTTTAGCGGCCTGGCAGGAGTCTATGGTTTAGAACTGATCCCTTCAAGCATGATAGAAAAGGTTGAAGTGGTGCGGGGGGGCGGTTCGGCGCTCTTTGGAAGCAATGCCATTGCCGGAACGATTAACATTATTTTAAAAGACCCAAAAGCAAATTCCTACGATGCCGGAGCAAAATATGCCCTTACAGGAATGGGTGTGGATGGTTCAGGGGGTGAAGCCCCGGAATATTCGTTACACTTCAACACATCCATTGTTTCGCATGACTTTAAATCTGGAGTGTCGGTGTTTGGTTTCACCCGTGAAAGAGTACTTTTTGATGCCAATGATGACACTTTTTCAGAAATTGCTTCGCTTGAAAACCTCACTTTAGGAGCCAGGGCTTTTTACCGTTTTGGGTTTCGTGATAAGTTGTCTGTAGATTTTTTTGCCATTCATGAAGAACGAAATGGGGGCAACAAACAGGATTACCCTTTACACGAAAGGGATGTTGCCGAAGCTGTGACGCACAACATGAAGGTGGCAGGCGTAACCTATGAGCGTTTTTTCAGGGAATACGACCTGCTATCGGTCTATGCATCGGGGCAATTCCTGAACCGGGACTCCTATTATGGTGCCGGCAAATCGTTGAGCGATTACGGCCATTCAACCGATCATACATACCATGTGGGCATCCAGTATAAAGCCTACATGGACCATTCATCGTTCATAGCCGGTATTGAAAACACCGGAGACTTTCTTCTGGATAAAAAACTGGGGTACCCGGATATGGACCATGCCGTGATTGATTTCAGTGATTCTACCATCCATTGCTTCCACACCGAAAACACGGTTGTTTCCGACCAGTCGCTTATCACTTCCGGTGTTTTTGCCCAGTATGATGTACAGTGGAACAAACTTAAAGTTGCTGCCGGAGCCAGGTTCGATCGCTATGAGGTGAAAGATCGGGCCAAAGATGGAGAAATAAAAAAGGGCAATGTCTTCAGTCCGCGCCTGGGCATTATGTATGATGTGTATGACGATTTGCAGGCCCGGGTAAGTTACTCACAAGGCTACCGTGCTCCCCAGATCTTCGATGAAGATTTGCATATTGAAACCTCCGGTTCAAGGCAGGTAATTCATAAAAACGACCCCGGGTTAAAGCAGGAAACGAGCCATAGCATCATGGCTTCACTTGATTTTAATGCATTAATTGGAAAAGTTTATGCTGCATTGCTGGTGGAAGGTTTTTACACCAAACTGGAGAATGCCTTTGCCAATGAATTTGGGGAGCCCGATGAGGAGGGCACCGTAATCTATACCCGTGTGAATTCAGAAGACGGAGCGGTTGTACAAGGAATAAATATGGAACTAAGGGTAAAGCCGTTTCCTGAATTCACTTTTTCGTCCGGGTTTACCATACAAAAAAGCACGTTCGAGAAACCACAGGATTTCCATGAGAAAAGGTTTTTCCGCACGCCCAACCAGTACGGTTATTTTTCACTTACCTGGGACTTTTACAAGAAGTTCAGCCTCTCAACCACAGGCAACTACACAGGCAAAATGTTGGTTCCCTATTTTGGGACCGAAAATCCCGATGGCGAATTACGGGAGACGGATCGTTTTTTGGACCTGGGAGCCAAACTGTCCTATACCACAAAACTAAATGGCGCTTCCGTGGAATTTTCAGGAGGTATCAGGAATATCTTCAACTCGTACCAAAACGATTTTGATGTAAGCGAAGACCGGGACCCGGCGTATATTTACGGGCCGTTGTCTCCCAGAACCATCTATCTGGGAATACGGTTTGGAAACCTTTTGTAGTACCTGTCAGACCGTCTTTGGATGGGGTAATGATATAAAAAGTATTCAGCAACCTGAAAAGGGAAGTGGCAAAGGCAGTTTTGTCATGATAAAAAGGTATGTTAAACGGATTGAAGATGAGTTTAATAACCATCCTGAAGAGGTTAGACTTTTAATTTTAAAAAATGACTTTACCCCGTAAAATATCGGTACATAATTTTTACGCATTTTTATGGCATGCGGGTTTCCTTGCTCTTGCCCAGAACTTTATGGATGTGGATACGGTAATTCCCGCCATGCTCATTGAATCGGGAGGCGGGGCAATACATATCGGTATCATGACTGCCATTATGATGGGGGGATCAAGCTTTACTCAGTTATTTTTTGCGCCCTACATTAGTAATAAGGGTTTTAAAAAGAAATTTCTTCTGTTGGGGATAAATTCACGAATTTTTGCGCTTTTTTCCCTGGGGGCCGTACTTTTCTATCTTCAGGCAAACCAGTCAAAATTAATATTGGGACTTATTTTCCTGTTTATTGCCTTGTTTTCTCTTGGCGGGGCTTTTTCCAATATCAGTTATACCGATATACTGGGTAAAAGCGTGGATGAGAATAAACGAAAACTGTTTTTTTCGGCAAAACAAATCATTGTAGGAAGCGTAGTTTTATTATCGGCCTTTTTGGCAAAACGGGTTTTAACTGCTTTCGGGTATCCTGTAAATTACTCCTTTATGTTTTTTATTGGAGCTTCCTTGCTTTTAATTGCTTCCGCGGGTTTTTGGAAAATAAAAGAAGTATCCCGTTCATTCATGAAAATAAAAGGGGTTAAACAATTTTTCAGGATACTTCAACAAGAATGGGTCCAAAACAAAAATCTGTCCTATTTATTGGGTTTTATTAATACCCAGGGCATTATGCTTTCTTTTCTTCCTTTTGTTGTGCTGTATGCCAAGGAAACGTTCCATACCCAAAGCAGTGATACAGGATTTTTTTTATTGTTTAAAGTGATTGGAGTTGTAACTGCGGGAACCCTCGTTTTCTTTTTTACCAAACGGTTGAAATACCATCCGCTTCTATATCTAAATGTTGCCCTTTCGTTTACGCTTATCTTACTTACCCTTTGTATAAAGAATGAAGTTACATTAAGGTATTTGTTTATTATGGGCGGAGTGGTCAATTCATTGTATCTGATTACCATGAATGGCTTATTGCTCGAAGTTTCGGGCAATGAAAACAGGGCGTTATATGCCGGATTTGCCGGGGCAGGGAACATCCTGCCTGCTGTTTTCCCATTAACAGGTAGCTGGATTATCGGGCAGTTTGGTTTCCGGGGTTTCTTTATCTTGTTTATGTTGATTGTTTTATCATCGGTATGGTTTATTCATAAAATTGATTGTGACAGATAATTTTTGTGATACCTTTGAATAAACATTCACTGTTAAAACAGGCTATAGCGATGGAAGCAGTATGGTTACCGGAAAACATCCTGCATTTTATGAGAGAAGGGAACAATATATCGGAGCAATTCCCCCTGAACCGTTTTATCCTGATAAAGGGTTGAGGGATATACCAACCCAGATGGGTATGAAACGGCAAAAGAATTATAATTGAACCACCTACATGAAAATTTATAAAAATGGCAAGAAAAATTTATCCTGACTCAGGAGTTGAACTAAAAGAATTTACAGCCAGAAATTACGATAAAGTAATGAATGTAGGCACATTAGGGTTATACAACGGGTTCATAAAAAAAGCCATTAACGACCTGGGAATCCAGCCGGGGGACCAAATTCTTGATTTAGGCTGCGGAACCGGCCGAAATGCCAAACTGATGTGCCGTTATTTAAATGAAAACGGACATATCACCGGCTTAGACATTTCGGAAAATATGGAGAGACAATTTAATCTTAAATTTAAAAAAGATAAAAGAGTAGAATTTAAAAACCAACGCATTGATATACCGTTTGATTTACAAAAAACGTATAATAAAATTTTTATAAGTTTTGTTATACACGGTTTCCCTCATGAAATCAGAAGCATTGTAATTCAAAACGCCTTTAATCATTTAATTCCGGGTGGAAGTTTCCATATTCTTGATTTTGCCGAATTTGATATGGATACGATGCCTTCCCTTTATCGTTTTGTATTTAAAAAAATTGAATGTAAATATGCTTTCGATTTTATTAAAAGAAACTGGGAAGAAATACTGAATAAGTATGGGTTTGACCATTGTACCGAACATCTTTATTTGAAAAAATACATTCGTTTATTAAGTGCTCAAAAAAGTATCGGGATACCACCACAACAATAATTTTATGGAGGACTCCCCCTTTTTTTTAAGTTATGCCACTGTGATTTCATCATTCAGGTAAACATCCTGGATGAGATTAAGTAACTTGATCCCCTCGTTCATAGGTCTTTGAAACGCTTTTCGTCCCGATATAAGACCTGAACCTCCGGCCCGTTTATTAACAACAGCTGTTCTGATTGCTGCTGCAAAATCTTCGGTTCCCATGGAAGCCCCACCTGAATTGATCAACCCTATTTTACCCATGTAGCAGTTGATTACCTGGTAGCGGCATAGATCTATAGGATGGTCAGAGACAAGTTTCTGGTACATGTCAGGATGTGTTTTTCCGAATTTAAGATCAATAAACCCTCCGTTGCAGGTAGGTAGTTTCTGCTTAATCAAGTCGGCCTTGATTGTAACACCGAGGTGGTTTGCCTGCCCGGTCAGGTCTGCTGCCGTATGATAATCTTCTTTGGATGTTTTAAAATCGTTGTTTCTTAAATAACACCATAAGACGGTGGCCATGCCCAGTTCATGTGCTTTTTCAAAAGCTTCTGCTATCTCAGTGATCTGACGGTTCGATTCTTTGGATCCGAAATATATGGTAGCACCTATTGCGGCAGCTCCCAGGTTCCATGCTTCTGACACCGTACCAAACAGAATCTGGTCATATTTATTGGGATACGTCAATAGTTCATTGTGATTTATCTTGGCGATGAACGGAATTTTATGGGCATACTTGCGCGAATGCAGTGCCAATCCACCCAACGTGGAAACCACGGCATTGCATCCTCCTTCCATTGCAAGTTTAATAATATTTTCGGGGTCGAAATAATCAGGATTGGGTGCAAAAGAACTACCTCCTGTGTGCTCTATACCCTGGTCAACAGGCAAAACGGACAGATAGCCTGTTCCGCCAAGTCGTCCGTGATTGTACATTCGGGATAAGTTGATCAGCGTTTTCGTATTACGGTCGCTGATGCCGAATACTTCGTCGATTGTATGCGGGCCGGGGATGTGCAGTTTTTCCTTCGGTATTTTAGGTTGATCAAAGGTTAGTAAACGATCATCGCTGCCCAGCAATTCAACGATTTTTTCCAAATTGTTTATTAAATGGTCCATACTTCTGGTTTTTAATCCACCTTCGCGTTCGCATTGGTGGACGAGAAGGTAGTGGTTTAATTTTACGATCCTCAGGATCTGAAACAAATATGTTTGCGAAGCAAACTCAATTTAAATCCCCTTTCCCGATAGCTTTCGGGATGCATCGGGGTAGTTTATTGGGAACAGATGCTTGCCTGTTGGTTAGACCCGTCTCAAGGAGGGCAGGCAGTAAATCTGTCCGTTTAAGAGCACATGTGAATAGGTAAAAACAGCCCGGACGACAACTATTAAGACCATAATACCGGCTAATAAAAAGGCAGTATTCTTTATTGACATGGCTGATAATAGTTTTCATACGGGTACAAAAATATATAAAATAAACGGTTGTTCAATTCTGATAATCGATGCTTTTATTATACAATTCCATTTAAAATGCATTAAAAAATCAGCCATTTGCACTAATCATTAACAGCGATTTTTTATTTAAAATTTCAATTTGTTTTCCTGAAGTTCGCAATATTCCATCTCTTTCAAATTCGCTTAATACACGGCTTACACTTTCGCGGCTTGAGTCAATCAGGGTTCCGAAATCTTCCCGGTTGACAGGGATAGTAAAAATATCAGAGGCATAAATATGATCCGCCAATTCTAATAAAACATCGGCAATTTTTCCCCTTACTTGCTTTTGGGTGCGGTTGGCACATCGGTAAAAAACTTCCAGTTCATTTCTGCATAATTCAATCATTATTTCATACGAGAAATCTGCATTTTCTTTTAATAAATAACGAAAAGTATTAATATCAATAAAACACACTTCAGCCTCTTCAATAACTGAAACTGAATATTGGTTGATTTTTTCACCAATTGTTGTTGGCAAGCCAAGATAACAGGGAGCTTTTGATATCCGTACAATTTGCTCATAATGAGGGCCGGCAATGTGGATTTTTGCTAATCCGCTTCTTAAATACACTATATTTGTAGATAAAACACCCTGCCTGATTATAGAATCCCCTTTGTGAAATTTAACCAATGCGCAATTAAAAGAAAGTTTTTCAACCTGCTCTGCGTTTAATTTTAAAGCTGCTTTCGATTTAATCATACATATGTCACAGGCATTAATCATCGTAGAAAATATAAAAATATGAGGTATATCACAAATTTATATAATTAACTTCACAATATCAATTTATATATAGTATAAACTATTTTATTCTTTTGTTAATATAATAACAATAAATATTTACACTATGGAAAATAAAAAAATGTGCCTTGCCCTTTACACAGGCAGCGTTGATAAACTAACCGCTGCAGGTATTATTCTTGGTGGAGCTGCCGCCGATGATATGATCGTTGATATTTATGTTTTATTGCAAGGGGCCAGGGCATTTAGAAAAGATATTGGCGATAATGCCGATAAACTTCAGATGGCCGAGAATCCCGGACTGAAAGCTGAGTTTATGGAATCGTTAAAGAACCTGAAAGTAAAAACATGGGTTGAATTTTTTAAAGAAGCAAAAGAGATAACCGATGTGAAAATTCATATTTGTGGACTTGCCGGAAAAGTTTGGGGTGGTGAGAAACTTGACGATTTTATAAATCTTGCGGATGATATTTGTGGTATTGGAGCTTATATTACATCTGCACAGGAAGCGGATGTAAATTTATTCATTTAAAATGGGTAACACAAATTTATTGGGATGATCGAATTTATTAACAAATATTAAATCAACAACGTATGACAACAGAAGAGTTAAAAAACGTAAATGTGGTAAAATCAGTTGATGCCAGGGGAACATCTTGCCCCGGACCGCTACTGGAAGCTAAAAAAGCCATTGGGACCATTAAAGATGGAGATATTATGGAAATTCTATCTGCCGATGAAGGGACGAAAGTTGATATACCAAAATGGTGTACCAAGCAGGGCCATGAATATCTTGGAACCATCGAAGAAAGTGGTTATTTCAGGATATTTATGAAGAAAAAATAAACATTCAACATGGCTGATAGAAATAAAAAGAATGCTAAAATTCTAGTATTTTCTACCGAAAAAATATCAGACCCTGCTATTGATATGGCTGGACTATTAAAACTGTATTATCCTTCAACAGTCTATGCTATTTCAATACCATGCTCAAGCGCAGTAAAGCCAAGATGGATATTACATGCCTTCGAAAAAGGATTTGACGGCGTTTTTATTGCAGCAGATGGGAGTGATTGTCCTTATGGCGAATCATGTACCGATAAAACAGGACAAATAGTAAGTCATACCCATGAACAAATGAAACAGTTGAATATTGAACCTTCCCGCTTACGTATGGCTGCTATTTGTTCGGTTTGCAGTGAATCGTTTGTAAAACAGATTAAAGGTTTTAATGATTTGTTAATCAATAGTTATACTAAAAAATAATATGCCTTCTACTGAAAAACTTTCGTTCGATATTTTAATTATTGGTGGGGGTATTGCCGGAATAGAATCTGCTATTAATATTGCAAACAGCGGATATGAAGTATTGCTGGTTGAAAAGGATTTAACGATTGGGGGCAAAATGATTATGCTCAGTAAAGTTTTTCCTACACTGGATTGCTCAGCTTGCATAACTACTCCTAAGATTTCCGAGGCTTTGCGTAATCCCAATATAACCATTTTCACAAACACTGAAGTTAAATCTGTAATAAAGCAAGATATACAGTACTTTAAAATTGCCCTGATAAAACATCCCCGTTACATCGATGAGAACGACTGCACGGGTTGTCAGCTTTGCGAGGAAGCTTGTCCTGTTGTCGTCCCTGACCAGTACCAATATGAGTTGGTTGGGCGAAAAGCAGCTTATATCCCGTTTAGCATTGCCAGTCCCCGTGTGGCAACAATTGATCTTGATAATTGTATATTATGCGGCGCCTGCGAGAAAGCTTGCCCCACGGGGTGCATCGATTTTACCCAGGAAGCAAAAGAGTTTCAACTTGTTGTTAAATCAGTTATTGTGGCTACCGGTTTTGATTTGTTTGATCCGTTAAAAATTCCACGATTTAACTATGGAAGTGCAAAAAATGTTATCACTTCCATGCAGATGGAGCGTTTGTTGGCGCCTACCCGTCCCTATAATCATGTTCTCAGGCCTGGTGATGGCAGAATGCCTGATAAAATTGCGTATGTTTTATGCACCGGTTCGCGGGATATGAGTGTCGGAAACCCGATTTGTTCTCAAATATGTTGCATGTATTCTATCAAACAGGCCCAACTGCTTATGGGTGCATTGCCAATGGCCGATGTTACCATTTATTATATCAATATCCGTTCATTTGGGAAAGGTTTTGAAGAATTTTATGAGCAGGCCAAGGGAATGGGGGTTAATTTTGTTAAAGGGAAAGTAGGTAAAATTACCGAAAAAGAAAACGGGAATCTTATACTGCGTTACGAGGATATTAATCAGGGAAAATTAAAGGAAACAGAGCATGATTTGGTTGTTTTATCGGTAGGAGTATTAGCGAACCAGGATCCTACAAAGTTATTTGAAAACGGCATGTGGGAAAAAGATGAATTTAACTTTCCATTTCAAAAAGATATTTTATTCAATCCTGCCCTTAGTAATATCGAAGGGGTTTTTCTTGCAGGAACAACTTCCGGACCGATGGATATTCCCGATTCAATTCTTTCAGCCGGTGCAGCCTCTATGGAAGCAATTCAATATATTGCAAAATCAAATGTACATGTATGAACCATAAAATAGGAGTATATATTTGTCATTGCGGAGGCAACATTTCCGATTATATTGATGTCGAAAAAGTCAGGCAGGCAGCTGAAAAGGAAGAAGGGGTTTTTCTGTCTAAAACAACCCTTTTTGCCTGTGCCGATTCGAACCAGAAACAAATGGAAGCCGATATAAAGGAAAACCAGCTTGATGCGGTTGTCGTAGCTTCATGTTCACCGAAATTGCATCAGGGTACTTTCCAATCGGTTGTTGAAAGAGCAGGTTTAAATAAATTCAATTATTTTCATGCAAACATCCGTGAACAAGGTTCATGGGCCCATTCCGACAACAAGACAGGTGCTACCGATAAAGCAATTCAGGTCGTTTTGTCTGGTATCGCCAAGGTTCGTTTATCAGAAGCGATTGAACCTGTCGAAATTAAAACCGTTCAGGCTGTATTGGTTATTGGTGCCGGTATAGCTGGGATGAAAGCGGCTGTAGCTTTGGCAAAAATGGGAATTATGGTGTACCTGATTGAAAGAGAACATTTTGTTGGCGGACGTATTGCGCAATGGGATGTTTTATGGGAAACCAACGAAACAGGGAAAGAATTGGCAGCAAGGCTTTATAATGAGGTGAAGGCGAACAGAAAAATTACTTTATTTACAGGTACTGAAATCATTGATAGTTCCGGAAGCAAAGGAAACTTCAATGTAAAAATAAAAATTACCCCAAGGTATATTAAAGAATATTGCAATAGTGGTAATTTAAAAAAAGCAATTCAGGCTTGCCCGGTTGAAGTTCCGGATGCCTTCAATTTTAATATTACAAAACGAAAAGCAATTTATCATAATTATCCGAGCGAATATCCGCAAGCTGCTGTAATAGACATAGCGCATTGCACACATTGCGGGGAGTGTGAAAAACTTTGCAATCAGGTTGATTTTTCGCAGAAAGAGGAGATTATGAATATAAAGGTGGGGTCAATTTTGGTGGCTACAGGTTTTGACCCCTATACACCCAATGAGGGAGAATTTGGATACCAGGCTATTGAAAATGTAATCACATTACCCCAGTTTAAGCGTCTTATCGCTTCTACCGAAAAGAAACTTACATGGAAAAACAAGCGGATAAGAAATATTGCTTACATCTATTGTGTAGGCAGCAGGCAAGCCGATGGTGAAAATAAGTATTGTTCACGATACTGTTGTAATGCTGTAATTTATGCGGCCATTAAAGCCAGTGAAAAATTTAAAGAACTGAACCATTTTCATTTTACACGTGGTATCCGAACGTATGGGAAACAGGAGCTTTTATATCATGAGGCATCGGTAAAAGGCCAGATTTTTTTACAGTCGTATGAAGATGACCCGCCCAAAGTTGAAAAAAAGAAAGATCAAACAATGGTTCGTATAAACGATATTCTTACACAACGGAAAGAAATTGAAGTAGAAGCCGATCTGGTTGTATTGGTCACAGGAATGGTACCCAGAACAAACAATACGGTTGGGGAAATTTTAAAAATCCCCAAAGGCCGTGATAAATTTTTCAATGAAGTCCACATGAAATTGAGGCCTGTTGAAACAGTAATTGACGGGGTAACGATTGCGGGATGTTGCCAGGGGCCCAAGAATGCTGTGGAGTCAATCAATTCGGCATTATCGGCAGCTATTAAATCCTATTCATTTGTGAATAGCGATGTACTTGAAATTGAACCTTTGGTTGCTGAAGTAAACCCCAGCCTTTGCGTTTGGTGTGATGCCTGCACCAATGCATGTCCCTTTGATGCAATTCATCCCATTCAGGTTGACAATAAACAGGTCGCTGAAATCACTGTCTCTGTTTGTAAGGGGTGTGGTATGTGTTTGCCGGTTTGTCCGACCAATGCCATTCAATTAAAAACATTCAGTGACGAAGAAGTGGAACAAATGATTGATGCGCTGGCAAATGAGAAACAATAAATGCTGAACCATGGGAGAAAAATCAGGAAACACTTTTAAGATAAAACGCGAAACGTACCAGGTTCCACAAAAGGTAAAAGATAACCTGAAATCATTTAATGCTGTGAAGAAAAAAATTCTCGGAGCTTTTGGTGATGAGGAGTTAAACATACCACAGCTTGCCGAAAAAACCGGTTTAAGCAAGGAGGAAACCATGTATTATACCATGTCACTTCTAAAGTTTGGTATACTGGAAACCGTAAGGTTAGACGATGCAGATGAGTTTTATTTTTATAAAATAAAAAAATAATGCCAGGGATAAATTTAAAATTTGCAAGAAAACTTAAAAAATATGGTGCAACAGATTTTAATGCCTGTTACAATTGTGGTACCTGTACTGCAGTTTGTGCGTTATCAACCGAAAAAGATTCATTTCCCAGGGAGATGGTCCGACTTAGCTCATTGGGCTTTAATAATGAAATTAATAAATCACTTAAACCCTGGTTGTGCTATTATTGCGGCGAATGTACCACCCATTGCCCCATGGAAGCAAAACCAGGTGAACTGATGATGTCGTTGCGGCGCTATCTGATTTCTACCTACGACTGGACAGGGTTATCAGGTTTATTATACCGGAATTTAACTGCCTGCATTATAGCCTTTATGATTGTAATTATTGCAATAGCAGGTATGTTTTATTCAAAAACTTTTTCACAGGATGAATGGTTGCATTACGGCCATTATTTTGAAATGTTTGCAATTGCTGCAGTATTTGGCATACTATTGTTTCCGAATATTATCCGAATGTGGTATTTTACGGTTTGGTCACAATCAAAATCCCTTTCATTAAAAAAATATTTTAGTTCCTTAAAAGATCTTTTTATTCATATGTTTACCCAGAAAAACACCTTATCATGTGAAGATTCAAGGGAAAATAAAATTTGGTGGTTTGAACATTTTATACTGGTAATTAGTTATTTAATGCTGTTGTTCACCACTGTTTTCCTGAATTGGTTTGAAACAGATAACCTGGCAGTTATTATAATGGGCTATGTTTTTAGTGCAATTATTTTTATTGTAACCTTTGATTTTGTTATCAGGCGAATACGCAAACGGTCTGAAAAAAGTACATTTTCCCATCCTTCTGACTGGTTTTTCGTTATCTGGCTGTTTTTGATGGGTATCTCAGCTTTTGCAGTGCGTTTATTAATTGATAACGGCCAACTTATACATAATTTCTGGGTTTACCTTTTTCATTTAACCATATTGGTACAATGGGCATTGATTATTGTTCCCTTTGGTAAATGGACCCACTTTTTATACCGCTCATTTGCTATGTATTTTGATAAGGTAAAAGGCTGATTCTTTCTATCCTTTCCATTTAATTTCAATATTCTGTTTGTCTGACCGTCTTAGGAAAGCTTAATGAAGCAATCAATTCGTATAAGACTTTTGATGATGAACAAATTCTATGTTTTCATATTTTTATTAATTGACGAAGCAAATTTGCAAAGGACTTTATAAAGGTTTTGTAAGTTGTGTTTGATGTAACATAAAGTTTTTTTAAATTTACCTGTTTTAAAGAATAAATAGTGAGAATAAATGATACAACTATTCGTATTGGTCTTATAAGAAGGCTGCCCTTAATTGTGAATGCATTTGCACTCCTGGCAATTATTTACGAATTAGGATTTGAAAGTCAGCCGGTCTAAAACCAGTTTTTGCAAAACATTTACATTCTTTCGTTACTATCTGGTGCCGTTTCAATAACGGGAAGATACTTTTTTGAGAAAACCAGGCCAACACTAAAAATAGTAGCATTCGATGTTTTTCTGGTATTGCTTTCCGCTTTCCTCCTACTTATACATTTTGGAATGGCAGAGAACCTTGCCCCCTCTTTTTTAAGCCACACAGGTTGGCTCAGATTAATTGTAGTTTTCATTTTCCTGCGTGAATTTATGGCGTTGAAAGTAAATTTTAAATGGGCATTGGTAAATCCGGCACAATTGTTTATACTAAGTTTTTTGGCTTTAATCATTTCAGGTTGCTTTTTTCTTCTTCTTCCCAATGCAACGCACTCGGGCATTTCGCTCATAGATGCGCTTTTTACGTCCACCAGTGCTGTTTGTGTAACAGGCCTTATTGTAGTTGAAACAGGCAGTTATTTTACACTTTTCGGTCAGATTGTTATCATTTCGCTGGTGCAGGCAGGTGGTTTGGGAATTATGACTTTTGCAAGCTATTTCGGCTATTTTTTCAAAGGTTCTTCTTCTTTTAAAAAACAACTGGTGTTGAGCGAATTTACCTGGTCGGGTAAATTGGGGGAAGTGTTTTCCATGCTCAAAAGAATTATCATGATCACCCTTTTAATTGAGGTTGCAGGAACTGTTCTTGTTTTTTTAAGCTTAAACAAAGAAGTTTTTCCGGCGCAGTTTGACCGGATATTTTTTTCGGTTTTTCACTCCGTTTCAGGCTTTTGCAATGCAGGCTTTTCCACCTTGCAGGACAGTTTGTTTTCTTATGATTTTCGCAATAATTATTCGCTGCATCTTATTATTGCTTCCCTTTTTATAATGGGCGGATTGGGATTTCCCATTGTGTTTAACCTGCTGAAATATTTAAAAAATAAACTGATCAATGGTGTACTTCATTTACTGAAGAAAAAACACAGTCATTTGCCCTGGATTTTAAATATCAATACCCGCATTGTTTTGTTGACTACGCTGATTTTAATTGTTGCAGGTACCGTTCATTTTTTCATTTTTGAATACAACAACACCCTTGCAGAGCACAACCTGTGGGGAAAAATAGTATCTTCTTTTTTTGGTGCTGTTACTCCACGTACTGCCGGATTTAACACCACCGATACCGCAAACCTTGGTATTCCTGTAGTTTTAATGCTGCTTTTTTTAATGTGGGTGGGAGCTTCTCCGGCATCCACAGGGGGTGGAATAAAAACCAGTACGTTAGCTTTGGCGGTGCTCAATTTTTTGTCAGTGGCAAGAGGTAAAAAGCGCCAGGAAATTTTTAGACGTGAAATCTCCCAGATTTCCGTTAACAGGGCTTTTTCGATTGTTTTTTTATCGGTACTTGTCATATCAGTGTCTGTATTCGGTGTTTTATGGTTCGAAAAAGACAAAGAGATACTCGATGTTGCATTTGAATGTGTTTCTGCATTCAGCACAGTAGGTTTAAGCAGGGGAATTACGGCGGACTTGAGCAGTTACAGCAAATTCATATTAATTTTGACCATGTTTGTTGGGAGGGTAGGAATGTTAACTGTGCTGATTGTTTTATTTTAAAAGGTTACCCGCTATAAATACCGTTACCCTACTGAAGATGTATTAATTAACTAAAAATTCCATTATGAAGTTCATAATTATCGGTCTTGGCAATTTTGGAAGTACGCTGGCAGAAAAACTGACCAACATGGACCACGAAGTAATTGGGGTGGATAATCAAATGGAGAAGGTGGAAGCGATAAAGGACAAAATAAGTTTGGCTGTATGTTTAAACAGCAAAGATCCTGAATCATTAAACACGTTACCCCTGAAAAACTCAGATGCCGTAATTGTTTGTATTGGCGAAGACGAAGGGGCAAGTCTTATCACAACTGCCCATTTAAAAAGACTAAAGGTCCCCCGGTTAATCAGCCGTTCGGTTTCAACTATCCACGAAACCATTCTCGAGGCTATGGGAATAACTGAAATTGTGAAACCCGAGGAAGAATCTGCCATAAGGTGGGCACGAAGATTAACTTCCAGCGGTTTTCTCGATTCCTTTGAGCTGACAAGCGATTATTCGATAGTGGAAATGGTTGTTCCTGAAGAATTTACCGGAAAGACCATCGGGCAAATTGGGTTCAATAAAAATTATCATATTATTGTACTCACAACCATGAAGCAGGTAAAAGAACGAAATTTGATAGGAGCTTCAAAACTGGTTAAAAAGTTATATGGAACGGCTACCGCCGAAACCGTTTTAAACGAAGGCGATGTAATGGTTATTTATGGTCACAAAAAAATATTCAACGGATTCCGGAAGAATAAACATCCGGGAAAAGATTTGAATAAAACAGGGTAGTTCAGGATATAGCCATTCCATCTGAATCGTTGAACATGAACATAAAAAAATTAAACAAAATCAAATAAGTTTTGTAAAAAAATAGAAACCCAAAAAATGATTGTTATGATGAAAATGAGAGAAATTTTTGCCGTATTGCTTTTTAGTGTGAGTGTGATAGCACTTTCTGCGTGTAGTTCAGGTCAGCAAAAGAAAAACAATGATGCTAAAGAACTGAAAAAAGAGGTAAGTGCTGAACTTCAGGAAAAACAAAGTAAAATGACACAAAGAGCCAATGAAAAGCTCGCTGATATCAATGAAAAAATAAAAGAGCTAAACAACAAGATCGAAAAACAAACTGAAGAACTGAGCGAAGAACAGCAAAAAGCACTTGATAAACTTCAGGATAAACGTGTCCAGGTGAACGAACAATTAAACAATCTGAAAAATATTTCCATGGAAGAATGGGATGATTTCGAAACAACTTTTAAAGAAGATCTTGACAGTGTAATAATAATAGCAGATGATATTTTAGATAAATTTTAACTAAACGTGTTATTCAAATATTCAATTACTTTATCTTCACAAGGGCAAGCATAAGTCCTTCTGTTTTTACCGTCAATAGTTTTCAATAAAGTATCTTTAAAACGTTTTTTGGTCAATCTTCAGATTAATTTACTAAGAAATTGCATGGCAAAAAAGAACAGGTTAAAAAAGGAATTGGGTTTATTAGAGGTTTTTACCATCAGCACCGGTGCTATGTTTAGTTCAGGATTTTTCCTGCTTCCCGGTTTGGCTTCCCAATACACCGGGCCTTCTGTTTTTCTGGCCTATCTGGTTTCCGGAGTTCTGATTTTACCTGCTATGTTTAGCATCGCCGAAATTGCCACAGCGTTACCCCGTGCCGGGGGTGCCTATTTTTTTCTCGACCGGAGTTTAGGGCCTATGATAGGTACTATAGGCGGCCTGGGAACCTACTTTGCCCTGATGCTTAAAACCGCATTTGCTATAATCGGAATCGGAGCTTATGCAGCTATTTTCTGGGAAATTCCGATAAAAACAATTGCCATAATGGCCACCCTGTTTTTTATGGTACTTAACCTTGTGGGTGCAAAAAAAACGTCGTGGCTCCAAAATTTCCTGGTCACCTTTTTAATTATTGTTTTGGGAGCATTTATTGTAGATGGCCTGTACAATGTTTTTTTTACAAATAGGGTAGATCTTCCCCGTGCAAATGAACATTTCAGCCCGTTTTTTACCCATGGTTTCGAAGGAATAATCATAACTGCAGGTTTTGTTTTTGTTTCCTATCTTGGTTTAACAAAAATTGCCAGTGTTGCTGAAGAAATAAGAAATCCGGAACGAAATATTCCGCTGGGCATGTTGCTTTCCTTAACCATAACAAGCCTGATTTATTTTTTGGGCGTTTTTGTAATGGTTTCGGTTATTGACCCCGCAGAATTTGTCAACGATCTGGCACCGGCAGCCACAGCGGTAAAAAAACTGTTTACCTGGATGCCGGGAAATCTGGGGGCTTATTTGATGACCGGTGCTGCGATGGCTGCATTTGCCTCAACCGGAAATGCAGGTTTGCTTTCCTCGTCCCGCTATCCGTTTGCCATGGGGCGAGATCGGTTGGTTCCTCCCCTGTTTTCGAAATTAGGGAAAAAGGGAACCCCTGTTCCGGCTATCCTGCTTACCACTGTTTTCATCCTGCTTTTTATTCTTGTTTTGTCAGAAGAAGGAATTGCCAAACTGGCCAGTACTTTTCAGCTCCTCATCTTTTTATTTATTAATTTCTCAGTGATTGTTTTTCGAAAAAGCAATATCGAATCGTATGACCCGGGCTACCGTTCCCCGTTTTATCCTTACATGCAGGTGGCAGGTATCATTGTTTCTGTGGTACTGATTGCCTACATGGGCTGGATGGCCATTTTATTTACGGCAGGTGTTGTTTTAATGAGTGTCATTTGGTACCAATATTATGCACGTGTGCGCGTTAAACGTGAAGGCGCTATCTTTCACTGGTTTGCCCTGCTTGGGAAATACCAGTACGCTGAACTGGAAAGTGAGTTTATGAGCATCATTAAGGAAAAAGGCTTGCGGCAGGGCGATCCGTTTGATGATACAATCATCAGGGCACGAATTACACATGCTGAAAAGAATTCTGATTTTGATCATCTTCTGAATTATGTTTCAGGTATATTTTCTGCCGAGATGCACGTAAAAAGAGAAGACCTGGTAAATGAATTTCTTACCACTTCTGCTATTGAGCCTGCATTAATTATTCCGGAGGTTTCGGTGCTGTTTGCCAAAAAACAAGGCATCGACCACCCATCGTTGCACATTGTTATTTCGGAAAAAGGCATTAACAAACCGGTAAGTAAAAATGGAATTGCTTCCGAAGATTATATCAAAGTTTTCTTTTTCCTGGTAAATCCGTCGAACGAACCCCGCCAGCAGTTGCGCATGTTGTCGCGCCTCATCGATATTGTGGAGCGTGAAACCTTTGTGCCCGAGATGCTGAAAATGAAAAGCCAGCGGGAAATAAAAGAATACCTGTTGCATAACGAACGGTATATTACACTTCAGCTTCTGCCCGGTACTGAACAGGCTGATATGATTGACAAACAACTTAAAGAAATAAAATATCCCTCCGATGTGCTGGTAGCCCTGGTAGAACGCACGGGTTCTACCTTTGCCCCCAACGGGAATACCCGATTGCTGGAAAATGACGTACTCACAATTATTGGTGAACCTAAATCGATTGCCCAACTCTTTAACAAGTATATGAAAGTGTAGGAGTGAAGAAAAATCACACGCTGATCTGTCCGCCAGCGTATAACAAATGAACTCAATTTTTATTGAAAATAGCCAAACAGGTAAAGCTGCTTAGGTTGAACTCCCGTTAAATTATAAAGGTATCATTCCAGGTTCATCCTCTTCAGCATCCTGCGTTTGTTTCATGATAACCGTACAAAATAAATATCCTCCAGGGCGATGCAAGCATTTTATTTTCCGTTTTCATTTCTTTCTTATTTAAATGAATAAGCCTGCAGTCCAACTCTAAATACCGTTATTCGCCGGTAAAAATGCATATTGTAATAATCTTCGCCGCTGTAAAAGTTGGCAAACAGGCTTACATCGGATAGAAATTTTGGCCTGTATGCCATGGTCAGCGAAAAGTTGAATCGCTCTTTCAGGTCAAAAAAGGAGGCATCGTTCATGTTCCCAAACAGCCAGGTTGTTTCCAGCCGGGTTTGCACTGCCGGATTTTTATCGAATACCAGCTTTTTGGAAGCATCTTTGTGCCGTAAAAACCTGGAAATCCGCAAATTGTTGTGCCAGCGGAAAAAACTGTAACGACCTTCCATCTCGTGGGCCCTTTTTACGTCGATATGATACTCGATTGAAGTTTTAAAATATTCGTTTGTATTGGAAAACGGTATCAGGTTTTGATTCAGGAAAAGCCCCAGTTCCAGGTAATTGGTTGAAAAATCACCGGATACCGTATTTAAACTCCCGTCCTCATTAAGAAAATTACCATCCTGACCGTTTGAATGATGGGTCAGGTTCAGAAAAAGGTATTTTATTTTTTCGTCACCGGTTTTATTCAACTGATGATAAAAACTGATTTCAGGCAGGTAGCTGGGTGTTCGAACCGGGAAAGATTCTTCAGCATACATGCGAATCAGGATAGCCGGAGAAATTGTCGCGCCCCATTTTGCATTGCGGCTGGTTCGCAACAAAAAATAGGGAGCAATCAACGCTTCAAAAATCAGCGGTTCCACATTCCCGATTCCCTGGCTAAAGGTAATGTAACTGTCAGTCTGATTGGCCCGGATGGTTCTGAAAAACGAATTTTCTGCAACCTGCAAATCCTTCGTCTGTGCTTCCAAATTTCCCATGCCAGGGCACCAGACAAATCCAATCAACAAAAATGCTTTTAATATTTTCATCCTTCAATTCCTGAAATTCTATGATTCTGTTAATTCTTTTTGATGTAAAATTTCGCGGTTAAACACATAATCTTTAAATGGAACCTTGAAAAACAAGCGGTAGAGTACAGGTACGAATAACAGTGTAATCAGGGTGGCAAAGAACAGTCCGAAAATAATAGCCAGTGTAAGCGGTTCCCACAGTAAATCGCCCGAAAACCACAACGGTAACATTCCCATGGAAGTGGTCAGTGTGGTGAGAATCACCGGCCTGAAACGGTTATTGGATGCTCTCAGAATGGCATCGCGCCGGTCCACATCGGGGTTTTCTGCTATTTCCACGTCAATCCGGTCGATGAGAATGATGGAGTTGTTCACCACAATTCCGGCAAGGGCAATGACCCCCAGCACGCCGAAGAAACTCACAAATGAACCGCCGATAAACCACCCGGCCACCACACCAATCATTCCCAGCGGAATGGAAAGCACAATAATGGATGCTTTACGGATAGAGTTAAACTGCAGGACCAGCAGCAGCACAATGATAAAAAATGCCAGGGGCAGATTGGCAAAAATAGCCCCCAGGTTTTCAGCTTTGTCTTCATCTTCTCCGCCCAATTCATAGTCATAGCCCAAATCCCATTCTGTTTTTTGAGTGGCCAGCCACGGGCCTATAGCTTCAAAAATATCGGAAGCGTTATAACCGGGCTCCAGGTAGGCACCCACGGTCATGGTTCGTATTAAGTCTTTGCGAATCACTTTTCCAAACTGCCAGTCAACTTTTACATCGGCTACCTGCGAAAGCGGCACGTTCTGATTTCGTGCCGATGAATAAATAGTAAATGCCTGCACCGTTTCGATGTCGTGCTCGTCGCTGTTTTCATTTTTCAGGAAAATGGGAATCTGTTCATCGGTTTCAAAAAAGTCACCAATTTTCATACCCGACAATCCGGTATTCAGTGCCAAAGCAATTTCCATGTTGGTTAACCCGGCGCGTTGAGCTTTCCCGGGATGGATGTCCACCATCAGTTTTTTGATTTTCGGTCCCCAGTCGTCGGTAATATTTTTGGCTCCCTCGATGGTCACCAGCTTCTCTTTCACCTCTTTTGAAATAACCGCCAGAGTTTCGGGGTCATTGCCCGAAATTCTGATTTCCACAGGCGTTCCGGAAGCTCCGGCACCGGTAAGCCGGTTTACGCGGATATCGGCATCGGGAATGTGGTTGAAACAAAAACTGTCCACTTTGGCAATAATGTAATCGTTGTCCAAATTGCCGGTGGTATTGAGCAACATGTGGGCATAGCTGGAGTTGGCTTCGTTTTTAAAATAGCCCAGGTCGTAGGGTTCCGGACCTTCGCCAATAAACGAGGAGAAATCCAGCACGCCCGGTTTATCTTTTTCGGTTTCGGGATTGACAATCAGGTTTTCCAAAATATAATTACCGATGTCGTTCACCGCCTGCCCGGTATATTCCATCTGCGTGCCCGACGGAAATTTGATATCCACGGTAACCAGGTTCCGGTCGCTGTCGGGAACCAGTTTAAAAGGCAGGAACTGTACCATCGACAAAGCCAGAACGAACAACGCCAAAATGAATCCCAGGAAAAAGAATGGTTTCTTCAAAACCCGGAAAAGCAATCCGTTATACCACAAATTCAACTTTCCCATGTTCCGGTCCATAAAATTCTCCTTCTTCTCTTTGTTCCGGGTTTTCACCTTAATAATCAGAACAGCAAGCAGCGGAATGAAGGTAAACGCAAGAAACCAGGATGCCAACAAGGTTGAACTGACAACCCAAAACAACTGCGAGGAGATTTCACCCATGGGAGTACGGGCCAAAGCAAACGGCAGAAAAGCTGCCGAAGTGGTAAGTGACGAAATAAGCAGTGGAACAATCAAGACTTTGCCGGAATAGATACTGGCTTCAAAGGCACTGAGTCCGCGTTTCATATTAACCAGAATGGATTCGGAAATCACAATGCCGTTATCCACCAGTAGTCCCAGGGAAATAATGAGCGCTGCCAGCGAAACCTTATTGAACCCCAGATTGAGCAAACCGATGAAGAAGAAAGACGTGAGAATGACCATTGGGATGAGGGTGGCCACCAGTGAACCGGTGCGGAATCCCAGAAATAAAAGCATCACGGCCAGAACAATAAGGATACTCTGCATCAGGTTCATCAGGAAGTCGTTTACCTGCCCGCTTACCACCTGGTCCTGTGATGCCGAGCGCACCACCTCCACTCCCAGTGGCAGGTTGCTGTTTATCCGGGGTAGCATCTTGTCCACGTCTTCGCCCAGTCGCACAATGTTGGCGCCGTCTTTCAATGAAATGAACAGTGCAATGGCTGGTTTGCCATTGATTTTGACCATCTTCTGGCGGGGTGTGATGTAATCGCGATAAATATGGGTGGTAATATCATCCAGATAGACCGAGACCCCGGTGGAGGTAGGAATCAGAATTTTTTTAAGGTCGTCAAGGGTTTCAAAACTCCCCGAAGGCTCCAGCATAATTCGCTGACGGCCCATGTTAATTTCACCCCCTGGATAGAGGATGTTGGTAGCTGAAATGATATTTCGAAGCTTCATAACATCCAGACCGTAGTGAGCCAGTTGCTTGTCGTCGAACTCGATAAAAAGACGCTCATCCTGAACGCCGCCGTAATTGATTTTGGCCGCATCGGGAAGCAGCAGCAGTTCATCGCGCACCTCTTTGGCGTAGTCTTCGAGCTTATTGTATGGAACGCCGTCGCCTGTGACGCCCAGAATTATTCCAAATACGGTTCCAATGTCTTCATCTTTGACCACCGGACCGAAAACGCCCTGCGGCAGGGTGGGCTTTAAATCTTCCACCTTATTGCGGAGGGTGGTCCAGACCGACTGTAACTCGTCTCCACCGACGGCTGTAATCAGTTCAACCGTAATAACCGACAGCCCGGGGCGCGATTCACTGTTAATGGTTTTTACCTCAGCCATTTCACGAATCACTTCTTCCAGCGGTTCCGTAATCAGCGATTCCACTTTTTGTGGGTTGGCGCCCGGAAACTGGGTAACCACAACAGCAATCCGAACAGTATATGGCGGCATGCTGTCGCGTTCCAGTGTAAAATAGTTGCCAATGCCAATAATGGCTACCACTAGAATGGCTATGAGGGTAATCCGGCTGTTATTCAGTGTTACTTTTGTAAGATTCATCTGTTTTTTAATTTTTATACGGACAGGATTAGGGCCTACCCTTTTTTATTGAATTTTTGATAAGACAAGAATTATAAATTCTTTTCAGAGAACACCCTTCGACTTCGCTCAGGGTGACTGTCAGGCTGAGCGAAGTCGAAGCCTGTTTTCACGAATCAAATTCTAAAAATTAAAATTCACTGTTCATTTTTAAGAAGTTTTACCTTCCGGCCATCATACAAAAAACTTAAACCGGCGGTTATCACCATTTCATTTTTGTCCAGACCGCTCACAATTTCGTATCCGTCGGTCTGCAGTTCACCCAGCGTAACCCTTCTTTTTTCAGCAACATAAATGTCACTTTCATTGCTTTTAACCGCCACAAAAACAAAATCGCCCGACTGGTCGTGGCCAACGGCATCGGTGGCAATCACTATCCTGTTTTGAGAAAGGCTGTCCCCGTTCAGAGGTAGTTCTACCGTACCGGTCATTCCCGGGAAAAGCCGGGAGGATGATTCAGCTAACCGGACAATAACCGGATATGCGGAGGCATTGGGGATGCCCGGACTCACTTCGGTAATAATTCCCCGGAAAGTTTTTTCGGAAAATGCACTGAACCGCACTCTTGCATCCTGTCCGCGATTGATTTGCGCGATGATGTTTTCCGGTACAGCAGTTTTTATTTCCAGGTTGTTTACTCCGGCAAGAACCACAACGGGATGTCCGGTGCCGGTCATTTCGTTTTCCTGAGCCATCACCGAAGAAACAACGCCATCGAAAGGCGCTCTCAAAACGGTATAATCCAGTTGATTCTGTGCTGCATTGCGTTGCGACCGGCTAGTTTTCACCATGGTTTCAGCTAATTCAAATTGTGTTTTTGCTTTTTCATATTCGCTCAGGGAAACGTTGTTGTTCACATAGAGGTTTTCAACCCGCAAAAAGGCTGATTTGGCTGTTGCCAACTGAGCTTCTGCGCTTTTCAATGAAGCTTCGGCTTTGTTGTAATTGATGCGATAATCGGTATCGTCGAGGCGGGCAATCACCGTTCCTCTTTTTACCGTATCTCCCATGTCAACAGCTACCCGTTCTATCAAACCACCCACCTTGAAACTCATTTTTGCTTCGGTGGCCGATTGAGTTACACCTGAAAATGAGCGCACATTAGTGGGAATGCTTTTCCCCACTTCCTGATAAAAAACCGGACGAATGGTTTCTTCCTTTTCTTCTTGGCCTCGGCAACCTGCCAGCAGCAGAGAGCCTAAAACGAGGATTTGTATTTTTGTTTTCATTTTTATCATTTTATTCTACGTTTAAATAATCGAATAATTTGTTGACGTACTTTTTCTTTCCAGATTCATCTTCCAAAAAGGAATAATTGCCCTGCAGTCGTTCAGTTTTGATGTAATCCAGAATATATTGATAGCGCGAACCAAGGGCCATTTGCCGGGTACGTATCATCACACTTTGGGCATCGGTAAGCTGTGCCACGTTAGCCATTCCCTGGGCATATGCATCCTGAATGGTGTAAAAATTCTCTTCGGCAGCGCGGGCCGCGTTTTCCGACAGTTCCATTTCGCGGTAGGAAGCCTGCAGAAATTGCACGTTGGAACGGATTCCTGTTTCCAATTTGTTGAGCAAATCATCTTTTTGCCAGGCAATTTTATCCTGTTCGATGGTTGCCCGCTGCATTTCGTTTCTTTTCCGTCCACCTTCAAAAATAGGGATACTTACGCGCAGGCCCAGGTTCCAGGTGATATCATCGGGCGGAGGTGGTACGGGCAGTTGCGGATTCCGGATGACCCCTTCGCGTACAAAAGCCTGGTCGGCGCTCCCGATAAGCGCCACCTCAGGCAAATACATCTGTTTGATTCTCATCGATTTTTGCCGGTCAATCAGTTCGCCGGCAGTGGTTAATTGTTGCAGTTCCGGCGAGTGAATCAGCATTTCATCTATGATAAAATCTGCATATTTTTCGGTTAATTTGGGATGGTTGAAATATGAATTTAGAATTTGTTGGTGATGGATGACGGTTTCACCAATATCTGCCGAATCGGGGGTGGCAATGGCATTGCCGACGGGTTGGTTCTGCAGTTCGTTTAACCGGTACATCGTTGCTTTGTATCCTGCCTCTGCATCGTTCAAATCCATCCTGCCGAGGTTCAGTTCACTTATCCAGCGGTTGACATCCGATACGCTGCCCTCACCGCTTTTCTCTTTGGCTTTGGCCAGTTCCAGGTTTTTCAGGGTGGCATTTACGTTTTCATTTTTTATCTGAAGGTTATTTTTAGCAAACAGCAAGGAGATATAAGCCTGCGAAACATCGAGTACAATGTCGAGCGTAGTTTGTCTGTTGCCCTGTTTTGTACTTTCGGCCATTAGCTTTTTCAGTGCAATGTTCGCATAGGCCGCTTCGGAATAAATCACCTGCTTTAACGAAACGGAGCCTGTAATGGTATATTCGCCTCTCTGACCCATGGAGGATTCTACAAGATTTTCACTCAGTTGAACACCCATCCCGGAAATTTCTACCTGCGGTAAGACATTTGCTTTGGCAATGCGAATATCTTTTTCTGCCATCAGCAAATCCTGGTCGTTCATTTTCCCTTGCAGGTTGTTTTCCAGGGCCAGGGCAATGGCTTGATGCAAAGTCAGTTCTTCACCGGGCATTTTAGCTACGTTTAGCAACACAGCATTTGCCAGGTCAGACCATTTGGGAAACCGGTCTGTCAACCGCAGGCTTTCCATGTTTACGATTGGTGTTCGCTCCGGGTTTTCAGTCATGGCGGGAACATTGCCCAGGCTGGTACTTTCTGAAGCTTTTAAAACCCGCACAGCCACTTGCCGGGCCAACTGCTGAAAAGTGAACTGCGGTGTAAATGTAATGGTGGCTCCATGTTCCAGGTAGGCTGCTCCGTTCACCGACAGTGACGGAATGCCTTTTTCGTTCAGGCTGGAAAAAATAGCCTCTGTTGCAGCAGCGGAGTGCTGAACCAGCGGAAAAACCATGGCTGCATCAGTACCGGCAGGCAATTGGTCCATTGGATTTTCATTTTCTTCTACCGGAAAAAACGAAACATCAAATGTATTTTCATCTGCTTTCAGGTAAGTTGTCATAATCTGAAATTCAGAATAAAGCTGCCGGGGAATGATGATTGCAAGGTTGCCGGATTCGAAAATCCGGGCAAAGGAGTGCATGTCTTTTTTCAACCGGATAAGCGATTCAATCCATGCAAAATGAGGAATGCCCGAACTTTTGTCGGGTTGAACCGGCAGGTTTTGAAGCTCCGGGTCCAAAATGGTAGCTGCGATCACCGGTTTTGGATATGCGGGCAAATGAGCCGCTGCTTCGGAGGAAAGAAACCCCAGTGTCACCACAATGTCCACTTCCGGATCATTCAAAAAAGCCTGCAGGTTTTCCTTCACTTTTTCAGACTGCCAGTTTGCACTCAGTTCTGTAAAAACAGCACCGTCGCCAGCATTGGTCAAAGCTTCAATTTCGGACTTTACCTGCCTGGAGAGTAGATCAAACTCATTTCCTGAGGCATCGGTAACAATTCCAACCTTTATCGATTGGGAATGAAGCGCCATTGGAATAATGAGCAAAGCAAAAAACAAGTTGAAAATTACTGATATTCGTTTCATATTGAAAAAATTAATCTGTTGCTGACTGGTATTTTTTAAGGTCGCGGACCATCCTGCGGGACCGTTTTCAGCGAGCAGTTTTCCGCTTGTCTCAATCATTCTTTTTTCTATTTGTGTTTCCATCACTTCAATTGTTAATTAATATTCACTAACCAACCCTATGCAACATTTTGATATTTAATTGAGTTCCTGATCTGTTTTTTTCTACCCTAAAGTTATTTGCAGCAAAGTTAGTTAATGTTTACTAACATGCAAATTTTTTAAAAAAATTATGAGTCCACACTTTTATCAGCTAGGATATCTATTATCGTTACAATAGTGATGGTCCTTTTATCAATCAGCAACACATCAAATAAGTTTCGTCAATCTTCTTACCATCTGGATGCCAGCAAAGCCTCCACCAACAATGATTATTTTTTTACTTTCTCATCTATATTTAAGTTTAAGAAATTCCCCAATTAATATGGCGGTAGGGTAGGTAACTTCTTCTTCTGTTTGTGCGTGAAGCATAAGTTTCTCAGCAAATTCAGCGACTTATTGAATACACTAATAGGCACATTGCCAGGCTCCATGAGGCAAATACACATGCAAAGGTTATTCAGGAATAATGAAAGACTCAATTATTAACAGGGGGAGTAATTAAATGGTTAAACGCTGCCCATGGCGCATATTTACCATTGCTGCGTGCGGGAATGAAGAGGTCGGTTCTTTTGATTGCCTTGTGCTCCCTTTACAACAACCTCGTTTTTGATGTTGGTCTGGGCGCTTTCACCACTAAAATACGGGTTACGGAACCTGAACTATTTGAGAGGCAATGCACAATGTCCTTTGGACTTTCCACCAGGCTGTCCTGTTCAACCGCAATGGTTTCATCGCCCACTCTGACATCCGTTGTTCCTTCCAGAATATAGAAAAATACATCCACCGGGGTAATGTGCGGTTTTAACGATTCGCCGGGCTGCAGGGTAATGTGCATGGTCTGGGCATTGTTATAATCATACAATTTTCTTACATCTACCCTGTGCGGTGTTTCAACAACCTGTTGCTCTTTTACTTTTGTAATCTTCATTTTTTCGAAATTATAAGTTTTACGGATTGTATTAATTTGCGGCCTTCTTTTTGAAGGTTGAAGGCAAAATCCGAAAACTGCCATTCTTTAACGAAAAGGCGCAGGGCGCCCATGATAAAAATAACGAGGTGTTCAGCCTCGATATCGGATCGGATTTCATTTTTTTGCTGTCCCTGTTTTAGAATAGTCATCAGGGTTTTGTTATTGGTTTCAATTACTTCTGAAATTTTGTCCGTCAGCTTTTCTTCATTCCGGAACATTTCTTCGGAAAATACCACAGATGCCAGCGAGGGCATTTCTGCAAACGATTTGAAATGTTTTTCGAAAAGCCGTTCGACTTTAAGTACAGCCGGTTCATCAGAATTCAACTCTGATTCAAATATTTCGCTGGTGTTTTTTTTCAGCAAATCGAGAAGAGCGATAAGAATCTGGATTTTATTTTCAAAATGCCGGTAAATGGCCGGTTCGGTAATACCAAGTTTTTTTGAAAGGTTTTTGATGGTTAGACCCTGAATACCCTTCTCGCTAATTAAATCAAGTGCGGTGGAAATAATTTCCTGCTGACGTTTTGTATGAATATTAGTTATCATTTTTTTGTAGTTTTTCTCTTAAAGTTATTGGTATGGCAGCTAAAATAAAAGAAATACCGAGGAGTACATGCAGTACTACCTAAATCTATGCTGCCGTTCAATTTCTGTAAAATAGGTTATCACCAATGGAATTGATGTTAATACCAGCACTCCGACAATTATCATTCTTAAAAGATACAAGATTTTATTCATACGATTAGAATTGTTTATTTTCAGATAAAGTTAGTAAACATTTACTAACCATGCAAGTTATTTATACTATTTTATAAGGATTTGATTCCAGCATGGGAAAGGATTTACATATTTGTTTCCATCCTGCTTTTTCACAATTCGATTGAAGACTCAACGAGGAAGAAAATCTGTAAGCTGAGCGAAGATATATTTACCTTGATTCATGGATTTGTGCTTAAATCAAAGCAAAAATCCACATTTTTAATTTAAGTCGTCACGCTATTAAAAAAAATACAAGTGCGATGAACAAAGTATTTCAAAGAACGTATAATAATTTTTATTGCCTACTAATGATAAAATAATTTTAAAGAATCAAACTATGATAACGAATGAAATTGGTTTAAATGCAGGAAAAATCTGGAAGAATCTCAATGAGTCGCAAGAACAATCAATCAAGGGACTTATGAAAGAATTAAAGCTTTCCAGTTCAGCCTTTTACATGGCTATTGGCTGGTTGGCCAGAGAAGGTAAAATTTATCATTTTGAACAAGACGGAGTAAAGATGATTGGGCTGAAGTAGAGGAAATTCCGGTTTTTTCCCGAATTGAGCATTGAAATTTTTCCAATGCTTAATTCGGGATACCCCTGTTGTTTTATGTATCGAACACAGGATTGGATACTGTTTCAAAAAAGTGTGTAAATAATCAGATTTTTGGAAAATTTACCCTATTTGATAACTTGAACAACAAATAATACGTTCAACACAACGTATTTTACTAAAAACAACACAACAGATAATACTAATTGCCGTAATCTGCTACACGTAAGCTGACTAATACAAAAAACCAAATAACCAAATGGGGACTTTATTCCCTGTCTTCTTCAAAATAGTATCATTCATATAAGCTACCACCATTTGCTCTTCTGCAAGCTCTTGCATTGCTTTTCTTTGTGAAACATAAACAGGGGCTAAAATAGATGCCCCTGTTTTTACAACCAAACTAATCTATGATCAATTAAAGACCTTAATTCTTTGAAAAAATATCAATTATTACAGTACGGTTATATGAGCGTTCCTCCGGAAATTTGTTTTCAAACGGCGATAGGTTTTGATCCTCGCCTAATCCGAAAACTTCAAATTTAACATCGTTTCTGTCCGCCTTTAACAGGGCATTCTCCATAATTTCCCTGACATTGTTAGCCCGGGCCAATGACAAATTCAGATTGTGGCCTTCTTCTCCAATAATGTCGGTATAACCATGAATCTGAACGAAACCTCCGACAGGAATTTTTGGTGTTACTATTTCAGTGAGGTACTTCTCATAAATTGCGATGGAGGTGGAATCATCGAATTCGTAAATAATGCTGAATCGCATCACTTCTTCTATTTTGGGTGAGGACAAAAATGGTATATGTACGGGTGCTTCCTTTTTTATCGTCTTGCCGCTCTTCGTCTTACCGATCATTTTCGCCTTGTAGTCGCCAACGGTACGGTCTCCCAGGATGGTTTTTGCTGGGATACTCGCCTTCTCCTGTGTAAAGGGTCCGAAATATTGAACCATTTCTTTTTCATCTTCCAGCTCCAACGACCATAATGAGAATGCTTCTTCTGCTCCTTCGACATTGAAAGTAACAGAGTTGTTTAGTGGGACTTCCTGAACGGTGACGATTTCCACTGGTTTCAAAGAGGCCTCCGGGCCACTCTGAAACTCCATCAGTAAGGCTGGCGAACGGCTCTCAATAGATACACGTTGGTCTTCTTCACGAAGGAGTTTAAGTTCAAGAATGCCACCCGGTTGTTTCGATGGGATTTTCGGTTTTTCCCGGCCTTCGATACTGATCCTTGATGCGTCAATTTCAAATACATCCACCAGGTATTGTTTGACTGACTCTGCCATTGCCTTTCCATCAGCCGGGCCTTTCTCTGACGAACCGACCAATGTAATAGTTGAGGAAGGATTTTTTCCCAAACGGTCACCCAGGATGTTCAGGACATTATAATAGACATTCATTTGCCTGACTGAGCGGCCTGACGGAGTTTTAGGTGTAAACACTTCCAATTGGCTTTCTTTGAAGTCTTTTACCTGATCCTTCCTGAGCAACACATAACGATCAGGTATCTCAGTAGAGCCTGAATTGAAAAACACATAGTTTCGAAGCGGGAATGTTTCTATTACCCTGCGCTCAACCGGAATGTTCTCCGGGGCGTCAACTGTAAAGATAACGTCCGGCTCTTCCAACACTAACACTTCTGCTATATCAACAGAATAAATGTCATCACCTCCACTACCTCCACTTCTACCGGAAGAAAAATATCCTTTGCTTAAATTGTTATTTACAATAAAAGCAAAATCATCGAATGGTGTATTTAATGGAAATCCTGCATTGATTACAGGACCTATTCCGGTCTCATTGATCGGACAACTGAAAATATCAAGCCCCCCAAGTCCAAAACGGCCATTGGAAGCAAAAAACAAAATATGATTGGTTTCTTCAAAAAAGGGAAACATTTCATCTCCTTCTGTATTTATTTTATTGCCCAGGTTTTCATGTTTTCCCCAAACTCCTTTTTCGTCTTTTGTAATTTTGTATATATCCGCTCCGCCATAACCACCGGGCATATCACTTGTGAAAAACATAGTGTTTCCATCGGATGTCAAACATGGATGCCCAACCGAGTATTTTTCGTTATTAAGAAAGAAAGATTCCGGTTCTGACCATTTTTCATCTTTGTAGCTGCTGAAATAAATCTGAAGTTCCACAATCCCATCCTTACTTTTATCGTGATATTTATTTCTGGTGAATGCCATAAATGTTCCGTCATTACTAAAACTTGCAGGGCCATCGTGCAGGTTGCCATTCAGACCTTTATCAAAAATTTCAGGGACCTTCAATTGACTTCCATCCACTTCAGAAATATACATATCCCAAAATGGTTTTCTGGTCCAATTGTATTTTCGTAAAATCAATTTAGGAGTTGCCCTGGTTGATGCAAAAACAATTTTGTCTTTATAGTAACAGGTACCAAAATCCAGTGCATCGGTGTTTACCTTCAAATGCTCAATTTTATATTTACCGGCATCTTTTAACAAATTTGTAAACTCATTTTTATTGGCTGCATAGTCCTTTGCGCGTAAATCGTCCGGGCGTAGTTCCAGGAATTTATCCATCCACCTGTTCGCCTCGTCATACTTCCCATTGATTTTTAAAACCATTGCATAATTGTAATAGTCCTCCGGTATATTTCCTTCTGCTGCACTGACTATCTTTGAATAAATTGCCTCCGATTCGACATTTTGATCAAGGTAATGATAACTTTCAGCCAACCTTCGTTGTCCTTCCAAACTCAATTGTTTAGCGCGAGTATAAGAATCAATGGCTTTATCATAAGCATAACTAAAAGCGTATTTGTCTCCTTTTAATTCTTTATTTGATATTTCCTGTGCAAAAAGGTTAATGCCAATTCCCATGAAAATGATAAAGGGTATAAATATTTTTTTCATGTTATATGTTTTTTATATTAAAAATGTCGTGGAGAATGAATTTGCCTTTTATCAGAAAAAATAAAATCATATCTCAGTACAAGTTCATGACTTCCCAAATTATACCTGGGTGTTTCTAAGCCAAAAGACCAATCGTATGAATAACCCAGGTGCAACTGATCTGTAATATCCAATCCAACTAATCCCCCAAAAGCATCTCCTGTGCGAAACATCGCACCGATCAATAATTTATTCACGATGATAAATGATGCTGTAATATCGGCCTGGATTGGAGCAGCAGGTGTCACTTTAATAAGCGTTGTTGGTTTAAAATCCAGGTATTCCGTTATATTTAGAAACGTACCTGCTATTAAGTAATAATGCCTTTGTTCCTTTCCTGTTAAAATGTTCCCGTTAGCTTTACTTTCTGCCAGATAGTAATTCTGGATCAAATTAGGAACAGAAATTCCTGCATAAAAACGCTCCCTCGAATAATACATGCCAAAACCAAAATTAGGTGTCACATGATTTTCAATATTGTTTTGAAATGCCGGGTCATCCTGAACATCTAATTACAGTACAAAGGAAAGCATGGGCAAAAAAAAAGGATTAAGCTTTAAATAAACAATTTAATCCTTTTAAAAGTCGGGGTAGCAGGATTACTTAGAGTTATCCTGAGGTGGGGGAGAGTCATACATGAAAAGCCTGGTTCGCTGTGCTATCTTGTCCTTTTTTTTATTCCCTAAAACCAGGCTTGTTTTTGTAACTGTAATATTTTATACTGATATAAATTATAAAATGATGTGCAGGGGTTCACAGCAGAAGTGAGAACAGGCAATGGAGGAATTTTGAGAAATTAGGAGCAAATTCATTGAATGAGCACCCAAACGATGCGTACATTGGCGCATTCATTTGAATGGAAACAGCGAAATCGGAACAAAAACGACAGGAGCAAAAAACAGAAAAATCCGCCCTTGACTTTTCCGCCGGGCGAAATATTTTGGCTGGGATTTAAGCGGAGAATTAAAAGGATAGAAATCCTATTCTAAAGAACTCCCTATTCTATTTTTAGGGAAATTCACACTATAATATGATTTTAAGCATTTCATCCCATCTTAAGCATATATTTCATTGCAAAATCACATTATATTATGATATTGTTTGTGTTTCTATTGATAAAACACTATTTTTACCTCAAAATCACACTATAATGACAAGTAAAGAGATAGGAAAACAGATAAAAGAAAGAAGAAAAGTGTTGCGCATTACACAGCCCGACCTGGCTGAAATGGCGGGCATCAGCATAAATACGCTTTATAAAATTGAACGGGGGCAGGCAAATCCAACTATTCAGATGGTGAACAAAATTGTTAAAATCCTGGGTATGGAAATAAAAATTGAAGTAAAACAACCTCAGCTATAAACCTATGCGAAAAGCGAATATTTACAGAAACGGCAAACTGGCAGGAGTACTAACACAATTTTCATCTAATAATTACGAATTCCGCTATGATGATAATTGGTTTGCAAACGATGAACTTCCGCCAATTAGCTTGACTATGCCAAAAAACAAGCAGGTTTACAAATCGGAGTACTTGTTTCCGTTTTTCTTTAATATGTTATCGGAAGGTGCGAACCGGCATCTGCAAACCCATCAATTGAAGATCGACAAAAAAGATTACTTTGGGTTACTGCTGGCTACGGCAAAAACCGATACCATTGGAGCAATAACATTATCAGAAATAAAAAAATGACTGTACCAGAACTAAAATATTGCCCGGGAACATTGGTAGAAGGCTTTAATACTTACAGCACTAACTGTTTGCGCAGGGTTTTTCAGGGACGAAAAGTAAGTCCTGTTTTGCCTTATGGCCCACCCCAAAACAATGAGGAAGATGCTGAAAAATTTATTGAGAACCGGAAAAGAATTTCAATATCCGGAGTTCAGGAGAAACTGTCGCTGGTACTTGATAAAAATAAATTGCGCCTGACCAAAGAAGGAGAGCAGGGAACATACCTGTTAAAACCTATCCCCAGAGACCTGAAAAATGTCAACCAGGTTCCGGCAAACGAGCATTTAACCATGCAAATTGCCCGGCAGGTGTATGGCTTGCAAACTGCCGAAAACGCGCTGATATTCTTTTCCAACGGCGAACCTGCCTATATCACAAAACGATTTGATGTGAGAGAAGATGGTTCGAAATGGGGGAAAGAAGATTTTGCATCGTTGGCCGGAAAAACGGAAGAAAATGCAGGGCAAAATTTCAAGTACGATTTCAATTATGAGGAAATGGGTGAATTACTAAAGAAATTTGTCCCGGCCTGGCGCGTGGAAATTGAGAAGTTGTATTCGTTGATTGTTTTTAACTTCCTGTTTTCAAACGGAGATGCACATCTGAAAAATTATGCACTTCTCGAAACACCCGGGGGAGATTATGTGCTCAGTCCGGCGTATGATTTGCTCAATACAAAAATCCACGTGGATGATACGGATTTTGCTTTGGATGGCGGTTTATTCAGTGACGGTTATCAATCGGAAGCAATGAAAAAAAGCAAACATCCAGGACTGCACGATTTTCATGAACTGGCGAGAAAATTTGAAATGAACAAAAAAAGAAGAGATAAGATTCTGGGTCCATATTTACAACTACAACCCATGGTGGAGGAATTAACCCGGCGTTCTTTTTTGAACGAAAAGACAAAACGTGCCTTTTTATTGCAATATCAGACAAAAAGAAATCAGTTGAACAACGTGTAAATATTGAATTGATATTAGAGATTAAAAAGCCATCTGAATAAAAATGAAATTCGTTGACAGATATTAAAATAAAAAAATAGAAAAACAGATAAATAAATTGCTACTACATTTTCTACTACCAACAAAAATGCCACTGTAAAATACTGATTTACAACGGCATTTATTTTTTGTTATCGGGGTAGCAGGATTACTTAGAGTGATCCTGAGGTGGGGGAGGCTAAAATGAAAAGCCTGGATCGCGATGCTCTCTTTGTTCTTTTTCTATTCTCTAAATCTCAGTCAAGTCTAGCTTTATAGAATAGAAAAAGCCCAACACTACCGTGTCAGGCTTTTCATTTGTCGGGGTAGCAGGATTCGAACCTGCGACCTCCTGCTCCCAAAGCAG
>CAZNPV010000002.1:0-131445 GCA_964575025.1 uncultured Mariniphaga sp.
AACAGGGCTTTCTAAGCAAATAATGTAATATATTTAAATTGAAAAAAATCTTTGAACCATCGGGGGCAATGAGACGGAAGCGCCACCGGAACCGGCGACAGAACCGGGGCTGAACACGGCCAATCCCCACAAAATCACTTGCCGGGACAACCAACTGCAGTTTACCATCTGGGGCGGCATCGAGAAAGACAACATCCACCGGCTGAAAATCAACCTGCTGGTACAGCCCCGGGACGATGACTTCAAGTACTACCAGGACGATGTGAACCTGTACAGCAACGGGCAATTACAGCGGTATATCAAAGGGGCTGCCGAGGAACTGGAAACCAGTACCACCCTTTTGAAAACCACCATCAGCAGGCTGAAAAACAGGATTGAACAGTACCGCCTAAAACAAATCGAGCAGGAACGAAAAGCATTAAAGCCCAAAACCTACCAGATGACCAGGGAAGAAGAAAAACGGGCCATGAAATTTTTAAAAGCCAGCGGGCTTGTAAAAAACACATTGGCCTCCATCGAAAAAAGCGGTCTGGTGGGCGAACAGAAAAACGGGCTGCTCCTGTTTTTTCTTTATTTGAGCCGTTTATTTGACGAGCCCCTGCACGCTATCATCTTCGGGAAATCAGGCAGCGGTAAAACCTACCTGCAGACCAAAGTGAGCGAATGCCTGCCGGAAGAAAGTGTAAGGACAATCACCAGTTTAACCGAGAATACTTTGTATTACTCGGCCAAAGATTTTTGGAAACACAAAGTTTTGCTAATCGAGGATTTGGAGGGCGTTTACAATGCCTTTTTACCCTTGCGTGAATTTATGTCAAAGCAAAGCATATCAAAGCTTACCACCGATAAAGATGCAAAGGGGAACAATGTCCAGAAAGTATTGATGGTCGAAGGCCCGATTTGCGTAAGCGGGGCTACCACGCAGGGCAATATTTACGAAGACAATGCCAACCGCAGTTTTTTGCTCCACATTGATGAAACCCTGCAGCACATGAAAGATGTCATGAATTACCAACGGAGACTGCAAGCCGGGTTAATCAACGAACAGGAACAAAACGGGTACAGGCAAATCCTGAAAAACGCCCAACGGCTGTTAAGGAAAGTAAAGGTAATCAATCCGTATGCACCGGAACTGGATATACCGGACTGTGTTTTTAAAAAGCTCCGCACCAATATGCACTACCTGAAACTGATTGAAATCATCACCTTTTACCACCAGTACCAAAGGGAGTGGAAGCAAAACCGGGAAGGCAAACCATACATTGAAACCACCCTGGAAGATATCGAACTGGCCAACTGGCTGGTCAAAGATACCCTGCTCCGGAAATCAGACGAGTTGGGCGGCGATTTACGGGGCTTTTTTGAAAGCCTGAAATTTTACTTAAAGGACCAGGAAGGCAGCCAGGAACAAACCAGTTTTTACGCCAAAGACATCCGCAAACATTTTAGGCTGCACCCGCAGAAGCTAAGCCGGTTCCTGGTAAACTTAGAGAAAAGGGGGTTAATCAAACTGATAAGCAGCAACAGGCAAACCGGTTACGAATACCAAATCATAAGCTGGGACGATTACGAGTTACTGAAAAATGACGTGGATATACTCGACCAGGTACTGGATAAACTAAAGCAAAAACAAAACTGACCCCGGTTTATCCGACGGAGTTTTAACGAAGGCGGAACTCTTTCACAAGCCTTTCACACTGCTTTCACAACCGGGGATGTGAAAAGCAACAGTTTAGACAACAGTAAATTATGAGGATAAAAACGGGGCTTTCACAGCTTCACACCAAACGAGCAAGAGGGTATGCAAAATTTAACGGTACATACAGCAGGGTACAAACAACTTGAAACCGGGTTCAAGGACTGGCTAAAGCTTTTGAACTTCGAACCAAGCACAGTAAAGTACGCCCCGTTAAAAGCCCGTGAGTTTTTGGGATGGCTGGAAAGCCGGCAAATAAAGGAACTGGAAGCCGTAAGCAAACCGGTAATCGCAAATTATTTTGACTACCTGAAAACCCGGCAGAACCGAAAGAAAGGCGGCAAACTGAGCAAGAATTATTTACGGACACATTTAACCGCCCTGCGCAAACTTGCAAAATACCTGAGGGAAACCGGGCAAAGCAGCTTCGAGGTGGATATAAAACTGCCAGGTTCACCGCAAAACAACATCACCATTTTTACCAAAGAAGAAATCAAAAGCCTGTACAATGCCTGCGACAGCGATGTCCTGGGAATCCGGGACAGGGCCATACTGGCCGTTTATTACGGCTGCGGGCTCAGAAGGAACGAAGGCTTTAACCTCGATACAAACGATATCCTTTTTGACAGGGAACTGGTGTACGTGCGAAAAGGAAAAAACTATAAAGAACGCTATGTCCCCATGGCCGGGGCAGTAAAAGAAGAACTGCAAAATTATATGGACTATGCCAGGCCGGTACTTTTGCAATCCCCGGCAAAAGCATTGTTCCTGTCAGTCCGGGGAAACCGGATTGGGGGCAATGCCATAGCTGAGAGGTTGCAAATGCTAAAAGAGAAAGCCGAAATAGACAAAGAAGCCGGGTTACATGCGCTCCGCCACTCCATCGCCACGCACTTGTTACAATCGGGAATGGAATTGGAACAGATAAAACGGTTTTTAGGGCACAGCAGTTTGGAATCAACCCAGATTTATACGCACGTAGCCTATGAAGCCTAAAAGCGAATATTACCACCTGAAGCTGAAATACAAAACGGAACTGAAAGGTTTTGAGAGCTTATTAAACAAACAGGCTTACAACGAAAATACCATCCGCCAGTACCTGAATTACACAGCCGTTTTTTTATTGTGGATAAAAGAAAACCACCTGGAAGAAACACAAATCACCTACCCGGAACTGTTAAGCTACATCAACCATTGTAATGACAAAAACAACAGTACGAGGCTGATAAACCGGAAGCTGGCAGCAGTCCGAAAATATTACGAGTACCAGGAACTGGAAGGCAGGACAAGCAAAAACCCGGCAAGCGGATTGTTTTTAAAAGGCAAAAAAGCCGGGATACCCAACAACCTGCTGGACAAGGAAGAGTTACAGCAAGCCTATGAAAACTATTTGGTGTACGATTTACGGACAGCAAGAAACAAAGCAATTATCAGTTTAATCATCAACCAGGCGCTGACAACAGGGGAACTGCAACGACTTGAACCAGGTAACTTAAAACTGAAATCAGGTAAAATAGAAATCACCGGGACGAAAAGCAACAATGGCAGGATTTTGGAACTGGCAGCAAACCAAATCATCGGGCTGCAGGAATACCTGCAACAAACCAGGCCGGCAATTTTAAAAGCCCTGAAATCAACTCCCAACTGGTCAGGGAGGAAAGTAAAGAAACCGGATTTTGGCAAACTTGAAACACAGCTTTTTATCAGCCTGAACGGGGCAACAAACATTAAAAACAGCTTGTTGCACCTGACTACAGCTTTAAAGAAAATTAATCCTAAAATCAGGGATTTACGGCAACTCCGGCAAAGCGTGATAACCGAGTGGCTGAAAACGGAAGATGTAAGGAAAGTCCAGTACAAAGCCGGCCACAAACACGTAAGCACAACCGAAAGATACCAGACCAACAACCTGGAAGATTTACAGGAAGCTTTAAACCAACACCACCCGTTAAGATAGAAACCCCACCGCACGAAACAGGAAAAGCGGTATTCGTCGTCAATCGTCGGCAAAAAACCACGCCAAGCCAACAAGGCACTTTTTTATTTTAATTGAATGGTTTTTAAAGGTATAAAAAAGAGCCTTGTTGCCCTGCGGGTGCTCCGTAAACTCCGCAGCTTGTCATGTTTTTTGCGCTCCTCAATCCTCCTCATGGCAGCTCCTTTGTCTTTTTTAGCCACTGCCCTCCGTTCCTTCGTCTCTCCGTGCAGCCGCTAAAAAATCCAACCGCTGCCGTGTTTGGCTCGCCTGCTAACTCCCTCGGTTCGCCTTTGTCATGCTTTTTGTTCGGACACACAGACCAGCCCTGAAAACAAAAAGCCCGCCAAAGCCTCAGTGTAAACACCACTGCCGGCTCTGCTTCCTCATTCTTCGTCAGCTCCCGCCGTCAGGCCTCAGTCGCACTCGCAGTCGGCTCGCACTTCGTTCCCTTCGCTCCGGGCGCAAACCGTTCGTACCTCACTTTTTGCACCCTCCGCCCCAACGCACGCTCAAGGCTGTTTTCCCTGTTTTTCCCCGGCCCACAGTTGAAATGATGATAAACAGTTAGAAATTAAAAAAGTATTATTGATTCCAGGAGAATCATTTAAACCACTTAGGGCAAAGATAAAGCCACCGCCCAACCCACGCAAGGTCAAGCCCTACGGGTTTTTGAAGAAAAATTTATTGGTTAGTGTTTTATTTTAGTTGTATAAATTTTTAATCAAAAAACCTTGCCCTCCGACGCTGGCTTTGATGGTTGCCTAAGCGGTTAAAATGAACAGCTGCGTTCAAATAATTTTTTCTTTTAACTGAGAAACCTTCAACTGAAAAAAGGTTCAATTAAAAGAAAAAAAGCCTTATTTTTGGGGGCAGGTAACGTTCTTTGAACAAAGCTGTTTTTGGCAAGCCTGGGGCTTGGGGAAAATGGTGGTTTTGAAAAGTAGGTTGTCTGGATTACGGAGCAAGGTTCTATGATCCCGAACTGGGGAGGTGGCACTCTGTGGACCTGTTGGCGGAAAAATATTCTTCTTGGTCTCCTTATAATTACGCTTTAAATAATCCAATAGTGTTTATTGACCCTGATGGTTTGAAACCACAGGACCCTATCAAGAATCCATGGGTGAGAGCAGCTGTCAGTAAAGAAGTAACACAGAAAGCAAGGGCTGCAAATTCTGTTGGTCGCATGGCATATGGAAAAGGAGGAGTTCAAGCTGCCGGTGCAAAACTTAAATTAAAAGCAGGTTCACTTTTTACTTTTGAACTTGGAGGAACACTAATGAAGACAGAAGGAGGTTTTGGTATTAGTGGATCTGAATTTAAATCAGATTTTTCTGTAACAGGAGCAGAGGGTGCTGCTTCAATTGAGTTTGGAACTCTTGGCGGAGATTTAGCCACGGCAGAATTGGGACAAGCAACAGTAACTAGCTCTACCAAAGATGGATTAGGTGTTACAGGAAAAATAGGTGATACAGATAGCGACTTTAATGCAAGCGTTAAAAATTTCTCAGTTACTAACAATGGAGAGGTTAGCCTTGAACTTTCTGCAGGACTTGCTACAATCGGAGGAGGAATAAACTTCAAAAATATAGGGAAGTTCATAAAAAATACTGTAGAAACAGTTAAAACCTATATATCTTCGGCAACGCATGAAATGATGAATCCACAAAATAGCGTACTAGAAGAAATAAAAAGAGAAATGTATGGTCCAAGCTATTAATAGACTTCAAATATTATTTTTAAAAATACGAGCATGGGAATTATTTTCTTTGATAATGATTCCTGTGCTTGTAGGTTTTTTTGTGTCTGAAAAGATGAATTTGTTAATATTGCCGGTACTAAATATTTTATTTTTCACTCTAATTATAGTATGGCTTTACTCAATAGGAATGGTATTTAATAGCAAATTACCTAAAGAGTTACGTAGGTCTGATATGTTGTTTGGGATAAATGTAATATACTCTTTGGCTTTTGCTGTAGTTTTGTTTTTCAATATTGCGTCTTTGCAGTCAAAATTATTTGATGAAGGTTCTTTTCTAATAATTTTTTCGATATACTTTATTTTTGCTTCGTTTCATTGTTTTTATTTTTCATCAAAAGCATTAGTCATGTATGAAGTAGGGAGAGACATAGATTTTGAAAACCATACAAAGGAGTTTTTTCTACTTATATTATTTGTTATTGGGATATGGTTATTGCAGCCTCGAATTAATAAGTTAATAGCTATAAGTACTGAGTAAATAGATACGTGTGGAATTACTAACTTAGCCGGGACACAGAGTTAAGCATAAAAACTTAATTTTGTGTAAAATGAGAAAAAAAAGAACACATTACGACAAATCATTCAAAGAGAATGCAGTCAAGTTGAGTTTAGAGCGCAAGAATGTATCTGAGCTCGCGCAGGAATTGGGTATCGAACCCTTTCTATTATATCGTTGGCGAAAGGATTTCCAACAGAAAGGGGAACATAGTTTTCCCGGGCATAGAGTCCAGTCTTTAAATAAAGAGACCAGGAGAATTGCGGAACTGGAAAAACTCCCGCTCGCGCCGATTTTCAATCGGTGTGCAATTCGGTAGAATTGAAATTTTATCTTTGCAAGATAAGGCACAAATTACAAATTTGCGCCAGCAGGGGGCAGTTTAAAGTACCCCCCAGCTGCCCCTCGCTTGAGTTTTTGCGGTAACGAAGGGTTGTTGGTTCAGCGTCTGAGACGCAATAATTGAAACTGTGAATGAATGGTTCGCACTCCTATTTTTGTCCCTTTGAAGGATAAAAAGTCTACCAACCGGTTGAAGACAATGGCTTTATTACAAAAGTTGTTAATTAAGGTGAAAACTTTCCCTGTTTTTACGGTTGCATGAATCCTTTTTTTAGATTTGTGACATCTTTTTATTTATTTGTAAAGAGCATGTTGAATTTTAAATACCCTTTCCTGTTACTAACCTGCTTTTTACCGGCTATTGGTTTTTCACAACTGAATCCAGAAGGATTACAGGACGATAAAAGTAAACCGGAGAATCTTCATACAGATATTGAATCAAGAATCAACGCATGGGAGTTGCAGAGAGAAGGAGCTTTTATACATTTCGTTGAACGTGATACCACACAAGATAAAATTCAGATATACCACCCAATTTATAAAAATGCCATAACAAATACCTATACAGGGAATTATGGAGGGGCTTATCTTCCCAATAATTTTTTTTCAAGACAATACCATACCGGTTTTCTCTTTCTTCAGACCCACGATGCGTATTTGCTGACTCCCCATAATGTACGGTACTATAACACGACAACTCCCTATACGTTTCTTGATTACAGCCAGAGTGAAAATAAGAACCGTAAAAATGAAACACGCTTTAATGTGTTGCATACACAGAATATAAATCCGGATCTTAATGTTACTTTCAGGTTTGATCAGGCAAGATCCCAGGGACAATATATTGAACAGGAACATAAGAATAATTTCATTGCGCTCTATTCCAGCTATATTACTGATCAATACAGCTTTCATGGAGGGTTTATCTCAAACCGGATTGGAAACGATGAAAACGGGGGAATGAAAGATGACAGCCAGATATTTGACGATGTCATTCTTTTTAATCTGGTGGATACACGTTCGGAATACAGAAGCAATTATTTTTATGCTACTTCAGAATATAAAATTGGCTCCTGGGTGGATTCCCTGAACACAAAAGTTGCGGTACAGGAACGAAAAGCGGATTCCCTGTTCTTTCTTCCCCGTTTTTCATTCTTAAGTTACCTGGAGTATTCAACCAACCTGAGGCAGTTTACTGAAGAGGAAGATGAAGTGAACAATGAATTTTTTCTTCCGGCTACCCTCAACGATTCCATAACCAATGATTCGGTAAGGTTTCATAAATTTACCGGAATCCTCCAGGCAAAGCAATGGGAGAATCCTGAGAATAAGTACAGTTTCGGGAAACGTGCTTACCTGGGTTTTGATTTTGTGAAAATTGGCATTCCCGGGTACTCAGGCGATGAATACTTTACCGATACCTATTCAGATATTTATGTAGGGGCAGGAATCTTTCGCGAAACAGGAAAATTCTGGAACTGGAATTTCGATGGACGTTTTTATATCACGGGATACCACAGCGGGCAAACAAAAATTACAGGATCGATTTATAAACCCTTGAATTTTCTGAAAGATACAGCCGCTTTTATCGAAATCACAGCCAATCTGCAAAACAAGGTTCCTGATTATTTTCAGCACAGGTATCATTCCAATCATTATACCTGGTATAACAGTTTTAACCATGAGCAACAGATGAAGGCCGGAATAAGACTGAGTTCGGAAAAGAGGAATTTTGAAATGGGTGCCAATTATGCACTCATCAACAATTTTATTTACAACGATACCCTCGGAATCCCCTCTCAAACAAAAAATGAACTGTTGGTCTTTTCTGCCTACCTGAATAAAAAATTCATTCTTGGAAATTTTACCTTCGATGCGAAGTTGCTTTTTCAGAAATCTTCTTCAGAAGAGTTTATTCACCTGCCGGATTTTTCCGCCTATGCAGGAATATACTATAAGTTATTGATATCGAAGGTTATGTATACTCAAATCGGTCTGGATACCCGTTTCAATACCAGGTATTATGCCGATGCATATAATCCTGCAACCGGATTTTTTTATCTCCAGAATGAGAAGGAGATAGGAAATTATCCGTATATTGATGCCTATGTAAGTCTGAAACTGAAAAGGACCAGGGTATTTTTTAAACTGATAAATGTGGGATCAGACGTTTTCAACAAAGAATATTTTACTGCTTTGCATCACCCTATGAACCGAATGACTTTCAGGCTTGGAGTGGACTGGAAATTTTATGACTAAGGGATTTATTTTTTTGAAGAAGATGAAAGAGAGGAAAACAGGCTTTGTTCGTGTATTCCTGGTTTTTGCTTTTTTACTTTTCGTATGTTCCTGCCATAAAGGAACCCAGGAAACAGGGGATGGATCTGGCAAAAACAAAGGGACCTTGCTTCAGGAGATTCTTGCCAAGAAAAAACTACGGGTTGTGGTTGATTACAACTCCACAAATTATTTTGTATACCGGGCTGTTCCCATGGGATTTACCTATGAAATACTCCAGGCACTGGCAGAAAAAATGGATGTTCAGCTGGAAATTGTGGTCAGCAACAACCTGGAAGAAACCTTTGAGGGGCTCATAGAAGGCAGATTCGATGTGATTGCCAAGAATCTTACCGTTACCAGGAACCGCAGTGAACGAGTGGATTTTACAGAACCATTGGAACAAACCCGGCAGGTACTGGTTCAGCGATTACCGGATAACTGGCAGAGCATGAGTTATGAAGAACTTGACAGACAGATTATTCGAAATCAACTGGACCTTGCAGGCAAAACCATTCATGTACAAAAAAATACCGCGTACTACAGACGACTTCAGAGTTTATCAGAAGAGATCGGGCAGCCTATACATATTGTTGAAGATACCATCTATGGGGTGGAAAAACTGGTTGGCCGTGTAGCCAATGGTGAAATTGAGTATACGATTTGTGATGAAAATGTAGCAAGGGTTAATAAGACCTATTATCCGAATATTGATATTTCAACTCCGGTAAGTTTTCCTCAGAATATAGCCTGGGCTGTAAGGAAAGGGGAAGCGGAATGGCTTCAATACCTCAACAACTGGTTAAAGGAATTCAAAGAGACGGCAACCTACCGGATTTTGTACCGGAGATACTTTCTGAGTTCCCGTTCAAAGTACAGGGTGGCAAGTGATTACCACAGCATAAGTGGAGGAAAAATTTCAGAATACGATGCGTTAATAAAAGAGATCGCAGCAGAACATCAATGGGACTGGCGTCTGATCTCCTCCATTGTCTATGTTGAATCAAGATTCTCCCCTGAGGCTGATTCCTGGTCCGGAGCACAGGGGCTGATGCAACTGATGCCATCCACAGCAGAAACTTTTGGAGTGGAGGATATTACGGATCCGGCACAGAATATATCAGGAGGGATTCGCCTTCTTACCTGGCTGGATGATTATTTCAAACCAACAGTGACCGATTCAACCGAACGGATACGATTTGTACTTGCTTCATTTAACGTGGGGCTGGGGCATGTGAAAGATGCTCAGCGGCTGGCAGAGAAATATGGCAAAAATCCGTTGACATGGAAAGATAATGTCGATTATTACCTGTTAAATAAATCGCTGGACAAATACATTAAAGAACCGGAGGTAAAATGGGGCTATTGCCGGGGGGAAGAACCCTACCAGTACGTGCAAAAAGTACTGAGTAATTACCAACATTATGTCAACGTAATACCTATCTGACCGGACTTAATCAAACTGCAGGGTTTTATCCGGGGAGATCCTGCTGATGTAGGCACCCGGGATCAAAAGCATCGTCAGAACCGCTGCCATGGTCCCAATATTAAGGAGAACCAGATGCAACAGTGAAAGGTGTACGGGAACATAGGACATATAATAGGATGCTGCATCCAGGGGCATCAGTTTAAAATACTTCTGGAGCAGGATGAACAATATTCCGATTACGTTTCCCCATAACAGGCCCCGGGAAATAAGAAATCCCGAAAGGTAAAGAAAGACTTTCCGGATGCTATGGTCCGGGCTACCCAACGATTTAAGAATGCCAATCATGGTACTTCTCTCAAGCATTAATACCAGCAACCCGGAAATCATATTGATTCCTGCAACAAGAGTCATCAGGATAAGCAGAACCCAGACATTCATGTCGAGAAGCGAGAGCCAGTCGAAGATCTGGGGATATTTGCGCAGGATATTTTCGGTACGCAGGGACACCCCGTTTTGTTCATCATAGGCAATGACCCGCTCCCTGATCAGATACTCTGCAAGATTCAGGTCCTTAAAGTTACGGATGGTTATTTCGAAACCGCTGACCTGGTCCGGATCCCAGTTGTTCAGGCGTTGAATGTGTTTTATGTCGGCAAGAATAAACAGACGGTCAAATTCTTCAAGCCCGGTATTAAAAATACCACTGACCTTGAAGTTCCGGATGTTGGGTGTTTTGCGGTCCTCATTGATAAAATAGACATATACATCGTCACCGATATCGAAGCCCAGCAGGTTCGATGTTTTTTCAGAGATCAGGATTTCGTTGATCCGGGCTGAATCGTTCATCGGAGGTATCTGGCCTTTCACTAAATACCGGGTGAAGAAATTCCAGTCATAACCGGTATCTACACCTTTCACAATAACTCCTTCAATATGATCCCGGGTTTTAATGATTCCCGGTTTTGTGGCAAAAACCTGAATGTGTGTAATCATGTCCAGATTTTTCAGTGAGGGAAGGAAATCCTGATTTTTCGAAACAGGCTGTGTTTCTGCTGAAAGGTTTGAATCGTAATTGATGATTCTGATATGTCCCCCGAATCCAACCACTTTATTTCTCACTTCATCCTTAAATCCGGTAATTACAGAGACGGAAATAATCATTGCTACCAGGCTCAGTACGATGCTCACAAGCGCGATGTTTATAATTCTTCTTGAAACAAAATGTTGATTTTTTTTGTCCCAATAGAGCCGTTTTGCAATAAAAAACTCCGTATTCATCGATGGGTTTTTGCCTGTAAAGGTACGATTCTCCTTCAATTTGCAACCAGGCAGGGACCACGAAAACGTACCATGGTTCTATGCTTCCGTTGCCTTAGGCCGCCGGTTTATAAAGGGGAGAATCAACAAGGAGATTATCCCTAAAACAATAATCATCGCATTCATGGTGGTATGAGCCACTAAGGCAAAGATTTTTCCATCCTCGTTGGGGACCCCGTAAATAGAGAGGGCTTCCATAGCCATAAAATGCCAGGCGCCGATTCCTCCCTGCACCGGGGCAACCATGCCAAAACTGGCCAGAACAAACGTTGTAAGTCCAGCCAGAGGTGAAAGAAGACGGGTAAAATCAAAAGAAAAAAAGACGACATAAAGCATGAGGTAATACATCAGCCAGATAAAAAACGAATGACCGATAAATGTCCATTTCTTTTTCATCGTACGTACCGAACTAAAACCTTCCTTGAACAGAGTGACGGTCTGATTGACTTTTCTGAACAGGAGCGTGTGTTTTAAGGTTTTCCGGTAAATAATTACAAGAACAATGATTACAGGTAATCCAATCCATAAAACAGGAGAGGTAAAGATGGAAACTGCATTTTTTTCGATACCTGGGTTTTTTTGAAGGAATCCCAATATCTGGCCAAATTGTGTTATCACCACCACCAGGGTAAATAACATCAACATCAACAGGTCGATCAGACGTTCTGTAACCACGGTTCCAATCAATTGGGCAAACGATAGTTTTTCATAGCGGGCCAGGATCCCACATCGGGAGATCTCCCCCATCCGGGGTAATACAAGATTCATAAGGTACCCTGTCATTACGGCCAGGAAAGTGTTCAGCAACCGGGGTTTGTGGCTTAATGGCTCAATCATCAGATTCCATCGCAAGGAACGGCTGATATGGCTTAATAATCCCAGGAAGAGTGCAACCCAGATCCAGAGGTATTTTACATCGTTCTGTAGAACATCCTTCATCCTGTCAATATCCATGTCTTTGTATATCAACCAGAACAAAACAGCTCCCACTGCAAAAAAAGCAAGGTATTTCAGTGCATTGAATATCTTTTTTTTCAAACTAAAATCTTTTTGGTGAATAACCACGTTGATTTTTCCATTCACTGAAAAATTTTATTAATTTCAGCGCTTGAATATACCGGTTTTTTTGAACCGTTCCGGCAAAAATATAAATTTGTTTTAATAACAAAGGGGTAAAAGAATCATTAGTTGGATACAAAAATGAACGATTCGGAGAACAATGAGTTTTGTACGGGCCAAAAAGCATCTGGGTCAGCATTTTTTGAACGATACAAATATTGCCCGAAAAATTGTTGACTACCTGACTCCTGAGGATACCACCCAGGTACTTGAGGTTGGTCCGGGAACAGGAGTCCTTACCCGTTTTTTACTGCAAAATCCGCAAATCCGGTTACAAGTTATCGAAATTGATTCTGAATCAGTCCGCTATTTAGCCAACCATTTTCCGGAACTTCAAAACCATATTATTGAGGCCGATTTCCTGAGATGCGACCTGAATGAATATTTCAGTGAACCATTTATCCTGATCGGGAACTTTCCGTACCATATTTCATCGCAGATCTTTTTTAAAGTACTTGCATACAAACATAAAATTCCGGAAGTGGTGGGGATGGTGCAGAAAGAGGTTGCTGAGCGAATCAGTGCCTCCCATGGTTCCAAAACCTATGGAATCCTGAGCGTTTTGCTCCAGGCATTTTATACGGTTGAATACCTTTTTACTGTCAATGAACAGGTATTTACTCCGCCTCCGCGCGTAAAATCTGCTGTTATCAGGTTAAGAAGAAACCGAAGAAAACAGTTGGAATGTGATGAAAAATTATTTTTTAACGTTGTAAAAACAGCGTTCAACCAGCGCCGTAAAATGTTGCGGAATTCATTGAAAGCAGCATATGGTGCCGTGCCGGAAGAATTTGCAACCCTACGACCGGAACAAATGGATATAAGCCAATTTATTTCATTAACCAGGCAGATTGAACTCCGCCTTAAAAACAGGTGATTATGCACTTCGAACTGACCAAAGAATATGTCGAGATGTTGCAGCAACTGATCGAACAAAAAGCTGAAAAGGAGATACGTTCGTTATTTGTTGATCTGCACCCTGCCGATATTGCAGAAATCATGGATGTGTTATCGCTTGAAGAAGCAAAATACATCTATTTGTTGCTTGGAGGCGAAAAAGCTTCGGATGTATTGCTTGAGATTCCTGAAGCGGACAGGAGAAGGTTCCTAAGAGCTTTGCCTCCGGAAGTGATTGCCCGGCAGTTTATCGAATACATGGATTCCGATGATGCTGCAGATATTGTGCAGGATCTGGATGATGATCTGCAACAGGAGGTTTTAAATGAGATCGAAGATGTTGAACAGGCGGGCGATATTGCAGATCTGTTGGATTACGATGAGGAATCTGCCGGGGGAATTATGGCAAAAGAGCTCGTTTCGGTCAATGAAAACTGGACAGTCGCAAAATGCCTCAGGGAAATAAGCCAACAGGCTGAAGATGTGGATGAGATTTATTATGTCTACGTGATCGATGACGTGGGAATCCTGAAGGGCATCCTGTCACTGAAAAAACTAATTCTAACCCATACCAATGCAAAAATCTCAAATATTTATAACAGCGATATTAAAAGTGTTCCGACAGACACTCCTCAGGAAGAGGTGGCCCATATAATCGATAAATATGACCTGGTTGCCCTTCCGGTAGTAGATCATCAGGGGCGACTTAAGGGACGGATTACGGTGGATGATGTAATTGATATTATCAGGGAAGAAGCAGAAAAGGATTATCAAATGGTTTCAGGTATCACGGGGGATGTGGAAATGACCGACAGGGTATGGCCCCTGACCCGTGCCAGAATTCCCTGGTTGATGGTCGGATTGTTTGGGGGCATTATGGGAGCTCAGGTACTGGGAATCTATGAAACAGCGCTTACAAAGTTTCAGGGCCTGGCTTTGTTCATCCCGCTGATTGCTGCCATGGCCGGGAATGTGGGGGTTCAGTCCTCATCCATTGTGGTACAGACAATCGCTGCCGGGGGAAAAGATATCCAGTCAACGATGAATAAACTTCTGAAAGAATCTTCCGTAGCGCTGATTACCGCACTGGTTTTTTCTACCTTGATTTTTTTCTACAACTTTATCACAAAAGATAACATGCAACTTACCTTTACAGTGAGTGTATCCCTGTTTATTGTCATCCTCTTTGCATCGCTGTTCGGTACGTTTGTCCCGTTACTGTTAAACCGTCTCAAAATAGATCCTGCTCTGGCAACCGGCCCGTTTATCACAACAACCAACGATATCCTGGGATTGATTGTTTACATGCTTGTTGGTAGTTTTTTCTTCAATTTAACCGTTTTTTAGAAGAAAGATCCCCAAAGGAAAGGAACGTGGGTTTCACAGGCTGCCGGGAGTCGGTATGGGCAAAGTGTTAGAGGAAAAGAGCGTGAACAACCAGTCTCCCGGGATCACACTGAATTGATGGCTTCAACCGGATCCAGACGGGCTGCAGAGAGAGCCGGCATAAATCCTGCAATGAAACCGATAACGCTTGAGATCATTAAACCGGTTGCTATATTTCCCAGACTCAGCGATACCGTCATGGAAGCAGCGTAGCTGAAAATTGTGGTTCCGATAAAGATTAAGAACAATCCAACAATGCCTCCGATAACCGAAAGGATGATGGCTTCAAAAATAAACTCAAGCAGAATAAAATACCGTTTAGCGCCAATTGACTTTTGAATGCCAATGATCTTTGTTCGCTCCTTCACCGAAACAAACATGATATTGGCAATTCCAAATCCTCCAACCAATATTGAGAAACCGCCGATGATCCAACCGGCCACATTAAAAACAGCAAAAAACTGGTCGAACTGGGTTGAAATAATGCTAACTTCATTGATGGCAAAATCATTTTCCTCCAAAGGCTTGAGTTTCCTGATGGTTCGCATAATTCCGGTTATTTCTGAGACAAACTCATCGCGGTCAACATTCTTCCTGGCTTTGATGCAAATGGTCTGCCCCTGGTCGCGGTTTCGGATATCGACCATGGTGAATGCTTTTTGTGAAGATATATGAATCCTTTGATCCATGCTGGTTCCAAACAGATCCTGCCCTTTCTTTTCATACAGACCAATAATTCTGAATTTCCGTCCCTGGAATTTGATGGTGCGTCCAACCGGATTCAGCTCGTCAAATAATTCTTCTGAAAGATCGGGTCCTATGATAGCTACCGGTGTACCGGAGATCATTTCCGACTCGGTAAAATACCTCCCGCGTACAATTTTTATATCCCAGCAATCCATAAGGCCATAGGTAGTTGCCAGGATTTCTGCATTTTCAATTTTTCGGTTATCGTATTCAATGGTCCGGTTGAATCCAAACAGGAAAAATGCATTTTCTATAGTATTCGCATGCCGTAATAAGATTTCGTTTTCTTCGATTTCCGGAGAGGGACGGTTGAGGTATTTCCACCAGGGATATTCGGTTTCTCCCTCGGGAGGGGTCCAGGGCCATTTCTGAATGTAAACCATGTTATCTCCCAGTGAATCAAGGCTTTCCCGAATAAATCTTTCCAGTGAATCGATTACAGTGAAAACCGATACAATGGCGAATATACCGATGGTAATGCCCAGCAACGACAACAAGGTACGAAGCTTGTTGACCCTCAGAGAATTGATGGCTAGATTAAAGCTCTCAAGGATCAGTCGCGCGATTAAAAGCTGTTTCATACGTCTTTTCAGATTAACTGACAACCTGTCTAAAGATTAGTGTTAATTTTTCTTAAGGATTACATTTTTGGTGCTGAATGTATATAAAAACTTGATATTTTAAGGGATTTTGCCTTTTATTGATCATTTTGAATGTAATTCATGGGCATTTTGTTATCTTTGCGGTTTAATGAAATATTATAATAAATGACTGGACATAAAAAGATTACATCTGCTTTGGTTTCTGTATTTCATAAAGAAAAGCTGGAAAAGATCATAAGGAAACTTGAAGAACTGGGTATAGAGATGTATTCAACAGGGGGGACGTATCGTTTTATTGATGGGTTGGGTATAAAGGTAAAAAGTGTTGAAAGTCTGACCGGTTACCCGTCGATATTGGGAGGCAGGGTAAAAACCCTTCATCCGAAGGTTTTTGGGGGGATTCTGGCCCGGCGGGAAAACAAAGGGGATCTTGCACAGATTGAAGAATATGACATTCCGGCTTTCGATCTGGTAATTGTAGATCTGTATCCGTTTGAAGAAACAGTGGCCAGTGGTGCTTCGGAGCAGGAAATAATTGAGAAAATTGATATAGGGGGAATTTCGCTGATTCGTGCAGCAGCCAAGAATTTTAAAGATGTAGTTATAATCGCGTCTCAGGATCAATACGAGGCACTGTACAATGTCCTGGATCGGGAACAGGGGCATACATCGGTTGAAGAGCGGAAAGCCTTTGCAGCCCATGCCTTTTCTGTTTCCTCTCATTATGATGCAGCGATATTCAGCTATTTTAATCCGGACAATGAGGAGCAGCTAAGGATTAGTCTGAACAACGGATCCGTTTTACGGTACGGTGAAAATCCCCACCAGAGGGCTGTTTTTTATAAATTTTCAAACAACAGGCACGGGGCCTGTCTGGCGGAGGCCAATGTGTTGCAGGGCAAAGCCCTTTCCTATAACAATATGCTGGATGCAGATGCAGCATGGAAGTCAGCATGCGATGCCTATCATTCGGTTATCCACCTTGACAGGAAAGTGGCAGTTTCCGTTATTAAACACCTGAATCCCTGCGGACTGGCTGTATCCGATGATTTGAAAAAAACACTCGAGCTTGCCTGGGCCGGTGATCCCGTCAGCGCGTTCGGAGGGATCATCTGTTTTACCGAAACAGTCACTGCTGAAATAGCCCATTGGTTTACAAAAAAATTTGTGGAGATTATTATTGCTCCATCGTTCACACCGGAAGCACGGGAGGCTTTTGCTAAAAAGAAGAATTTACGGCTCCTGGAAATGCCGGTCAAACCAAAGGTTACCGGTGAAAAACTTTATCGCTCGGTAAGCGGAGGGATGTTGGTCCAGGATGAAGATGAAGGACTGGAAAATGAATTCCGCAATGTCACAAAGATTCAATTTGACGAAAACAAACTAAACCTGACAAAATTTGGGTTGATTGCATGTAAGCATTTAAAAAGCAATGCGATAGCACTTGTTACCGAAAACAACGATGGCTCTTTCTGGTTGACAGGTGCTGGGATGGGGCAGCCGAACAGACTGGATAGTTTGCGGTATCTGACCATTCCACGTTTTAACCTGAAAGAAGGGGTTAACATCAGTGAATCAGTTTTAATATCCGATGCATTTTTCCCCTTCAGGGATAGCATTGAAGCAGCGAATGAATACGGCATAAAATATATCGTTGAACCAGGAGGAAGCATCCGGGATAAGGAGGTCATTGAAGCATGCAATGAATATGGAATTGCTATGATTTTTACGGGCAGACGGCATTTTAAACATTGATATTGGCAAGGTTATTCAGGTTGTAATTTATTATATTAAGATAGAGTTATTCTAATGGGATTGTTTTCTTTTCTTACTCAGGAAATTGCCATTGATTTGGGAACGGCAAATACCATTATCATTCATAATGATAAAATTGTTGTTGATGAACCTTCCATCGTAGCCATTGACCTCAAAACCGATAAACTGGTAGCTATTGGTGAAAAAGCCAGGCAAATGCAAGGGAAGACGCATGCTAACCTGAAAACCATCAGGCCTTTGCGCGATGGTGTGATTGCCGATTTCAATGCGGCTGAACAGATGATACGGGGAATGATCAAGATGATCAATCCAAAATCCAAACTGTTCTCACCTGCCTTGAAAATGGTGGTCTGTATCCCGTCGGGGAGTACCGAAGTAGAAATACGTGCGGTTCGTGATTCATCGGAACATGCAGGTGGACGCGAAGTATATATGATTTATGAACCATTGGCAGCTGCCATAGGTATTGGCATTGATGTGGAGGCTCCTGAAGGAAATATGGTGATCGATATAGGCGGAGGAACAACCGAGATTGCTGTGATTTCCCTCGGAGGAATTGTAACCAATAAATCCATCCGGATTGCAGGCGATGATCTGACCAGTGATATCATGGAATATATGCGGCACCAACACAATATAAAAATTGGGGAAAAAACAGCTGAAGATATTAAAATCCATGTAGGTTCTGCTTTGTCGCAACTCAAAGATCCCCCGCCAAATTATGTAGTGCAGGGACCCAACCAGATGACTGCCCTGCCCATTGAAGTGCCGGTTTCCTATCAGGAGATTGCTCATTGCCTGGAAAAATCAATTTCAAAAATTGAAACAGCTGTTTTAAGCGTCCTGGAACAAACACCTCCTGAATTGTATGCGGATGTCGTATCCAAAGGGATCTGGCTGACTGGCGGAGGAGCCCTGCTTCGGGGATTGGACCAGCGGTTAACAGCTAAAGTAGGGATTCAGTTTAACATTTCTGATGACCCGCTGAGATCTGTTGTGCGGGGAACCGGTATCGCCCTGAAAAATGTAGATAATTTCTCTTTCCTCATTCGTTAGTACCGGGAAGAGGCTGTTTCTAAATAAACATGAGAAGTTTAATCAGGTTTTTAGTTAGAAACCATGTTTTTCTGCTATTTCTTACCCTGGAAGTTGTGTCGGTGGTGTTGATTTTTAACTACAACAACTTTCAGAGGGTACACTACCTGAACTCAGCAAACAAGGTTACAGCATCCATCTATAAAACGTTTAATACCGTTGTCAATTATTTCCGTCTTTCACCCATTAACCAGGAACTGGCTGAGGAGAATACACGATTGAAAAGTGAACTGTCGTATTACCGGGAATTTACAGCAGAGCAGGAGAGGTCCGCGCTTTCGGATACTTCATCTTATGGAAAATACCGGTATAAATCAGCTTTAATTATCAATAAATCAGTGAATAAACAATACAATTATCTGGTTCTGGATAAAGGCAGAAAAGACGGAATAACACCGGATCAGGGCATTATCTGTGAAAACGGAATTGTTGGCATTGTGAATAATGTATCTGAATCGTATGCTACCGGCCTTTCGTTACTCAACAGACGGCTTATGATTTCCGGGAAATTAGAAAAAAATGATTATTTCGGAACCATTTCGTGGAACGGTATGAACTACCGCTATGTACAGCTATCCGATATTCCTTCTCATATAGAAGTAAACAAAGGTGATACGGTGGTTACAGCCGGATCATCCACCTATTTTCCGGAAGGAATTCTCATTGGTACGGTGGAATCCTATGAAATCAATCAGGGAGAGAGTTTTTATAACCTACAGGTCAGGCTTTCGGTTGATTTTAATGCGGTTACCTATGTTGAAATTATACGGAACCGCGACAGAGCAGAGATTAAAGAACTGGAAAATCTGAATCAGCATGATCAGGATCTGGATTAAATACACCCTTATGTTTATCAGCCTTGTGCTGATTCAGGTGCTTTTGCTGAATTTTATTCAGTTCAGCGGATTCATAAATCCATACATCTATGTTTTGTTTGTTTTGTTGTTACCGGTGTCCACCCCCAGGTATGCTGTCGTGTTACTGGGTTTTTTCATGGGCCTCGTTATTGATATTTTTTCCAATACCTTAGGGATGCATGCTGCTGCAACTACTTTTATGGCGTTTGCCAGGCCTCTGGTTATGGATCTTATCTCTGCCCGTGAAATGGATAAAAGCGATTATCCCGGATTGCACCAATATGGATTTTTGTGGTTTCTTTACTATTCATCTATCCTGGTCTTGTTGCACCATATTTTCTTTTTTTATATCGAAGCATTTATTTTTGTAAATTTCATCCATACCTTTATCCGGTGTTTGTTGAGTTCGGTATTTTCCGTTTTTATGATAGTTTTAAGCCAGTTTTTGGTTTTCAGAAATTAAAGCAGATTTACGGTGGATGCATATAAACGGCGCAGATATGTTATTTTGGGATTCATTATTGTGACCGGAGTGATTTTTATAGCCAGGTTTTTTCAACTTCAGGTATTGAGTCCGGATTATAAACAATCAGCCACAGATAATGTCTTACGCAAGATTATTCAATACCCCTCCCGGGGGCTCATATACGACCGCAACGGGAAATTGCTGGTATATGATAAGGCGTCGTATGATCTTCTGGTGACACCCCGTGAAACACAAGACTTTGATACCACCTTGTTATGCAGGCTTCTGGAAATTGAAAAACCGCAGCTTACAGAAAAACTGGAAGCAGCAAGGAAATACTCTATGTACAAACCTTCAACCATTGTGAAACAAATAACCCAGGAACAATATGCTTATCTGCAGGAACAGATGCATAAGTTCCAGGGGTTTTATACCCAGACCAGGACCCTAAGGGAATACCCCCTGAATAGTGCAGCTCACGTATTGGGTTATGTGGGCGAAGTATCTACCGGGATGATCAGTCGGGATGATTATTACCAGGCTGGCGATTATGCCGGAATAAGTGGAATTGAAAAATCGTATGAAAAGGAACTCCGGGGGCAGAAGGGGGTACAGTATTTCCTGGTTGATGTTCATAGCCAGATTAAAGGGAGTTACCGGGATGGCAGGAACGATATGGCTCCCCAAACCGGGAAAAACCTTGTATGTACCCTGGACTCAGACCTTCAGAACTATGTCGAGACGATCATGCAAAATAAAAAAGGGGCCGTGGTAGCTATTGAACCGGCAACCGGGGAAGTTCTCGCTATGGCAAGCATGCCTGATTACGATCCGGGTTTACTGGTTGGCAGGAAAAGAGGACATAATTTCTCTTTGCTTCAGTCTGATACCCTTCAACCTATCTTTAATCGTGCCCTGATGGCTCAATACCCCCCCGGATCTACCTTTAAAATGGCGCAGGCTCTGATTGGCCTTCAGGAGGGCGTGATCACACCAGAAACAACGTTTCGCTGTAACTACGGATACCATATGGGGAATTACCATATGGCCTGCCATCATAACCAGGATTTTCAACTTGTAGGGGCAATTGCCCAATCATGTAACGCTTATTTCGCTCAGGTTTTTAAAAAAATCCTGGAGAAACCTGAATTCGGAAATGTGAAAACCGGATTTGAGGTTTGGTATGAATATATTACAAGTTTCGGTTTCGGACAAATCCTCGGAACCGATTTTCATAACGAACAAAAGGGCTTTATTCCCACCTCCGCTTATTACGAAACACATGTCTTCAAAGGAGTACCCTGGAGAGTGTTATGGATTATGTCGCTGTCAATCGGGCAGGGAGAACTGGGGATAACCCCTTTGCAAATGGCCAATTATGCTTCAATCCTGGCAAACAGAGGTTTTTACTATATTCCGCATATGGTTCAGAAAATCGGGGATCAGGAAACCATCGATCCAAAATTCAATGAAAAACAGTATGCCGTTATCAATGAAGAGTATTTTGACGTGGTACTGGACGGGATGCAAAAGGTATTCGAACCGCAAGGGACAGCGTACTGGACCAGTATTGATGGAATCACAATGTGCGGAAAGACCGGGACGGCCCAAAACCCACACGGAGAAGATCATTCTGTTTTTATTGCTTTTGCCCCTCGTGAAAATCCACAGATTGCCCTTTCAGTCTATGTGGAGAACGGCGGTGGAGGGTCCCAATATGCAGCTCCCATTGCAAGCCTGATCATTGAAAAATACCTTACGGATACCGTATCCCGGAGACGCAGGTGGATTGAGGAAAGAATGTTCGATGCAAATTTGCTGAACCCCGATAAACCCAACTAGTTATGCCGCATCGCAAAAGTACATTTGCCAACCTTGACTGGGCGATCATCAGTATCTACCTCCTGCTCTTGTTCCTGGGATGGATAAATATCTATGCTGCTGTGTATAACGAACAGATTAATACGATTTTCGATTTCAGCCAGCGGTATGGGAAACAACTTGTATGGATCGGGGCAGCAATTCTTATTGCCTTCATCACATTGATCCTGGAACCCCGGTTTTTCGTATTCTTTGCCTATCCCATTTATGGGGTGTTTATATTTCTGTTGATTGCTGTGTTGTTTCTGGGAGTTGAAATACAGGGTGCCCGTTCCTGGTTTAACTTTGCCGGAGTGAATATCCAGCCCTCCGAATTTGCAAAATTTGCCACTGCTCTTGCCCTGGCCAAAACGATCAGCTCCTACAATTTTAAAATGTACCACTACCGCTCCATCCTGATGATTTTAATGTTGATTGGTACACCGGCACTCTTAATCTTTCTTGAGAACGATACAGGATCTGCTTTGGTTTATATGGCTTTTATTCTTGTGCTCTTCAGAGAAGGATTGTCTGCTATTGTTTTGTTTATTGTCTTTCTGGTAGCGGGCTTATTTATTTCTGCCTTGTTGGTTAATACATTGGTTCTTTTTATTGCGCTTCTGATAGTGACCCTGGTGGCTCTTTATTTTATGACTCCCCGTACAAAGGATTTTGGAATCGTGCTGGCTGTTTTAACCGGTTCCATGGTTGTGGCCTGGAGCATGAAATATTTCTTTCTGCCCGGGATGGAGGATTCCGGTGTTTTTATTCTTGGGATCGCAATCAGTTCCCTTCTTTTTGTTTTCCGACTGATACAGAAACGCCTGAATCGGTATTACCTTTTGATTTTTATTTTCTTAACTTCCCTGTTGTTTTCATTTTCTGTTGATTATGTTTTCAATAATGTGCTGGAACCCCATCAGCAGGCCCGCATTAATGAATTGTTGGGGATAGAATCAGATCCGTTTGGGGCCGGGTACAATGTGAATCAAAGCAAAATTGCGATTGGTTCAGGGGGCTTCCTGGGGAAAGGATTCCTGAAGGGTACCCAGACTAAATTTGATTTCGTTCCTGCACAAAGCACGGACTTTATATTCTGTACCGTTGGCGAAGAGTGGGGTTTTTTGGGGACGACTGTTGTTACGATCCTGTTTATGTTGTTGTTTTCGCGAATTATTTTGCTCGCTGAACGACAACGTTCTGTTTTTTCAAGAGTTTATGGGTATTCTGTAGCTTCTGTATTGTTTATTCATTTTTGCATTAACATTGGTATGACAATTGGCCTCATGCCGGTTATCGGAATTCCTCTTCCTTTTTTCAGTTATGGAGGATCCTCCTTATGGTCGTTTACGATTCTTCTTTTTATTTTCTTGCGACTGGATGCCAGCCGGCTGGAATTATTTTATTAACATGCTCATAATCATGTTTTTCTGGGTATCATATCCCGGGGGGGAAAGTTGCTTTTTACACTGTTTCCGGGCTTCAGGATTTCCACGAAGCAGGTTGTTTCTACATAACGGATGATTTCATCCATAAACAGATGGAAATATGCAGTCAGTTCGGGTTTATTCTTTTGCAGGGTGTCGATGGCAAAGTCCTGTTCTCCGGGAAGGGTGGTATAACGTGCCATAGAGCCCAGTACGGTATGAATCCCCTGTTCGGAAGAATAGGATTCCAGTCTCCTGTTCCGGATCATTAAAGGGAGATATTGCTGCATCTTTGCGGGCAGGATATGAGAATTTTTCAGCAATAAGGTATGGGCATTGCTTATAAAGTCTTTTAAGGGGTGGATTGAATATCTGCTCCAGCTCAAGGTAAGGAAATGATCATACACTATATCCACCACGATTCCTGCGTATCTTCCATACCCCGGCTTAAAAAAACAGGCGGTCTGTTTTGCTAGCGGATGGGTGTCTGTAAACCGGTCTATTTTTCTGTGCAGCAGAACTCCTGTCCGGATGCTTTCCGGATAGGAGAGGTAACCCGAGCCCTTCATGTAATCTCCGATAAAATTACCTACCTTGATTCCTTCATTTTCTCCGGAGAGATATAAATGAGCTAAGAAATTCATGATTTGACCTGACCAACAAAATAACAAAAGATATTGATGGATGTGAAATAATTATTTGGTATTTTTATGACCCTCAAAATGTAACGGTATGGAGAGTAAAATTGTTGCTTTCGGAGAATTAGTCTGGGATATCTTCGGTGAAGAAAAAGTACTGGGTGGTGCTCCTGCAAATTTTGTTTTCCGTATAAATAACTTTGGGGATAAGGGAATCTTATTATCCCGTGTGGGCGTGGATGAAATGGGCAGAGAAGCCTTAAAAAGGATCGCTGAACTGGGGATCTCAAGTGAAAATGTTCAGATTGATCCGGTTTTTCCCACAGGGACGGTTCATGTTACAGTTGATGCCGAAGGCCGGCCGGATTATTCAATCCTGAAAGATGTAGCTTTTGATCATATTGAATGCACTGCCGAAGCACTGAAACTTATCCGGGATGCCGATTGCCTTTGTTTCGGAACCCTGGTTCAACGATATGGTATTTCCAAAAATACTTTGCGGGAACTGATCAGGGAAGCTCCCAGACCGGTTAAATTCCTCGATATAAAACTTCGAAAGGATTGTTATACAAAAAGTATCATCGAAAACAGCCTCTATTATGCCGACATTCTGCGCTTAAAAGAAAATGAACTCTACAGCCTGAAGAATGAGCTTGGATTATTTGCCTATGAATCGAAGGGATTGGCCAAAGAATTAATAGCTGAATACGGGCTTGATATGGTGCTCGTAACGAAAGGGAAAAACGGTGCTTTTGTCCTTGATAAGGAGAAGAATTTTTATGAAGACCCGGGCTATTACATTAAACTGGTCGATACAGTGGGATCCGGGGTTGCATTTTCTGCCGGTTTCATGCATTATTACCTGGCTGGGAAAGGAATCATAGAATCCCTGAAATTTGGAAATGCTGCCGGTGCATTAACAGCTGCAACCCACGGCGCTACAAAGTTTATTGCCAAATCAAAAATTCTTGATCTCATTAAGCAGGGGAAAAGAAGATAAAGAAAGATTGTTTCCTGATCCTGATTTAATACACTTCCGGGACATAAGACATTTCATCCAGGGGAGGTCTGACATAGCCCTTGAGTTCACCCCGGGGTGGAAGTTTCATAGGTTCCGGAGTCAGGTCTTTGTAAGGGATCATGGACAACAGATGATGGATGCAGTTTAGCCTTGCCCGTTTTTTATTATCTGCATCAACCATAAACCAGGGGCTGATTTTGGTGTCGGTATAGGCGAACATTTCATCTTTTGCTTTTGAATATTCCATATAGAGTTCGCGCGATTTTAAATCCATTGGGCTTAGTTTCCATCGTTTTGTGGGATCGTTAATACGAGCCTGAAATCGTTGTTCCTGTACTTTGTCGCTTACGGAAAACCAATATTTGATCAGGATGATTCCCGAGCGAATCAACATGCGTTCAAAGTTGGGGCATGAACGAAGAAATTCCCAGTATTCTGCATCGCTACAGAAACCCATTACCTTTTCAACGCCGGCCCGGTTATACCAGCTACGGTCAAAAAGTACAATCTCACCGGCCGCCGGCAGATGCGGTACATAGCGTTGAAAATACCACTGTGTTTTTTCGCGTTCCGTAGGGGTTCCCAGGGCTACCACCCGGCAGATACGGGGATTCAGAGTCTGGGTGATCCGTTTGATGGTTCCCCCTTTTCCGGCAGCATCACGGCCTTCGAAGATTACCACAACCTTTAATCCTTTTTGTTTAACCCATTCCTGTAGCTTAACCAATTCGATCTGTAATTTCTGTAACTCTTTTTCGTATACTTTGTTGGGTATCTTTTTCTGTGCCGGGCTTTCATCGTTTGTCATACCTAAACCTCTTGATTTTTAGTGCTAATAGTCCTCTAATTTAATAAAAATGTTCAAAAAAAAGCCTGTTTGCAAATCTCCTGTGAAAATGGAATGGAGAAAATTACCGGCAGTAAAGAAAGAAAACAGTAAATATGGGGAAAACAGAAAAAAGGCATCGACCGGAAGTTCCCTTTATTTATTCAGAGCAGAGTCTTGTCTCCTGAATATTCCGGATCGGGCCATGGTCATTATCAGGACACCGATTACGGATACAATTCCTCCGATCAGTTGATGGGTCAGGGGCAATGTCCGGAAATACAGATAGGCACCTGTTAGTACAAAAATACCTTTGAGACTCTGTACGATCGCAGACCGTGAAGCATCAATATAACGGTATGAATAGTAAACAGTGAGGACTGCCAGGAACGGACCGAGAGTAGCTCCGATGGCAATATTTCGGAATGCAGATAAAGGGATGCTGGCTGGTTGTCCGAAAATAAAAAACATGATAACCGCATAAATCAGCAACCAGGAAGTTCGGTTGAGATTGAGCAACTCAGGGCTTATTTTTTTGACATGTACCTTTACTACCAGGGTAGCGGTAGTAGCCAGCAAGGCATTCAGAAATACGATTCCGGTGCCTTCGATAAAAAATGTCTTGAGCGTTGTGCCTCCGGCATAACTGATGATAAATGCTCCGGTGAGAGCCAGAACGGCTCCACACGATTCAATCCAGCCAAACTTCTCTTTCAGGATCAGAACCCCTCCCATGGTGGTCATTACCGGGAACATGTTGCCCAGAAATGAAGTTACCGAAGGATCAGGGATAATGTGAATGGAAATAAAAAAAGTGGTAGTGGTCAGAATCTCCAGTAAACCCAATGTTATCAGTATGCTGACCTGTCTTCGGGTGACCGTTTTTAACTGCCCCAGTTTTTTATTCCTGACCGCAAAAAGCAAATTCAGAATCGTACCTATAGCAAACCAGTAAAGCCCGAACTGGGTCAGGTGAACCTCGTTCAAAGCTGCTTTGCTGAATATATACACATTGGAAAAAGCAACGGTAGCTACAAGAGCAAATGCATACCCTTTGAATGTATCGGTCTTCATAGCACCAAAAATAAAAAAAAAAGAAATCATAGAGCAAGGTTAAAACGTGATCTGTCAACCATACAGATAAACCATTATCTTTGTATTGCTTCAAAAAATTGAATCTTAAACGTACATCACTATGTTGCCGAAAATAAATCCAACCACTACCCATGCATGGAAAAAGCTTGCTGAATATTTTCAGGACGTTAAAGAAACGGCTGTTAAGGAGTTTTTTGAAAAGGATCCGGATCGTTTTACAAAGTACTCGCTGAACGATGTGGGGATCCTACTTGATTATTCCAAAAACCGTATGGACGATACGGTAAAAAAATTATTGCTGGATCTTTGCCCTGAGTGTGGGTTAAAAGAAGCCATTGAAAGCATGTTCAACGGCGGGAAGATCAATGAAACAGAAAGGCGGGCTGTTTTACACGTTGCTTTACGCAACAGGACCAATTCCCCGGTTTTGGTGGATGGAAAGGATGTGATGCCGGAAGTAAATGCAGTTCTTGCCCGGATGAAAGAGTTTTCAGAAAAGGTCATTTCAGGTCGATGGAAAGGATATACCGGGAAACCTGTAACCGACATCGTAAACATCGGGATTGGAGGTTCTGATCTGGGGCCTTTGATGGTTACAGAAGCCTTAAAACCCTATAAAAATCACCTCCGGTTGCATTTCGTTTCCAATGTAGACGGAACCCATATTGCTGAAACATTAAAAAGTACAGATCCGGAAACTACCTTGTTTATTATTGCATCAAAAACATTTACCACACAGGAAACCATGACCAACGCTGAGTCGGCAAGGAGATGGTTTTTAGAATCGGCCGGGAATACAAATTTTGTAAAGAAGCATTTTGTAGCGGTCTCAACCAATGAAAAGGAAGTGTCAGCTTTCGGGATTGATACAAAGAATATGTTCCGCTTCTGGAACTGGGTTGGCGGACGTTATTCATTGTGGTCTGCTATCGGGCTTTCCATAGTCTGTGGAATCGGATACAAAAATTATATTGAATTGCTAGAAGGCGCCCATGCCATGGATAACCATTTCAGAAATACCCCCTTTGAAGAAAATATACCCGTCATTCTGGCACTTATTGGGATATGGTATACCAATTTTTATAAGGCAGAAAGTGAAGCCATCCTTCCCTACGATCAGTACCTGCATCGTTTTGCTGCCTATTTTCAGCAAGGAAACATGGAAAGCAATGGCAAATATGTGGACCGGAACGGGAACCGGGTAGATTATCAGACCGGGCCGATCATCTGGGGAGAACCCGGAACCAATGGACAACACGCTTTTTATCAGTTGATCCATCAGGGAACAAAATTGATCCCCTGTGATTTTATTGCTTCTGCCATTAGCCACAACCAACTGGGTGACCACCACCAGAAATTACTGGCGAATTATTTTGCACAAACAGAAGCCATGATGGTGGGAAAAACGAAGAAACAGGTCACTGAAGAGTTGAGAGCAGCAGGAAAAACCGAAGAAGAAATGGAGGAGTTGGTCCCGTTCAAGGTATTTCCCGGGAATATTCCCACCAATTCCATCCTGGTAAAAAAACTGACACCCCGGACGCTGGGTTCACTTATTGCTATGTATGAACACAAAATTTTTGTCCAGGGGGTGATCTGGAATATATACAGCTTTGACCAATGGGGGGTGGAACTGGGCAAACAACTGGCTGGTGCCATCTTGCCTGAATTGCTGACCGATGAAGAAATTACCGGACACGATGCCTCCACCAATGGATTGATCAACGCCTGGAAAAAAATGCGGGTAGAATAACCCGGTTCAACCCTTGCGGAGGGAGCCTTTTAACTGAGTTTTGCTGCCAGCTTCTCAATCGCCAGCGAAGGCGATTCATTTTCGTATAATATACGGTAAACCGTCCCGGAAACGGGCATATCCACATGGTAGGTTTGATTAATTTCATAGATGGACCGTGCCCCGTAATATCCTTCCGCAATCATCTGCATTTCCACCTGAGCTGTTTTTATGGAATATCCTTTTCCGATCATATTCCCGAACAGGCGGTTGCGACTGAATTGGGAGTACGCTGTAACCAACAGGTCTCCCAGGTAGGCTGAACTTTTGATATCGCGGGTTATGGGATGTACCACATCCACAAAACGTTTAATCTCCTGAATGGCATTGGATACCAGCACGGCCTGAAAATTATCGCCGTAATGAAGACCATGCACAATACCCGCTGCAATAGCAATGATGTTCTTGATGACTGAGGTGTATTCAGTTCCCCAGATATCGTCCGAGGTATGGGTAATGATATAGTCACTTTGAATTAACCGGGCAAAGGAATCAGCCCTGTTCTCATCCGGGCAGGCAATGGTGAGGTATGAAAGGCGTTCCAGAGCGACCTCCTCCGCATGACACGGGCCTGCAATAACTCCAACCGCATTAAAAGGAACCTGATAGTGGCTGTTCAGGTATTCCACGACCAGCAGGTTTTTCTCAGAAATCGTCCCTTTGATTCCTGAAAGGATGAGTTTCCGGCTGATATCCGTCTTCAGGTTATGCAGGAGCAGGGGTAAAAATACAGAAGGAACCGCAAGGACAAGGATTTCTGATTCTTCGGTGATTTTATTGATGTCGGTAAAGAACCGGATTTTCCCGGTGTCAAAATCCACGCCACGCAAGTATCGCGGATTGTGTCCGAACTGCTTGAACAAAGATACCGTTTCCGGCTTTCTGAAATACCAGTTGATATAGCTGACATTCTCCAGCAACATTTTCGCTAAAGCGGTAGCCCAACTGCCACTTCCTATAATTCCAACCCTTTGGGATGATACGTTCATATGTTGGTCTTGTTGAAGTCCAAAGGTAGAAACTTTTTTATTAAGGAAGAAACCCGGGAGCCGGCCGGAATTCAAAAAGGTTCTTTCTGGTAGCAGCTATAACCCGATTGATACATGAATCCATGGCTTCTTTGATACAAGCTGTTTTACAGGGACAATACGAACATCCGGAAGGATTGTATTTCGGAGGGAACGATTTTGAGCCCCAATTGGCATTGCTCGAAGAAGTGATCAAAAACAAATCAGCAGACTATGACACCGTTATGAATATTGATCTGCATACCGGATACGGCCAACGCGGTGTATTATACCTCTTCCCGAATCCCATTGACGATGGGACCGTAAAAAGCCGACTTGAAGCTATCTTCGACGGGTACCGGATCGACTGGGGTGATTCAGAGGATTTCTATACGGTAAACGGATCGTTCAGTGATTATAATAGGAAAAATAATCCCCGGAAAATTTTTTATGCCTATGCTGTTTGAATGTGGAACCCTTAATTCCCTGACAACCCTCGGATCGGTAAAGTCCATTCATAACATGATCCTCGAAAATCAGGGAAACAGATTTGGATACCATACCCATGAAGACAGCCTGAGGGTTATGAAGCATTTCATGGAGATGTATAACCCTTCTTCGGAAACATGGCGCAGCAAGGTGATGAATGATACCTATCAAATGATGGAACAGGTGTTTATGCGGTTCTAACCCATGAGTCATGCAAAGAAAAAGCCCCGGAAAAATCCGAAGCTTTGATTCATTTTTTGTCTTACGGCTTTTATTAATTAATTCCTCGTAAAGTGCGGCTCGTAGCTTTATATGAACTTCACCCAAAGCCCCTCTTTCGTATTTTCCACTTTTGCCAGTTTTTTGCCGGCCAGCCCCTTCATGGCTTTATCCCATTTTTTGTTGCTGAGTTTGCTTTGGGTTTTCAGTTCGTTGAGGTCGGCGGGGGAGCTTTCTTTCAGCAGATTCAGTACCTGTTTTTCGTCTTCGGTGAGTTCCACCGTTTTCTTTTTGGTTTCGGGTTTCATTTGCGGGAAGAACAGCACATCCTGGATCGAGGGACTGTTGGTCATAAACATCACCAGCCGGTCGATTCCCATTCCCATCCCTGATGTGGGAGGCATTCCGTATTCCAGGGCCCGCAGGAAATCCTGATCGATGAACATGGCTTCATCATCGCCTTTTTCCAGAAGTTTCAGTTGCTCTTCAAAGCGTTCACGCTGGTCAATCGGGTCGTTCAGCTCAGAGTAGGCATTGGCAATCTCTTTCCCGTTGATCATCAGTTCAAAACGTTCGGTAAGTTCCGGGTTGTTACGGTGTTTTTTAGTCAGCGGCGACATCTCAACCGGGTAATCCATAATAAAAGCAGGCTGAATAAAGTGGGGTTCACATTTTTCATCAAATATCTCCCCGATCAGTTTGCCTTTTCCCATGGCCGGAGTGGTTTCAATGCCCAGGTTTTCACAGATTGTAAGCAGTTCTTTTTCTGTTTTTCCGGAGATATCATACCCGGTATATTTTTTGATGGCTTCGTACATGGTAATCCTCGGGTAAGGGGTTTTAAAATCGATTTTATGTTCACCCACCTGTACGTTGGTTGTTCCATGCAATGCAAGGGCTACCCGTTCACAGATCTTTTCGGTAAACTCCATCATCCATAGGTAGTCTTTGTAAGCCACATAGACCTCCATGGCGGTAAATTCCGGATTGTGGGTACGGTCCATCCCTTCGTTGCGGAAATCTTTCGAAAATTCATATACGCCTTCAAATCCGCCAACGATCAGTTTTTTCAGGTACAGTTCATTGGCAATTCTGAGGTATAAGGGGATATCCAGTGTATTGTGGTGTGTAACAAACGGACGGGCTGCTGCCCCTCCGGGAATGGGTTGCAGAATCGGAGTCTCCACTTCGAGGTACCCGTATTCGTTGAACATCTCACGGATGGTATCAATTATTTTGGTCCGTTTGATAAAAACATCCTTAATCTGCGGATTTACGATCAGATCGACATAGCGCATCCGGTAACGCTGTTCAGGATCGGTGAAGGCATCGTAGATTTTTCCGTCTTTTTCTTTTACGATGGGCAAAGGGCGTAACGATTTGCTTAAAAGGGTCAATTCTTTCACATGAATGGAGATTTCACCCATCTGTGTTCTGAAAACAAAACCTTTTACTCCAATGATATCACCGATATCCAGTAGTTTCTTAAATACATCGTTGTAGAGCGACTTATCCTCGCCAGGGCAAAGTTCATCGCGGTTCACATAAATCTGGATGCGGCTTGTGGGGTCCTGGATTTCAGCAAACGAAGCCTTTCCCATGATACGGCGGCTCATCATTCTTCCTGCCAGGCAAACATCCTGAAAGGGTTCTTTCCCGTCGATAAATTGATCTTTAATCTCCCTGGCAGTGGTATTGACAAAATATTGAGCAGCAGGGTAGGGGTCGATCCCTGATTCCCGCAATTTATTCAGCGATTCCCTTCTGATTTGTTCCTGTTCGCTTAATCCCGGACTATTCATTTTTGCATCAATTAACGTTGCCGCAAAGATATAAAAACAAAATGTAAACAATTGGCATATTAATTGCTGGGTTTGGCATTTGTTTGAAAACGGAATGTTATTTTGCAGCGGTTTTTAAAAACCTGTTATTGTATCAGATTTTATTAATTCAGTGAATACATCATTTATGAAACGTTCATTTCTTCTTATGCTGACCCTGTTTCCTTTTATCCTGTTTGCTCAGGAAAACATACAGCCGGCTGATTCACTCAGAAAAGATGCTTTAAAAGTATACATGGATGCCAGCGATTACATCAAAAGAGAAATTCCGTTTATCAATTATGTGAGAGATATAAAAGATGCCCAGATTTATATCATCAGTACTTCGCAGAGTACGGGTTCAGGGGGTATCGAATACACCTATTTTCTGGAGGGCCAGCATAATTTTGCAGGAATGCGTGATACGGTTGCTGTGTCTACCTCCCCCGATGACACAGATGACCAGCGCAGGCAAAAGCAGGTGTCTGTTTTAAAAATGGCCCTGATGCGCTATGTGGTCAAAACTCCGTTGAACAAGTACATACATATTGCGTTTACCCAGCCAATCCAGGAAGAGGTCTCAACAGATAAATGGAATAACTGGGTATTTCGGTCAAGGGTGAGTGGCTTTATAAATGGAGAGAAAACATACAAATCAACCGATTTAAACGGTAGCTTCTCAGCGAGCAGAGTTACCCAGGACTGGAAATTAATATTTGATTTGAGTTACAGCCACGGAGAAGATGAATATACGATCGGGGATGTAAAAATCCCCAGTATCAACAAATCAAGTTCCTTTGATGCGTTAATCGTAAAAAGCCTGAGCGATCACTGGTCCTTAGGTGGAGAGTTCGAGATAGGATCATCCACATACCGGAACCATAAATGGAATCTCGAATTTATGCCCGGAATCGAATACAATATTTTTCCCTATTCTGAATCAACCCGCCGGCAATTCAGTTTTCTTTACGAAGCAGGATTTGTTTACCACGACTACCATGAGATAACGATCTACGAAAAGCTAAATGAAAGTTTATGGGCTCATTCGTTGGATGCTACCTACAGTGTGATTCAGAAATGGGGTTCGGTCAGTCTGGGTGTGGAATGGAGTAACTATTTACACGACTGGAAGTTGAATAATCTATCCTTATCCGGAAATATGGGTTTTCGTGTTACCAAAGGATTATCTTTTACTATCGGAGGAGGAGCTTCTCTTATTCATGATCAGATTTCCCTGGTTAAAGGTGGAGTTTCAGCCGAGGAGATCTTAACACGGCAGAAAGAACTCGAAACGCAATATTCCTATTTCACCCATTTCGGTCTTACCTATACGTTCGGATCGATTTTCAACAATGTGGTGAATCCCCGGTTCAGAAACAGCAATGGTGGAGGTATGATTATTATTATGTAAATGAATTAATTTATACTAAACACCTGAATGTTAAATGTTTCAGATGCAGGGTGGGGTTCATACACCCGTGTGCGTGTACATTTGTTTCATTAATCGTGCAGCATTTTGTATCTTTGGCTGACTTCGGGAGAAGGCAATAACAAGGATACCGGATGGAAAGAGTTTGGAGAATCAGACCACAGGGCGACATTAATGAGATTAAGCACCTTTCAGCAGCGTTGAATGTCGACATGGTTATTGCCAATTTATTGGTTCAGAGGGAAATAAAGACTTATAACGAGGCAAAAGCTTTTTTTCGTCCGCGGTTGAGTGACCTCCATGATCCGTTCCTGATGAAGGATATGGATAAAGCCGTGGAACGCCTCGAACGAGCTATCCGGGACGAAGAAAAGGTAATGATTTATGGCGATTATGATGTGGACGGCACCACATCGGTAGCTTTGATGTACCTTTTTCTGAAAAACCGGATTAAAGACCTTCACTTTTATATCCCGGACCGTTATTCCGAAGGATATGGCATATCTCCCACAAGCATTGAATATGCCTTACAGGAGAAGTTCTCACTGGTTATTGTTCTTGATTGCGGAATTAAAGCCATTGAAAAAATCAATAACGCTGAAAAAAAAGGTCTTGATTTTGTGATCTGCGACCATCACAATCCCGACAAAACCATTCCGGATGCCTGTGCGGTTCTTGATCCCAAAAGGCCTGATTGTCCTTATCCCTATAAAGAGCTTTCAGGATGTGGTGTCGGATTCAAACTGTTGCAGGCGTATTGTGAAAAAAATGAGGTTCCGTTGACGGAACTCTACGACCTGCTGGACCTTGTGGTGGTCAGTATCGCTTCCGATATTGTTCCTGTGACGGGTGAAAACAGGGTGCTGGCATATTACGGCCTGAAAAAGCTGAATGCAAATCCCGGGGTTGGGTTAAAAGCTATTATTCAGTATTCAGGGCTCACCAATGAAATTATCACCCTCAGCGATATTGTTTTTAAAATTGGTCCCAGGTTAAATGCATCCGGAAGAATTGAACATGGCAAGAAATCGGTAGAAATATTGGTTGCTCAGAATGAAACACTGGCTGCGGCTCTGGGGGATGAAATCAATTCCTACAATGAAATTCGAAAAACTCTTGACCGGGATATTACCCAGGAAGCCCTTGATATGATTCAGAACAGTGAGTTCCTGAGAGACCGAAAAAGTACGGTTTTGTATAACCGCGACTGGCATAAAGGAGTGGTAGGGATTGTGGCATCGCGTCTCACGGAATATTATTACCGGCCAACGGTAATACTGACTGAGTCAAATGGCCTGGCAACAGGCTCTGCAAGATCTGTTAAAGATTTTGACCTTTACGAAGCCATCGGTTCATGCAACGACCTGCTGGAATCTTACGGAGGGCATATGTACGCTGCCGGCCTCACCCTTAAGATTGAAAATATCCCGACATTCACAGAACGTTTCGAAGAGATTGTTGCCAACTCCCTTACCGAAGCCCAGCAGGTACACACCATAGAAGTGGATGCCAAAATTATGCTGAGCGATATCAATCCTAAATTTTACCGGCTTTTAAAGCAGTTTGCCCCTTTTGGTCCTCATAACCCTCTTCCGGTTTTTGTGAGCGATGATGTCCTGGATCCCGGATCGAGCAGACTTGTGGGGAAGAACGGCGAACATATAAAACTGGACCTTGTTGAACCAGATTTCACTTCCGACGTTTTCCCCGGAATCGCTTTTAACCAGTCCGATAAATTTGAGATCATCACATCCGGAATGCCGTTTGATATTTGTTATTCTGTGGTTGAAAATGAATTCCGGGGCAAAAAGAATCTTCAGTTGTATATCCGGGATATCCACGCGAATCATATGTAATCCGTTACATCACCAGGGGCAATAAATCAGCAAGGGAAGGGAGTACTTTTACCCCGGATGTTTCCAGTCGTTTTTTTGATTGGTGGCCGTCTGCAATAAGAATACAGGAAATACCCAATTCACGGGCCACCTCAAAATCGTGCAACGTGTCGCCGATCATGCAGGTTTTTTCAGGATTGATCTGAGAGGCGTCCAGCAGTTCTCTGCCCCGTTCTACCTTCGAAACGGCATAATGGTCGCCAAGACCTGCAACGTTTTCGAAAACAGGCAGAATGCCGTGGAAACGCAACGTCTCTTCCAGCATATCCTGTTTCATGGCCGATAATACAAACTGCCTGATCTTTCTTGCCTGCAGGGTTTTCAATACTTTTTTGGTACAAGTATGCAATGAACACTTCCGGATACCGGCATTGTAACGTTCGATAAACTGGCGGGCAGGAACCGAAAAATCTTCTTTTATAAAATCAAATCCCACTTTTTCATAGTACTCCCTGACCGGAAACGAAAAAACTTCCCTGTAAAGGCTGTCCGACAGCAAAGGAAGGTGCCGTTCTTTAAGCAGGATATTGATGGTGGTCACGCAATGGGTCAGGTCGTTCAACAGCGTGCCGTTCCAGTCCCAGATAATGGTTGTGTACGGAAAAGAAGAATGGATCTCAGGAAAGGGCATTGATCACCGGATTTGCATACAAATTCAGAAACCGGATCCGGATATCCTCCGGATCGCCATCCAGTTCAGATTGCGCTTCCTGAATCAGGGCACAGAATTTATTTTTATCTTTTTCTGTGTAGTGATCCTGATAGGTATTCTCCTGTTTCAGTAAATCATACGCAATAAAATTGTTAGGCCATAGTTTAAATTGTTTATGAATATGGTTGTCAATTAGTTCTGCGAGTTTTTGAAACAATTCGTTCGGGCGGTTTTTGTTGTTAAATTTCTTTAGTTCCGAATGGAGTGGTTTCCCAAAGGAGAAATGAATCCGTCCTTTTTTCCCAAACATCCCTTTAGCCATACTTTTCAGATCGTCTTTGCTCTTTTTCACATACCCTTCTTCACCCTCCTGTATTAAATGCTCCCTGATTTTTCCGGTTCCACAAGGTTCAATTTCATACGATATCGAAACCGGTACCATATTCAGATCTGAAAAACCCTGGGTGAAACTTTTATTGTTGCTCATGTTCAACATTTTCAGCAGGCTTATCTGGGTTTTATCAGCTCCGTCTTTGGTTCTTCCTTCGCGCTGGGCGATCCAGATGGAATTATTCTGGGTGGTGATGACATGGCGTATATATTCGGAAACCTTAAGGGAAGATGCATGCAATTCCCGGGAGGTAGCATCCCGGTTAATAATGAAAGAACGGTTCAGTTTTACAGCATGAACAATCCAGTCGAGGATAAGTAGATTGCTTCCAATGGCAATCTGCGTGGTGTTCATCCCGTTTCTGAAGACCAGCAAATTTAAAAAGGCAGAATCAAGAATGATATCCCTGTGGTTGGAAATAAAAAGATAAGGCTTGTTCTTTTCCAGGTATTCCATCCCGTCAGAGGTCAATCCGTCGGTTGTGGAAGCAATGACAGAATTCAACAATTCATAAATGAATTTATACTGAATATCTTCAATGGTCCGGAAGGTTGAAAGCATCTGTTTAACCTGGGTAACCTGTTCCGGATCTTTATATATATACATCAGTACACGGTCAAAAACCGGATCGGCTAACAAGAGTTGTATTTTCTCCTGAACCTCATCATTATGATAAGGCCTGATATCATCGAAAACTGAATAATCCATCAGGATGTATTTGATTTAGGAAAACAAAATAACAAAATTAAGTGCTAAAATTTCAATCTTGACTGAATTTTAACTTCTGTTAGGAATTTGCCGGCTACTTCATTATAGCCCGTTCCGATGGTTTCATTCGATGGATAAAATGAGTTCGCTGCTTTAAACCAAAACTCCCAATGGTCTGTAATATTGAGTTTTAGATTAATATAGGTCCGTATGGTTCGGCCATAATATGCAGGCATTGAATAGGTATACAGAAGGTCGTTTTCGTAGGCATAGATGCGTGCATTGTAACTGTCGGTATGAATGTATGCGAACCGTAGTTGGGTTTTCAAGGGTATCTTTTCAGGAGACAGAATAACATCCTGATAGACCATAAATCCCTCTTCCGGTTCTCTCTTCTTATAAAAAGCCCAGGCTGCCCTGGTTCTGAGCTGAATCATTTCTGAAAGGGTAAAATCCATGTGAACCCTTAGTTTCCGGGTCAGTAAATCCGTGTGGATGTACTTCTTATTTTCTGTTGTTTTCACCTCTTTTTTTTCTGTTTTGAACCGGATATAAAAATGCAGCTTCTCAGATAAAAGATAATCTATCCTGGCAGTAAAATCAAATCCCTGTGACGGGGACATGGTTGTATACGTGATCCATGGAAACCGGTAATAATCGGTATAGGCTGACACCCTGAATTTCTGAAAGGGCAACAGTTTGATTCCGGTATAAAAACCGGTTTCATTTCCGGAGTCTGAGCTTTCGGAAAATGCATTCCCGTGCAGCGCATGATAATCCTTCGCGTAATGCCTGAAAAGAAACGAAAAAGTAGCCTGGTCGTGTATATGTGCCAGGAAGCCCTGCAGGAATGCCAAACCCCCTGACTTCGAAATGGCTGCCTCCCCGAATAATTGGTATTTCCCTTTAATATAGTAGTAATCCAATCCGGCATTTAGATTTTCAGTTCCTGTAAAACGAAAATAATTGTAGGGTTTATCCTCCCGGATTAAAGGGTGGCTGAATGTTTGATACAAAAAGGTAGCTCCCAGTTTCAGCCGGTTGTGGCGAAAAGAAAAAACAGCCCCGTATGAAGTCTCCGAAATGCTTTTTTCATCGGCAATTTCATTTTCCAGGCGGTGGTATCCGGAAGTCTGAAAACTGGTAAAATATGTTTTGTCAGCCTCATATTCACGGTTGGCATCACGGGATTGACGGGAAAGAAAAAAATGAAAATTCCAGTTTTTCAATTCCAGGCTTGTTCCGATTCCCCGGAAAAAGTTGTTTTCATCGGATGAAGTATAAGGACGCAATCCCCGGGGATTTTTTATGATACGTACCGGATCATTCGATTTTTGCTGGGCAAACCCCTGCCATAAGATGAGCCCCTGCCCTGATTGAACCGAGAAATCACCTGCGGTGATACTTCGAACAAAAGACTTCATATTCAGGCTGATATGCCCTGAATAGTAATCGAATCCGTATTTGTTGGATCCGCGGAAGAAGGCTTCCCCGGCATCTTTTTCGGCTGTAATTCCTGCCTGGATCTTGTCTTTGAGTTGAATATGGTATCGTGCGTACATTTTCCAGGGAGAACCCTCATAGGCCGGAGGATTTCCTTCTTCTTCCCTGTATCCTTTCTGTTTTTGAAGGATGCGGGCCGACCGGATCATCAAACGTTGGCGGGCCGATCGGATGGATGGCAGGTATTCCCGTTCTGCATGGGGCAAATCAAAAACAAGAAAGGGTTCAATTTTTTCCAGTATCGTCTTTGAAAAACCTTCCAGGGTGTTTAGCTCATAAATCGATAAAATAGGCCCTGATTTTTCCCGGTAGGTTAGAATTTGTTGGATCTGAAAATCATTGAAGAAATGAATTTTTTTCAGATCTTCTGCTGAAGCCATGTTAATGGGCAACGGATTTGCATAATAGGTTTCCAGGTCTTCGATCACTTTGGTAGCGTCCACTTCATCTTCCAGTCCTTCCATAATTGATTCTATGATATCATCAAGGGTGTAGGAAGAATGGACCGGCTTTTGCGCTATTGCCTGAATGGAAATTCCCCATGATACGAGTAGTGTGAAAATTCGTATTGTCTTCATCTCAGGTTACAGTATAAATTGAATGGAAACAGCCGGAGTGAATCCCAGGTTTCCATGATAAAAAAATCCGATGTTGCTGATCATTTTACCCATCTGATAACCGAATCCGGCTGTATAGCTGAACGGTTCTCCGGAAACGCCAAAACGAAAAGAGAGATTCTGCGGGAAGCGTACTTCCATGCCTGTTTTGAACAGGACAGGGATCCCGGAACTTTTTTCCATCTCGAGGGCAAGGACCAGCCATTCTGAGAGGTTTATGCTGGCTCCGGATCGCAGGATAACCGGTACTTCCATTTCTGTGGAATACCCTTTGTATTTCTGGCACAAAGGATTAAACAGATGCAATCCGAGGGCAATGGTTTCTGAAGCGTTGAGGAGGACTCCTCCCTCAAAGGTAAAACAGGTTGCGGCGTGTCGGTTTTCAGGGAGCAGGAATGAAAGGTAGTCCAGCTGGATGCCGGCAGCTAAATGATGGCTCAGATACCTGGCAAAAGCGAGGCCTGCTTTGGTTTCTTTGCATGTGCCGGTGCCAAATTGCGAATAACTCACTCCGAAAGTTCCCTGTTTTACAGGTAAAACAACGGTTCCGGCTGCATGAGCCAGTTCTTTCAACCCAAAACGGGAAGAATAAAAAACAGCTCCGGTGATGCATTCGAGACCTGCAATTCCGGCCTGGTTATGGAAGGTACTCCAGGGATCTGTCAATGCCACAAAAGCACCGGACAAAGAAGCGGCACGTGCTCCGCAACGGAGATGATCGAGGGCTGAAATCCCGCAGGGAAAAAGAATGCATACAATGAGGGCAACATATTTTTTCATAATCTGGGAAACAGGTTATGTTCGGGTTTTGGAACGCAACCTGCAAATTACAAAAAAATAGTTATTTTCCCAATCAGTTGGTTTTGAATTTATACCTGACTTCGGAAAGATCCTTGTTGGCCTGTACAATTTTTTGTTTCAGGTTTTCTTTGAATGCGATGAGTTTGTTCATCAGTTCAGGATCGCTGGCAGCCATTATTTGAACCGCAAGGATTCCTGCATTCCGGGCTCCGTTAAGCGCAACTGTTGCTACCGGAACTCCCGGAGGCATCTGGAGTATAGCCAGGATCGAATCCAGTCCTTCAAGGGAAGTTTTTATCGGAACCCCTATGACAGGCAGGGGTGTGTAGGCAGCAATAACCCCGGGCAGGTGAGCGGCCATACCAGCCCCGGCAATGATAACGTTGATCCCCCGCTCCCTGGCTGAACTTGCATAACGTTCCACTTCAGCAGGAGTACGGTGGGCTGACAGAGCATTGATCTCAAAAGGAATCTCAAAATCCTCAAGAAGGCGGGCTGCTTCCTCCATCACACTCAGGTCAGAGGTGCTTCCCATGATAATACTTACTTTCGGTTCCATCTTTTTAGATACTTATTTTTTTCTGATAAAATTGTTTTGTTAATTTGTACCCTTTCACAGGGGTTGAAATTACAGGTTTTTCTTAAAGTAAAAAAATAGACGACTCATAAAGCCATCTTATGAAGAAGGTTGTCATCCACAATAAAGAGTTTAGGGTCTTCATTCCGTATAAAAAAATCAGGTCGGTAGTGAAAAAAATCGCCTGTGAACTGAACAGGGACCTTGAAGGGGGAAATCCCCTCTTTATTTGTGTGCTGAACGGTTCTTTTATGTTTGCAGCGGAATTATATAAACAGATAACCTTGATCCGTTCTGAAATAACGTTTGTGAAATTTGCTTCTTACCAGGGAGTCCAGACTGCAGGGTATGTAAAGCAGCTGTTTGGATTGAACGAAGAGATTAAGGGAAGAACTGTGGTTATTCTGGAAGATATTGTAGATACCGGGATCACCCTGGATCATTTGCTGAAACAGCTGGAAGCTATGGACCCCGCCGAAATAAAAATTGCAACCCTGCTGCTGAAACCCGATGCCTTGCAAAAGGAGATACCGCTGGATTATATCGGGATGGAAATACCCAACGATTTTGTTGTAGGCTTTGGGCTGGATTATGACGGGCAGGGACGAAATCTGAAGGATCTTTACAGAGTGATAAACAAATAAACTATAAAACTATGTTAAACTTGGTACTCTTTGGGCCTCCCGGAGCGGGCAAAGGCACGCAGGCAGAATTCCTGGTCAAATCCTATATGTTGATTCATGTATCAACCGGGGACCTTCTCCGGAGTGAGCTGGCAGCAGAAACGGACCTTGGACTCGAAGCAAAAAAATATATGGATAAAGGAGAGCTGGTTCCTGATGAGGTGGTTATTGGCATGATAAAAAATAAAATTGACGCTGCCGGAGATGTAAAAGGATTTATTTTTGATGGATTTCCACGTACCGTTGAACAGGCCAAAGCGCTTGATTCCGTATTAAACAAAAACGGAACTCCTGTTTCCGGGATGTTAAGTCTGGAAGTAGAAAAACAGGAGCTGATCAACCGGCTCTTAAAAAGAGGGACCCTGGCAGGGCGTGCTGACGATCAGGATCAATCGGTGATAGAAAACCGGATTACGGTATACAACGAAAAAACAGCGCCTCTGATCGAATATTATAAAAAGCAGGGGAAACATTTTGGTGTCAATGGAATGGGAACGATCGAAGAAATTGCCGGAAGGTTGAAAGCGGTCGTTGACAAGCTGTAATGCCTTGTTGGCCGGAAAAAAATACCGGTGGAAGGGGAAAATCACCGGAACGGCTCCAACAAGGGTAAATTAAGGCGTAGGATATGGCTGAGGAGAATTTTGTTGATTATGTTAAAATCTTTTGTGCTTCCGGAAACGGAGGTGCAGGCTCTGCTCATCTGCGCCGTGAGAAATATATCCCCAAAGGGGGTCCCGATGGAGGGGATGGAGGCCGCGGAGGACATGTGATTCTGAGAGGGAACGCTCAGATGTGGACTCTGATCCATTTGAAATACCAGCGCCATTTCAAAGCCGGAAAGGGAGCCCCGGGAGGCAAACAACAAAGTACCGGTGCAGACGGGGAAGATGTGGTGATTGATGTTCCCCTGGGTACCGTGGTCCGGGATCCTGAAACAGGGGAAATCCTTTGTGAACTCACCGGAAACGGAGAAAAAAAGGTCCTGATGGAAGGAGGCCGGGGCGGTCAGGGAAATGTGCATTTTAAAACATCTACCCATCAGACACCCCGTTATGCCCAACCCGGAGAACCCGGTGTTCAGGGCTGGAGGATCCTGGAGTTGAAAATCCTTGCCGATGTAGGACTGGTAGGCTATCCCAGTGTAGGGAAATCCACCCTTCTGTCCGTGGTCTCAGCGGCAAAACCTAAAATTGCTGCCTATCCTTTTACAACCCTTACACCCAACCTGGGTATCGTTACCTGTCGTGGAAACTATTCATTCGTTATGGCCGATATTCCAGGAATTATCGAAGGAGCTCACAAGGGGAAAGGCCTGGGCCTCCGATTTCTGAGACACATCGAACGCAATTCAATGCTTTTGTTTATGGTACCTGCTGACAGCAATGATCACCGGAAAGAATATGCAATGCTGCTCAATGAACTGGAAAAGTATAGTCCTCAATTGCTGGATAAGGAACGTTTGCTGGTTATCTGTAAATCCGATATGCTCGATGAGGAACTGATGAAAGAAATAAGCAGCGAAATGAAGGATTTTCCCCATATATTTATATCTTCGGTCACCGGGTACAATATTCAGTTGCTAAAAGATAAAATCTGGGAAATACTGAACCGGTAAATTATGGAATGGTTCCAGGGCATACTCGAAATAGACAGGCATTTGTTTTTATTCCTGAACGGATTCTTCAGCGATTTCTGCGATACCTTTATGTTTTTTGTCACCCGTAAGGAAACCTGGCTTCCATTGTACCTGATCATTCTTTTTTATGTTTTTAAAACCTATCGTGACAAAGGTTTTTTAATTGTCTTTTTTTTGTTGGTTGGCGTGATCCTGAGTGATCAGTTAGCGGGAATCAGTAAAGAGGCTGTGCAGCGGTTGCGACCCGTGTACGAGCCCCAGATCCAGCATCTCGTACATAACTTTTTCAGAAAAGGAGGATTGTATGGATTCTTTTCCGCTCATGCATCCAACACGTTTTTCCTGGTGGCTTTTACTTCCTGTTTTTTCAGAAACCGTTTTTGTAAATACTCCCTTATTTTATGGGCCTTGCTGGTATCCTACTCGCGGATCTACCTGGGAGTACATTACCCCATAGATATCATCGCCGGAATAGTTTTTGGTGTTTTCATGGGGTGGTTGTTTTATAAAATAACGATGTTTTTCGAAATTCATTTTTTTGCGATCAAACAGCCACAAATTGAAAAAACGAACCTTTCACGATCCGGAGCAATCGTCATATTTCTGGTGTTTATAGTAATACTCAGCACGATTCTGATACTTACAAGGCATTTACACCACTATCAGTTTCTCTAGATGGATAACAATCTGCTGCTATTCTACCAAGAACAAAAAGTGCGGTTTGCTGATACAGGGAAAAAACTACAAAAACGTATCCGGCGAATCTCTTTTTTCAGGATCTTTTCCTTTCTGATGATGGCTTTTTCGTTGGTTTATTTAACCCGTTTCGGAATATGGTCAGGCCTTATTCCCGCAATCGTCTTTCTGGTGATTTTCCTGATCCTGGTTAAGAAGCATAGTTTTTCTCAAAAGGAAAAAAGAAAAGTCAGTATCCTGAGCGACATGGTGGCATCTGAATTACTGGCACTGGAACATGCATTCACACAATTTGACAATGGGGAGGAATTTATCAATTCCCGGCACGCCTTTTCCTATGACCTTGATCTGTTCGGAGATGGATCCTTGTTCCAGTTTTTGAACCGTACTTCGACGATCAGCGGGAAGAACGTTCTTTCGGAGTGGCTGCAGAAGCCTCTGCTAACAAAAGATGAAATTCAGGGAAGACAGAACGCTGTGAAAGAAATTGCCACGAAACGGGAATGGAGGCTTGCGTTCAGGGCGACCGGGAAAATGTTTGATGAAACAGAAGAACAACATCACGAAATCTTGAAATGGGCGGAAGAAGATCTGCCTTTCCGGTACAGGAAAATGACCGGGATCCTTCACACTGTTCTTCCTGTCCTGACGGTTCTGATGTTTCTTCCGGTCTTTGTGGCCGGAATACAATCTCCGCTTTATATCCTGATTATTATGCAATGGGGGCTTCTCTTTCTGTTCAGAAAAAAGGTGAAACATTATTTTCATGTTTTTGAAAGAAAATCGGGTTTAATAGAGAAGTATAACACCCTTTTACAGACGATTGAAAAGGAATCGTTTACCTCTTCAGAGATGGTTTCCCTGAGAAAAAATTTAATGTTTCCCGAGTCAGCAACCCTAACGATAACCAAACTGGGCAGACGGGTCCGGGAATTTGAGTTCCGGCAGAATATGATCGCCGGATTCCTCCTGAATTCGCTGTTTTTATGGGACATCCGTTGTATTTACCGGTTATACAGATGGCATTCTGAAAACAGTCATAAGCTTATTGGCTGGCTAGAAACTGTGGAAACAACAGACGCTCTCATCAGCCTGGCTAATTATGCGGACAATCATCCAATGTATGTTTTTCCGGAGATTGTTTCAGGCTCCTTTGTGTTAAAAACAAAAAACCTTGGCCATCCCTTGCTTCATCCGGCAAAGAGGATTTGCAATGATTTTTCTGTAGATAGCTGGCAGAAGGCTGTTATTGTTACCGGAGCAAACATGGCCGGAAAAAGTACATTTCTCAGGACCGTGGGAGTTAATATCGTCCTGGCGGGGTTGGGAGTTCCGGTGTGTGCTTCGGAATGTTTAATAAAACCTGTGGAACTTTATACCAATATGCGAACCACGGATTCGCTTTTTAACGATGAATCCTATTTTTATGCCGAATTGAAAAGGTTGCAGGAGATCCTTACACGCCTGGAAAAGGGGAAGAAGCTTTTTATTATTCTCGATGAAATGCTGAAAGGAACCAATTCTGTTGATAAACTGAATGGATCCCGCAAGCTGATCAGAAAACTTACCGGGTTTAAGGCTGTTTCGTTAATTGCAACACATGACCTGAAATTGAGTGAAATGGAAAATGAACTCCCTGGTATGGTGTTGAATAAATGCTTTGAAATACGAATAATCAACGATGAACTGATTTTTGATTACAAATTAAGCCCTGGAATTACGCAAACGATGAATGCCACTTTCCTGATGAAGAAGATGGGAATTATCTGAAAGGAAGAGGGATTGAATAGGGGTATTTGTGAATTACATACAGAATTAGCAGGTGAATCAATATGAACATAAGAAGTCGCTGGAAAGGTTGCTGCTCGATTTATTTTTAGAAGGGTATCCCGGTTTGCTGAAAGGGAAGCTGGTAGCCACTGAGTCTCCCGATTTTATTCTGACTACAAGCCCCAGGGTTTCAATCGGGATAGAGTTAACCCGCCTGTACCCTGAAAGTCGCATGCAACAAACACTAAATGATCAGATTCTGTTGGACACCCAGGATCAACTGGTAAGAAATACACAGAAACTGTTTGAAGAAAAAAGTGCCCGGAAGTGTTTTTGTAAGGTTGCATTTGCAGAGGGTGGCATCATAATGCAGGAAAGGATGCTAAGCCTGTCGGTGCGTTTAATGCGGGTAATATCTGAAAAGATTGAGCAACTGAGACCGGGGAGTGCCGGCAAAGTTCTCGTTGAGAGAAATCTTCCCGAAGGGATCCAATCCGTACTGGTATTGACCCATCCGGGATTAACCTGGTCTGTCTGGGAGCGTTCCGGTAACCTGGGCATTTCAATGCATCTGGCAGAGGATATTCAAGGCTCCATTACTAAAAAAGAAGAAAAACTGAAATTGTATATTAGGCAGAACCTGAACGAATACTGGCTCCTGATAACTACGGATAAATTGCGGCAACAAAAGCCGGTAAATATTCCTAATCTTTTCCAAAACAGGAATTTCCATTCAGGTTTTCATAAGGTGTTTATTCTGGAACTCCTGAGCAGGAAAGTTTTTTTGATTAAGTAATTAAAAAAAAATCTGTATCTTTCAAGTCTGAAATTATTATTTTCTAAACCAATTAAACAAAAATACGTATGGATAGAAGGTCTTTTATAGGAACAACATCATTGGCTGTGGCAGGACTAACAGCTTTTAAAGCACAGGCATTTGCAACTGCTGCAAAAGAAGTTGGATTGGCAGAACTTTACAAAGACGATTTTTACATCGGAGCCGCGATAAGCGGATGGTTGCTCTCCAATCCAAACGATTTGCTCGAGATTGTTAAACGCGAATTTAATTCCATTACGTCGGAAAACGCATTTAAGTGGGCAAGCATTCATCCCAGCGATGATACGTGGAAGTTTGACATTCCCGACAAGTTCATAGAATTTGGCCTTGAGAACAACATGCATATGCTGGGGCACTGTTTGGTTTGGCATTCACAGGTTCCGCGAAGCATTTTCAGAGATGCTGACGGCAAACAGATCAGCAAAGAAGGATTGCTGAAAAGGATGGAAAACCATATTTCATTGCTGGTCGATAAATACAAAGGAAAGATCCATGCATGGGATGTGGTCAACGAAGCCATTGAAGAAAACGCCTGGAGAAATTCTCCATGGGTAAACATAATTGGGAAAGAGTTTATGGAAAGGGCTTTCCATCTTGCTCATGAGGCCGATCCCAATGCCCATCTGCTATACAACGATTATAATATGGATCAGAAAGGCCGCCGGGATCAGGTCGTTGAAATGATCAGGGATTTTAAAAAACGGGGGGTTCCGATCCATGGCGTGGGTATGCAGGGACATATAGGCCTCGATTATCCCGACCTGAATGAATTTGAAGCCAGCATCAAAGCCTTTGCCAACGAAGGCGTTAAGGTTCATGTTACCGAATTGGATGTGTCAGCACTCCCTTACGATTGGGAACGTACAGCCGAAATATCAACCAACAAAGAATATGCGGAGTCACTCAATCCCTACACCGACGGATTACCAAAGAAAGTAAGCAAGGAACTGGCCAAAAGGTATAAAAATCTGTTTAAGATTTTTCTGAAGTACAGGGATAGCATGGAAAGGGTAACCTTCTGGGGTGTAAGCGATGAAATGTCATGGAAAAATAATTTCCCCATGCGTGGCAGGACCGACTATCCGCTGTTGTTTGACCGGGAACACAAGCCGAAATTGTGTTACGATGCCATTGCTAAACTGAAAAAATAGATGCGATACTTTTAGGACCCCCTTGTCACTTTTTTGGGTTGCCTTACTCCCAATTGTCTGACTGATTTTTCCGTTGTTTTTTCTTTTTTTGCTACCAACCCGTTGCGTTCAAAAACAGGAGAACAAGAAACCCAATAGTATCTTTTGAACAAATCGTTTCTTTGTACGTATTATTTGTATAATAAATTTTGCGCATGAACGAATTATTTGATCTGAAAGATAAAGTAGCTGTGGTAACGGGTGGATCGGGCACCCTGGGAGGCAGTATCTCCGCTTACCTGGCAAAGAATGGAGTGAAAGTAGTGGTGGTTGGGCGCTCTCAGAAAAATGTGGATTTGCGTCTTAACAAAATAGAAGAAGAAGGAGGCACAGGCCTGGGACTGGTTGTGGATGTCTTAAACGTAGAAGAATTAAGAGATGCCAGGAAGAGAATTGTTGAGAAATGGGGGAAAATTGATATTCTTGTGAATACAGCCGGCGGGAATCTGCCCGGTGCTACCTTAACCGAGGAACAAACGGTATTCGACATGAAGATCGATGATTATAAAAAAGTCACCGAACTGAATCTGAACGGAACGGTATTTCCCTGTCTGGTTTTTGGGGAAGTTATGGCCCGGAACAAAAGGGGGTCAATAATTAATATTTCCTCCATGGCTACTTTTTCATCCATCACACGGGTCCCGGGATATTCAGTGGCAAAATCCGGAGTGGAGATCTTCACAAAATGGCTGGCTATGGAGATGGCTACCAAGTTTAGTGATAAAATCAGGGTCAATGCCCTGGCTCCGGGATTTTTTATCAGCACTCAAAACAGGGGAGTATTAATAAATCCAGATGGTTCCTATACGGAACGCAGTGAGAAAGTCATTTCAAAAACCCCCATGGGAAGGTTTGGAGAAATCGATGAGCTGAACGGGACCATTCACTACCTGTGTTCCGGTGCAGCCAGTTTTGTTACCGGTGTAATCATCCCGGTTGACGGAGGATTCAGCTCTTTCAGCGGGGTATAAAGGTCATCCTGAAAGGTTCCCTGTTTTTAGTCAGTTATATTTGTAAAAATAATCGTTTACTGGGCTTATCGAGGCAATGGCAGCAGATTACAATCAGGAGTTCCATACTTCGACCCCTTGAGTATGCCCAATAATAGTTTCATACTATTAAAAATATTTATTTATAAAGGTATTCCCGTCCCGATAAATATCGGGATCGGGTGGAACGCGCATATATTTTAATTATCATCTTGGTTGTAAACATTTTACATGCTCGTTTCATAATAGGTACACTGTATCAATGATAAAACTAAAAAAAACATGGCGTTGGTTCGGGCCGGATGATGCGGTTAACCTGAACTGGTTGAAACAGTTGGGTGTGGAAGGAGTGGTGACCGCGTTACACCAGATCCCTTCCGGAGAAGTATGGCCCGAAGAGGATATCCTGAAAAGGAAAGAGGAAGTGGAAAAAGCCGGCCTCACATGGGAGATTGTGGAAAGCCTTCCTGTTACCGAAGCAATTAAACTGGGAACAGGAGCCTGTGAAAGCCATATCAGGAATTATCAGCAGTCGCTCAGGAATCTGGCCCGGTACGGAATCAAAACCGTGGTCTACAATTTTATGCCGGTAGTCGACTGGATCCGTACAGATCTGAACTATCCCCTGCCTGAAGGCAGTACATCCCTGATTTTTGATTGTACTTCTTTCGCAGCATTCGATCTGTATATTCTTAATCGTCCGGATGCTGAGAATGATTATGCTCCTGAAATGGTTAAGCGGGCTGAGGAATTTTACAGAAAAATGACGCCCCCAGAGAGAGAAACCCTGGCGTATACCATTATTGTGGTCACCCAGGGCTTTGTAAACGGTCCGGAGTATAACGACCCGGACCATTTTAAAACGTTGTTTCTTTCCCAAATAAAAAAATACCAGTCCATAGGGGGATTGAAACTTCGTGAGAACCTGGCCTTTTTCCTCGGGAAAATAATTCCGGTTGCTGAGGAATGCGGAATCAACCTGGCTATTCATCCCGATGATCCACCGTTTCCGGTGTTGGGATTACCCAGAATTTTCAGCACGATTGAAGATATGGAATGGCTGTTTAAAACAAATGCTTCGCTGAATAATGGAATTGTTTTTTGTACCGGCTCGCTTTCAGCCCGGAAGGATAACGACCTGTTCCGGATGGTAAAGGAGCATGGGGAGCGAATTCATTTTGTGCATTTGCGAAATACCGAAGTACTTGGCGATGGCAGTTTTTATGAGTCAGGGCTTCTGAAAGGATGGATCGATATGGCAACACTGACCGGAGCACTCCTGCAGGAAATGCAACACCGACAGGATGCCGGACGTGCAGATATTCAGATTCCCGTGCGCCCTGACCATGGAATCAGACTGTTTGATGATCTTAAACTCCGGTCTTATCCGGGCTATCCGCTAATCGGAAGGTTAAAGGGATTGGCTGAAATTTGTGGCCTGGAAGAAGGAATCCTCAGGGGTTGGTAAAGATCGACCCGATCGCTATCCTTCCATAGGAATAGGAAGGAATCATTAAATTGGGTATCTTCGGATAATTATTCCAAAATGATTACGTTATGCGAAGGCTAATTTTCTTTTTGATTGTTTTGATTTTTTCTTCCTGTCAACAGGGGTCAGAAAATAAACATGCCTATCCGGTTGCTCCGGTTCCTTTTACGGAAGTTCAGGTAACCGATGCTTTCTGGGCAGAGCGGATTAAGACAAACCATGAGGTTACCATTCCGATTGCTATTCAGAAAAGCCGTGAAACCGGCCGGATACGAAATTTTGAAATTGCCGGGGGGTTGGCAGAGGGAGAGTTTTGCTCACCGTATCCTTTTGATGATTCGGATGTGTATAAAATTATTGAAGGGGCAGCCTATTCCTTGCAGATGTTTCCGGATAAGGCTTTGGAAGCAACCGTTGATTCGTTGGTCCACCTGATTGAGCTGGCCCAGGAAGACGATGGTTATCTGTTTACCAACCGCACCATAATGGGTGAAAACGGACATGAATGGATCGGAAAAGAACGATGGGAAAATGTGGATGATCTGAGCCATGAACTTTATAATCTGGGGCATTTTTATGAAGCTGCGACAGCCTGGTACCTGGCAACAGGGAAACGAAAAATTCTGGATATTGCCCTAAAAAGTGCCGATCTGGTTGACCGGGAATTTGGTTACGGGAAGATTGAAAACTACCCGGGGCACCAGGAGATTGAAATAGGGCTTGTAAAACTCTACCGTGTAACCGGGGAGAAACGCTACCTCGATCTGGCAAAGTTCTTTCTGGATATCCGCGGCAAAGGCGAATTGGGTGAAAAAACAACCTATAATCAGTCGCACCTTCCGGTAGTTGAACAAACCGAAGCGGTCGGGCACTCCGTGCGCGCTGCTTATATGTGGACGGGCATGGCTGATGTGGCTGCTCTTACAGGCGACAAAGCGTATGTAAATGCAATATCTAAGATCTGGGAGGATGTAGTCTATAAAAAACTTTACATTACCGGTGGAATTGGTGCTGCCGGAGGGCATGAAGGTTTTGGCGGCCCATATGAGCTACCCAATATGCGGGCCTATTGTGAAACCTGCGCCGCTATAGCGAATGTTTTCTGGAACCACCGGATGTTTCTTATGACGGGCGATGCCAGATACATCGATGTGCTGGAGCGGTCACTCTACAATAACATCCTTTCCGGTGTCTCCCTTTCAGGGGATCACTTCTTCTATCCCAATCCTTTGGAATCACATGGCCAGCATCAACGCAGCGAATGGTTCGGATGTGCATGCTGCCCTTCGAATATTTCACGATTTATTCCTTCCATGCCAACGTATATCTATGCACATAAGGACAGAGATATGTATCTGAATCTGTATGTTCCCAGCCATACTACTTTTACATTGGATGATATTCCGCTGCATGTAAAACAGGAAAGCAACATGCCCTGGGAGGGAAGAATTCTTGTTTCTGTTGATCCCGAAAAGCCGGTGAAGGCAGGATTGAAAATCCGAATCCCTTGCTGGGCTTCGGAAAATCCTGTTCCCGGAGATCTGTATGCTTATCTTGAACCGCCTCAAACGCAAACCATAATACGATGCAATGGCGAAAGAATCCATACCGGGGTGAAGAATGGCTTTGCTACCCTTACACGAACATGGCATAAAGGAGATAAGGTTGAGATTGTATTTCCGTTTGATATATTGAAAATCAAGGCACATCCGAATGTTGAGGATGACAGGGAAAAAATAGTGTATCAGCGGGGTCCCCTGGTTTATTGTGCCGAATGGGCTGATTTTGATGAAAAGGATATTCTTAGCTTGTATGTGAAACCTGGAGAGGACTTATCTGCTCAGGTTGAACCTGAGTTGCTCGGAGGTATAGTTACCCTGAATGGAAAAGGATATGGAACACAAGAAACGGAAGATGGCACCATCCATTCCTATCCCAGGGATTTCAAAGCGATTCCCTATTATGCATGGGCACACAGAGGCAAGGGGCAGATGATGGTCTGGATCCCGTCAGGGGAAGAATCCACAAAACCCAAACCAGCACCTACCATTGCCAATACCAGCAGGGTGGAAGCATCCTACGAAACATCGGGCTTATACGGGATCAACGATGGAATCCTTCCAAAGAATTCAAGGGATGAAACCGGTATTTTCTATCATTGGTGGCCCGAAAAAGGGACCACACACCGGATCATATACAACTTTAAGAAACCGGAAATAATATATTCAACAGGTGTGTATTGGTTTGTTGATATTCCGGACGGGGGTTGTGGTTTGCCGGAAGCATGGAAAATTTATTATAAGTCGGGGAATAACTGGCTGCCCGTAAAGTCCGGAGAGGAGTACGGTCCGGAGAAAGACCAAATGAATACAATTGCTTTTGAACCGGTAAAAACTTCAGCTCTTAAACTGGAAGTCATCCTTTCAGAGAAATATTCAGCTGGAATTCATGAATGGAAGATTAATTAGTTTATCGTTTTAAAGACAAATGTAATGATCTAATATTGAGGCTCATGTCTGGAGTATTCAAAAATAAAGTGCCTGGATTATCCGGAACTATGATTCTTGTTATTGCCTGCTCGATAATCTTTCAGAGCACACAGTGTCAGTCGATTGAATCAGTAATCCTTGATCAGAAAAAAGGCAGGATAAAAGAAATTACAGTCGCACAATCGAAAGCAACACCGGAGGATGCTTCTCTTGTGTCTTTCAGGCTTGGTGATCAGTTCTGTTTTTCATCCCGGGCAGGGGAGTATACGAAATTTCTTCAGCTCGAAATAAAGAATCAGGAGCTTAAAAACGGAGGGTGGAATGCACAGATCGTATTCCGGAATATTTCTGAAGACACTTTAACGCTGCACAATGTAGTTCCCCTGGGTGAAGATCCACACAGGGTGTACATTACCGGATGGGGAGACCACACCCTTTCACGCACCCATCTGTTTCGCCCTGGATATAAACCGGTGAATGTGATTGTTCCTGATAATGCCTGGGAACTGGGCTATTCTGAACTGAATACCGGAGGGTTCAGGTTGGCTGCTTTAACCCGGAGGACCGGCTGGCAAAATGCCTTGCGAAGAAGGTTTGAAACGGATATTTTTCCCGGAGGGGAAGTTCAGTACAGAATATGGATGGAACCCTTTGAGGGGAACTGGCAGACCGGATTGAGGAAAATATTTCAGGAAAAACTCCTGTTTGATGTCGACACCTTTGACAATTCCTTATTTAACCGGGAAGAGCTGAAATGGGTACGGCATGCCTACTTGTGTCAGTTGATGATGGGCTGGGATCATGATGTGTACGATTCAGAAAAAGACGAATATACATTCCCGGAGTTTGTGGAATTCAATAAACGGATTTTGGGCGGTGCCGAAATTTACGGCTTATGGCCTACCTGGCCGGCTCTGGGTATGGATCAACGAAACCAGTGGGATATGTACCGCAGCATGCCGGGAGGAATAAAAGCGGTCAAAAAAATGGCTGATCTTACGCATGCAAACAATTCGCATTTTTATATAGCTTTTAAACCCTGGGATACAGACACCCGGAATGAAGACCCGTACAAAGCTCTGGCTGAAATGATTGGTGAAGTGGGGGCCGATGGCGTGGTACTGGATTGCTCGGGAGCATCCAGTGAACAGCTCCGGCAGGCTGCAGATAACGGCGGAAACGGTGTGGTGATGTACAGCGAAGGGATGGCGGTACCTGAAGATATGCAGGGAATCGTCAGCGGACGGGTTCACAATGCCCTCTATTATTGCCCGCCACTTAACCTTAATAAGCTGATCAAACCGGAATTTTCCGTTTTCAGAGTGGTCGAAGTAGGGAAGGAGCGGATAAAAAGGGAATATGCCCTGTCGTTGTTCAACGGATACGGAACAGAAAACAACCTGTTTGCTCCGGGACGCCCCTACTGGCTGGATGAACAATGGGAGTTTCTGGGTAAAATTCTGATGATCCAACGGGAAAACAGCCCTTCTTTTCTTCAGAAAAACTGGGAACCATTGATTCATACGCTTTCCGGGGGTATTTATGTAAATAAATGGCCCTCGGAAGATAAAACCCTCTACACGATATTCTCTTTAATACCTGGCGGATACAACAAACCCTTGTTCGAGGTGAATAGTAAACCAGGATTTCATTTAATTGATTTATGGAACCATGAACCCGTTGCAATGGATACATTGAACAGCCGGTTGTTTGCCAGAGCTGATCTGGAAGCGTTTGCTGAGAAATACCTCGGGACAAACAATGAGGGAGCTGCAGGGGTGATCGCCGAATTCCCGAAGCTCCTTGAAATAACATTTAACCTTCCTGCCGACCAGTTGACTTTTTCTGCACCCAGGGGAGATAAAATCAGGATATGGGCTGGTATGCCCGGTTACCAGGGAAAATACAAAGATTTTTCCTCCGGACAACAAACCATCCGGCTGATGGAAGAGTTTGGAAGAGAAGAAGGAAAATATGTAGTTCAGCTTTTTGAAGATGAAATATTACTTGATGAAAATATTGTTTCATTTGCGCCGGCTTCAGCGAGGCTGATCAGCAAGGTTGAAAAAACAAAATCCTATTCGGGAACACCACAGGGAATGGTGAGAATACCTGCCGGGACATTCAGGATGGAAACCGAAAACGGGGATGAATTTATTCCCTATCCCGGATTACTCGCCACGAAGGAAGTCTCAATGCCATCGTTTTATATGGATCAATTCCCGGTGACCAATAAACAGTTTAAGAGATTCCTTGATGAAAACGGATATACTCCTGGTGACCCGGAAAATTTTCTGAATCACTGGAAAGAGGGCCGGATTATTCCGGGCGATGAAAACAAACCGGTTGTTTTTATAAGTTACGAAGATGCCCGGGCGTTTGCTTCTTGGGCCGGTAAGCGTCTCCCGACGGAAATGGAGTGGCAATACGCGGCTCAGACTCCGGAGCGGAATGAATGGCCCTGGGGTAACAAGGCAGAGATAACCAGTGAAAAAACTGTGGTAACAGGTACCCTTACGGTTGAGAAGCTTGCCGGCATTGATTCAACATTTTGCAATCCAGGCAACGGAACGCTGGATCCGGTGGGTTCGTATCCGGCCGGGGAAAATCCTTATGGGTTGCAGGACCTGGTGGGATCTGTGTGGCAAATGACCCATGATGTATATGATAACGGGACCTATTCAATGGTGATACTCAAAGGAGGCAGTTATTACAAGCCCGAATCGAGCTGGTGGTATGTGCAGGGAGGGCCTAAAAATTTGCGTTACCGGCAGATGTTGCTACGCGTTTCCCAGGGCTTCGAAAGAAAAGCAACCGTGGGATTCCGATGTGTGGCAGATAACTAAGGGGGTCCGGATGTTTCTGAACTACCGTTGGTCTGTGCGGAATCCGGGCTACCTATTTTTTTGTGATCCTTTTTAAACCCAGTTCCTTCAACTGTTCTCCGGCTATGGTTGACGGGGAATCGATCATTACATCGCGGCCTGCATTGTTTTTTGGGAAGGCGATGACATCCCGGATGCTGTTAAGTCCGGCAAACAGGGATACCAGGCGGTCGAAACCAAAGGCAATACCTGCATGGGGAGGAGCTCCATATTGGAAAGCACTCATCAGGAATCCAAACTGTTTTTCAGCTTCTTCTTTTGTGAAGCCCAGGGTTTTGAACATTTCCGACTGAAGCGCTTTATTAAAAATACGAACCGATCCTCCGCCAATTTCGATTCCATTGATAACAAGATCATAGGCATTGGCCCGGACGCTGGCCGGGTTGGTTTTCAGCAACGGGATATCTTCGGTTTTAGGAGATGTGAACGGGTGGTGTTTGGCATAAAAACGCCGGGTTTCTTCATCCCATTCCAACAGGGGAAAATCAACAACCCAGAGCGGTCTGAAGGTGTTCTTGTCACGCAATCCCTGCCGGGTGCCCATTTCAAGCCTGAGCTCGCCGAGAGCCGTAAGAATGTGCGTTTTCTCTCCCGAAAGCAACAGAAGCAGATCACCAGGCTCCGCGTTGAAGGCTTCCGTCCATTTTTTCAGGTCTTCCTGGGTATAGAATTTATCAACAGATGATTTAAAGGAGCCATCCTGATTATATTTTACGTAAACCAATCCCCGTGCTCCGATTTGCGGTCGTTTCACCCAGTTGGTAAGTTCATCCAGTTGTTTCCTTGAATAAGCGGCACACCCTTTTGCACAGATCCCTCCGATGTATTCAGCAGATTCAAAAATGGCAAAATTCTTTCCTTTCACAATTTTTGTAACATCGTGGATCAATAGGTCAAAGCGGATATCCGGCTTATCGGAACCATATTTTTCCATTGCTTTAGTGTAGGGCATGGAAGGAAATGCATCCATTTGTATCCCTTTTACTTCTTTGAAGAGGTAGCAGGTCAATCCCTCAAACATACGAAGCACATCATTCTGTTCAACAAATGACATTTCGCAATCGATCTGAGTGAATTCCGGCTGCCGGTCAGCACGCAGGTCTTCATCCCTGAAGCACTTTACGATTTGGTAATATTTGTCAAATCCGGCTACCATAAGCAACTGCTTAAAGGTCTGCGGGGACTGGGGCAATGCATAAAACTGTCCGGGATGAATGCGTGAGGGTACCACAAAGTCGCGGGCCCCTTCGGGGGTTGATTTTATTAACACCGGAGTTTCCGTTTCGATAAAGCCTTCTCTGTTAAGATAAGCCCTGGTGGCATGGGCCATTTGAGCCCTCAGCTCGATGTTTTTGCGTAGGGTTTCCCTGCGCAGGTCAAGGTACCGGTATTTCATCCTGAGGTCATCGCCTCCGTCGGTATCATCCTGTATGGTAAAGGGAGGAACATTGGAAGGACTCAGGACGGTAACCTTCTGAAGGGCTATTTCAACCTCTCCGGTTGAGATATTTTTATTCTTGCTGGAACGTTCCCTTACCAACCCAATAGCCTGAACCACATATTCACGTCCCAATTTTTTGCTTGCTTCCTTTATCTCTTTTGGCGAATCTTCATCGATAACCAGCTGGGTAATTCCATACCTGTCCCGAAGATCGATAAAAGTTATTGCTCCCAGATCCCGGATTCGCTGTATCCATCCGGCCAGCGTTACCTTGTGACCGGCATTTGTTATCCTGAGTTCCCCACAGGTATGCGTCCTGTACATAATAGCTTTCTTTCGTTTTGCTTGCGAAAATACGAAGATTTTAGCAATTTCAGGATTTTTAAGAATTTGATTTCAGGATCGAACCGGTGTGTATGGTGGAACCATTTAGTGATGAATATTTTATGAGAAAAGCCCTGGATGAGGCGAAAGCAGCCTTTGCAAAGGGAGAAGTTCCGGTGGGGGCGGTTGTTGTGGCCGGAAGAAAGATTATAGCCCGTTCGCATAACCTCACAGAAACCTTACAGGATGTAACAGCTCATGCTGAAATGATGGCGCTGACAGCTGCTGCCAATGCACTGGGAGGCAAGTATCTTGCTGATTGTACGCTGTATGTTACTGTGGAACCCTGTATCATGTGTGCCGGGGCATTAGGCTGGGCGCAAACCGGGAGAATTGTCTATGGTGCCTCCGATGAGAAACGGGGTTTTTCTCATTTCTCAAAAAAAGCAATCCACCCGAAAACCCAAATAAAAGGGGGGGTGTTGGAAAAAGAATGTTCCGAACTGATGACTTTATTCTTTCAGGGTAAACGGCCTTAATCCGGAGTGAGTTGTCGGTTACACTTCAGAAATCAGAAATCCCGTTTTTTGCAAATCAGCCCAGTAGTGGGGATACGATTTGGTAACCACCATGGGATTTTCTATTTGCAGCGTAACCCCTGCCAATGCCAGGGGCGCAAATGCCAGTGCCATCCGGTGGTCATTATAGGTAGCAATTACAGGATTCTTTTGTGCCTGACTGTTCTGGATCTGCCCATTCCAGGCAAGTTCTCCGTTTTTTGGTTCCGTAAGAAAAGCCCCGAATTTTGCCAGTTCTTTTTTCAAGGCAAGAATCCGGTCGGTCTCCTTTATTTTTAATGTTTCCAGGCCGGTAAAATGAAAGGGGATTTTTTTAGCCATACACAAAACAGCCATTGTTTGGGTCATATCCGGATTTCCTGAAAAATTGATTTTTACTTCTGCAGGGCATTGGTTGCTTTGTTTAATAATCCTGAGGCCGTTGGTATCTTCCCTTGTTTTTATCCCAAAATCTTCGAACCAGTGGCTGATAATCGAATCGCCCTGCAGGCTGGGGAGTTCAAGATGCAAAAGTTCCAGTTCGGCTTTTTCAGCCAGGGCTGCGGCTTCATACCAGTAGGAAGCTGCCGACCAATCGGATTCAATGGTAAAAGGCTGTACCAGGTAGTCCTGCTCAGGAACCCGGATGGTGTTCCCCGCCCAATGCCAGGTGATCCCGAATCTGGACATGAGTCCCAGGGTGAGCCTGATGTAGGATTCTGAAAGGATGGGATTCAGCAATTTCAATGTCAGACCATGCTCAAGAGTGGGGGCTATAAGCAGTAAGGCCGTGATATACTGGCTGCTCACACTTCCGTCAATTTCAAGCCTTCCTCCTTTAAGGTGGGTCCCCCATATTCGCAAAGGGGGAAATCCTTCTTTTTCCAGGTATTCGATTTTAGCTCCAAGTTTACGTAAAGCATCGACTAAAATACCAATGGGGCGTTGTTTCATCCTTGCTGATCCGGTCAGGATCCATTGACCCGCAATTTTCGATAAAAAAGCGGTTAAAAACCGCATGGCTGTCCCCGCATGGCCAATATCAAACTGGCTGGAGTTGGAGTCTAATACCTGCTCCATTACCCTGGTATCATCACAGTCTGATAAATTCCCAGCCCGGTAGAGACTAAAATTTAACGCATTAATAATCATTACCCGGTTGCTGATGCTTTTGGAGGCTGGAAGGTCGATTTTTCCTGAAAGATTTTTTTTATCAATTTGTATTTTGTATCGCATTTGCCTTTGTGTTTCTTCATATGGAATTTTCATGAATGCCAGAGCTGCCGGAAACAACAAGCCCCCCTTTCGAAACGGCGTTTCACGAGTTCATATAATAAGTCAACGCGTCCAGAATCTCCGTTTTTGAACAGACCTGGTCGATTGCTACTTTGCCGGGTTCCGGTATCAGGGTAAAATGAATCTGTCCCTCAACATTTTTTTTATCGTGGGCCATGAGTGTGTAAAGTTTTTCAAAATCTATTTCTTCGATTTCAAATTTCCCGTAGATCTTTTTTATCCATTGGATCAGCTTATGGAATTCTTTTTCCGGAAATCCCATTTTTTTTACGGATAGGAATAGTTCCGTGGCTAACCCATAGGCAACTGCATAGCCATGCAAGATGGGCTGTTTTTGTTCCAGGCTAGAACTTTCAAACGCATGCCCCACTGTGTGCCCGAAATTTAATGCTTTTCTAAAATCTTTTTCTTCCGGGTCGGTTTCCACAAAATATTTTTTTATCTCTACCGAATGTTTAATGGCTGTTTCCAGTTTTTGATAGCCGACGTTCCGGAGATCCAATGTTTTCAGTTCGTCCAGGTGGTTGGTGCTTTTTATCAATCCATGCTTTATCATTTCCGCGTAACCTGAGATGAAATTCAGGTTATCAAGAGTTTTAAGGAAATTAACATCCATTAAAACGGCTTTGGGTTCCCGGAAGGTCCCAATCTCATTTTTCAGACCGTTAAAGTTAAACCCTGTTTTTCCGCCTACCGAAGCATCGACCTGGGCGAGTAAGGTTGTGGGGATATTGATAAAATCGATTCCGCGTTTAAAGGTGGAGGCTGCAAAACCGGCCAGGTCGGTTAACATCCCTCCCCCAAGGTTTATTAACACCGATTTCCGCCCTGCGCCGTTTTTACTCAGAAATTCCCAGATTAATTGCACGGAATGGATCGTTTTATGTTGCTCTCCTGCAGGGATTACAATCTTCCTGATTCCTTTTTCAGCAATCAGGTTTTGTAGCAAAGGAAAGCAATGCTGATCGACCGTAGTTTCGGTTGCGAGAAAAACATCAGCTGATCTGAAACCTGCAATTATTTCTGAAAGCCGGACTTCACTATCCTGTGTAAAGATAATTTCTGAGATTATTTTTGATTTTCCCATATCCCCGTATTAAATTGCAGTAAAGTTAAAACATTTTTATATTTGAATGCATTAACCGGGGTAGGGACGTAATGGTGTGCGATTAATAACAGAAAAGAATGGTCGTTACAAATAAAAAAAAGGCAAATGTGCTGAAGAGGTTATTCTTCCTGACCGGATTGGTAATGGCTGTTTTTATGTTGGCAATGTTCCTCATGGATGAAAACCTGATTGCCATTCTTACGGGTGCTGCTTTTGCAGTCTGGTTCTTCATTTTTCAACTGTTTGATTTTCAATATATCGAATTTATAGCTGAGCACAACAAAATTATTTTACGTTACTATCCGGCCATTAAATTTGGTAAAAAAGAGTACAGCGCCATCGAGTTTGCAGATTACATGCTTCACGATGTGGAATTTGAAAAAACCTTATTTGGTCTGGCTACCGATTTGACCCTGGTGGTACGCACAAAACGGGGCATTGCCGAATACCCGCCCGTAAGCCTGGCGGCTGTTAAAGCCGAAGACCGTAAAAAGATCAGAGAGATTCTTTACGCGATATTGGAAAAATAGAACTTTTTAAACCCCTTGACATCATGAAAGATCAACTCCTTTACAAGATTGCCATATCACTGCTTCCCGGAATAGGCGGTGTGCTGGCACGAAATCTGATTGCCTATATCGGAAGCATTGAAGGTGTTTTTAAAGAAAAATTCAATGCATTACTAAAAGTTCCCGGGATTGGTGACAAGAACGCCAGGAAAATTTCGAATCCTGGGATTCTGAAAAGAGCTGAAGAAGAAATCCGTTTTATCGATCAAAACAATATTCGGGTATACTTTTATACCGATAAAGGGTATCCGCGCAGGTTGCTGCATTGTGCCGATGCCCCTGTTCTGATTTATGTCAAAGGAGATGTTGACCTTGATTATGAAAAGGTGATCAGTATTGTGGGTACCCGGAATGCTACGGACTATGGCAAAGAAACCTGTAACAGCCTGGTTCATAGTTTGTCTGAAAGGAATCACCGGGTATTGATCGTCAGCGGACTTGCCTATGGGATCGATATACAGGCGCATAAATCTGCTTTGCAGGTTAATTTGCCAACCGTAGGGGTATTGGGACATGGTCTGGATCTTCTTTACCCGTCGCTGCATGAGGATATAGCCCGAAAGATGCAGGAAAACGGCGGGCTGGTTTCCGATTTTCCCAGTAAAACAAAGATTGAACCTCCCAATTTTATTCGCCGGAATCGTATCATTGCCGGGTTGGCAGATGCCACCATCGTAGTTGAATCGGGAGAGAAGGGCGGGGCATTGGTGACTGCCGATATTGCATTTTCGTATAACCGCGATGTATTTGCTGTCCCCGGAAGAGTGAACAACTTCTGGTCAAAAGGATGCAACAAACTGATAAGAAATAATGGGGCCTCTCTGATAGAATCGGTTGCTGACCTGGAATATTTTCTGGGTTGGGAGAAAAATGATCATCAGGCGGATGCCTTTCAGAAGCAACTCTTTCCGTGCCTTGAACCGGATGAAAAAATCATTTGTGAGGTGTTAAACAGAAATGACCCCGTATTTATCGATCAGGTTTGTGCGGAAACGAAACTTCCGGTGAGTAAGGTGTCCAGTCTTTTGTTGAATCTTGAATTTAAGGGAGTTGTTTCAGCCTTGCCCGGGAAAATGTATCAATTGAAGTAGCACAGAGGTATAAGGTTTTGATTGGGTTAGTTTTCGTATTTTTGCAGCATGAAGAAAACGTTTGAACAACTTAAGGTATCAAAATCGTTTCTCTGGACTCTGGATGAGATTGGGTTTAAAGAACCTACATCTATTCAGCAAAAAGCTATTCCGGTTATTCGTTCGGGCGCAAACATGGTGGGAATTGCCCGTACCGGAACCGGCAAGACAGCCGCTTATCTGATTCCCCTTTTAATGAATATTACCAAAGCCGAAGGGGACCAGCCGCGGGTGCTTGTGTTGGTTCCTACACGCGAGCTTTCTATCCAGGTCGGGGAGGATATTGAAGAGCTGACATCCCGGACTACCATACGTCACGCTGCTGTTTTTGGTGGTGTGGGATGGACAAAACAAGCCCAACAAATTGAGCCCGGCGTGGATATTCTTGTAGCGACACCGGGAAGGCTCTGGGAACTGTATCAGAAAGGAGTTCTTTCCCTGAAAAAGATAAAACACCTGGTTATCGATGAGGCTGACCGGATGCTGGATATGGGTTTTATGCCACAACTCAGAAAGCTGTTCGAAGTACTGCCCCCACGCCGACAAAATCTGCTTTTTTCAGCTACTTTCAATAAAAAGGTGGAACAAATGGCTGAGGAGTTCCTGGATTTTTACCGGAAAATAAAAATCTCCCGCCCGGCAACACCCGCTGAGCGGGTCCGTCAGGAGGTTTACCTCGTTCCCAATTACCGGACCAAACTGAACCTGGTAAAATACCTGCTCCAGGATGAGATGGTCTATAACAGGGTTGTTCTTTTTGTGCGGGAAAAAAGCCATGCCGAAGCAGTTTTTAAAGTGATCAAAAGAAAATCAGAGGGTGAAAAACGCATCCTCCACTCCAGCAGGGGACAAACTTCAAGATTGAACGCAATCAATGCATTTAAAGCCGGAGAAGTACGAATCCTGATATCTACGGATGTCTCTGCCCGGGGAATTGATGCCAGCCTGGTGAGTCACGTGATCAATTTTGACCTTCCCATGTCTTATGAAGATTATGTCCACCGGATCGGAAGAACAGCAAGGGCAGGAAATCAGGGGGTTGCGATTACACTGATTGATCCGGCAGAGGAGTGGCATATGAAACGGATTGAAAAACTGATCCGAATGGAAATTCCAAAGAAAGAAATACCCCAGGAGGTGGAAATTGTCGATACCGGAAAAGAAGAACGGCAAAAACAACTACGTGAAATCGACCATCAACGAAAAATTGAGGATCCTTCCTTCCAGGGAGCATTTCATGAACGGAAGAAGAAGCTGAAAAAAAGAAACAACAAAAGAAAAAAAAACCGAACCGGAAAACAAAGGGGGTAAGAGGGGGTTCCCGAATAGACTGAAAATGGTTTGTCAGGGATCGATCGGCATGAATTCATCCATTTTTTCCAGCAGCCTTTTGGCATACATTGCCCGGATAAAATCAAATTCATCATAAAAATTTAGGGTGTTGATCTGAATGACCAGAGGAAGGATGGATTGATAAATCCGGTCGCGTAAGCTGAGGATGGCGGTTTGCGGCATTTTTTTATAGGCTGTTTCAAACTCTTTTACCGGAACCGGAGGCCCGAAATTCACAATCAGGGAGCGGTCGAATTTCCAGTAATGGGTGTAATAGATGCCGACCGGAATAATTTGTATGTCCAGGGTAAACCAGGTATTTTCCTCTGCCATAAAAGCGATCCGCGGGACTGCTTTTTTGTGGGGTAACATCCGACGTTTTCCGGAATGGGCTGCTTCCGGGAAAAGACCAAGGGCCCCGTTGTTTGCAAGGATTTTTATAGAATCCGAAAAGATAAGGGAATGTTTTCCCGCCCGGTGACGGTAATACGCTTATAAACCAGCCTGTGTGCCAGTTTTACATAAATCCTGAAGATAGAATATCCGGGTGACCACTTTTCATATTTCATACCACAGGCTGAGGAAGCGGTTTTTTAGCCCATAAAGAAGCAAGGATCAGACCGCTTATGATATGCCAGACACCCCACCAGGCGGCAATAACAGCCATTCCTCCCAGTTCCAGCTCTGGAGGGAATATTTTCGGGTTAAAGATCAGCACCAGCGCCAGTCCTGAGTTTTGTATCCCTGTTTCAATGGATATGGAACGCCGGTCATAGCGTGATCTTTTCATAATCGTACTGAATGAAAATCCGGTGAGCAATGCAAGACCATTATGTACCAATACAATAAGGAAAACCAGGTGAACATATTTCATAAAATGATCCAGATTGGCTGCCAGCAAAGCGATGACCATCCCGAGAAAAATAATAAACGATAGAAACCGGATCGGCTTTTTAATGCGTGCAGTGATCTTTGGAAAATACTGACCTGCCAGCAATCCCAATACGACCGGTATGCCCAGAAGAATAAACACGGTTTGAAGCATCTGGAAAAAATCAATAGCAATGGGTCTGAGCAAATCGCCGGAACCTGCGGCATTGTAAATCTTGATATACCATCCCCCCCAAAGTGCAAAATTGATGGGGGTCATTAGGGTTGCGGCCAGCGTGGCAAAGCCAGTCAGGCTTACGGATAAGGCAATATTCGCCTTAGCCAGTGCACTCATAAAATTTGACACATTGCCTCCCGGACAGGATGCAACCAGGATCATCCCCAGGGCTACTGTGGGAGTCGGATGGATCAGTAAAACCAATACAAACGTAACCAACGGAAGCAAAATAAACTGTGATATAATCCCTGTAATGGCAGATTTGGGTTTTAATACAACATCCTTAAAATTCTTCCATTTGATATCCAGGGCTACACCAAACATTACAAATGCGATGGTGATATTCAGTATAAACAAACCGGCCGGGGAGAAATTCAAACGTACATGGTCAAGTATTTCTAACGATTCCTGCATAGCGTATTTTTTTAGAAACCTTAAATTTAAAAAAGATTTTTAAGGAACCATAAAAAAGGGTGTTATCAGGCAATTTTAACAAATTATCCCATCTGCAGGCAGTGGGAAACATGCAAAAAAAAAACAGAACAGTACCTTAAGATGCCGGTGGACGCAAGGTGTCCGGGGTGATTGTATTTATGTCGTAAATCTTTTCCCTTACAGGATTCCTTGATTTAATTATTCATCAATCAGCAATTCTATAATTCTGTGATGGATCTCCGTGTTTTCCATAATGCCGGTAAATTTTTCAGCTCCGGGGCCGTACGCATAAACCGGAACCATCACAGCACTGTGGTCTCCGGTAGTAAATGCACCTTTCACATAGCCTGATTCCATGTCTCCTCCCACAATTGCGAATCCTCCTGTTTCGTGGTCGGCTGTAACAATGATCAGTGTTTCACCGTCTTCTGCGGCAAATTTCAATGCTTCTCCGATCGCCCGGTCAAAATCAAGCGTTTCATCAATAATGTAACGTGTGTCGTTATCGTGGCCCCCCCAATCGATTTCTGAACCTTCAACCATAAGAAAAAATCCATCGGCATCTTTATCCAGGATGTTGATGGCTGTGTGTGTGGCTTCAGGCAGCATATTTCCGCGTTCAGGGACCCTGGGATTGTGTTCTGGTGCAGTTAATCCTGCCAGTTTTCCATGTTCCACTTTTTTTATCTCTTCCATATCCTGTAATACCTGGTATCCTTTTTCTTTAAGTTCTTTCACCAAATCCCGTCCGTCCCTGCGCTTGGCAAAATGGTTGTAACCCCCTCCGATAAATACATCAATATCCGTATCCAGGAAATGGGTTGCAATTGCCTGATACATATTTCTGTTGCGCTCATGGGCAATAAAAGCTGCCGGGGTGGCATGGGTTATCGCTGCCGTTGAAACCAAACCGGTGGCAAGACCATGTTTTGTAACCTCTTCAATAATATTTGCTACCGGCTTCCCTGTTGGATCCATTCCGATAACCCCGTTGTTGGTTTTTACACCGGTTGCCAGCGCTGTTCCGGAAGCTGCTGAATCGGTAATATAGTCAGAGGCCGACTGGGTTTTTGTAAATCCAATGGATTTACAATTCGTAAGAAACAGATGCCCCCGGTTTGCTGTCATGGCAGCAAAGACATGCGTTACACCCATTCCATCGCCAATCATTAAAATGATATTTTTGGGTTGATCCGTTTTAAACTGATGGGGAAACGTTGAAACTTCATAGGCATCACCCCCTTTATAGATATACCGGAGAGCTGCTATGGAATCTTTTGAATAATCCTGGGCTTGTGACGTAAGACCAAAAACAAGGATAAGAAATAAAAAACTTAATTTTTTCACTTGTATCGATTTTAATTAAAAGGTATCTCTTTCAAATACTGTATCATTCATGAAATCCGTAAGTTAAACGTATTTTATTCTGATCTGCACCAGTAACTCTTTTATGTAGAATTATATAACTGTAACAGAATTTCGGATTTATGGTTTAAGTCAATGGGATACAAATGTAAGGTTTTATTTGCAAAACGTTCCTTTTTTTTACCTGAATTTATTCAGTTCCTTCTTATCGAATTCCTGGTTAAGGGTAAAAACCGTTTTCCCTTTCAATGTTTCCATATTGATGATTTTCATTAAAACGAAACTTGAGAGGATGTCAATGGCTTTATTTCTTTTGACCCATCCTTCCCGTATAAATTTTGACAGGGTTATCGATTTGTTTTCGATCAGGTAATCAATCAGGAATTTTTCATCTTCTGAATATTGGATATAGATTCCTTTGGGGCTTTTTTCTTTTTTCCAGGTTTCTGTGAGAATACGGTTAACCAGGATATTTTCGTCATTTTTTCGTATGTAGGCAATCCATTTGCCGTTTTCATCCCGGGCAAAATGAGGTTTTTGCGGGCTGGCTGGCACATCAATTTCCAGGACTGTTTTCCCTTCGACGATCCACTGTTTTGTAGTAAATCTGATCCGGGGTTTGCTGTAAATGGTTGCTGCCCCTTCGATCATATAATACTCTTCTTCAGACTGCACTCCGGCAATGTTTCCATTATCTTTTACCCCGACCAGGAGACGCCCCCCTTCGGTGTTCGCAAATGCTACCAGCGTTTTGGCAATTTTTTTTGAATCGCTGATACAGAACTTAAAGTCCTGGTGCTGGTGTTCTCCCTGCCGGATCAGTTTGTAAACAGGAGAATTCATGGTAAACTCATTTTTTCTTACGGCTTCATCCATTCAAAAAGGAGATAATGGTCTGATTCCATGCCCAGATTCTTATAGGTATGGTGTGCAATCCGGTTGGTTTTTTCTGCATAAAGTCGTATTCCACAAAGAGATGGATCATTTTGTACCATCTCTTTAAGATAGAGGTACATTTGTTTAAAGATTCCTTCACGTCGTACTTCCGGTTTTACATAAACCGACTGGATCCACCAGTAAAAACTGTTTCGCCAGTCGCTCCATTCAAAGGTAACCATTAAGGATCCGACAACCATCCCCTGTTTTTCGGCCACAAAATAAATTCCCCTGGAAGGGTCGTCAAAAACTGCCCTGGTTCCTTTTGCAACGGTCTCTGTATTTAAACGGATATTTTCGGTTTCGAGCGCCATGGCAATCTGAAATTCGCCAATCATCGGTCTGTCCTTTATGGTTGCTCTTCGTATTTGCATCGCAATCTCTTTATCCCGGATAAGGGTTTGGTAAAAGAATGGTATTAATCGTTGATTGATGGTAATTTGATCCTGGAAAGAATTGCCTCAATTTTGATCTGTTCTTCGTCAAGGAGGATCAATTGAATTTTATCCTTTTCAAGTTTCTCCTGGACCCGGGGGCCTACCTCTCCCGTGATTATAGCTGTTACGCCGCTCTTTTCAAGGAGATTTACAAGGTTTACTCCTGCCTGGACCTCTCTTTTAAAAGGATTATTCATAATGGTATAGTCCTTATTTAAGGGATCGTAGATCACTACGCTTTCACAACGCCCAAAACGTCCATCCAGAAATGATTTGAGGGTTTTCCCACTGGAAGTTATGGCATAAAGTTTTTTCACTTCTCCTGATTTAGATTAAAAAGATTATAATGGGTACTATTCATTGGGATCATCACCTGAATTCTTTTGTTTATGAGTGCAAGATAGGAAATATCAGGGAACAGCAAGGGATCCTTCGGGCAGAAGATGATCCTCCAGGAATTTTTTTTACAACAGATAATCTGTTATTCAGGAATTTCCCCGATTAAGGTTGTTTGTGTGCAGCGGATGATTCTGGTTTGTACATAATCCCCTTTTTTGAAATGTTTTTTCGGGAATACCACTACTTTATTTTGAGAGGTTCGCCCGGAGAGCATATCTTTCGATTTTTTTGAGGGTCCTTCTGCCAGTACCTCAAAAACTTTTCCTATATCCTTTTGGTTGCTTTCCAGCGATAGCCGGCTCTGAAGGTGAATAATTTCGTTTAACCTTCTGGTCTTTACTTCATCGGGTACATCGTCGGCCATTTTTTCCCAGGCATAGGTTCCGGGGCGTTCCGAATATTTAAACATAAATGCCATGTCGAATCCGGCCCATTTCATCAGGTTGAGGGTTTGCTGATGGTCTTGTTCGGTTTCGGTGCAGAAACCGGCAAACACATCTGTAGTGATACTGCATCCGGGGAGTATCTCCCTGATGGCTGATATCCGGGATTTATACCACTCCGCATCGTATTTCCGGTTCATCTGTTTCAGAATGCGTGAACTTCCCGACTGAAGGGGAAGGTGGATATGCCGGCAGATGTTCGGATGCAGCGCCATAGTTTTTAAAATGCTGTCGGACATGTCTTTGGGATGAGAGGTCGTAAACCGTATCCGCATGGCCGGTTGGGACAGTGCTACCTTTTCAAGCAGATCCCGGAAACGAACCGGTTTTCTTTCTCCTTCAGGAACCCATTTGTACGAATTTACGTTTTGCCCGAGAAGGGTAACCTCTTTGTATCTTTTGTTCGCTAAATCCCTCACTTCATTGAGAATGTCTTCCGGATCGCGGCTGCGTTCCCGGCCCCGGGTATAAGGAACAATGCAATAAGTGCAGAAATTATTACACCCCCGGGTAATGCTGACAAAACCGGATATTGCTTTATCCCCGATTCTGACCGGCGTAATCCTGTCGTATGTTTCATTTTCCGAAAGTTCGATATTCAGGGCTTTTCCCCCATTTTCCGCTTCTTCCATCAGGTAAGGCAGGTCTCGGTATGCATCTGGCCCTGCAACGAGACTCACCATGTCATGTTCAAAGAATTTTTCCCCTATCCGTTCAGCCATACAGCCAATCACGCCAACCACCAGGTTTTTGTTTCTTTTTTTGAATTGTCTGAAATGGTCAAGCCTGCCCCAGATACGCTGTTCAGCATTATCACGCACCGAGCAGGTATTGATCAGGATCACATTCGCTTCCTCCTTTCTATTTGTCAGTACATATCCGTTTTCTTTCAATACAGATGCCGCCACTTCGCTGTCGGCCACATTCATCTGACAGCCGTAGGTTTCAATAAAAAGTTTCTTTTGAGCCATTTCTAAACGTTAAACGGCAAAATTACAATTTTTTGGGTGATGCGGTTTAAACAGGTAGATATTTAAACGGATGAAACGATCCTATCAAATCATGTCATAAAAACAATGATCATACGTATGGATTTGCTGAAAAAACAGCAGGACACTGAAATTATTTAAGAGTATGTTCCAAAACCAGGAAATTGGTTTGTATTTTTACAATAATTTTCGAACGGTTTTTTTAAAACACAAAAATCATGAAAAGAAAAAGAAAGAGTCACTTTCTGGCCATCGTTATTTCACTCAGCATACTATTTTTTTCATGCGGGGATGACAATCCGGTTGCACCGGTCACGAAAGAAAAGATCAGCGGAGTGGTCCAAAAGGGGCCGTTTAACATTGGTGCGGATGTAATCTTATCTGAACTGCAAGGAGATCTGGCTCCAACAGGTAAGCAGTTTACAAGCCAGATCACTGCCAACGATGGTTCTTTTGAATATGCAGGTCTCGAGTTGGTTTCGCAGTATGTTACCCTTCATGCCGATGGATTTTATTTCAACGAACTGAAAGGTGCGAATTCGGCTGCCCGGCTTAGCCTTTATGCCCTTGCCGACATATCGAGCCAGTTAACGCTTAACATAAATGTTCTGACTCACCTTGAAAAGCCCCGGGTGGAATACCTGATCTCCCAGGGCTCATCATTTGCCGAAGCCAAGGCAACTGCCCAGGCTGAAGTACTCGAAATTTTCAGTATATCCAAAACAGACATTCGCGTTTCGGAACAGCTCAACATTGCCGGCTCCGGGGAGGACAATGCCATCCTTCTTGCCGTTTCCTCTATCCTACAGGGGTTTCGTACGGAAGCAGAACTTCAGGAAATGTTGAATATTATTGCCAACGACCTCAAAGAAGATGGTACAATGGATCATGAAGAAGTGAAAAGTTCACTGGCTGGTCATAGCCTTTATATTTTGGAATCAAAAGTCAAACAGAACCTCGAAGATAAATACAATACCCTGGGGGTACGTTTCAGATACCCGACTTTGGGAAATACATTGCCATGTTTAACGAAAACTCGGGATATACCCCGACACCGTTGATTCTTTATCCCGAAATATCGGATTACGGACCCAATGTCCTGAACGAAAAAAACACCCATTTTGTGGGGGGTATAAGGTTTGATCAATTCTATAGTTTTGCTGCTGAATCGCTCATTGGGTTACCCCTGAAAATTGAGTTGAAACTGCTTAACGGCCGGGAAACCAGTGGCGGTTTCTGGGTTTATGAGTTGGGGAGCAAACAAAACTGGAATATCTCCGACTATAACTTTGATGAACATTCCCAAATTTTTACCATGATTGAACCGGGGACTCCTTCCAACCTGAGGATGGGATTCATGCCGGAAGGGAGTTTTACCATTGAGGTAATCTATCACGAAGGGGGAGGGGCTATGATCCAATCCAGAGTAATTCATGTGGAAACGGTTGAAAATTAAGCATACCTGTTTTCCATTGGAAAGAATTTATTAACATTTGCTGCAGGCAGCGTAATCAGCTGCATCTGCCTTTTTCAGCATCTTCTGCAATTGGACGCCGTGAATTCCGTTCTTTTAATAACGCAATTTGAATTATATTTGTAATACAATCATGGTTAGGATGAAAAACGTATTGTGTCTGTTACTGGCCGTTTTTTTCAGTTTTGCAGTGCAAGCTCAGCGGTTCTTTAATGAGGAAGGTCCGGAACAGGACAGCCTGCCTGAGGTAATCAGCATACTTAATCCGAATCAGGATCCGCGGCTAACCCGGATGGTACAATGGCAAATTGAGAACAACCGACGCAAAAATGGCATCGACGGCTGGAGGGTGGAAATCTTCAACCGCTCAGGAAGCAATGCCCTGGAAGAAGCCCTGGAAGTGAAACAGGATTTTCTTTCCGTTTATCCCGATATTCCTGTGAATGTGTTGTTTAATGCTCCCGACTTTAAAGTACGGGTAGGTGACTTCAGAACCCGGAATGAGGCACTGAAACTCCGAAAAGAGATCACGAAAAAATATCCCAAATCGTTTGCAGTACGGGATAAGATCAATTTTCCACCCCTTCGCAAAAAAGAAAGCCGGAATGAGTGAATCGATCAAACATGAGTGCGGGATTGCATTGGTAAGGCTCCTGAAACCCCTAAGCTACTACCAGGAAAAATACGGCTCCTGGGAATACGGACTTAACAAAGTCTACCTCCTGATGGAGAAACAACACAACCGCGGGCAGGACGGAGCCGGAATCGTTAACCTGAAAATGAATCTTACCCCGGGGACCCACTATATTCACCGCTATCGCTCCATAAAACAGAATCCCATACTCGATTTATTCAGTAAAATCAATAAAATCAGTCGGAAATTGATAAGAAACGGGGGCATTCCGGATGACCTTACCTGGGTATATAACAACCTCCCTTTTGCCGGGGAGATTTTTCTCGGGCATTTACGGTATGGCACCTTCGGGGGGAAAAGCCTGGAATATATCCACCCTGTGATGCGGCAAAACAACTGGAAATCAAGAAACCTGGTGCTGGCCGGAAATTTTAACCTTACCAATACCAACGAACTCTTTGAAGTTCTCATTAATCTGGGACAACACCCTAAAGCGTATACCGACACCGTAACGGTACTGGAAAAGGTAGGCCATTTCCTGGATGAAGAAAACCAGTTGCTCTTCAGAAAATACAAGGAGGAAGGCTATTCAAATATTGAAATATCTGCTTTAATTGAACAGCATATTGACATCGGGAATATTCTTGAACGGGCAACAAAAGATTGGGATGGAGGCTATGCTGTTGCCGGAATAATCGGCCATGGTGATGTTTTTGCCATGCGTGATCCCTGGGGGATCCGGCCCGTTCATTATTACCATGATGATGAAATTGTTGTGGTGGCCTCTGAAAGACCGGTGATCCAGACAGTCATGAATGTATCGTACCATAAGGTGAAGGAGATAAACCCCGGAGAGTCCCTGATCCTTAAAAAAGACGGGACGTTAAAAAATCAAATGATCAGAAAACCCTGTGAACGGAAATCCTGTTCCTTTGAACGGATCTATTTTTCAAGGGGCAGTGACCGGAATATATACTTCGAACGGAAAGAACTGGGGAGGTTATTGACTGACCCAATCCTTGAAACCATTCATTACGATTTTAAAAATACCGTGTTTTCCTATATTCCTAACACTTCAGAAACAGCGTTCTACGGAATGATGGAAGGTGTAAGAAAGTACCTTGCCGGTTGGAAAATAGAACAGATAACAAAGCGAAAAGAACAATTAACAGGCCAACAGATCAGCGGGATCATCTCTGTTGAACCCCGGATAGAGAAAATTGCCGTTAAGGATGTTAAGTTGCGTACGTTTATAGCGGACGATGCCAGCCGTAATGACCTGGTTGGTCACGTGTATGACGTAACCTACGGAGTGATAAAGAATACCGATACACTGGTTATAATCGACGATTCAATTGTCAGAGGGACTACGCTTAAATACAGTATTATCCGGATTCTGGACCGGTTGCATCCAAAAAAGATCGTTGTGGTTTCTTCAGCTCCACAGATCAGATACCCCGACTGTTATGGGATTGATATGACCCGGCTGGGAAAGTTTGTTGCTTTTAATGCCGCTATTGCCCTGCTGAAAGAGAATGGGTTGGAAAAGGTCATGGATGAGGTGTATGAAAAATGCAGGGAACAGGAAAAATTGCCTAAAGAAAAAGCAGTGAACTGTGTCAGGGAAATCTACCGCCCCTTTACAGCAGACCAGATAACTGCAAAAATTGCTGAATTATTAACCCCGGAAGAGTGTTCTGCACAAGTGGATATTGTCTACCAGACCATTGAAAATCTGCACAAAGCCTGTCCCAACGATACCGGCGATTGGTATTTCACCGGTGATTATCCTACCCCGGGGGGGAACAATGTGGTGAATGCTTCCTTTATTAATTATTTCGAAGGCTCGGATAAACGGGCCTATTAAAAAAGGATACGCTATATGCATGAGAGCAAAAAAAAAAGACTGTCGCAAAGGACAGTCTTCTCTAACTAAATCCAATAAACTAATCTCAATAATTTCACTCTTTTACTTCCTTAGATTATCGCGTTAAACATCCAGTTTTCTATTTCCAGTTCTTTTTCTGTGTCTTCAACAGCACAAACTTTTTTGCTGTTTAAGGGAGCCGGATTAAACATCCACTCCATAAGTTCAAGAGCGTTTTCAGATTCCCTTTGAAAGAGGGTCAATTCCCCGGAGCGGGTATGGTTGTTCCACATCCATGGTTCAAGCTCTAGTGCCGGTTCAACTTCTGTTTTTATTTCAAGGCTTGAGGCAACTTGACGTTCTGTGTTTTCTGCGTTTGCATTTCCTGCCAGTAGGAAAAAAGCGAGAAGGGCAAAAAATACAAATTGATTTTTTCTGGTTTTCATTGTTACACTGTTTTTGTTTTCTAATTGTTTCTGTTTAATTGTCTTTACTCTAATAGACTCAATTCCTCTGCAAAGGTTACATTCCTTTATGTTAAAAAGTATAAAAATCTTGTTAATAAAATCTTAAGATCGGTAAGGAGCGATGATTACCGGTAAATCAAACAGCCTTCCGGGAAAGTGTTTCGGTCCATTACCGGTAAATCGTCGAACAGTCCGTAAACAGCGCTCCCGCTACCTGTCATAGAAGCATAAACAGCTCCCAGGTTATACAGCGTATTTTTAATTCCTGGCAGATCCGGGAATTTGTTGAAAACCGTTTCTTCAAAGGCATTGTGTAGTTTTCCACGCCATAGGGTTACCGGTAATTTGATCAGGTCTGTTAATGTTTCCCGGGGAACATCCGGATGAATATTCTGGTAAGCATCCGCAGTACGGACCCGGAAAGGGGGAACCACAACAAGAATGTGATAAGTGGATAAATCAATGTTTACCGGGGTCAGAATATTTCCGATGCCGGTAGCCAGGGAAGGGGTGTTGTACACAAAAAAAGCACAGTCAGCACCCAGCTTTTCCGCATACATTGCAAGGGTTGGTTTTTTCAGGTTCAATGAAAAGAGAGTATTTAAAGCGGTAAGCATAAATGCAGCATCCGACGATCCGCCACCCAGGCCGGTACCGAAAGGGATTTTTTTATGTAAATGGATATGAACCGGTGGAAGATCAAAATCTTTTTTTAAAAGCGTATACGCCAGAACAGCCAGATTGTCTTCTGCCTTTCCTCCCGGAACCAACCCTGTACTATCTATCCTGAATTTGGCGGATTCCACCACATCCAGGGCATCGCTGACCTCAATGGGGTAAAAGATGGTCTCCAGGTTGTGGTACCCGTCCTTTCTTTTTTTTGTTATTCTGAGCCCCAGGTTAATTTTGGCATTGGGAAAAACAACCATCCGGTTTTCTTATTTTGGATTCTGAACGTCAGCTTTCTTGAATAATTCATCCTCTTCGGGGGATCCGTATGTACCGATCAGGTTTCGGTCTCCCCAGGCATTGTCAATCCGCCCTACAGGAGTCCAGAATTTATTTTCACACACCCAGGGCAGAGGATAAGCAGCCTGCTGTCTGCTGTAGGAATGGTTCCATTGATCTGCAGTAACATGCATGGCTGTATGGGGTGCATTAGTCAGCACGTTATCGGTTTTTTCAGCTCTGCCCTCTTTCACCTGTTTAATTTCTTCAAAAATCTGGTTCATGGTTTCTATGAACCGGTCCAGTTCCGCCAGGGATTCACTTTCAGTGGGTTCGACCATTAAGGTTCCATGAACCGGGAACGACAATGTAGGTGCGTGGTATCCGAAGTCCATCATTCTTTTGGCGATATCGGTTTCTGTAATTCCGGTATCGTCTTTTAAATGTCGGCATTCAAGAATCATCTCATGTGCTACCCTGCCATTTTTACCGGTGTACAAGATGCCGCAGTTATCTTTTAATGCTGAAGCAAGGTAATTGGCATTAAGAATGGCTATTTTTGAAGCTTGAGTGAGTCCTTCTGCCCCCATCATTTTGATGTAACCATAGGTAATGGTCAGTATGGAGGCGCTTCCCCAGGGAGCAGCGGCTACCGCATGAATTCCCCTGTGTCCGTTATTCATGACCGGGTGCGAAGGTAGAAAGTCCACCAAATGGGCTGCAACGGCAATGGGACCTACTCCGGGACCCCCGCCTCCGTGAGGAATTGCAAAGGTTTTATGGAGGTTCAGGTGGCATACATCGGCCCCGATGACCTTTGGGTTTGTCAACCCGACCTGTGCATTCATATTGGCACCATCCATGTATACCTGGCCTCCCTGTTGATGGATGATGTCACACATTTTTACAATGGAGGCCTCAAAGACACCATGTGTGGAAGGGTAGGTTACCATAAAAGCGGCAAGATGATCTTTATGGTCAGCTGCTTTTTTCCGCAGGTCTTCCATGTCGATATTTCCTCCCGAATCGCAGGCCACCACTACTACTTTCATGCCAGCCATAGCGGCACTGGCGGGATTGGTACCATGGGCCGATGCAGGTATAAGAACAACATCGCGTTGAGGATTCCCTCTGCTTTTATGGTACTCCCGGATAACCATTAATCCTGTATATTCACCGGCAGCTCCCGAGTTAGGCATCAGGCTGACATCGGCCATGCCCGTTATTTCAGCAAGGTCCTGTCGCAAATCTTCCATCATGCTATGGTACCCCAGGGCCTGGTTCCCGGGAACAAAAGGATGGATTCCGTTGAATTCAATCCAGCTTAAAGGAAACATCTCCGTAGCAGCATTTAATTTCATTGTGCAGGAACCCAGGGGAATCATGGAGTGTGTAAGAGAAATATCCTTATGTTCCAGCTTTTTGATATACCTGAGCATGTCTGTTTCAGACCGGTATTTCAAAAATACCTCCTGGGTCATAAAGTCTGAAGTACGCCTGAATGGTTGAGCAACCGGAACTGTTTCCGGGTATTGTTTCACCGGCTCCCAGGGTTTATTGGCAGCCCTGGCAAATACTTCAATGATCCATTCCATGTCCTGCCGGTTCGTGGTTTCATCAATGCTGATTCCTACTTCGCCGTTCTGAAAATACCGGAAATTCATCTCCCGTTCAAGAGAAAACCGTTCAATATCTTTACGTTTTACCTGCTCAGGCAGGGCAAAACGGATGGTGTCAAAACAGGTATGGTTCAGTTGCCGGTAGCCGTATGTTGAAATTTTTTCAGAAAGAAAAACTGCAATGCTGTGTATTCTTTCGGCAATTTCAATAATTCCCTTTGCTCCGTGATATACTGCGTAGAATCCAGCCATGGTTGCCAGGAGAGCCTGAGCGGTACAGATATTTGATGTAGCCCTTTCCCTTTTGATATGTTGTTCGCGGGTTTGGAGGGCCATCCTGAGGGCTCTGTTCCCATGTACATCTTTGGTAATGCCAATAATCCTTCCGGGCATATTTCTTTTGTATTCCGCTTTGGAAGCAAAAAAAGCAGCGTGGGGGCCTCCATATCCCATAGGGATTCCAAACCGTTGGCTGCTGCCAAAGACAATATCAGCTCCCCATTCACCGGGGGGCGTCAGAATAGCTAGCGCAAGAAGATCTGCTGCTACAGCAACTTTAATCCCTTTTTCGTGGGCTTCTTCTATCAGTGATGCATAATCTGTTATTTCCCCTTCAGAGTTGGGGTATTGCACGATTGCACCAAAAACATCGGGTGTAAATTCAAAATCCTCCAGCCGTTGTATCTTTAATACAATTCCCAGCGGAGTTGCCCTGGTTTTAAGCACATCCAGGGTCTGTGGCCACGTCTTTTCGTCAACCAGGAGGGTATGTACCCTGTTTTTGATCATTGCCCTGGAACGAAGTTCGTACATCATAGACATGGCTTCAGCTGCTGCTGTGGATTCATCCAGTAGGGAAGCGTTGGCTATTTCCATGCGTGTTAATTCACATACCATGGTCTGAAAGATGAGCAATGCTTCAAGACGCCCCTGAGAAATTTCAGCCTGGTAAGGCGTATAGGAAGTATACCAGACAGGATTCTCAAGAACATTTCTGAGAATAACTGCCGGTGTTATGGTATCGTAATACCCCATGCCAATGTAGGTGTTGAAGACCTTGTTTTTCAGGGCAAGTTCACGAATCTTACGGTAGTATTTGCGCTCTGAGAGCCCTTTTTTCAGTTGCAGGGACTCTTTTAACCGGATGTTTCCCGGTACCGTTTGCTCTATTAATTCATCCAGGGTTGAAACACCCAGTTTCTGAAGCATATGGCTTATCTCATATTCCCTCGGCCCTATATGGCGGTTTACAAATTGATCAATCGACATGTTCCTTTGTTAATTTTTTTGGTTGAGCAATATTAAGCGATGTTCGTTTTTTAAAAAATGATTTTAATCTGCAAATCACGATCAGGTTAAAAAGGGATTGTGCTTTTTCTCGAACCCAATCGTTGTTTCAGGCCCGTGTCCGCAGTAAACCACCGTATCATCGGGCAAGGTAAAAAGTTTTGTTTTTATAGCGCTGATCAGGGTGTTGTAATCACCTCCCGGTAAATCAGTACGGCCAATGCCTCCGTAAAAAAGAACATCACCCCCGATCAGGACTCCCTCGTTTTCTTCGTACAGCACAATGTGTCCGGGTGAGTGTCCCGGCACATGAATAATCCTGAATTCGGTATGGCCAAACGTTACCGTATCTTTTTCTGACAAAAAGGTGTCAGGAGGCCTTACCGGTTTCATCTCAAATCCAAACAGGGATGCCTGGTCCACTACCTTTTCCACCCAGAACAATTCATCAGGGTGAGCTGCAAATTCCACATTGTATTTGTTTCGCATATACTCGATTCCCATCATGTGGTCGAAATGGCAATGGGTGTTTACCAGTTTTTTAAGTGAAAGCCCGTGGTGTTTTATGTAATGATCTGCTTCCTTTTCCTCTTCAGGGGAGTAAAATCCGGCATCCACCAGGATGCATTCTTTTGTGTGATCATAAAGCAAAAAAGTATTTTCCTGAACAGGATTAACAACGAATTTTTTTATTTCAGGCATATTTAGCGGTTTGAAGTTCCTTTTAACAGGGGAACGAAAACAAAGCTTCCAAATTTCTCTGTTTTGAATTCATTTTCATCCAACCGGGTGATCAAACACATGTCCTGTCGATTGGGTTTACCTACGGGAACGACCATTTTTCCTTCGGTTTTCAGTTGTTTTTTTAACGCGTCCGGAACAGAGGGAGCAGCTGCTGTTACCAGTATTTTATCAAACGGTCCATAGGTTGACAATCCGTTATACCCGTCACCAAAGAAAAATTTAGGATTATAGCCTATCTGAGGAAGGAAGTCACGGGCTTTCAGATAAAGTTCTTTAAGGCGTTCGATGGTATAGACAATGGCTCCCATTTCGCATAGGATGGCTGCCTGATAACCCGACCCGGTTCCAACTTCCAGTACTTTGTCAAACTTTTGAATCTCAAGCAATTGGGTCTGAAATGCTACGGTATAGGGCTGGGAGATGGTTTGCCCGCCTTCAATGGGGAATGCCTGGTCTTTATAGGCAAAATGATCAAAAGAACTCTCCATAAACAGATGACGTGGAACTTTGCCCACTGCATCCAGTACATTCCGGTCTTTTATCCCCTTCAGCTTCAATCCTTCCATTAATCTTCTCCGTAACCCCTGATGCCGTATTGTGTCGTCCATTTTTGTTTTATGTTCTTACAAAAATAGGGGAAAAAGAAATGCAGACCATCACATGGCTGGGTTCAATATTAACAAATAACGTTAATAAGTTCCTGAAAAGAGAGCGTTCTTAAGCTTTCAATTTATTTACTTTTGGAATATGTTGAACATTGGATTGATAGGAAACATTGCTGCCATCGAAAAACAGGCAGAAAGATTAAAAAAATACCCGGATCTGAGGATTCAGGGAAAAGCTTCTGCCGGAACAAAAGACGGGCATTCGGAATATGATTTTTCCATCCCTGAATACAACCGTGTTGAATTAATTGAGCGCTGCGATGCTTTGATCCTTGAAGATTCAGCTCATGTTCCCTATTCGTTACTCATTGATGCAATAAAAAGAAACAAGCATATTTTTTTCTCAGGCTATCCCGATTTTACCGAAATCCAATGCCAGGAACTCATAAAGCTGATTGAAGAAGCCGGAACCGTCGTCCAGATAACAAATCCCCTGTTTTACAACTCTTCAGTCCAATGGGTGGTGCATAATACATCCACCCCCTTTTATCTGAGCGTTGAGGTAACCAGACCCTGCTCCCGTTTTACCAACAAGGTTCTTTGGGATATACTCTTCCTGGTCACTAAAATGGGCCAGACTCTCCCCAAAAAAATGAAAATCTTTAATGCCGAGCATAAAGAAAAGGATTACCACTTCATAAATATCCGCAACGATTATTCCGATTCATCGGTGCTTGACCTGAACCTGACATTGGAAGAAAAGAATGAAAAGTATCAGTTTAGGGTGATTTCAGAAAAAAATTATTTTGATGTGAACCTGATAACCCACCAGATTACGGGTAAAAAAAGAGCGATTCATACAAAAAAGCCGGAGATTGTAAAAGAGTATGAATCTTTTTTTAAAGCCATTATTAAAAAGCAACTTCCTTTGACCGGGATCAGCGAATATGCGGATGTTTTAAAAATTGTTGAAGAGATAAACGGAAAAATATCTCTGCCTTCCCAGTGATTTTTCTCTGAAAAAAAGTCATTTCCGGCAATAAAAAAACCGGACTTCCGTTCAACTTATATCTGGTAGGAAATCAGATTGCTTGACTAAGTTTAACCGAACGATATGAATAAGACAAGGCAGGTTGCCCGGTATGTGATTTTTGATTTTCTCGCTGCCGCAATAAGCTGGGCGATTTTTTTTATCTACAGGAAAAAAGTGGTAGAGCCTCAGTTTTTTGGTACCGAGGTTCCTGTCGATCTTACAACTCAATTTTACCTGGGCATAATCCTTATCCCTGCATGTTGGGTTCTTTTTTACTATATAACCGGTTTTTATCAGAATATTTACAGAAGGTCCCGGTTGATTGAGCTGGGGCAAACCCTTATGACTTCCATTGTCGGGGTGGTCGTGATTTTCTTTGTTTTTCTGCTGGATGATTTAATAGAGTCTTATAAAAACTATTACCACCTTTTTTTCACCTTGTTGGCAATTCATTTTGTGCTTACCTATTTGGTCAGGCTGATCCAGACCACACGGACCATCCGTAAAATTCATAAACGGCAGTTCGGATTTAATACCCTATTGGTTGGAAGCAATGAAAAAGCAGTGGAAATCTATAAGGAAATGACAACCATGGAGCGCACACCGGGAAACCGGTTTGTAGGATTTGTACGGGTTGAGAATAACGATGACTCCCTTCTTGGGCAATATATACCAAAACTGGGAGAAGTTAAGGACATTGAACAGATTATTGAAAAAAACGACATTAAAGAGATTGTTATTGCAATCGAGACTACCGAACACAAGCGGTTAAGCGAAATTCTGACTATTGTTGAGAACCGGCAGATAACCATATGGGGGATTCCTGATTTATATGATTTTCTTTCAGGTTCAGTGAAGATCAATACCATCTACAGCGTTCCGTTGATTAAGATTTCCAACGGACTGATGCCTGGCTGGCAGGAAAATACCAAACGCCTGCTGGATGTTTTTTTGTCGGTGGTTGCCCTGGTTCTTTTCTCGCCGGTTTTTATTGTTCTTTCCCTTATCATAAAAGCTACCTCCAGGGGGCCGGTCTTCTATTCACAGGAGCGGATCGGGAGGTTCGGAAAACCCTTTATCATCTATAAGTTCCGGAGTATGATTGTCGACGCAGAACCCAACGGGCCGGCTTTGTCAGATAATGAAGATGAACGGATTACACCGGTTGGGAATTTTATGCGTAGGACACATCTGGATGAAATTCCACAGTTTTATAATGTATTTAAAGGGGATATGTCATTGGTCGGGCCGCGTCCGGAGAGAAAATACTATATCGAAAAGATCGTTAAAAAGGCACCTTATTATACCCACCTGCATAAGTTGCGTCCGGGAATAACATCGTGGGGGCAGGTGAAGTATGGATATGCCTCCAATCTGGATGAAATGATTGAAAGACTCCCATACGACATGGTTTACCTTAAAAATATTTCCCTCTACGTCGATCTGAAGATTCTGATTTACACACTGATCATTTGCTTCAAAGGAAAAGCAGGCAAGCAAGCATAGATCCCGAACGTGGATAGCCTTTATCCTTGCAATGGGAATTGCTGAAGTATTTTATACACCGGACCCCGGGAGTTCAGAATGCTTTCAAAGAGGATGATTTTTTTAACCCGGACCTGTTGATAAAAGGTTCTTTCAGGATCTGATAGGAGAGAATAAAAAGCCTGCTTGTCTTGAATATGTTTTATCCGCCCCAGGGTAAGGTGAGCCCTGAATGCTCTTTCTTCTTTTGTAAACCCCAGGGCCGAAAGCCCTTCTTCTATCTGTTGGCTTACTGTTTGTAATGTTTCGTTTGGATCCACATTCACAACAAGGACTTTCGGATGATTCCGGGAACCCAGGTATCCGGTCCCTGTAAGATTCAATGTAAAAGGTTTGTGTTTCGTGCAGATGGCAGAAAGAATCTCTGTAAGCTTCATGAATTTGCTGGCTTTGGTCTTCCCCAGGAATTTCAACGTAAAGTGAAAATTGGTTATATCTACCCACTTGATCTGTTCATCGCTCAGGCTTTGCTTTATTTCACCAAAGAAACCGGCAAACTCCGGAGAGGGATCCATTTTTATTGCAACAAACAATCGTTTCTCCATGAAACGTAATCTTTGAAAATTCAAGGTTAAAACTGACCGGTTTCAATCATTCTTATTACTTCCTCGATAATCCGGTCTTCGCCTTCGGGATCATATTCTGATTTCAGATCATTTTGAAACAGACGGGCAATCGTTTGCCAGAAGAAGGCAGAGAAATTGCCTCTGAAATCCTGGATCAGTGAATAGGAGGTCCGGTTGGTTTCTCTGTCAATCAGCTTAATTAACAGCCTTCCTTCCGAGAGGGTAAATTTTTTAAGATCATCTTTATACTCTTTCAGAAGTTGCTGCTCAATTTCTTTCATCATCTGTCTTTGTTCCCTGCGGCTTTCCAGTTTTATATATTCCGGCTCATACGCTTTTAACAGTTCGTTGGCCCGCTGGGCATAAGGATACACTTTTTTAATTTTATAGATGGTTCGCCAGAATTTTCGCTGCTGGCGTTTAGACATACTGTTCATCCCCGGGTAAACCCATATTTCCTTCAATCTTTTTTCGATGATCGTATCCCCGTTTTCAATCCGTCCGATCCAACGATCTGTTTTATCCTCCTGTGCTACTGACAACGCGGGTAAAGCAAAAAGTAATGCTATGGTTAATATAAATGGTTTCACTTTTCTATTTTCCGGTCATAAAAGTACAACGATTAATTTTGAATTCAATTATAGTGCCAATAAGTTTATATCTTTGTTTTGTTTCTGTGACATTATCCATGGCAGAGGATTTGAAACACAAGCGGATGGTTCCTGTGCCAGGCATCCATTATGTGTAGCCCTCTTCATATTTTCGTTTCTCAAAAGGTTCAGGATGAAACAGGCAGGAAGATGTGAACTGGTAAGAATATCCGAATGAGAAAACGTAAAAACTGTGAGCTGGAACGGTTATCAGCTGAAGAATTTAAAAAAGCTTCCAAGACCCCCCTTGTGGTTGTTCTCGATAATGTGAGAAGCTGCAATAACATTGGATCAGTATTCCGGACCTGTGATGCGTTGCGGATTGAGGGAATCTATCTGTGCGGAATAACCGCAACACCTCCAAACAAGGAGATTCACAAAACAGCCCTTGATGCAGAAAAATCTGTTTCGTGGTTCTATGTGGAAAAAACAGAGCAGGTTGTTGAGAAGCTGAAGGAGGAAGGATACCTGGTTTATGCTGTTGAACAGGTGGAAAACAGCATCTTACTGTCCGATTTTTATCCTCAGAAAGAAAAAAAAATGGCGGTTGTTTTTGGCAACGAAGTGAAGGGCGTAAAACAAACGGTAGTTAATCTGTGCCATGGAAGCATTGAAATTCCCCAGTTTGGGACCAAGCATTCGTTGAACATTTCTGTAAGTGCAGGGATTGTTTTATGGGATTTGTATAACAAAATAACCGGATAAAAAAGAAGCCCGGGGTGTAAAGTCCCGGGCTTCTTTTTATGTGAAGATGAAATAATTTGACTATCGTTCGGCTTTTTTGCGGGCGGAATAGTTGATGTGGAGAGCTGCCATTTTTCGCAACTCCTGCTTCAGGTCCATGACAATGCCCATTTTTGTGAACTCATCCACTTTCAGGGAGGTGATCATCATGGGTCTTTCCGCTTCATCCCTTGCTTCGCGTTCTGAAGTGATGTAATCCGGGATGTCCCTGAGTGTGGCAAATTGGTCGTTCAGCTGAATCCGGGGTTCATTGCCGAAGACATTCTGATATTGCTGATGGGGAGTTCCAATGTAAATGTAACTTACAAGGGACTTTTTTTCCAGTTTGCTTAACTCAGTAGCCTGCGGCAACGTCACTTTAACCATCAGGGTTACCTCACGCATGGTTGTACTAACCATAAAAAAGAACAACAGCATAAAAACAATGTCCGGAAGGGATGCTGTTGAAATCGGAGGTAATTCTTTGCTGCTACTTTTTTTAAATTTACTCATACTAATTTCCTCCTACTTTTTTAGGTTCAGCTTCTGATATTTTTGAAGGATAAATGGTCCGGATCGCATCCTGTTGATCTCTCGTCAGGTTATTGTAGGGCTTTCCGAATTGTGACCGGGCCAGTTCTTCCCTCAGATCGTTAATGGCTCCAACCAGTTCGTTCTGAACAGCGATATATTTACTGTAGGTTGTTCCTACATCATTTTGTAAAGAGATCACCCCTTTGGTAACTTCAACCTGGCCAAAAAATGGTACTTCTTTTAATTCTTTTTCAGGCAGGTCTTCATCATCATAAGGATTAGCCATAAATTCTTTGGCTGCTTCACGCAGGTTTTCAACATCCATAGGTTCCCCTTCCACCATCAGTTGGTCATTTTTATTAACCAGAACGATAAACACATTCCTTTCTCTGATAGGAGGGGTATCATCATCGATTTCTTCGGGATCAACCCATCGTGGAAGCACTCTTTCCAAACCGCTGTCAACGTCCATTGTGGTTGTTACCAGGAAAAAAATCAACAACATAAAAGCGATGTCCGCTAATGAAGCTGAAGGTATTTCAGGTACTTTTCTTGCCATAATTTTATTCTCCTGTTTTTAAACCACGTTGGTATTATTTGAACAATCGGGATACCGAGGATGCAACCATACCCAGAATGGCAAGAGCCAGAAGGATATAGGTAGCATAAAGCCCGGTACCGATCCATTTTGATATTTGTGGTGTTAGTGTTCCGTTTTCAATGTATCTTTCAACACCGTAGAAGGTTGGCATTGCATCGGAGGCCAGCAGGTATGAAATCACTGCAACAACCACCAGAAAGCCTAAGGATATCAGGCTTTGTTTCATCGCCTTTTTATCGGTCAGGGTATGCAGGATCGCTGCTATTATAGCGGCACCTGCTCCAAAGGCCAATAATATGTATGCCCATATCAAGTTGGTATTAATCCAGCTGCCCATGTTAGGATCGGATTCAACATCACTGATATTTACCATAAGGGAAATAACCAGGATGGCTGAGATAGCCACAAGTACCCACTGTAATATGGTTAATATTCTTCCGAGTTTAATCATAATAGCTCTTATTTTTTAAGGTTGTGTTTTACTAACAGATCCATTAAAGTGATTGATGCATCTTCCATGTTGTTTACAATGGCGTCAATTTTTGACACGCAGTAGTTATAAAAGATCTGAAGAATGATTGCAACAATAAGACCTGATACGGTGGTGATCAACGCTACTTTAATACCCCCTGCTACCAGTGAGGGAGAGATGTCTCCGGCTACTTCGATGGCATCGAAAGCACTGATCATACCAATAACCGTACCCATAAACCCAAGCATAGGTGCCAATGCGATAAACAGGGCTATCCAGCTTAGATTTTTTTCGAGCAGACCAGCCTGTACTCCTCCGTAGGAGATAATTGATTTTTCAACCACATCGATTCCTTCATGTGACCTGTCGAGCCCCTGGTAAAAAATACTTGCTACCGGGCCGCGGGTATTCCGGCATACCTCTTTTGCTGCATCGATGCCTCCGTTGTCAAGCGCATCTTCCACTTTAGCCAGCAATTTTTTGGTGTTTGAAGTAGCCAGATTGAGGTAAAGCACCCTTTCGATGGCGAAGGCCAGCCCTAAAATAAGCGCAATCAGCACAAAAGACATAAATGACGGGTTACCATCAATAAACTGTTTCTTTAATTCATTGTGAAGGGACCTGCCTTCCTCAGCTTCAGCTGCTGCTTCTTCTTCGGGGTCGGCTGCAATATCTACAACTTCTGTTGAGGTAGAATCCTGTGCAGCCACCTCTTCCTGGGCAACTACAGAGTGTGGAGCTACAAAAAGTAACATCCCCATAATAGCTATTAACGCGAATAGTCTTTTCATAATTAATTTTAATTTTAATTAATAATCTCTTAGATTTTTTGTGTTAATTATTGATTTTTGTTTATTAATTGTTACTAAAACTGAGTTTGTTTTGACACAAATATTATGCCTGTTTAATCTTTTCTGAATAAATTATCCCTTGTTGTTAAGAACTCTTTTTGTCTTACTTGCTGTAATCGGAATGCAAGACCTACTGTTTCGTGTGGATCTCTCTGGCGGAGAGAGGGGGATTCGAACCCCCGGTTCCGTTTTGCAGAACACACGCTTTCCAGGCGTGCCAGTTAAGCCACTCCTGCATCTCTCCGTTGGTTTATTCTGGCCCCCCGAAAATAACGGCCTGCAAATTACAAAAAAAATGTGAAAAAAAAAGAGGAGCTATTCACTAATTTCACCGCTCAGGCTCTTTGTCAAATGGTTTTTGATTTCATTTAACGAAAGTTCCTGGTTCAACAGAAACATTAGCTTGGTAACTGCAGCCTCTGTAGTCATATCTTTTCCTGATACGACGCCTGCATGCAACAGATCCATGCTGGTTTCATACTGCCCCATTGCGACCCGTCCACCCTGGCATTGCGTAATGTTCAGAATAACAATGCCTCTTTGAATGGCTTTTTTTATACTGCTTGACAACCAGCGGCTTGTAGGGACATTCCCGGTGCCGAACGATTCCAGAACAACTCCTTTCAACAACGGAATCTGAAAAACGGCATCAAAAACATGCCGATTAATTCCCGGGAAAATTTTTAAAACAACCACATTGGTATTAAACCGGGTGTTAACCTTTAAGATTCCTTTATTGGCAGGATACGCAATATATTTTCTGTTGTACCGTATATCCACCCCGGCAAGGGCCAAAGGCGGATAATTTTCTGATACAAAAGCGCTGAAATTTTCTGAATCACGTTTGGTGGTCCGGTTTCCTCTGAATAATTTAAAATCAAAATAAATACACACTTCCGGAACCAGGGATTTCCCATTCTGTTTTGCGGCAGCAATTTCAACGGCTGTGATCAGATTCTCCTTCCCGTCTGTACGAAGCGTGCCTATTGGGAGTTGGGAACCGGTTAGGATTACCGGTTTGTCGAGATTCTCAAACATGTAACTCAAAGCTGAGGCTGTATAGGCCATGGTATCTGTACCATGCAGAATGACAAACCCGTCGTATCGGTTGTAATTTTTCTGAATAGCCCGGGCTATTTTGACCCATATGTTGGGAGTCATATTCGATGAATCAATCGGAGGCGCAAATGCCAGCGAATTAAGGTTGTATTCAAAACGATGCAGTTCAGGCACCTCTTCCAGGATCTGATCAAATTTTACCGGACCAAGGGTCCCCGTTACAGGATGGCGTACCATGCCTATGGTTCCCCCTGTATAGATGATTAACACCGATGGTTTTGTCGTTTGCATACCTGGCTGGTTTTAAAATCCGAATAACCGGATAACATTATCTGAAGTCAGGGTTGCTATCTCTGCCGTTTCCATAGCGTATACCCCGGCAACTTCCGCTGCTATATAAGTAAGGTATGAACTTTCGTTTCTTTTTCCGCGGTAAGGGACCGGCGTCAGATACGGTGAATCTGTTTCAAGCACCAGGTGTTCCGGATCAATATCCTGAAGGACATTTTTTAAATTGCTGTTCCTGAAGGTAATTACTCCACCAATTCCTAATTTGAAACCTGCCCGGATAATTTTCCGGGCTTCTTCCAGGTTTCCCGTAAAACAATGAAAAATTCCTGCCAGTCCGTTGCCTGCTTCTTTTTCAATGATGCGGTACACTTCATTGAACGAGTTGCGTACGTGAATCACAACCGGAAGTTTTAGCGCTTTGGCCATTTTAACCTGATGGGTAAACGCATCTTCCTGTTGTTTCTGAAAGGCCTTTTCCCAATACAGGTCAATGCCGATTTCCCCGATACCGAAAAATTTTCTTTTCCCAAGCCACTCCTCTAGGGTGTTCAGTTCCGAGGTATAGTCTTTTGTTACCGAGCCCGGATGCAACCCGATCAGGGGGTAACATATTTCCGGATACTGATCCGCAAGTTCCAGCATGCTTTTCATGGTGGAACGGTCAATATTGGGTAGGATGATTTTTCTTATTCCGGCATCGGAGGCCCTTTTGATTACCCCGTTCCGGTCGTCATCAAATTCTTCAGAATAGATATGTGCATGTGAATCAATAAGCATCTTTTTCCTGCAGAGATTTAAGAAAGGTTTAATGATTGGTTACCGGACGTTTCACACCACTCCCTGAGCGATCATCGCATCGGCCACTTTTACAAATCCACCTACATTGGCTCCTTTGACGTAGTCTATTTTGTTCCCGTTTTTCCCAAAATCGACACAGGTCTGATGGATTTCCTGCATGATATGTTTCAGCCGGTTATCCACTTCCTCTCTGATCCAGTTGATTCGCATGCTGTTTTGCGACATTTCAAGACCTGAAACGGCAACACCGCCTGCATTAACAGCTTTTCCCGGAGCATACAGGATGTGCTGCGACAGGTAATCCACTGCTTCAGCTGTACAACCCATATTCGATGCTTCTGCCAGAAGGAAACAGTTGTTTTTTACCAGTTCTTTGGCATCATCCAGAGTCAGTTCATTTTCTGTCGCACAGGGTATGGCAATATCTACCTTTACTTCCCAGGGTTTTCGCCCTTCAAAAAATTGCACGCCAAATTCATCTGCATAGGGACGAACCACATCGTTATTGGATGCTCTCAGGTCCAGCAGATAATTCACTTTTTCATTTTTCACTCCTTCGGGGTCGTAAACATATCCATCGGGTCCGGATAGGGTAACGACTTTCCCTCCGAGTTCATTGATTTTTGTAATCGCTCCCCATGCTACATTTCCAAAACCGGATACGGCAAAGGTATGCCCCTCAATATCTTTTCCTAACCGGTGCAACATATGCTGTGTAAAATAGACAGCGCCGAATCCGGTTGCTTCAGGCCTGACCAGGCTTCCTCCCCAGGTAATTCCTTTCCCTGTCAATACGCCCGTGAACTCATTTTTTAATCTTTTGTACTGGCCGAAAAGATAGCCTATTTCTCTTCCTCCGACGCCAATATCTCCGGCCGGCACATCGGTGTTGGGACCTATGTGACGGTACAACTCTGTCATAAACGATTGGCAGAAACGCATAATCTCCCCATCTGTTCTTCCACGGGTACTAAAATCTGATCCTCCTTTGCCCCCGCCCATAGGTAAAGTCGTCAGGCTGTTTTTAAAAGTCTGTTCAAATCCCAGGAATTTCAGAATACTTAATGTGACACTCCGGTGAAAACGCAATCCTCCTTTGTATGGGCCCAGCGCTGAATTGAATTCTACCCGGTACCCACGGTTGATATGGATCTCTCCCATATCATCTACCCACGGAACCCGGAACATGATGATCCTTTCCGGTTCTACTATACGTTCAAGAATTTTTGCACGGGCATACCGTGGATTCTTAACATAAAAATCCCATACGGATGCAATAACTTCTTCTACAGCCTGGTGGAACTCTTTTTCTCCAGGTGTCCGGATCTCCAGATTTCTTATAAATTCATTTATGTCTGCTTTCATTCCTTTTGTTTTAACAACATACAAATACCCAAAGGTATGGAACTTACGGATGATTTTAAAAAATATTTGATCGATTTATGCCTCTGTTTGTGGTTTTATAATCAGGAATTTAAAGATATTTAAAAGATGTTTAAAAGCACTGTCTGACAAACATCATGAATTTGAAGTTAAGTATTTTGCCCTCTCTGTCCGGAAGGCTGGTTCTAAGGGACAAAAAAACCTTTTCCGGTGAAGGAAAAGGTTCTTTTACTTTTTTCTTATGGCAGGTTACATCATTCCGCCCATGCCACCTCCCATTCCGGGAGCTCCTCCCTGCATGGAAGGATTCTCTTCTTTCTCTTCAACGATAATCGTTTCGGTTGTCAGTAACATCCCTGCAATAGAAGCTGCATTTTCAAGTGCTATACGGGCTACTTTGGCCGGATCGATCACTCCGGATTCAAAGAAGTTTTCGAATTTGTCGGTGCGTGCATTGTAGCCAAAGTCAGCCGATCCTTCCTTCACTTTCTGCACGACTACGGCTCCTTCTTTTCCCGAATTTTCCACGATCTGGCGCAGGGGTTCTTCAATCGCTCTTTTGATAATTTCGATACCGGTTTGTTCATCGTCGTTTTCACCGGTTAGTTTGTCCAGGACTTCAGCAGCCCGAAGGTAAGCGACTCCTCCACCGGGAATAATTCCTTCTTCAACAGCGGCACGGGTTGCACTCAGTGCATCGTCAACCCGGTCTTTCTTTTCTTTCATTTCCATTTCAGATGCTGCGCCTACATAGATTACGGCAACGCCTCCTGAGAGTTTGGCAAGACGTTCCTGCAGTTTTTCTTTATCGTAATCCGAGGTGGTAACTTCAATTTGTTTTTTGATTTGAGCTACCCTGGCTTTAATGTTTTCCGAAGAACCGGAGCCATTCACAACAGTCGTATTTTCCTTGTCGACCGTAACTTTTTCTGCCTGGCCAAGGTCTTCCAATGTTGCCTGTTCCAGTTTCATCCCTTTTTCTTCGGTAATAACGGCACCCCCGGTAAGAATAGCCAGGTCTTCGAGCATCTCTTTTCTGCGGTCTCCGAATCCGGGAGCCTTCACTGCACAAACTTTCAAAGAACCACGCAGGCGGTTCACTACAAGGGTTGCCAGTGCTTCTCCATCCACATCTTCAGCAATAATCATCAGCGGACGCCCTGACTGGGCTGTTGCTTCGAGTATCGGAAGCAGGTCTTTCATGGTGCTGATTTTCTTGTCATGAATAAGGATATACGGGTTTTCCAGCTCCGCATTCATTTTTTCTGTATCCGTAACAAAATAGGAAGAGAGATACCCTCTGTCAAACTGCATCCCTTCCACAACATCCACATAGGTGTCGGTACCTTTGGATTCCTCAATGGTTATAACACCTTCTTTGTGAACCTTTTTCATCGCTTCAGCAATCAGTTCTCCGATGGTGGAATCATTGTTCGCTGATATTTTTGCTACGGATTCAATTTTTGCATAATCGTCCCCGACATTCTTTGACTGGGATGCGAGGCTTTCAATAATTTTTGTTACTGCCTTATCGATTCCACGTTTTAAATCCATCGGATTGGCTCCGGCAGTAACATTCTTTAGCCCTTGATGTACGATGGCTTGCGCCAAAACGGTAGCTGTAGTGGTTCCGTCACCTGCATCATCCCCTGTTTTGGAAGCAACTTCCCTAACCATTTGAGCACCCAGATTTTGAAACTGATCCGGCAGCTCAATTTCCTTTGCGACGGTTACTCCATCTTTGGAAATGGTCGGGGCACCGAATTTCTTCTCTATTACCACGTTACGCCCTTTGGGCCCAAGTGTGATTTTTACAGCGTCGTTTAACTGGTCTACCCCTTTTTTCAGCAAGTCCCTTGCTTCAATGTTGAATTTGATTTTTTTTGCCATTTTTTATGTTTTTTATGAATTTTAAGCAATGTATAAAACATCAGATTGCGACATCAACAGATAATCTTCTCCATTTATATTCAGTTCAGTACCGGAATATTTTCCGTAAAAAACCAAATTTCCGGTTTTTACTTCCATGGGTTCATCTTTCTTATCGGCCCCAACCATAACCACTTTCCCAACCTGTGGTTTTTCTTTTGCTGAATCGGGAATAATGATTCCACTGGCGGTCTTTTCTTCTGCTTCCTGTGGCTGAATCAGAATTTTTCCTGCCAGAATTTTACCTTTTAAATCTGCCATTGTTTTTAATTTTTTTGTTAGACATTATTTTCAATAATCGACAACCTGCTCTATCATATTTTATGCCAAGCAGGATCGGCGCAATTATTGCAGATTCGAATGGACATTTTTGCACAAGTATCGTTTTCTTCGAGAAGAGAGAATATGATAATGAATTTAAAATCAACAACATATCGAAAATGGCATTTTTAGTGACAGGGTGACAGCCTTGCGTTAAAGAAAGAAGATTTCCCCCCCAAAAAAAAACCGTCCTCAACAGAGAACGGCTCAATGTCTTGTTTTTTTTTGTTTTACTGGTTGTCCTCTTCAGCAGGGGTATTTTCTGTTGATCCGGTTTCCGGAGCTGTAATCGGGAAATTCGGAACGGCAGTCGGGTCAATAGCATTATCAATATGATCCTGAATCATCGACTGGTCGACACCTTCCTGAGCATGGGGTATGAATGCTGATCCGGCAAGCGCAAGGACCAGTAAAGCCACTGCAAGGCTCCAGGTTGCTTTTTCCAGAAAATCAGTTGTTTTCCTGACTCCCATCATCTGCCCTGAACTCTGAAAATTGCTTGCAAGGCCCCCTCCCTTGGAGTTTTGTACTAAAACAATGAGTACCAGAAGGATACAAACAATAAAAATTAATATAGTTATTAATATATACATGATTGATTGATTATAATTTTCCCAATTTACGGATTTCTTCAATCCGGCCTGCAAAATAAACACTTTTTTCCGGAAATTTCAAACTTAATTGTCTGAAAGCTTCAATGGCTTTTCCATATTTTTTTTGTTGTACCAGAAGATCTGCAAAGGTTTCGGTAATAATCTCTTGGTTTTCAGAAACGCTCTCTTGTGAAAAATCCTTATGCAGGGTTTCTGTTTCATGGGGCGTAGTTATCCGGAGGCTGGGACTGGAATTTATAAATTTCTGAATCAGATCGTTTTCGTCTTTCTGGCTTTCAGGGACATTTGCTTCATCCGAAAAATACCCTTTGGAAGGAACATTTTCCGGATTCGAAACAGGGTCTACAGATCCGGAAAGAGTTTTTTTATGTTCCGGATTCAGGCAATAGTATAATTTTTTCCTGTCCGGAATCCGGATGGACAGGCGTTGCAGTTCCTGCCGGAAATCCGGATGGCTCAATGTTTTCAGATTCTTCAGATATAAAATCAGTGCACTGTGAAAAAAGGGAAACTCTTCAGTGATTTTTTTTAATCCGGCCAGTGTTTCTTCAGTTAACGCTTCGGGATGGGTTACATAACGGATCAGTTCTTCTTTTTGCATTTTTACCAGTTTGCAATCGTTGCATTAAAAATATCTTCCAGCAATTTATCCATTATTTCGGGTACCAGGCTCTCTTCAATATCGCTTAGCATGCTTTGGCTGCCATAATCTTCAAATGCTGAAAAGGTACGTTCAAAGTCCTGTTCGTGGTTTCTGTTGTTTACATATTTGAGATTTATGCTGATCGTCAGCCTGTTTTGCGCTGCCAGGTCTCCCTTTTGAATGGCAATGGGTCTTACTTCGTAATTGGTGATGGTGCCGGAATATTCAAGGTCACCGGTTTCGTCCACTTCATTCAGGGATGTTTGCCGTTGCAGTTTTTCTTTCAGAGCTTCTGTCAGTTGCTGACTCAGGTTGGGATTCACCAGTTTGGCCCTGTTCGGGAAATAGGCTACCGAATAGGTTTTTACATCAGGAGAGATGTTGGCTCCTGTGAAAGAATAGGATACTTTACAGGATTGCATCCCCACTGCAATCAAGGGCAACAGCAAAACCAACAGCCATGTTTTCAGGTTCTTGAGCATATTCTATCCTTTTATATCGTATTCCTTAATTTTCCGGTAAAGCGTTCGTTCCGAGATGCCTAATTCCCGGGCCGCATATTTTCTTTTTCCTTTGTGCTTTTCAAGTGCTTTTTTGATTAATTCAATTTCTTTATCCTCAAGCGATAGCGATTCTTCCACAAATTCCTCTGTGTCCTGAATATTTTTTTCCATGGGATCAATATGGAACGATCCTGGGGATGACTTGTCAGGGGAAAGGTTTTCGTCTGCATGATATAATTTTCTGATAATCCGGGAATGGTTCCCTTCCAGGTTTGTGTCTTCCCTTTCGTGCATTAAGTCGAGGACCAGTTTTTTCAGGTCGTTCATGTCTTTTTTCATATCGAAAAGAACCTGGTATAGGATTTCCCGTTCGCTGTTAAAGGCTTTCTCATTAAACGGCTTAATGACGGCAGGAAGGTTTCCGGAGCCCAGATCGGGAAGGTAGGCCTTCAATACATCGGAAGTGATTTCCCGCTTTTCCTCAATCACTGAGATCTGCTCGGTAATATTTTTAAGTTGCCTGATGTTTCCCGGCCAGTGGTAATTCATTAACATGATTCTGCTCTCTTCATCAAGAGTTACCGACGGCATGTGGTATTTATCGGCAAAATCACGTGCAAATTTCCTGAACAGCAAAAATATATCTTCCCTGCGTTCTCTTAATGGTTGTATGTTTATGGGTACCGTATTTAACCTGTAAAACAGGTCCTCGCGGAATTTGTTTTTTTCAATAGCCAGCGGGATATCCACATTGGTGGCGGTAATCACACGGACATTGGTTTTATTGACCTTGGAAGAACCAACTTTAATAAATTCTCCTGTTTCAAGGATCCGTAAAAGCCTGACCTGAGTTGCAAGAGGCAGCTCGCCGATTTCATCCAGGAAAATGGTTCCCCCGTCGGCTTCCTGAAAATATCCTTTCCGGTCGGAAAAGGCTCCTGTGAAAGATCCTTTTTCATGGCCAAACAGCTCAGAGTCGATGGTTCCTTCCGGAATGGCTCCACAGTTAACCGCTATGTAAGGACCATGTTTCCGGGCTGAGTGTTGATGAATAATCTGTGGAAACATCTCTTTCCCTGTTCCGCTTTCTCCGGTAATCAACACCGATAAATCAGTAGGTGCTACTTGCACCGCAACCTCTATGGCCCGGTTTAAACCTGCTGAATTTCCAATTATTCCAAACCGTTGTTTGATCGATTGAAGATCCATGCGTTCATGTTAAAATGGAGTTCAAAGTTACAATTTTTCACGGTCTTTAGCCGACTGAATCTTCCAATTAACTTTTTTTTGGATTCATTAGCGTATATTTGTTGCACCGTTACGTGAAAGACATGAAATTTATAGGCATTATACCGGCACGGTATGAATCCAGCCGGTTTCCGGGAAAACCTTTGGCTGATATTCACGGTAAACCGTTGATACAGCATGTGTATGAAAGTACCCGAAAAATTCTGCAGGATGTATGGGTCGCCACGGATGACGAACGCATTTATGAGGTGGTCAGCAATTTTGGCGGAAAGGGGATTTATACCTCACCCAATCATACCTCGGGGACAGACCGGGTTGCTGAAGCCGCGGAGAAAATATCCCGGGAAGCTGATTTCGATGGGGTACTGAATATCCAGGGAGATGAACTTTTTGTCAGTACCGGCCAGATTCACCCCCTTTTGCAGTGTTTTACCGTCGATACGGAAATCGCCACATTGATCCGGCCTGTCAGATCAGAAAAAGAACTTTTTGATCCCAACAAGCCAAAAGTTGTGGTCGGGAAGAACTGGAAAGCCCTTTATTTCAGCCGCTCACCCATTCCCTGTATCCGTGATGAAAAAAAAAGCAAATGGCGGCAAAAGGCAACATTCTGGGCTCATGTGGGAATCTATGCCTACCGGAAAGATATCCTCCGCAAAATAGCTGCTTTAAAACCCGGGATGCTGGAACAGGCTGAGTCTCTGGAACAGCTCCGATGGCTCGAAAACGGGTTCTCTATAACCACAGCAGTCACCCATTCATCCGGCTTTGGAATTGATACTCCGGAAGATCTGTTACAGGCATTGCAACGGTTCGATTAAGAATCTGTTTCTTAAAGAAGGCATTCTTTTTGTGTGCCTGAAATAAACCGGTGGCTGAATGCACGGAGTGTACTATACGTGTAACCCGGGCCGGGTCTGTTTCCCGGGATCTGCCCTATGGAAAGATAAAACAGAAAACAGGGATTTTATCCGGTTCCCGTTATTTTTGAGGGCCCGATGAAAGTGGCTTAAAGAATTGTAGTAAACTAAGTTTAAATGAAATTGAGGTTTTTTTTGTTTTTTCTGGGGGGAATAATCGCTTCCCAGGTAGAGGCCCAGGAACTTATAGGAGATGCCAGAAGGATGCGTCCGGGGCAGGAAGTTACCGTATCAGGGATTGTTACCAACGGAGAGGAATTGGGGAGAATTCGCTATTTACAGGATAAAACGGCAGGAATTGCAGCCTATGGTCAGGCCATAACGCATATGAAACGGGGGGATTCAGTTACAATCACCGGAGAACTCAAAGAGTATATGCATCTACTGGAGATCGATCCGGTACACGCTGTAACGATTCATTCTTCGGGAAATCCATTGCCGGCTCCGGTTGTACTATTCCTGGATGAAACAGGTGAAAACTATGAAGGACAACTGGTCCGGATTAATAATGTCATGTTTGAGAATCCACAGGAATTTTTTCAGGGCCAGCAAAACTATACCATTGCCTCGGGTTCCTCTCAGTCTGAATTGCGCACCACTTCAGATCTGCTGGCAGGCAGCCCAATGCCGGCAGGAGCCTTTGATCTTATTGGTATTTGTTCACAGTTTTCCTACAATAACGAAGATACAGGATATCAGATACTGCCCCGTGATGCAAACGATATCATTGTTAGGGGAGCGGTTGTCATAACCTCCCCCCTGGTGGTTTCCGACCTCTCAAAATCCACCCTCAAGCTTATCTGGGAGACCGATGTGGAATGTATAAACGGAATCCGTTACGGAAAGAGCCAGACAAAGGAAACACTGATTGATTATGTGAACGGGACCATCCTTCCTTCAGCCAGCGGATTTCGGAACGAGGTGGTTGTGGAAGGACTGCAGCCGGCATCCGTGATTTTTGCACAGGGTTTTTCGGTCGTTGGGAAAGATACGGCCTTTACAGCCATCCGGGCCTTCGCAACAGAATCCAATTCAACAGGAGTGATCAGGGTCTATTTCAATACATCGGTTGATACTACGCTTGCTACAGCAGAAAAAGCAAGTGTTCTTCATGAATCGATCGATGATACACTGATTGCCTGTATCAACCGGGCTGAAGAATCCATTGATATGTGTATGTACAACATCAATAACTCAGGACTTAGCAATATTACACTGGCACTAAACAATGCGTTTGCCCGGGGCGTGAGAGTTCGGGGAATTGTATGTGGAACCACCGCTCATCTGGGCGTTGACAACTATGGATCCGATGTACCTGAATTTCCTGTGCTGATCGCTCCGGGAGAAGAAGATCGTGAGGGGATCATGCACAATAAGTTTCTTGTTTTTGATGCACATTCATCCAATGCTTCCAGGCCGTGGGTATGGACGGGTTCTGCCAATCTTACAGCCGGACAGATAAACAACGATGCAAACAATGTAATTCTTCTTCAGGATCAATCTCTTGCCAAAACCTATACCCTGGAGTTCGAAGAGATGTGGGGAGGAAAAGAGACCATGCCTGACCGTTCAGCAGCTAAATTCGGGGAGTTGAAAAAAAACAATACCCCCCATGAATTCCGGATCGGGGGAAAGAGGGTTGAATGTTATTTCAGCCCGTCTGACGGAACTCATCAGGCCATCCTTAACACACTAAAAACAGCCGATAAACAACTGGATATCGCAACCATGCTGATCACCCGTACGGATATTGCAGAAACAATCCGTGAACAATCCGTGAACGGAGTGGAAGTCTATGTGTTGACCGATAATGAAAACGATAATGCATCCGGAGTAAATACCCTGTTAAGCAACGCACTGGGGGATCATTATCTTTTTGACCAGTTTGCTCCGTACATCATGCACCATAAATACGCGGTGGTGGATCATACCGAATCCCATAACGGAGCATTGGTTTTAACAGGCAGCCATAACTGGAGTTCATCGGCCGATCAGGTTAACGACGAAAACACCCTGATTATCCACGATGCATCCATTGCCAACCAATACCGACAGAATTTCGCAGCCCGGTTTTCTGAAAACCATGGAACGATCAATGAAACCCGGATAGCAAATCGAATTTCAGGTAAAACAAAGGTATATCCCAATCCGGCCAGATCCATAGTACATGTTTTGTCAGACACTCCAATGCAACGAATTGAAGTTTTCCGGATCTCCGGAGAGAGACTTTTCACCGCGCAGGTTCACGCAAAGTCCTGCAGATTCAACACCGGAAATTTTCCGCAGGGGCTCTGTATTATGAAAATCTTTGAGATGAACGGGAAGGTAAATACGCTAAAGTTTATTAAGCAGTGATCGCTTCAAGGGAATCGGCTAACCGGTGATGTCAACTTCGTTTGCTGAAACTTCGGGGAGATTATTCGGCAATAGGCCATTCCCCGTTTTCCTTGTCTTTTATATAGGTTTCGATGTGCCGGTCTTTTTTAACCTCATAAATATCCTCAATCGTAACAATAATCCCTGTTTCAAGGACATTCCCGAAGGAATCGTTTATCGCCGTGCCGAAGGACTTCATGGAAGGGGAGAGGTTCATGTAGGAATTAATCAGCGGTGGAATGTTCTCATTGAATTCACGGACCTTCTGAATAAGGATCCTGTAATTTTCAGTATAATCAGCCCCGGAAAAAATCTTTCTCATTTTATCTTCGTCCATATCAAATTCAACCGGTTTTAAAGGATATACCAGGTTTTCCCGGTCCCGGAAATATTTTTTGAAAAAGAACTGGATCAGGTTTCTGGCTTCTCTGTGAAAATGGGAATACATGGTGACTTTTCCGAAGAAATATTTTATTTCCGGGTGGTCGACGGTCAGAGCACCCAATCCGTCCCATAAATTGTCAAGGGCAAAAAGGGCTTTCGCTCCGGCTTTGCTTGACTGATAGGAAGGCTGAACAAAAGAACGCCCTAATTCAAGGGTATGCGGAATATACTCTTCATAAAACTTTTTTGAAAAGTGAAAATAACTGCTGGTTGCCAGTTTGATATGGCCCTCCTTGTCGCGGGGGGCTTCGCTGCAGATGATGTAACGGTACCCTCCCAGGATTTCCTGAGCATCAGGATCCCAGACAATGAGTTGTTTGTAGGGGATCTCAGCCGTGTCGTACGAATCGATGTCTGTCTCTTTTCCGGTACCCCCCCCTGCATGCCTGAATGTGAGCTCACGAAGCCGCCCTATCTCCTTCATGGTAAATGGTGAATCGTGACTGGTAACCACATAGATCTCATTCCCCGCTTTATTGGTTGTCCTGAGTAATTTTTCAGGTGTAAGTTCCTTGGTGATTTTTTCTTTGGGAACAGGTCCGATAATTTCTTTCATTCGTCTAAATTTTTAATTATGGTTGGAGACTCATGGAACTTGCTCCGTTCTACCCCATCCTAAATTTCCCTTATAATCTCCCCTCTTGAGGGGAGCTGTTCCGCGGGAAGCGGGACAGAGGGGTGCCCCCATCATCGGGGCTCGTTTCATCCTTGTTTGTAGCCTTTAGAAAAACCGACTACAAAATTAAAAATATTTATTAAGCAATGCAGAATCTGAAAAAAACTAATGTTTCTCCTGATTCTGTCCCGGAAGCCTGTAAACCAGCTCTTTTACATAAGCGGCCCATTCTTTATGTGTTTTTGATTTATCAAACATACTGTAGGGCAAGGGTTTACCAAAGTGAACGGTTACTGTTTTATTTCGGTGGCGGTACGTTTCATCCGGGAGGAAAAACATCTCCAGGTTCCAATTGATTCTCAGAAATTTCCGGATTTTTGCAATCCTGTAAAACCGGTTTGAATTTTTCCCTTCCACAAAAACCGGCACAACATCCCGTTTATATCCTATTGCTTTGGAAATAAAATGTTTCTGCCATTCAAGGTCCATGATTTCCCCTTTTACTTTCCGGGATGCCAATCCGGAAGGGAAAATGATGATCTGGTTTTCTGACTGATAGGCATCGTGCAATGCCCGGGCTGCCTCCCGTCCGTAGCTTCCGTGTTTGTTTACCGGTACGAACAATGGCTTTAATTGGATGATACTCATTAATACATCATTGGTCAGAAACTTCATGAATTGAAATTTCCTGCTAATATTGCTCATCAGGACCAATGCATCAAACCCTCCAAGAGGGTGGTTGGAAGCAAAAATAAATCTTCCTTCCGCAGGTATATTCTGAAACCCAATAACTTTTTCAGTTACATTGAAATCTTTTATAATCGCCTCGACAAATTCAATCCCCTCCAGGTCCCCGTATTTCTCCAGAACCATGTTTATATCATCAAGGTGCATGATCCGATGGATATACCTGTACACAAAACCGGGAAGTATTTTTGCCACTCCCGGACTTTTTTCATTCAATACTTCCCTGATATCTATCCTTTTAACCCTTCCGGATTCTTTCATGGTTGTGGCTTTAAGTTGGCAAATTAACAAAAAAGCCAGTAAATAAATTCATGCCTGTGGAATAAAATCGTTTTAAATTATTGAATATCCTCTGATTTAACCGGCATGGGCATTGAGTTATTAACGTATGTTAATTGTATGGTATAAATATCTTTAATATCAGTATATCAGAGATATATGAAGGTGATGCGATTTGTTTTTTCCGGTTATAAACAAAAAATTAACAGGTTTTTAACAGATTCTGTTTAAACAGATTGTGGAATGAAATGTCATTAATTGTCACATTATGGAATAATTTTGTATTTTTACCCTATGTTTGGAGATAAAGCACTTTTATGATTCGTTTTTCAGCAAAATATTCCGCAACGATCGATGAGAAAGGACGGGTTGTTCTACCCTCATTTTTTAAAAAAATGATGGGTGCCCAGGCTGAGAATCCGTTGGTCATCGAAAAGGATATATATTCCAGTTGCCTGAACATATACCCTGAGAATCACTGGAATGAACAAGTGCAGGAAATAGAATCAAAGCTTAATCCGTTCAACAAAGCAGATATTGAGTTACTGGAGCAGTTTTACGAAAATTTCACCACGGTCAGGATAGCTCAGAACGGGCGGATCAATATACCTGCCGAGTTTATGAAACACAGCAAGATCCGTAAGGAAGTTGTGTTGATTGGTATGGGTAAAATGATTAAGCTGTGGGATGCTGCTGAATATGAAATCCGTAAGGTTCAGAGAAAACCGTTACGGGAGATGTATGAGGAAAAGTTGGGAAACAGGCGAGGATCTGAATAATGGATTTGTATCACATCCCGGTGATGTTACATGAGAGTGTGCAGGGCTTGAAATTAAAGCCGGGGGGTGATTATGTGGATGCGACGTTCGGGGGTGGAGGACACGCCCGTGAAATAGTGAATAGGTTGAAAGAGGGGAGGCTTTTTGCTTTTGACCAGGATAGCGATGCTGCCGGAAATGTGATCAGCGATAAGCGGTTTGTTTTTATTATGCACAATTTCCGTTTCCTGAAAAATTTCCTGGCTTACTACGGAGTGGAACAGGTGGATGGGATCCTGGCCGACCTGGGTGTTTCATCCCACGATTTCGATGCGAAAGCCCGGGGTTTTTCGTTCAGGTTTAACGGGAACCTGGATATGCGAATGAATACGAAAGCCAGGAAAAACGCAGTGGCAGTTATTAATGAGTATTCACCGGACGATCTGCAACGGATTTTTCGGGAATATGGCGAAATTAACAATGCACGCAAACTGGCTGCTGTTCTTACAAAAGCACGAAAGGAGAAGCCCGTTGAAACAGTTGAGCAGTTTAGAAAAGCTATAGCTCCCTGTATTCCGTCTACCTACGAAAATAAATACCTGGCAAAAGTATTTCAGGCGATCAGAATCGAGGTGAATAACGAAATGGAAGCCCTCAGGGAATTTCTGGTCGCATCACGGGATGTGTTGAAAAGTGGGGCAAGACTGGTGATTATAACGTATCACAGCCTGGAAGACCGGTTGGTGAAGAATTTTATGAAATCCGGGAATTTTGAGGGTAGAATAGAAAAGGATTTCTATGGCAATGTTCATTCCCCGTTCAGGATCGTGAATAACAAAGTGATCACACCTGGGGAAAAAGAGGTGGAACAAAATCCCAGATCAAGAAGTGCAAAACTGAGAATCGCTGAAAAGAGATAAACCGATGGCAGAAAAAACAACAGGCAACCAAAAACAGAAAAAGGATGTGCGGAAATTCCTCGGAGGGGCCATTTTAATCGATAACCGGATCAGGCGGCTTTTGCCGTTTGTATTGTTCCTGGTCATTCTGGGGCTGATTCTGATTGCCAACCGGAACGCTGCAGAAAAGAAAATACGGACCATCGAAGCACTTCAGGATAGCATTAAGGAGCTTCGTTCAGAGTCCATCTCTGTTTCTGCGAGGCTTATGGATGTAAGCAGACCCTCGGAGGTCGTCAATAAAGTTAAAAATGCGGGTATCGGATTGGAAGAACCGGTAAATCCACCCCGGAAAATTATCCTTCCAAAGGATTGACAGGCATGGGAATCAGAAGAAATATAATATCACGGATAGCTGTCATCTATTTTTTGATGTTTTTGATGGGAGGTATTGCCATGGTTAAAATACTTTCCATTCAGAATATTAAAACAGAACGTCTGCAGCAGATTGCAGAGAATCTGAATAACAATACGGTCATTACAGAAGCAACCCGCGGCAATATTTATGCCGATGATTACAGTGTTCTGGCAACTTCCGTTCCGGGTTATTTTGTGCGGATGGACCTGGCAGCACCCGGTGTCATAGAGGTTTACGCGCAGAAAAGTGATTCCCTGGCTGGTTGCCTTGCTGATCTGTTTAAAGATGCCTCCAAATCACAGTACAAACAAAAACTGGATGCAGCATACCGGAGTAAAAACAGGGGGCTGATGTTGACTCCCCGGAAAATTGATTTCAATGAACTGCAGAAGATAAAAAATTTCCCGATCCTTCGCCGGGGGCAAAACCGTGGCGGAAGGATCATCGAAACAGAAAATATACGGATTCTTCCGTTTGGTACGCTGGCAGCACGAACGATCGGAACGCTTAACAAAGGAGCTTACGGCGGAGTGCATGGGAATATCGGTTACACAGGAATTGAAGGAGCCCTGGAAACCTATCTGAAAGGAAAACCCGGTATCGGATACAAGCAAAACCTCTCCGGAAGATGGATTGTCCGGACGGAAATAGAAGCCCGGGATGGAATGGATGTCATTACTACCATCAATATCAAACTTCAGGATATTGTGGAAAATGCTTTGCTGAAACAATTGGAAGAAAGTCAGGCAGAGTGGGGTACAGCCATCCTTATGGAAGTCAAAACAGGAAAAATTAAGGCCATAGCGAATTTTGGTGTTTCCGGCAAAACGGCAGACAGCCGGGAAATCACGTATGCCGAAAATTACAATTACGCATTGGGCCATGCAGGGTGCTATGAACCGGGATCCACATTTAAATTGATGTCGTTAATGGTGGCTTTGGAACAGGGCCTGGTCGATACCAGCGATGTTTTTGATACCGGAAACGGAATATGGCAATACAAAGACAGGAAGATTTATGATAGCGACTGGCGCTATGGAGGGCACGGGAAAATGACGGTAAAAGAGATCTTTGAGAAATCCTCCAACGTGGGAGTAGCTAAGATCATTACCTCTTGTTATGAAGATCGTCCTGAAGCGTATGTAGATCGCTTGTATGACTTTGGGTTAAATAAACCACTTGGACTTGAGTTTAAGGGAGAAGGCATTCCTTCCATGAAGTATCCCGGTGATAAAGACTGGTGGGGAACATCGCTGGCCTGGATGTCTTACGGGTATGAACTTAAAATGACCCCTTTGCAGCTCCTGACTTTCTACAACGCTGTGGCCAATAACGGGAAGATGGTTAAGCCTTCATTCATTAAGGTGATAAGCGAGGGAGGACTGGTCGTAAAAAGCTTTAAACCAGAGATCCTGAACCCCATGATCGTTTCAAGAGAAACCCTGGGTAAGGCAAAAAAGATGCTGGAAGGAGTGTGTGAAACTGGGACGGGCCGGAGCCTGAGCAATCCGGTTTTTAAGATTGCCGGGAAAACAGGAACGGCCCAGATTGCTGCAAATGGTGAGTACGGCGAAGGTCTCTACCTGGCATCTTTTGTGGCGTATTTCCCGGCGGATGAGCCGGTGTATTCGTTGATCGTAACCATTAACCGGCCTAAAGGCGCATATTATGGAGGTTCCGTGGCCGGCCCCGTATTTAAGGAAATTGCTGAAAAGGTGTATGCCCTCACCATTGGAACAACCCGACAGATTGTTTCAGTGAAGCCCGGGAAGAATAGCATACTGCCGGAAATAAAAAACGGGAGGAGAGAAGATATCCAAAAAGTGATGGACTATTTAAAAATCGAAACCAACCTGACACCGGTTCATTCAGAGTATGTTGAAATTAAAAACTCGGGAAACAGCATCGAATGGGAGGAAGTAAAGATTGCGGAGGGGAAAGTGCCTGATGTTACGGGTATGGTTGCCAGTGATGCCGTTTTCCTTCTCGAAAATGCAGGAATGAAAGTGAAAATACAGGGAACCGGAAGGGTCCGTAAACAATCCCTCCTACCAGGAGCGGAATTCAGGTATGGACAGTTGATATATATTACCTTAAGTTAAAGATAATGACTGATTTGGATAACATATTGTTTCATTTGCAATCTCCAAGGGTAATGGGTGAGCAGAAGAAAGATGTTATCGGTCTCTCTTTTGACTCAAGGCTTGTAAAACCGGGTTCTTTATTTGTTGCCGTTAGGGGGAGTAAGCATGACGGGCATGATTTTATCCCGGTGGCTGTGGAAAAAGGAGCCGCAGTGATTGTCTGTGAAAAAGTACCTCCGGTATTGGATCCCGAAGTCACTTATATCGAAGTAGAAAACACTGAAAAGAGCCTGGGCCTGATTGCTGCTGCGTATTACGGACATCCCTCATCCCGATTGAAAGTAGTTGGTATAACCGGAACAAATGGCAAAACCAGCATAGCTACGCTGCTATATCAGTTATTCAGGGAACTGGGACACAATGCAGGATTAATTTCAACCATTAAATACTGTGCCGGTGATAAAGAATGGCCGGCAACCCATACAACTCCCGATGCGATCATGATTCAGAACCTCTTTGTGCACATGGTTAATGAAGGGTGTGAATACTGTTTTATGGAAGTTAGCTCGCATGCAATTGTACAAAACCGGATCGCAGGAATTGATTTTGCCGGTGGCGTTTTTACCAATATCTCCCTCGACCATCTCGATTACCATAAAACATTCGAAGAATATATAAAGGCAAAAAAAAGGTTTTTTGATCAGTTGCCTGAAAAGAGTTTTTCCCTTATCAATGCAGATGACAGAAATGGAAAAATGATGGTCCAGAATACCAGGGCTAAGGTTGTAACCTATGCAACAAAATCCGTAGCCGACTATCATTGCAGAGTGCTGGAAACCCATTTTGACGGGATGCTTCTGAGTCTCGGGAGTACAGAATTCTGGACCCGTTTTATTGGAAGATTTAATGCCTCCAATCTGCTGGCTGTGTATGGTACAGCTGTTTGTCTTGGCCAGCAACAGGATAAAGTGCTGATTGCACTCAGTAATCTGAATCCCGTCAGAGGACGGTTTGAAACCATCCGAAGCCTTGATGGCATAATGGCCATTGTGGATTATGCCCACACACCGGATGCACTGCATAATGTGCTGGAAACAATATCCGGTATACGCAAAGGCGATGAACAACTTATTACCGTTGTGGGTGCAGGAGGCGACAGGGACAAGCTGAAACGTCCCCTGATGGCAAAAGAAGCGGTGGATGCAAGCGATAAAGTAATCTTGACCTCCGATAATCCCAGGTCAGAAAAACCGCAAGATATTATTAATGATATGGAAAAAGGAGTGGATGCCTCGCAGGCAGCCAGGGTTGTTACCATCGTCAACCGCAGGGAAGCTATAAAAACAGCGGTCATGATGGCCCGCCCCGGCGATATAATCCTGATTGCCGGAAAAGGACATGAAACATATCAGGAGATAAATGGGGAGAGACATCATTTCGACGACAAGGAGGAAATTGAGAAACTATTTGGAATCCACTAAGGACTCAGGATAATGGTCTATTACTTGTATGAACTTTTGAAAAATTTCGATATCCCCGGGACAGGGATGCTTCAGTATATCTCCTTCCGTTCCGGAGGGGCCGTTATCCTGTCGCTGTTCATAACCATGGCATTTGGGAAAAAACTGATCCTTTATCTGAAAAAGAAACAGATCGGGGAAGAAATCCGTGATCTCGGGCTGGAAGGGCAGCTAAGTAAACAGGGAACTCCGACAATGGGAGGTCTCATTATTCTTCTGTCCATTATCATTCCAACCTTGTTGTTTGCCAAACTTCATAACATCTATATTATTTTAATGTTGCTGACTACAACCTGGCTTGGGTTAATCGGTTTTGTCGATGATTACATCAAAGTCTTCCTGAAAAACAAAAAGGGGCTGGCCGGGAAATTTAAGATTCTGGGGCAGATAAGCCTTGGTATTATGGTTGCTGCTGCGATGTATTTCAGCGACGATGTATTGGTCCGGGAAAAAATACGTGATACCCGGGGCGATCCGAAACAGGAAATCGTAGTTACTTCGGAAGCGGGATCACAGACCCTTGAATATGTTACCCGGGATGTTAAATCGACCCGGACAACCATTCCATTTTTTAAGCTGAATGAATTTGATTACAAGTGGTTGGTAGCCTGGGCCGGAGAAATGTCGGAATATCTTCGCTGGATAGTGTATGGCCTGGTCATCATTCTCATTATTACTGCGGTGTCCAATGCTGCAAACCTGACGGATGGGCTTGACGGGCTGGCTACCGGCACTTCGGCTATCAGCGGAGCCACCCTTGGTGTCCTGGCTTATGTGAGTGGGAACATTATTTATGCCGAATACCTGAATATTATGTATATCCCTGATATCGGAGAACTTACTGTTTTTATTGCTGCTTTTATCGGGGCAACAGTGGGATTCCTCTGGTACAATTCCTTTCCGGCTCAGGTATTTATGGGTGATACAGGAAGCCTTGCACTGGGAGGTATACTGGCCGTTTTCTCGGTAATCATACGCAAAGAGATCCTGATCCCCCTGCTGTGTGGAATTTTTGTGATTGAAAACCTGTCAGTTGTTATTCAGGTCTTATGGTTTAAATATACCCGGAGACGGTATGGAAAGGGAAGGCGTGTCTTTTTAATGAGTCCGATACACCATCATTATCAGATGAAGGGAATTCCTGAAGCAAAAATTGTTACCCGCTTCTGGATTGTAGGTATTATCCTGGCTGTGGTTACCATCGTAACCCTGAAGGTCAGGTAGTGTGAAAGTCAAAAAAACAAAGGTTTAAAAAATAAAGCTGGATGAAAGACAGGGTGGTAGTACTGGGGGCAGGGGAAAGCGGGATAGGTGCAGCTATTCTGGCAAAAAAAAAAGGATGGCAGGTTTATGTTTCTGACGCAGGAAATATAAAGGAAAAGTATAAAGAAGTTCTTCGAAAATATGAAATCGCATATGAAGAGGGAAAACACACAGAAGAAAAAATCCTGAAGGCGGATCTGGTGGTCAAAAGTCCGGGGATACCCGATTCTATCCCTCTTTTAAAGGGGATAGAAAAAAAGATACCGGTGATTTCGGAGATTGAATTTGCCGGAAGGTACAACAAGGCAAAAACCATCTGTATAACCGGGAGCAATGGCAAGACTACCACCACATTGCTTACTTACCAGCTGTTGAAGGAAGCAGGGTTGAAGGTGGGTGTGGCTGGGAATGTAGGTAAAAGTTTTGCCCGTCAGGTTGCTGAGGAGGATTTCGAACTCTATGTGATTGAGCTGAGTAGCTTTCAGCTGGACGGAATGGTGGAGTTTAAAGCGGATGTAGCGGTATTATTGAATATCACTCCCGATCACCTTGACCGTTATGGAAACAGCATGGAAAACTATATAAACTCAAAATTCCGGATTATACAGAATCAGAGATCTGAAGATTATTTTATTTACTGTGCCGATGATCCGGTAATCCGGCAGGAAGTGAGAAAACGAAAAATCAATGCTGTGGCGTTGCCTTTTACACAGGGGAAATTACAGGGAAACGGCGCAGAATTAGTCGAAAAAAAAATAGTTATACGGTTGAACCAAAAACAATTCAGCATGTCAATTCTGGATTTATCATTACAAGGAAAACACAATACCTACAACTCAATGGCTGCAGGAATTGCGGGAATGGTATTTAATATTCGCAACGAACAGCTGCGTGAAAGCCTTGCGGCCTTTAAAGGAGTAGAGCACAGGCTTGAACATTTTATGGTTGTTCATGGGATAGAATTTATTAATGATTCAAAGGCCACCAATGTAAATTCAACCTGGTATGCACTCGAAAGCATCCATAAACCGATTGTCTGGATCGCCGGGGGAATCGATAAAGGAAACGATTATTCCATGCTTGCCGATCTGGTAAAATCAAAAGTTAAAGGGATTGTATGCCTGGGAAAGAATACTTCGAAAATTCATGAAGCGTTTAATAAGGTGGTGAAGAATATTGTGGATGTCCACGATATGCCAAATGCGGTAAAATCGGCATACTACCTTGCCCGCAACGGCGATGTGGTGTTGTTGTCCCCTGCCTGTGCCAGCTTTGATCTTTTCGATAACTATGAAGACAGGGGAATTCAGTTTAAACTGGCTGTTCGTGATTTATAACCCGGGGGTTGTATGGAATACACGTTTGGAAAAATAGGAAAGGGTGATCGGATTATCTGGACTGTTTTGCTGCTCCTGTCACTTCTTTCATTATTGATTATTTATAGTTCTACCGGTGCCCTGGCTTACAGGGAGGCTGAGGAAACATGGCATTACCTTATCCGGCACGGGGTGTTCCTGACCCTGGGATTCGTAATTATTCTTCTGATGGTTCATATTATTCCGGTAAAGCTGTATTCCATTATTTCCCAGGTGTTGGTTTATATAAGCCTTGGTTTGCTTGGACTGGCTTTTTTTATGAACCTGACTGGCTCCGGAGAGGGGTCCGGAAGAACCCTGGATCTGAAAATTATCTCATTCCAGCCAGCCGAGCTGGCAAAAATTGCGTTGATCATGTTCGTGGCGCGAATCCTCAGCAAAAATCAAAAATCAAAAAAAGATTTTAAAAAGGCCTTTGTTAAAATTATCATCTATTCAGTCCTTATATGTGGGTTGATCTTCCTTTCTGATTTCTCGACCGCTGCATTGCTTTTCCTGACAATCATGGCCATGATGTTTGTCGGGCGGATTCCCTTCAAATATCTGATGGCGGTGATTGGTATGGGAATCGTTCTGCTCGTGCTCGTTTATTTTACGGCTGATTATTTTCCATCCCAATTTTCACGTATGGGTACCGTAAAAGGGAGGATTGAACGGTTTATTCATGGGGATCCTTCTTCCAGGGAAGGAATCACCCAGGCTGATTATGCCCGGCTGGCAATTTATGAAGGAGGCTGGCTGGGCAAAGGGCCCGGGCATTCCGATGTCAGTAATTATATGGCTTCAGCCTATAACGATTTTATTTTTGCCATAATCGTAGAAGAATACGGGCTTATTTTCGGAGGAGTGATCATTCTTCTTTATTTGATTTTTTTTTACAGGGGAGTGGTTATTATCCGGAGAGCCAGGCGAACATTCCCGGCGTTCCTGGTTGCGGGACTTACTTTGTTGCTTGTTTTTCAGGCGATGATCAATATTGGCGTCTCCACAGGCATTTTGCCTGTTACGGGTCAACCCCTTCCATGGGTAAGCATGGGCGGAACATCCATGCTTTTTACTTCCATCGCTTTTGGATGCATACTCAGTGTAAGTTATCAGAACCAGAAAGATAGCCGCAAGATGGAACAACCGGTTCAGATAAATACACCCGATGAAGATGAATTGATGCAGTAATATGGAGATAAGACGGATTATCTTAAGTGCCGGAGGAACCGGAGGGCATATCTTTCCTGCCCTGGCTGTAGCAGACGAAATACGGGATCGTTTTCCCGGTACAGAGATCCTTTTTGTTGGAGCAACAGGAAAGATGGAAATGGAACGGGTGCCGGCGGCAGGATATAATATTGTCGGACTCCCTGTAATGGGCTTTCCACGGAAACCTGGTTTACAGTGGGTGCGGTTTTTCCGTATGCTATGGCAAAGCACCAGAAAGGCCCGCCAGATTGTCGCGGAGTTCAACCCCCACATTGCGGTTGGATTCGGGGGATTTGCCAGTGGCCCGGTTTTGCGTGCCGCCATAAAAAGAGGAATCCCGGCTATGATTCAGGAACAAAATTCCTATGCAGGAATTACCAATAAACTGTTGAGCAAAAAAGTAAAAAAGATATGTGTTGCGTATGAGAATATGGAACGTTATTTCCCGGTAAGGAAACTGGTTCTTACCGGGAATCCGGTAAGGAAATACCTGCAGGTTGATTTACCGGAAAGAGAAAAATCAACCGCTCTGTTTGGCCTTGCTCCTGAAGATCAGATTCTGCTTCTTTTAGGGGGAAGCCTTGGCGCCCGTTCGGTCAATAACGCCGTGCTGGATAACCTGGAGAAGATCAGAAAGTCTGCGGTACAGGTGATCTGGCAAACCGGAGCTTTTTATTACGATGAAATGATACAGAAAACAAAACATACAAAGCCGGAGAATCTTCAGATCCATAAATTTTTGAAACAGATGGATATGGCTTACGGAGCTGCTGACGTTATTATTTCCAGAGCCGGAGCCGGAACCATTTCGGAACTTTGCCTGGTAGGGAAACCAGTTATCCTGGTGCCTTCACCAAATGTTGCTGAGGATCATCAGACGAAAAATGCCACAGCCCTGGAAGAAAAAAATGCGGCGGTTCTGATCCGCGATCAGGATATTACAGATACGTTATTTGATCAGGCTTTTCAATTAATGCGAGACAAAAACAGGCGTGCAGTATTGTCGGAAAATATTAAAAAACTGGCAAAACCCAATGCAACAAAAAATATTGTGGATGAAATAGAAACCCTGATGAGATGAAACGAGCCCGGTTCCGATATTTGACGGGACGTTAATAATTTGATATTGAGACGAATGAAACAGGATTGGAGTCATATAAGTCATGTATATCTCCTGGGAATCGGAGGAATCGGCATGAGTGCACTAGCCCGGTATTTTATGCATCTGGGGAAATCCGTGGCTGGGTATGACCTGACAAAAACAACGCTTACTGAGAAACTGGCTTCGGAAGGGATGAGCATTGTCTATGAGGAAAGCAAATCCTTTTTTCCAACGCATTTTAAAAAAAATAACACGTTGGTAATCTATACTCCGGCTGTTCCTGAGAGCCATCAGGTATTCTCCTGGCTGAAGAAAAAGGGATATACGATTTATAAAAGGGCACAGGTGCTGGGAATGTTGTGCAACACAGGCCGATGTATAGCTGTGGCAGGAACACATGGAAAAACAACGGTCTCTTCTATGTTGGCCGTTATACTTAAAGAATCTTCGCTCGGGTGTGGTGCATTTCTCGGAGGAATCCTGAAAAACTATGATTCAAACCTGATATTTCCCGAAAAGGATGAACAATGGCTTGTTACCGAAGCCGATGAATACGACCGATCCTTTCTGAATCTGATTCCTGAGAGGGTGCTGATCACTGCTATTGATCCGGACCATATGGACATTTATCGGAATACCAGTGAGTTGAAAAAAGCATTTATGCATTTTATCAGCCAGATCAAAAAAGGCGGGAAACTGATCGTTAATAAAAATGTTGGGTTGAATCATCCGGGACCACAGAAGGTGCAGAAACTTACCTATGCATTGGAGGCAGAAGCAGATTATTGTGCTGAAAATATCAGACTGGTTAAAGAAACGTATCGGTTTGAACTTGTTACACCCGGAGGAATTATTCCGGACATGATACTGAATTATCCGGGACTGGTGAATGTTGAAAATGCTGTGGCAGCTTCAGCATTGGCATTGGAGTCCGGAGTTACACCCGAAGAGGTGAAAAGAGGCCTGGCTCTCTATAAGGGAGTTTTGAGACGGTTTGATATACGTTTCAGCGACAAAAACCGGGTGTTGATCGATGATTATGCACACCACCCAAAAGAACTGGAAGCCGTTATACAATCCGTGAGGAAACGATATAAAGGGAAAAAAGTAACGGGGATCTTTCAGCCTCATCTTTTTACCAGAACCCGCGATCTGGCAGATGGATTTGCCCGATCTTTGGATCTGTTGGATACGGCTGTGCTGATCCCGATCTACCCGGCACGGGAAAAACCGATCGAAGGGATTACTTCTGAACTGATCATCCGGAAGATGAAAAACAAAAATATTCTGTCACTGGAAAAGGAGGAGGTAATTTCCTGGGCTTTGAATACCGAATGGGAAATCCTGCTTATTCTGGGAGCGGGCAATATCGATAAAATTGCCGATAGACTAACGAAAGAACTGGAGGCAGCCCATGGGTAGGAAAATAATAAAAATAGCAGCAGTCGTGGTGTTTTGTGTCCTGGTCATTTTTACCCTGGCTTTTACTTCCCGGGAGGTAAAGAATGTACATTGTGAAAGAATCGAAGTAAGGTACGACGGATATCAGACCATTTCACTGAGCAGGGAGGAAATAATAAAAAGTGTGAACGACAGTATTCTTCAAAAGAGTATCCGGAAGATAAACGCTGAGAAGATTGAGACGGAGGTAGAAAAAATAAACGTTGTGAAAAATGCCGAAGTGACAAAAAATATAGTGGGGAAAGGGATTGATTTTGAGGGAATCCTCTCGGTTACCGTAACGTTTCGGGAACCTGTTTTACGGATTATATCCGGAAACGGGAATTATTTTCTGGATAAAGATAACGTACAGATCCCGGTATCCTCACAATACACGGCTAATGTTTTGGTGGCCACGGGAAAGATAGACCCGGAATTTGCCGGAAGTCAGCTTCTGGATTTTGTGAATTTTCTTGAAAACGATGATTTTCTGAAAGCTCAGATTAAACAGATTCATGTGTTGGATAACGGGGAACTGATCCTGACTCCTTTGGTGGGAGAACACCAGATTGAATTTGGAACAATCGAAAGATACCGGAAGAAGTTGAAAAATCTGAAGGCATTTTATGAACAAGTGATTGCTCAGAATAACTGGAATACGTATAAAACGATCAGTGTAAAATACACAAATCAGGTAATCGGAACGAAAAGGTAACGCTATGGCTTCAAGAGATAAAATAGTTGCGGTTTTGGATATAGGCAGTTCAAAAACAGCTGCTCTGGCTGGAACGAAAAGAGGGGATAAAATGGAAATCCTCGGGTATGCAACAGCTGCTTCAAGAGGGATCAAAAGAGGGGTCATACTGAATATTGAGGAAGCCGTTGAAGTGTTGAACAACGTTCTTAATCAGGTGGAGGATCAGTTTGATGGCGAAATTAAAAGGGTGGATGTAGCCCTGGCAGGTCAGCATGTGAGATCCTGGCAATGCACAATAGGGCACGATATTTCTGAGTCAGGGATTGTAAGCCAGGAAGACATACACGAAATGATGACCAGGGCAAAAGGATCGTCCCTTCCCCCGGATTATCTCTTTTATCATGTATTGCCTCTTCATTATATCGTTGATGATGAAACGGAAATTAACCATCCGGTGGGAGTGACCGGGAAAAAACTGGAGGCTGTTTTTTACCTGTGTGCAGCTCCGGAAAGCTATAAAATGAATGTGGAAAAAGCGCTGGATAAGATCAGTGTCGGCATAAGGAATGTGGCGATCTCTCCATTGGCTACAGCTGAAGCGGTTTTAACCGAGGATGAAAAAGAAGCAGGAGTGGTTTTGCTGGATATCGGCGGCGGAATCACAAAATCAGCTGTCTTCTGTGACGGGGTGCTCTGTCATACCTCCGTAGTGCCTTTTGGCGGGAACGTACTTACCAAAGATATCAAAGAAGGATGTTCGATCATTCCCCGATGGGCTGAACAGCTGAAAGTTCAGTATGGACAGGCTATGGGGGACTTTGCCGAAGAAGAAAAAGTGGTGACCATACCCGGGTACAACGGGTGGAATCCCAAAGAAATTTCCTTCAGAAGCCTGGCATTTATTATTCAGGCACGCCTGGAAGAGATCCTGGACAGTGTTTATTTTCAATTGGAGAAATCGGGTTATCTGGACAAAATTGGGGCCGGAATAGTCCTGACAGGGGGTACCTCCCGATTGCCAAATATTCTGCAGCTTGTCCGTTATCGTACGGGTTTTGATGCCCGCATGGGAATGCCTGTAGTGGATCTTACCGAAAAAAATCGGGATTTGATGGTTCCGGAATATTATACAGCCCTGGGATTGCTGAAACATTCACTGGATGAAATGGACGAAGTAAAAACCAAAGTTCAGAGAAGGAAGAAACCCAAAAAACCGTCCAAAGGTTTTCTGGCCGGGAAGATGAATGAGGTGAAAGAGAAAGTGTCCCAGGGGATTATTGATTTTTTTGACGATTCAGATTTGGAAATGTAAAAAAATACGGTTATGTCTGACGAAGTAGTAAATTTTAATTTTCCGAAAGTTGCTTCCAGCATTATCAAAGTAATGGGCGTAGGAGGAGGTGGATGCAATGCTGTAAACCATATGTACCAGGAGGGGATTACCGGGGTTGATTATATTCTCTGTAATACCGATGCCCAGGCATTGGAGAACAGCCCGGTTCCGATAAAGATCCAGTTGGGGGTAACGTTAACAGAAGGAAGAGGGGCCGGAAACCGTCCTGAAATGGGGGAACAGGCTGCCAATGAAAATTTTGATGATATTAAACATGCTTTGGAAGGAACCACGAAAATGCTGTTTATTACAGCCGGTTTTGGTGGAGGAACCGGGACTGGTGCAGCTCCCGTGATTGCTGAATTATCCAGGGAGCTGGATATTCTGACCATCGCTGTGGTAACCATTCCGTCGCCGGCCGAAGGAAAGAAAAGGTACAGACAGGCTATGGAAGGCATTGAAAAATTAAGACCCTATGTGGACAGCATGTTGGTTATCAACAATAAAAAATTGCAGACCATTTACGGGGATTTGCCAGCCAGACAAGCATTTAAACAGGCGGATAATATCGTAGCTACCGCTGTTAAAGGAGTAGCTGAGATTATTACGGTTCATGGCAATATCAACATCGATTTTACCGATGTACATACCGTTATGTCAGAAAGCAAAGTGTTTATAATGGGAACGGGAAGTGCTTCAGGTGAAAACCGGGCTGTGGAGGCAGTCAACCAGGCTCTGGAGTCACCCCTGCTGGATAATAATGATATCATCGGAGCACAGAATATCCTGCTGAATATTATTTCCGGGAAAGAAGAGATTACGATGGGTGAAATTGGATACATTATTGATACCCTGCAGGAACGCGCAGGTCAGGATGCAGATATTATCTGGGGAAATGGATACGATGAAACGATCGATCAGGATATACGGGTTACCATCCTCGCAACCGGATTTGTTACCCGCGCAGAATCGAAATCAGCGTGTGCCCCGGAAGAAAAGGGTGAAGCAGGGTATACAGATCCGGGGAGAGACCATCTGTACAATGAAGAACCATCCGGGGCAGATGAAAAACCGGTAATCTCACTGGAATATTATGAAGCGGATCCCAGGAAAACATCCATCCGAAAGGCGAGGGGAAAAGCAAAAACGAAAAAGAAAAAAAACAGGGAAATGGAAACCGTGGAAGATAAAAATGTAGATAGCTGGTTCCTGAAAAACTGGAACCGGATGTTTGACGACGAAGACCAATCCATGGATGAAGAATAAATTTTTAAGGCTATAATCAAAAAATACTACACTATGTCTTCAAATGAAGTTACTTTTCAGTTTGCAAAAAATCCTGGTTCTATCATAAAAGTGGTTGGAGTAGGTGGAGGTGGCGGGAATGCCATTAACTATATGTACAGCCAGGGCATCCAGGATGTTGATTTTATGGTGTGCAATACCGATGCCCAGGCATTGGCAAACAGTCCTGTACCTGTTAAGCTTCAATTGGGTTCTACGCTGACCGAAGGACGGGGAGCAGGAAATAAACCGGAAGTTGGCAAACAGGCAGCTCTTGAGAATATTGAAGATGTCAAAAAAACACTTCAGGCAAATACCAAAATGGTTTTTATAACCGCCGGAATGGGCGGGGGTACGGGAACCGGTGCCACACCGGTTATAGCTGAAGCGTGTCATGAGATGGGTATTCTGACTGTGGGGATTGTTACGATTCCTTTCCGGAATGAAGGAAGAAGAAGAATCAGACAGGCGGTCGAAGGGATCCAGGAACTCGAAGGTCACGTTGATTCCCTGCTGGTGATCAATAACGAAAGGATTCGTGAAATGTATGGTGATTTTCCTATTTCGGAAGCCTTTGCAAAAGCCGATAATGTACTGGCTACTGCAGCTAAAGGAATTGCTGAGATCATTACCGTGCCGGGATATATCAATGTGGATTTTGCCGATGTGGAAACCGTGATCCGGAATTCCGGAGTCGCCCTTTTGGGAACCGGAATTGCAGAAGGTGAAGGCCGTGGATTGATCGCAGTGGAAGAAGCTCTCAATTCACCTCTGCTGAACAACAATGATATTAACGGAGCGAAGAATATCCTTCTGAATGTAACCTCCGGGAAAAGCGAAATTACAATGGATGAAATTGGGGAAATTACAGATTTTATTCAGGACAAAGCAGGGTATGAAGCAGATCTGATCTGGGGAAATGGCGTGGATGAACGCCTGGATAATAAAATATCCGTAACGGTTATAGCTACCGGATTTAGTATGAGCAGTGTTCCTGAAATGCTGATGGCGAAAAAAGCCGCCAAACAACAGCATTTTCTGAACGATGATTTTTCAAAGGTTAAACCCCATAAAAAAACGGTTACAGAAGAAGCCAGGGAAGAGAAAAGGCCCCAGCAGCGATCCATTGAATTTGATGTCAACGGGCAACAGGTAGCGCCAAGTGAGTTCGATGTCTTGTATCCAGATACCAGCAAAGCAAGAGTAGAAAAGAATCCGGAATACAGGATACAGGCCGATTTTTCGGATCTGAGTGAAAAAGATGTGGATGAGATGGAAAATATACCGGCCTACAAACGAAGAAAAGCCAACAGAAAAAAAGAGGTATCCCGGCCCGATTTATCTTCGTATAGCCTATCAAAAGACGATACCGATGCTCAGATTCAGTTTAAGGAAAACAAGTATTTACACGATAAAGCCGACTAACTTCAAAAAGTAGGAATTATGAGTTTATCTGATCGAATTAACGAAGATCTTAAAGCCGCCATGAAAGCGCGTGAAAAGGAGAAACTGGAGGCTTTGAGGAGTATTAAAAAAGTGATGATCGAGGCGCGTGCAGCAAAAGGGGCCGGCTCGGAACTCTCTGATCCGGAGGTTTTGACGATCATTCAAAAACTGGCCAAACAGGGCAGGGACTCGGCAGCTCTGTACAAACAACAGGCCCGTACCGACCTGCACGACCAGGAAGTGGCCCAGGTGAGGGTGTTTGAAACCTACCTGCCGGCTCAACTTACCGATGAGGAGCTTACGGCTGCCATAAAATCAATCATCATAAAAACAGCATCTTCCTCGATGAAAGATATGAGGAAAGTTATGGGCCTGGCTTCAAAGGAACTGGCAGGTAAAGCTGATAACAAGGATATTGCTGCCAAAGTAAAATCGATGCTTCAGTAGCCATTGCCATGGAGAGAACAGGAAAATATACAGGCAGGGAGACGCAAAATGTCTATTTTTAACGTGCGATTAGCAAAAAGATCGTATATTGTTCCGAAATAACTAAATCGACGCATTATGGAACGGATCGACAAACCACAGGTACCCCCTCCCAATTATCTGGTATGGGCTATCTTGACAACTATTTTTTGCTGTCTTCCTTTTGGCATTGTATCCATTGTATTTGCTGCTCAGGTAAATTCGAAATGGCAGGTTGAAGATTACGAAGGGGCGAAGCATGCCAGCAGAAATGCAAAAATATGGGCCTGGGTTTCTTTTGGTGTAGCTATTGCCGGCTATATTATTTATCTGACATTGATTCTTTTAGGCGTTGCTGTTGGATTCTGGACGGATGCATTCAACTGGTAACCTGCCAACCGGCCTAAAAATTGGATTGTTTTTAATCGTCGCAGGTATTGCATCGCTTTTCTTTTTTCTGGATCCTGAGGAACAGCGCCTTTTTCCGAAGTGTGTATTTCATTCCGTTACCGGATATTACTGTCCGGGATGCGGGTCTCAAAGGGCTATTTACAGCCTTCTTCATCTGAATATTCCCGGAGTTGTCAGCAATAATTTCCTTTTTCTTCCGGGTATGATTGTTGTTATTTACGGAGTGGTTTTGCCGGCTGTGAACAGGAAGTTCGGGGTTAACTACCCCAATTTTTTATACTATAAATGGACTCCGCTCTGGATTTTAATCATCGTTATCTTGTTTGCTGTTTTACGGAACCTTCCCTGGTACCCTTTTTCGCTGCTGGCTCCAGGTTCCTGAAGACAGCAGGAAGCTATGGCCTGTTTTTAAACTGCTTCTTTCGACTGCCTGCTGCTAACTATCTTTGCTTCCGAATTTTGGGTCGTATTTCAGGTAATTAATAACAACAAACCCAGGTATGGTACTGATCATAACCCAGATAAAAAAATGGGTGTAGCCGATTTGCTCCTGGATCCATCCGCTCACCATTCCGGGCAGCATCATTCCCAGGGCCATAAACCCGGTACATAGGGCATAGTAGGCTGTTTTGTGTTCTCCTTCCGAGATGTAGATCAGGTAGAGCATAAAGGCAGTAAATCCAAAGCCGTATCCAAATTGTTCCACAACGATCGATGCCGTGATGATTCCTATGCTCTGAGGTTGTACAAACGATAAAAATATATAAACCAGATTGGGAAGGTTCATAGCAAATACCATGGGGAGCATCCATTTTTTCAATCCGTTGCGTGCAATTAAAATTCCTCCAAGGATCCCTCCCAGTGTGAGTGCAACAGGCCCGGCTGTTCCATAGGTGAGTCCATAAATGCTTGTCGTTAATCCCAGGCCTCCTTCCTCTGTCGGATCCAGTAAAAAAGGAGGAGCCAGTTTGACCAGTTGGGCTTCGCCAAGCCGGAAAATAAGAATAAAGACCAGGGACAGTACAATCCCATCCTTCCTGAAGAAAGAAACAAAGGTTGCTATAAAATCGTTGAAAACTTTCGCAACAGAACCAGCCGTTCTTTTCACATCTTTATACGGATGAGGAAGGATAAGTGAATGCCAGATAAAAAACAGAACAAATGCCCCTCCCAGGATAAAGAGCGTTATGCTCCAGGCAAGTTTAATATTCCCGGTAATTGTTTCCATTTGGCCGGCCAGGATCACAATAAGCCCTTGTCCGGTCAGCATGGAGATCCGGTAAAAGGTATTTCGGATTCCTACAAAAAATGCCTGGTGGTGTTTTGATAATCCCAGCATATAGAATCCATCGGCGGCAATATCGTGGGTGGCTGAACTGAAAGCCAGCAGCCAGAAAAAAGCCAGTGTATACTGAAAAAAAGAATCCGCAGGAAGGGTGAATGCTACCCCTGCCAGGGAGGCCCCCACAACCAGTTGCATGGCAACAATCCAGAAACGTTTGGTCCGGAGAATATCCACAATAGGGCTCCACAGAGGCTTAATGACCCACGGAAGGTAAAGCCAACTGGTATATAAGGCAATGTCGGTATTGGAAATTTCAAGCCGTTTGTACATAATCACCGAAACTGTCATTACAATGACATACGGCAATCCTTCTGCAAAATATAAAGAGGGGATCCAAGCCCATGGATTCCGCGTTGTTGCTTTGTTGTTCATTTTTTTTTTTTTTTGATCTGAACGGGTTTCTTTTTTATTGTTGCTTTTTCCCTCTGTTTTCGAGTGAGGCCAGGTAAAAACTGAGGCTGGCCGTTCCATCCATGGTTGGCTCATTGGAGGTATAATCGCCGATGTCGTCGTGGTATACTGCTTTTCCCTGCTGGAAGGGTGCATACGGGTCGTTGCCGGTAAGGGTGGTTCCGATGTGACTTTGAAAGATGCTGTCGTAAACCGGTCCATCCACCAGTCCGCCGTATGTTGTTTCTCCCAGTAAATAAGTCAATGAAGAGTGGGGCCTCATCGGTGAATCCTCCGCTCCGGGCAGTCCGCAGATCATAGCCGTACCCCAGGGATTGCACCCAAACAGCCAGTCGCACAAAGAAGCTTCCATTTCATTAAATTCATCACTCCCCGTAAGTTCAGCATACAGCCGTGCCTGAGTGATGGTTGCAACTATCAGGTTATTGGAACACCAGATAAACGGCACCCCGTTCAAAAAGGGATCTTCTTTTCCTCTTTCCTGAATACTTTTTAATCCCTGGCGGTAACAGGCATGTAATTTCTTCTGATCTTTTTCTTTGGCTTGTTGGGCAAGGAGATAGTGTCCAATATTTACAAACGGGTAGTATTGATAATGCCTGGCTTCTCCTCTCTCCATCCAGGGAGTTACGGGTTCCTGTCTGCTCCAGCGGATTGCTTCTTTCAAATAGTCCTTTTTGCCTGTCAATTGAAAAAGCTGGCTGGCTGCCAGTTCCATATCGTCGGCAAAATTTTCTTCTTCATAGAAATAGGGTGATACATTGCAGGCTGTCTGGCTGTATCCGGGTTTTGATTTTCCAAATTTATAGGCTTCCGTAGCTTTCTTTTGCAGGTGCAACGCTAATTCAGGATCCGAATCTCTCAAGATTAAGGCAGCAAGGGCAAAACAGGAAGCAAATTTTCCTGCGATGGATGAAACGCCGGTTGAATGGTTTGTGAAATCAGCCAGTCCCTGTGGTTTGCCTGTAACGAAATAGACCGGGCGGTATTTTCCCAATCCGTAATCAGCTGAATCATTGGTTGGCAGCCGGAATCCTATATGGTCCCGATCATCCGCAATCTGGTTATACATTTCTCCATAGGAGGGGTTCATCTTGAGCAGCCACTCAAGTCCCCACATGATCTCATCCCGGATATCGCAGATTCCATTTTTTCCCGGCAATCCGTTTGCCTGGAATGTATCTCTGTAAACTTCAGGATATTTGCTGTAAGCAAACATCATCTGATACAAGGCATTGGCTGAAGTGGTGGTGTATTGCAGGTAATCAGTGGCATCATGCCAGCCTCCGGTTACATCAATAAATTCACCGGTACGGGTGGGATGATCCACAATGATTCCGTCGTGCAGGTGACAGGAGTCTTTTAAATAAGGATTATACCGGCATCGTTGCTGACGCATATAGTTCAGAATAAATCCGGCTGTACCGGCATATACATCGGTATCAATGTGTATTTCAGGAGAGGTTGCGCTGCCTGCTTTCAGATAGTACGTTCCGGGTTGTTCAAATTCACTGAAATCCAGACGGTATGCTGAGCTCATGCCCCATTCCGAAGCCCGGGCTGACTTTGACGTCCCCTGAAATACTGCTTTCCCTGTCGCTGTATCGATAAGGAAAAATGTATCCGGTTTTTCCTCCTCTTTGGAAATAAAAACAGCTACCTTAACAGATCGGGGCAGGTACCCAAGCTGGTTGATGCGTATCCACCTTTTTGGTTGTGATAAAAGAAAAAACGGAAGAAAAAGAAACAGAAAAAAGCAAATCCTGAATTGGTTCATATGGTTACATTTTTTTTATTTTCCGGGAAATTCCCGTCTTTCATTTGTATTATATCCTTTCAACGGTGTACTGTTTTTCAAGGGAAGTCCCTTTAAAATAGTGTTTTAGTATCTGCTGGTATGAATAGCCTTTTTCGCCCATTACCGCAGCCCCTATCTGGCAAAGTCCGACACCGTGGCCCCAGCCGGCTCCATTCAGTATAAATTTCCGGGGGATCCCGTTTTTGATTTCCTCATGATCCACGACAAAAGCCGAACTGTACAGATGTGATTCCGACAGCCATTTTCGTATTTCCAGTTCTTTTCCCAGGATCAGAGTCTTTTTTGTTCCCATGATTTTTAATCGGACCAGCCTTCCTGAATATCCCCGTTCGACAGCCTCCAGTTTTATGATTTTTCCGAAATCACAACCGGAACGTTTCCGGATTAATTCGGAAAGTTGTTTTTGCGTATAGGTAACTTTCCAGCGGTAAAAATCGGTGGTAGCCTGGTCGAAATCAGGAAGCACCTGGGATAATACGTGTTTACCGGAAGTGTTGCAGAAGGCCTGGGGACTTGATCGGATCCATTTTTCAGCCTCGTCGTTGTTTCGGAGGTCCATGGAGAAGGGGTTGCCAGCTTGTGCATCCACTATATGTGAGAGATATGGGTGGGGCACTGGTTCCCATACATTTTCAAAATTTTCTGTGATACCACCGCAGCATTTGGCATACCGGGCATCGCAAATCTCTCCTTCCGAAACCAGCACTTCTCCCTCTGTGTCTGTGACTGCCTGCCGGGCTTTTTCCGAGATAATTTTGGTGATCCCCTGGTAGCGCTGGCAATGGTCGTCGGCACATACATCAAAGGTAACGTGGTCTTCGCGATCGTACCAGCGGATCCGTTCATTTTCCTTCATTTGGTTTGCCTGGGAACCGGTTTCCTTCGAAGGGATCTTTCCTGATTTCTGAATCTGGGCCAGCAGCCAGCTTCGTGAAATAATGGCATGGGCTTTCAGGAGTTCGGAAGAACTTGCAGCACTCATCTCAGATGAAATGACACTTTGCAGGTATTCCTCAAGGGCAATCAGGTTGATGCAGCGGATTTTTTCCTCTTCACGAATCAGTTTAAGGCCACCCCGGAACTGTTGGTTCTCTTGTTGCTCCCAGTGAAAGTCAACACCTATGGTAACATTTTGTAATTCAAAAGTTCCGGAAGTATTGCGGGGCAGCATTTGTAATTCTTTGGCAGAAAGATATACCTCACTTCCCCTCCTTACCACAATATTCTGATTTGCAAGGGTAGCGGTATAGTGCCCTTCCGGAATGGCTTTTCCTGAAGAACCAAAAGCCCCGGAAAGCGAGAAATGTATCTCCGGTGCAGCCATAATTCCTACGGCAATCGTTGGTTGTGTATTCATGTTCATTTTATTGATAATATCTGTTATGGTCTTGGTTTAAAGGATTTTGGATCGTATATTTTTTGCTAAACCGGAAAAACTTTTTTCATTGATCGTCACTTCTTCATAGATTTCGGCGATCTCTTTTTCAGCGATTTTTTCGAAATCCTTTTTCCGGGGGAGGATCATCAGTCCCCCCATCTCAACCGATGCCGGTCCGATAATTATTTGTTCATTTCTTTTCCTGAAAAAATGGGACGGTCGTTGTTTTTCACGCGGGAAGATGATAAGTTGCAGGGAATTATCCCTGCATAAACACAGCATATTCAACATAGGTTCAGGCTGTTGATTGCGTTTTTCCAGTTCTGAATAGATCCGATTGAAACACTCTTTTATCTCCGACCTATCCGTAGATTCAATGGCAATAAACCGGCGTAAATAGTTATTACTGAAGCCAAGGGTAGTTTTTTCTGACCAGGGTATTTTTTCGGAATTCAGAGCCCATTCATGTTCCACCGGTATTTGCCCTTTTGGTACAGCCTGGAAGTGAAAATGGTCGGGGGCTGAAGCTCCGCATCCGGGACCGTTGTAAAAAATTGTGAATTCGCTGAGGGCTTCACCGGCCTCCAGGAAATCAGAAATTCTGGATTTAATGCGTTGCGGAGAGTGGTTGATATCAGAAAGGGTCAGGTGAACCGGAAAAACAGGAAACGGATTGGTAAGAACCAGGTATTTTTCAAGGAGCATGAATCCCTTTTGTTCAGGGGGTAGGTTTTCCAGGCATAAGAAACAGGGGCGTTCAGCAAGGGTCCTGGAATCTGTTCTGGCTGCAGAGGAACGGATCCGTCCGGGATTATACTGTGCCTTCACTGTAAAATTTCCAAAATCGAAGTTTCTTGTTTCCACATTCTCCAGATCCCGGTATTTTTTTTGTGCCAGAGGCCAGGAGTATATTTGCTGTTTCACCAGGGTTCTTGCTAATTCTGAGGTGTTTCCCACAGAACCAAACCGTGTCAACTCATCGATATGTACCGTTTTTTTTTGAAGCATATCTTTATGTTGTCTGCAGTGATTCCTCATTGTTTTTCTTTATTCTGGCCGTTAGTTCTACGGTGCGGATCCAGTCTTTGTAGCGGTTGTGTTCATTCATTCTCTCCATATCCGGCGAAGCATCGGTATTGTCTTCCCATCTGCGGCACAGGTACACGGGGTGGTAGATCCGGCCGATTTTCCAGGTACGAGAAACAGCCAGACCCACCGCATAGTCTTCACCATAGCTTACGTTAGGGAATTTAATTTTTCTCAGTATGGGAGTGTAAAACGCCCGGGGCGCTCCCAGTCCGTTAATCCGCAGCGCATTGTTGGGCCCGTTTTCCGGGGTCCATTCGTCGTGCCGGATGATCCCGGGAGGTAATTCTTTCAGTTCAAGATCAACAATCCGGTAGGAGCCAATAACCATGGCACATTTTTCCTGGTAAAATGTATCAACCATTCTTTGCAGTGTGTACTCGTCTGCATACAGGTCATCGCTGTCAAGTTGCACTGCGAATTTTCCGCAACGCGGATCACAGATGGCTTCGTTCCAGCACCCCCCGATCCCCAGATCTTTTCTTTTCGTGAGAATAGGAAGGATTTTTTCATTTTCAGAATAGGCCCTCAGCAAGCCGGTGGTACCGTCAGTCGAATGATTATCTACCACGATCAGGTTGAAGTCAAAATCTGTTTTTTGTTTTAACACCGAGCGGATGGCATCGTCAATGGTTTTAATCCGGTTGCGGACAGGTATTACAACCGATGCTTCCACAGGAAAGTGTGGCTCAGAAAGGTCAACCTCCTTAAACAAGGGCTTTAGGAAAGCTCCGATCTTTTTTAAGTGGGAGGTACAGGCTTTTTCCATTTCTGCCTGTTTTTCTCTGGCGTGGGGGCTTACATAGTCGAACTGTTTTTCGCCTGATTTACGGGGATCCGTATCTTCAGTTGTAAAAAGGAGTTCCGGAATATGGATCAGTTTGCCTCTTCTGGAAGCATGCAGCCGGAGTGCATAAAAACCTGCCCACCGGAATGTTTCCCCTGCAAACGATTTTAGCACATCGGTCCGGAAAAGCTGTACCGGCCCAAAGGTAAAATCGTCGCGTAAACTGCCCTTCTGGTAGCCGATTACCGGGTGAGGGTGCAGCTTCCCGTTTTTTATTTCGTGGTAGCCGGCATAGACCATCGCTGCATTGGTTTGCACGGCCACCTGCAACATCCGTTCAAGGGAGTATAGGCCGTAATCGGTACAGGTACCCTGAAGATCCAGCAGCGAAAAGGCTGAGGCACTTTTCCCGGCGATCAGGGTAACTGTCTGGGTAGATAAAAGATCGGGAACAAGCAGAGTTTCTGCATTGTGAAAATGATCTTTTTTATTCGCTAAGACATATACCTTATCAACAAAAGGAACCCGGATTAACTGATTGATGGTTTTTTGTGTTTTTTCAGTTCCGCAGTATGCAACGAAACAGGATATTTTTTCAGGCATTTTAACAATCAAAAGATTTACATACCAGGATAAGTCGGCCTGCAGGGATTCGAACCCTGGACCCGCTGATTAAGAGTCAGCTGCTCTGCCAACTGAGCTACAGGCCGGTTTGCTGAATTAATTTCAGGATAACTCCATCTAAAAGAACTTTTTTTATATTTTGGGATTTTCCCCCTGGCCCCTCCCGATTAATCCCGAAAGCTATCGGGAGGGATGCTCTGCCAACTGAGCTACAGGCCGGTTTGCTGCAAATGTAGTTAAAAAATATCACTATTGTCCGGCAAATAAATGATAAATGACTTTTGGCAAATGATCCATATCCCGATAGAAATCGGTAGGGGTCTGAGTGATGTTCCGGTAGGGATAATGGCTCTCCGGCCATCTTCTCGATGTGTGCCCGTGCTTTATTTCCTCTGTTTTTCCATTGGAGGGATTGGCATTCATTCGATTAATGCGTTTTTTAATTGTTTGACCAAATTATATTGTTTTACGGTTTTTGATATTGATTGGGGCAATTTCACTATACATAATCACTATTATACATCATCCAAAATTTGTATTAAAAAATTTGTCCTCATCCCAATTTTTAGGATTATTGATGATGTAATTTTTTATGCGCCGGTACGATGTATCATCCCGAATAATGTGGTCGTGGTAATTTGCTTGCCACAACGGATTATTGCGGTTGAATTTATGCATATTCAATTCATTTTCATCGATATAATTATCAATTTCCGAAATTACCGCCGATTTATATCCCGCCACAAATGATGAAATGGATTTGGGTTTCCGTTGAAAAAACAAATCGTTTTTATTGCCGATGGCGTTTTGGGTTTGCGGGGTTATTGGGGATTGTGTGGTTGTAGAGACGCACGGCCGTGCGTCTCTACGTGCCGTTCGTCCATCATTGGATCGTTTCCCGTTGGCACAATTATCATTTGTTTTATTATCCAATACAATAATGGCATGCAAATGGTTGGGCATCAATATAAATTCATCTAAAAAAAATTCGTGTCTGATTTCAAATGATTTATACCATTCATCACAGGCAATTTTACCATAATCGTTGTATTTCATTTTTCCATTTGAAATTTCACCAAAATAACATTCTCTTCCTGCTGTTGTAATTGTAATAAAATACAAACCATCTGATGAATAATCCCATCCATGTAACCTGTTTGATTCTATCCTGTATTTTCCTTTAAACCTTTCCATAAATAAAGTTACATAGCCAGTACCTCGTTTAATTCGTTAATAATTTTTACAATTTAACGATAACTGGTTTTGTGGTCCTGCTTTCATTATTGAGACGGTCGAGTGCTGAGATCCGCACCTCATACTTTTTTCGTTTGCTGTTTAACCGTTTGAATTGATAGGTTGTTTCATTGCAGACTGCGAAAATTGTATTCGTATTGGGTTGGGCCCCTTCTTCGTTTATGTATATGGCAAAGCGTACCGGTCTATCCTGTTCGTTTAGATTTTCAGGGATTTTCCATTTAATGCGTTTGAACCATTTTCTGGTTTTTTCGGGTAGAGGGGGAGGGATGCTGTCGATCCATTTCATCGGAGGCACCAGTGCCGGCCTCTTGTAGAGGCTGTTTTGCAGGCTATCCTGAAAACCCAGCAGGTTTCGGTTGAAATGGTTGCTGCTGTAAAACACACTTCCGTCAATTTCGTCCATTGCACGCAAGGCATGAATCTGCCGGGGCAGTTCTTCGGGCAGGGTCCATTCCGGGATAGCTGAAGCCGGATCAATTTTATAGACTCCATGCCCAATGTACATCCCGCGGTTATAGGAATGTTTCTTCCACCAGTTTGCAAGGCGTTCAAAATCGACGGATGCATGTCCGATTTGCCAGTAAAGCTGAGGAAGTAAATAATCAATCCATCCTTTTTCCTGCCATTTGATCACATTGGCATACAGATGGTCGAAGTTGGTGGTTCCTGCCTGTGTATCCGAACCCCGGGGGTCGTCCTTTTTATTTCGCCATACGCCAAACGGGCTGATACCAAATTTTACCCATGGTTTTATCTGCTTGATCGTTTTACTGATCTGGCGGATCAGGATATCTACGTTTTCACGGCGCCAGTCGGCTTTGTAACGCTCTGGCCAGGCACGGTTGTATGTTCTGAAAGAAACTGAATCGGGAAATTCCGTCTCCAGGGGATAAGGGTAAAAATAGTCGTCGAAATGAATGGCATCTACATCGTACCGTTTTACAATATCAGCCACTACTTTGTTTACGAAGTGTCTTGTTTCAGGCAATCCCGGGTCGAAATAAAGACGTTCCCCATACCGGAGGATCCACTCAGGATGTTGGAAAGCAATATGGGTTCCGGCTATTGGCTGTTGATAATTCAGTGCCACTCTGTAAGGATTCAGCCAGGCATGCAACTCCATGTTCCTTTTATGGCATTCCTCAATCCAGAATTTCAGGGGATCGTAAAAAGGTTCCGGTGCTTTTCCCGGGTAACCTGTCAGGTACTTTGACCAGGGTTCCAGTTCGGATGGGTAAAAAGCATCGGATGCCGGTCGTACCTGGAGAATGATCGCATTCATGCCGTTTTTCTGAAGCAGTTCAAGGATCTTAATTGCTTCAGCCTGCTGTTGTTTTACAGGTAATCCCGGTTCCGAAGGCCAGTCAATGTTCTCAACTGTCGCTACCCAGACCCCGCGAAATTCATATTTGGGAATCCTCTCCTGGCAAAATCCGGAAAGCGGAGATAGTATGATCAGTAAAAAATAGAGGCAGTGTTTCATATTTTCTGAAGGGTTTGTTTTGCTATATTCCCGGAGTTCGTAATGCTCTTTGAATATATTGTTTCAGCAAAGATACAATTGCCTTTTTTTTGATGCTATGATTTTCTGAAATTATCCAGGTAAAATCGTTAATTTTGAAATATGGTACTGATTGCAGACAGCGGTTCGACAAAAACCAACTGGGCCCTTGCAGATAAAGGGAAAGAGATAATGAGAATTCATTCCCAGGGAATGAATCCTTTTTTCAGGTCCGTAGAGGATATTTCTGAAGAGTTGGAGCAGGTATTAATGCCTGAGATCACAAGGGAAGTAACAGCAGTCATATTTTATGGTGCCGGCATTATAAACAGTGTCAAGGGAGGAGGAATCAGAAAACTTCTTCATGACCTTTTCCCGCAGGCGCAACTGGAAATTTACAGCGATTTGCTGGCTGCTGCCCGGGCTACTCTTGGTACAAAAAGGGGCTTCGCCTGTATTCTCGGTACCGGGTCCAATTCGTGTTTCTACAATGGACACAAAGTTACGGAACATATTTCCCCATTGGGATTTATCCTGGGAGATGAGGGCAGCGGTGCCGTGTTGGGACGCAGACTCCTGGGGGATTACCTGAAAAAAGTGATGCCTGCACATCTGAGGATACAATTTAAAATGAAATATGAATTAACCGGGAGTGTTATTCTTGACAGGGTGTACAGAACAGAACGTCCGAATCTTTTTCTGGCAGGATTTGCCAGATTTATCCAGGAACATATCCGATCTGCGTATTGCAGGAATCTGGTAAAATCAGAATTTGAGGCTTTTGTTGAGAGGAATCTGCTGCATTATAAAAAGGTGTATTCCTGCCCTGTTTGTTTTACTGGTTCCATTGCGTTTTATTTTCAGGAGATCTTAAAAGAGGTGTTAAAAAACCGATCCCTGAAGTGTGGTATGATTGTAAAGGATCCTATGGAAGGATTGCTTCGTTTTCACCTGAAATAATAATGAATAAATCATGGCTAACATAACGGAGGCGTCGTCCATTTACGATAACCTGGAAAGACAGTCGGTACTTCAACTCCTGCAAAACATCCACAACGAGGATAAAAAGGTTTTGCCGGCAGTTGAAAAAGTGATTCCCCGGATCGTTACCCTTGTTGAAGCGGTTGTACAACGAATGAAAAAGGGGGGGAGGTTGTTTTATGTAGGTGCCGGGACCAGCGGAAGACTTGGAATCCTCGATGCCTCGGAAATACCCCCTACCTTTGGGGTGGATCATGGACTGGTCATTGGATTGATAGCCGGTGGTGACCAGGCCATCCGGAAGGCTATTGAGTCGGCAGAAGATGATGAAACCCTTTCATGGACCGATCTCCGGAAACATGGAATAAACGATTTGGATACGGTGGTGGGAATCGCAGCTTCTGGTCGTACCCCCTATGTGATCGGGGCCGTTAAGAATGCCAGGAAAAATGAAATTCTTACTGCTTGCATTACCAACAACCCGGAATCTGAACTGGCAGAAAATGTGGATATACCCATTGAAGTAATTGTCGGACCTGAATTTGTTACCGGAAGTACACGGATGAAATCAGGAACCGCGCAAAAACTGGTGTTGAATATGATTACGACAACCGTGATGATTCAATTGGGCAGGGTCAAAGGAAATAAAATGGTTCATATGCAACTGACAAATCAGAAACTGATTGAAAGAGGTACCCGGATGATTATGGATGAACTGGGATATTCCAAAAGTAAGGCAAGAAGATTGCTGTTATTATATGGTTCCGTAAAACGTGTTTTGGATGAATGCAAAAACAATAGGTAATGTAAAAACTTCAATTTCCGGATTATCAATTAATTAATATGGACGGGAAGCAAATTGTTCCGTCTGGCAGATGACCCTTTTTTTGCGTTCCTTCTCTTTGTGAATAAAAAACCGGTTTTTTTCTGAAATTTATGTATAAAAAATCGTTAATTTGCACCATAATCTTAAATCAATGTATACCGTTCTGGTATATTGTTGGTTTATTAGGTTTAGTTGGTTTAGGTTAGTTCCGGTTTACATACCGGTAAAAAGGCTGTCAGAGGGCAGCCTTTTTTAGTTCCTTTGGAGAAAGAACAGCTTTACAGGGTTTTCAGGTGTGCCAACCGGTAATTAAGTGCCAGTATTTTTATCAGGGCATATAACCATTCTCCGGCTTTTTTTATTGCCTGTTCGGAAGATCCGGCCATATCTGTCAGGGAATAGATATGATCAAACAATGTTTGTTCGGGGTATCTGTTTTCACCCACAATGGCAACCACCGGTTTATGGAGTTTTCGTGCTTTTTCAGCTACTGCAGCCGGAGCTTTGCCCTGCAGACTTTGCCTGTCAAATTTTCCTTCCCCGGTAATTACGATATCAGCCCATTTCAGATGTTTTGTGAATGAGAGGTTTTCCAGGATAAAACCGGCTCCCTGCCTGATTTCTGCATTCAACAGGGAGACCAATCCCACAGCAATCCCTCCCGCTGCACCAGCTCCGGGGAGTTTTGCCGTGTGTTTGCCACTCGTTTCAGCCACTATTCTTTCAAAATGGTGTATTCCTTTTTCAAGCTGCTCTGTCATCTCAGGGGTGGCTCCTTTTTGTGGGGCATAGAACCTGGCTGCCCCGTTTTCTCCAAGCAGGGGATTGGATACATCACTGATAATCCTGATCTCCGGTTGGAGAGGAATTTTTATTCTGTTCGTTTCAATGTGGGTTATCCTTGCCAGGTTTTCCCCTTTTCCTGAGACGAGGTTTCCGTTGTTGTCAAAGAAGGTCACGCCTAATGCTTCAAGGATTCCTGTTCCTCCATCTACTGTGGCAGAGCCTCCAACTCCCAGGTATATCCGGGTTGCTCCCAGACGAACTGCCTCCATGAGCAACTGGCCTGTACCAAAACTGGAGGTCTTCATCGGATTTAATTCCGAAGCCCTGAGAAGCCTCATTCCCGAGGCACTGGCCATTTCAATCACGGCTGTTTGATGGCTGTATCCAAAGAATGCAGGAATCATCCTACCCAAAGGATCCCTGACGTTCAGAGAATATTTCTTTAAGCCAAGGGCATTTATTAATACCTCGGCAGTTCCATCTCCCCCATCAGCAACCGGGACTTTCCTGGTGTGAAACAGGTGAGGATCCGTTTCATGAAAAGCCTGTTCCGTAATTTCCGCAAACCGGATCGCTGAAAGGCTTCCCTTCATACTGTTTGGCGCAATAAGAATGTTCAT
>CAZNPV010000003.1:0-3431 GCA_964575025.1 uncultured Mariniphaga sp.
GGAAACGGTAAATTCTTCGGTGTAGTTTGCAGGAGCATAGCGGACTGCCCGTTCTTCGATTACCTGTCCGGTGGCAGACATCAGCTTCAGGGTTACGTTCCTGAACGGTCCGGATTCCACCCGGAAGATAAATTTGCCCTGGTTGGGATTGGGCACCACGGCGTATTTCAGGTTCTTCGCTAAATCCCGGTTTGCCGAATGGATCACCTGAACGGGCTCAGAAACATGGTGACAACCGTTTTCACCGGTTACCACCAGGGTGTATGTTCCGGAGTGGGTGATCACCCATTCCCGGGAGGTAGCACCCGGAATATCCCCGGTTTCGTCTTGCCATTGGTACGAAATATATTCATCCGAAGCCCTTAGGGTGTCGGCTTCCACCAGAATCTCAGGCACAAAGGAAGGATACAGGGACAGGATGGTTGTAACCACACTGTCACATCCTGCCGCGGAGGGTAAGGTTCGCTGGTGAATGCCTGCCGTGGTGAATCCTTCGTATGCATCGCCGTTGCAGATGGTGACATATTCAGTGGTATACACCTTTGGAATGACGGTCAGATGAATGATCAGGGTACTGTCACACCCGTTCACAGAGGTCAGGTCGGTTTGATAGGTTCCGGTTTGGGTATAGCCCTCATAGGATTCTCCATGGCAGATGGAAACGGTCTCTTCCGTGAGGTAGGAAGGATGTACGGTCAGATGGGTTGTCACAATGCTGTCGCAGCCATTCACAGCCGTGAGGGTGTCGGTATATTGCCCGGTCAGGTCCCGGCTTTTGTAGTTCTCACCCTGGCAGATGGAGACATATTCGGTTGTTTGGATATCCCCGCAAATAATCACGGTTTGGATGTCGCTGTAGGTTGTATCCCGGCCATTGGTGGCAATGACCTGCCACTCAATGGGAATGCCGAATACAAAATCAGGAACTCCCTGAATCGTATAGTAGGTTACGGTATCCGTATTTTGTGAAGCAGCCCATATTCCGTATCCTTCGGGCCTGATCCTGACCGTGTAGGTGATCCTCTTCCCATCGGCATCCGAGCACTCCCAGGCCACCACAAACGGCTGGGTTACAGCGGCATTGTTTTCGGGTGAAAGCAATATGGGTTTTCCCAGGGATTTATCGAATACGGTAAGGTTGGTGGTGATAATGCTGTCGCAGCCATGCACAGAAACCAGGGTGTCGCTGTACTGTCCGGATGTGGTCCATCCCTTATAGGATTCCCCGTAATTTATCTCCACATCCTCCGTTTCATGGTATACCGGATATACCGTTAAATGAACTGTGACAATGCTGTCATATCCGTCAACTGTTGTTAAGGTATCCTCGTATTCCCCTTCTGTATTCCATCCTTTCCAGGATTCGCCTTCGCAGATCGCAACATTTTCAACCCAGGATAGATCACCGGTGTATTCAATGGCTCCAAGGTCAGGAGCAACACCCGTATATTCAGATTCATCCATGAAGAATAAGGTGTCGTTGCCTCTTACGTACAAAGAAGTGCCGTTGTTAATACAGGGGCTGTTTTCTCCCGGCCTGAAACCTTCGTCGAACAGGGGATTTTCGAACCAATTCTTTTCCTCATCGATGGAGGAGTTTGAAAAACCACCCCCGTTGTTATAGAACAGATTGTGCAGTGCTATCGAGTTCACCGTAAAATTGCGCACGCCGTAATGGGTGGCATTCACAACCACATTGTTTAATGCCAGCATGTTTGTGGAACCTGTGATGCCGTACGCATGGCCGCTTATCGTGTTATTGAAAAGATAGATGGGTTCTGAAATGGATGCTCCCCGGTAGTCCTCATCGGTATCGCCGTTATCCATGCAGCCGATTCCTGCCATTCGGTTGTCATAGATAAGGTTGCGTTCAATAATATAGATCCTGTTTGATGTATCGGGATAATCAATAAACTGAATTCCGTCCTCAAAATTGTGGCAGATCTCGTTGTTCGATATTTTGCAATACGAAGGTCCCCCGGTATATGAATGAAGCCGTATCTCAATGCCATCATCCACATTATAGGATACGATGTTGTTTTCAATAACCAGATGATCCAGCGTTCCGTCCAGGTCAATGCCGTCATCCCCATTGTATTGAACCCGGTTGTTTTCACAAAGCCCTCCTCCCCCGGTTTCATAATCAATGCCATCGCTACAATTCATGATGATGTTATTGAACAGGTTCACCGGTGAATAAACCATGAGTCCATCCTCGCCGTTACGGATCGTTAATCCGACGATGGAAGAAAGGGTATCCCTGGGACCCTCAATGGTAAAAACGGTATTTGACCGGCCATCAATAATGGTTTTGTTTATGGTCGAAGGATTTCCTGTAATCAGAAATTCCGACCCTATGGTAAGTGCTTTTGTCAGCCGGATGTTCTCGTTGTAAGTTCCCGGTGCAATCAGGATGGTATCACCGGTTGATGCCTGGTTGATTCCTTCCTGTATGGTTGTAATATCAACCGGAATCCGGATGATGTCTGCTAAAACAGATCCGGCGAAGAGTGTAGCCGCTGCCATTAAAATCAGGACTTTGTGCAATGTTTGAATCATGGTTTCAGAATTGTGCCTTAGCATTTTCTCCAACAGATGCAATTATCCAATTCGAATATAAGAAAAATCGCAGACTCCCAATGCTCCTGCATCCATTTGTTATCGGAATAAACTACCCCGGGGCAGAACCAAAGGGGTAGTAAAGAATCCACCATCAAAGAAGGTGGGTTTCTATTTAACCCACAGGATTATGAAAACCAATACGTTAATTTATAACCCTTTTTGTCAGAAGTCAGAAGACCAAATTCACCGGATGCTCACTTAGATGCTTCCGGCGTTTTACGGGGTTTCATACGGACAGGTAAAAATCGTTGTCGTAGTAATTTTTGTTTGAATGCGGCTGGTCTTCAGAATAGGGACCGTAGATATCGCATACTTTGTTCAGGTAGTATTCCAGAAGGTGCTCAGGGAGATCCAACGATCTGATTTTGTATTTCGCCGCCTCTTCAATAAGATACAGAAAATCTCTCGGACTGGCATAATCATCCAGTCCATCTTCGGTAACCATTTGGTACAAATCCTCCCGTTCCTGCTCAAGAATCTTCTCTGCCCTGTCTATTTCTTTCTGTAATGCTTTATTCATCTTCCTGATCCTGTTCTTAAATATTCCTGTTAAATTACTAAAATCATCCGTAAAACGCAACTTTACCGTCCTTAAGCAGATCTGTAATAAGACATTTCCCACAAAAACACGGAACAACACTATTCATCCACCCCGAATCATGGATAAATTTCTACTATAAAATCCGGATCAGAACAGATAAAATTTTAGCAACTTTTATTTATTTTTGTATTTATTTAGATTAAGTATAAACAGATGTCCGGTTATGACAGAACTATTCCTTTCCACACTTAAACAAACGTTGATGATA
>CAZNPV010000003.1:3531-127933 GCA_964575025.1 uncultured Mariniphaga sp.
TGATATCTGTCCTGATGGGTATCATCCCCGAATCAGGACCCCACCTGATGATTGTTACCCTGTTTTCAAAAAACCTGTTGCCATTCAGTATATTGCTTGCCAATTCGATTGTTCAGGACGGACATGGGATGTTGCCTCTGCTGGCAGAATCAAGAAAAGATTTTTTGAAAGTGAAGAGCATTAACATCCTCGTCGGCTTCCTGGTTGGTTTTCTTTTATTGCAATTTAATCTTTGAATCTGAAAAACGTCTGGGCATTAAAATTCTGTTTTTCAAACCTTATCCGTGATAAAAGCAGGCATACCGGTTCCCCGGTGTCGCTCAGAAGTTTTTTTAGTCCCACGAATAGATATCTTCCAGGTCATTTTCAAACAGGGTATAGGGATCGCTGTAGAATTTCATGAAATCCGGCACACTTTTATGTCCGGGAAAAGGAGCGTAATAATGCGTTGGGCTATGGATATCGTTCCGCCACACCAACACGTAGGCGAGCTGTTTATCGTCTTCCTTCATCACTTTCAGAAGCGTTTCGGTAAACCAGGTAGTATCGGGAATTGATTCAAGGCCTGTTTCCGTAAAGGCAGCCAGCTTGCCGGTTTTCAGAGCGTAATCGGAAACGATTTTCAGTTTTTTTGATGCGGCTTCGAGGTTATACCCGTCGCGGCCCATGTCTCCGTAATTATCGACTCCCACCAGATCAACCCATTCATCCCCGGGATAGCGTTTCAGGTATTCTTCCTCCGTATTAAAACGGTTATCCGGAGAAAAGGCATACAGGAAATTATGCACCTCCAGGCTGTCGCGCAAATAGGAAACGGTAAATTTCCAGAGGGCAATAAACTCCTCCCGGGTACAATGGGGAGCCCCCCACCAGAACCACCCGCCGTCGAATTCATGGTAAGGCCTGAAGATCACAGGGGCCAGGGTTCCATCGGAACCCCGGATGCTTTTCGCCCAGTCAGCGATCGTTGCCAGTATTTCTTTGTATGTGTCGTGCGCTTTGCCCCCGGGGATCATATGCCGCACTGCAGGTTCTGAGATGCTGTCGCGCCAGTAAAAACCACCCCTGGAAACGGGATTTGAAAAATGCCAGGCAATGGTTGTAAGACCTCCCCGGTTGTAGGTATCCACCACATTTTTCCTGAGTTCTTCCTGCGCCTCTTCTATAGCTTCTTTCGGCCTTCCCGAGAACCCGCCAAAATCAGCCCCTATAACTGCCGGATGGGATCCGCAAACCGATTTTACGTCCGAACGGTTTTTGTCGCCACTCCACCCATGCCCATAGAGAGTGGCATTCTGATGCGCAAAAAGGGTGTGCTTCTCCGATAATCTTTTCAGGTTTTTAAACAATGCAACCGTTTCCCTGGTTGCTTTCGGATCAACAGGCCCTTTCCCGTCCGGAATCTCCACAGAACAGGATACCAAAAGGGCGAATATGCAAAAACCGCCTAAGAATCTCATTTGTCTGAATTTTAAAATTTTATCACTGGTTCAGATCAGGATTACAAACCAAAACTAATGGCTTTTCATGAAATTTACAACCCTATTCCGGATTCATTTCTTTGCATGCAGATATTTCAATATCTTAGCGTAATAATTCCAAGCAATGACATGAGCCGAACCTGTTTAATTACCGGGGCAGCCAGTGGACTTGGGCGGGCTTTTGCCCTCCTTTTCTGCCATACCTCCTATGAGCTGATTCTGGTAGACAAGGACCTGAAGAACCTGGAATCCGTCCAAAAAGAGATCACTCAGGCAACGAGTCAACCTCCACATATTATCCTTCAGGATCTAAGCGTGCAGGGATCGGCGCAGATCGTCTATGAGAAAGTCAAAAGCCTGGGAATTTCGGTTGATGTACTGATCAACAATGCCGGATTTGGAATTTTCGGTCTTTTTTCAGAGGTTTCCTCCGAAGCGATGACCAACCTTGTGGGTCTTTCCATATGTACGACCACCCAATTAACCCGTCTGTTTTTACCGGAGATGATCCGGGCTCATTCGGGAAAAATTCTGTTTGTTTCCTCCCTGGCTGCTTTTCAGCCTGCTCCTATCATGTCGGTCTATGCTGCTTCCAAGGCTTATCTGCTATCCCTGGGGGAAGCCCTGGCAATTGAAACCCGCAACTCCGGAGTTACTGTAACCGTCCTCTGCCCGGGCATGATCCACACCAATTTTCAAAAAACAACAGGCAACAAACAACCACGCATCCAATGGAATATACACAGTGCCGAACAGGTAGCCCGCTTCGGATACAAAGCCCTTATGAAAGGAACAACCATCGCCATCCCGGGATGTGCCAGCAAAATAATGTCCTGTTTATACCGCTTCCTTCCACGCAGGATTGTTGCTTCCCTGGTTCGTAAGATTCATGAAAAAAACCGCACCCCATAAAAAAAAAGCCGCCTGAAAAGTTATTGAATCCCATAACCGCAAGGTTGGCCAGGAAGGTACAAAGTTCGCAGCGCATTTTCAATCAACAAAAAATTACGTTGTGTCCTGCGTAAACATTGCGTCCTTTGCGGTTATAAACTTTTTAGACAGCCTTTTATTTACGTACGAATCCGTTCCGTACTATTTCTTAAGTATTTTTCCCAAAACCTTTTCCTTATCCAGCTTTTTGGTACAGAAGAACCAGTCGTAACACTTCACATCTTCATCGGCTGTTTCCATGCGTTCTTTGGCGGTTCCGCAGGAACCTGCTGTAGGAACAATCACATCATCTCCCGGTTGCCAGTCGGCAGGTGTTGCCACATTGAATTCATCGGCTGTCTGCAAGGCGATAACTACACGGTATAATTCCTCAAAATTTCTGCCCAGGCTTAACGGATAATAGATAATCGTCCGGATGATCCCTTTGGGATCGATGAAGAATACCGCTCTCACTGCTTTGGTCGTATCTTCATTCGGCTGGATCATGCCATATTTTTTGGCTACATCCATTTTTATATCTTCAATCAGCGGGAAGGTTACTTCGATATCTTTCATTCCCTTGTATTCGATCTTTTCCTTAATGGTACGCAGCCAGGCTATATGACTGTACAACCCATCGATGGATAAACCAATCAGTTTACAGTTTGCCTTTTCAAACCGTTCCTGCATATTCGCAAAAGTCATAAATTCAGAGGTACATACCGGGGTAAAATCTGCCGGATGACTGAAAAGGATGACCCAGTCTCCTTTGTAATCAGAGGGAAAATTGATCTCACCCTGGGTGGTTACTGCTTTAAACTCCGGGGCAGGATCGCCAATTCTTGGCATGGAAATAACTTCCTGTTCTTTCATTTCTTCCATTTTTAAACTATTTTTTAAGATTTACATTCATATGAACTTATAACAAATCTTTTAACCATATGTTTTAAATAACTCCTTTTTGCTCAAAATAAGATCACTCTTTGCCTGTTATAATTGTTTGTAAACTAATAAATAAATTTACCTTTGTGATAATTTAACAAAAATTTGTATCTTGCTCAGGAGTTAGAGAATTAGAATTTATTTGAATTTTTAAGACGTGCAGAACATTTCCTATCGATACATTGCCTATCCCAGGGAACGCTGAAATACAAAAAAGCACTGCCACCTGAAATTTTCAACAATAAATGCTAAGTATTATTTATAGCTGTTTGTGCAGTTTTTTTGAAATTATTAAAACATTAGAAAATGAACATTTATGTAGGAAATCTTCCTTTTAAAGTTGAAGAAGAAGATTTAAGAAAAGTTTTTGAAGCCTATGGAGAGGTAGAATCCGTAAAAATTATTACCGATAAATTCTCCGGAAGAAGCAAAGGCTTCGGTTTTGTTGAGATGCCTGATGACGAAGAGGCTAAAAAATCAATTGATGAATTAAACAACTCGGAACTTGAAGGCAGGAATATTGTGGTAAACAAAGCCCGTGAAAAATCGGAAAACCGAAGGAATTTTAACAACCCACGTTTCTAAACGCCTGATTATGAAAGGAAAGACTAAATGGTACGATAAAATCAAAGGATATGGATTTATTGTATCAGAAACCGGGGAAGACATTTTTGTCCATCGAACCGGTTTAAAAAATCCCTCCCTCGGTTTGAAAGAGGGCCAGGATGTAGAATATGAAACACGTGAAGGCGACAAGGGATTGATCGCCGTCAATGTAGAATAAAACAACCAGGGCCCGATACAATCGGGCCCTTTTTAATTCCTTTCAGCCTCTGTTGAACCCCTTTTCATTTCAATCGTAACATCCCCCCCTTTATGCATTTCTGAAAATTAAGCCATCCGTTCCCAATTGTCTTTCCCTCAACAAGCATCGGGTTACAGCGTCGAAAAAAGAGACGGACAAAAGAAACCGGATCCGTTTCATTCTTTTCCATTAATTATTTCATAAGGAACCTCATGAAACTTCCCCGCCCCATCGGGGCTCGTTTCATCCCGGCTTTTCAACAATTGGGTAAGGAACATTTCCCCCCGACAAAAAAGCCCGCCATTTTTGTGTCATACAATTTCAGAAAAGCCAAATCTGCAACCAAATGAAGACCGTTATTCTATTTTTTTGTCTGCTCTACGGAACCTTGCTTGTGCATGCACAGGCTACCATCATCGGGAAGGTTGTCACCCAAACCGGGGAACCGGTTCCCGGAGCCAATATTTTTCTTGAAAACACATACGATGGAGCCAGTTCCGATTCACTCGGCAATTTCAGCTTTACGACTTCTGAAAGCGGGAGACAGGTTCTGATGGCCACCTTTATCGGGTACAAATCCTGGAAAGAGGAGATTTTCCCGGAAGGTCGGGTTGAGATACAAATTGTCCTGGAAGAGCGTATCAACTCCCTGGATGCAGTAACCATTACAGCCGGAAATTTTGCTGCTGCCGATGAAACGCGTGCTTCGGTTATGGAGCCGTTGGATATCCTGACCACAGCCAGTGCCAACGCCGATGTGATGGCTGCTATGCGGACCATGCCCGGCACGCAGGCTGCTACCGATGACGGCCGGTTGCTCGTCCGTGGGGGCGATGCCTACGAAACCAGAACCTATATTGACGGACTGGTTGCCGCCAAACCCTACTTTTCGAAAACGCCAGATATTGCAACCCGGGGGCGTTTTGCACCTTCCCTTTTCAGCGGTGTGGTATTTAATTCAGGCGGTTATTCAGCCGAATACGGGCAGGCACTGTCGTCTGTGCTGGTCCTGAACACGAACGACCTGGCTACCGAAGATGTCACCGGAGTATCGTTGATGACCATTGGCGGAGAGATGAGCCGGACCAAACGTTGGAAAAACGCTTCGCTGAGCCTTTCCGGAGGCTACATGAACCTGGGAGCCTACGACAAAATTTTTAACAGTGCGGTCGACTGGCAGGAACCGGTGGAATCGGTCAATGGAACAGCTGTTTATCGTCATAAAACAAAATCGAACGGCATGGTTAAAGGATACCTTACGGCCGATTGGGGCAGCCTGGCATATAACGTTCCCGACGGACAGCCAGACGGTCTGCTTCAGATAAAAAATAACGGAGGCACGGTTTACTCCAACTTTTCATACAGGGATTCTTTTTCTGAAAAATCGTGTTATAAAGTGGGAATTTCTTCAACCTATGAGGACAACTTTATCGGGCTGGGTGAGGATCAGGTTGATACCCGTGAACGCAATCTGGAAACCCGGGTTACAGTTATCCACGACCTTTCGGAAGGCATTAAATTAACCTGGGGCGTAAATGAAACGTATCACAACTATCATCAGGAATATTCCGAATTCCAGGGGAATAGTTATAAAACCGGGTTTAAGGACCACCTGGCAGGAGCCTTTGTTGAAACCGAAGTGAAATTCAGCAAAAAACTTGCAGTTCGTCCGGGAATACGTTCCGAATATTCATCGGTGATCCATACGTGGAATGTTGCGCCCCGTTTTGCCATGGCCTTAAAAACCGGGGAGGAAGGCCAGCTTTCCGGAGCTTTCGGGTTGTACCATCAAACCCCCCAGGCTGATTACCTGAAGCTCCGGACAGACCTGGGTTTTGAGAAAGCGTTGCACTATATCCTGAGCTATCAGTCAGGCAAGGTAAGCTCCCGGTTGTTCAGGGCTGAAGCCTACTATAAAACCTACAATCACCTGATAACATACCAACTGAATGAATACGGATTGCCCGCCAAACTGCAAAATAACGGCAGCGGGTATGCCGGCGGAATGGATCTTTTCTGGCGCGACCGGGAAAGCATGCAGGGATTCGATTACTGGATAACCTATTCATGGATCCATACAAAAAGAAAATACCAGAACTATCCCGAGAAAGCAACTCCCGATTTTATTTCAGGCCACAATTTCTCTGTTGTCGGAAAATATTGGGTGAACCAACTAAGCACCCTGCTGGGCTTTTCTTTTACGGCTGCCAGCGGGCGTCCCTACGATAAACCAGATACCCCTGAATTTATGGACGGAAAAACCGAAGCCTGGTCCGATTTAAGCCTGAATCTGAGCCATATTTTCTACATCGGCAACCAGTATTCCGTGCTCTACTGCTCAGTGACCAATGTACTTGGCAATAATACGGTTTTGAGTTACCGCCCTTCAAGCGTTGCAGATGCCCAGGGGAACTACACGCTGATTCCGGTAAAACGGGACCTGAAACGGATGGTCTTTATCGGTCTTTTCCTGAGCTTTTAAATCCTACAGTTGATCGCAAAAATTCGACATTTCGGTAACAAATGCTTTCAATTTTTTAAAAACAACAACAAATTTGAACAATCAACCTGTAAAATCAGAAAACATGAAACGAATGATTCTTTTGCTTGTTTTGCCTGCCCTTTTTATGACAAAAAGTTTGGCCTCAGACTATGAAAAAACAATGGAAACGACCCTTGAGAAGATGTACCGGTCCACGTCACCGGAAGAACTGACCGGTATTGCCAATCAGTTCAGCCGGATCGCCCAGGCTGAAGCGGATCAGTGGCTCCCGTCGTACTATGCAGCTTTTAGTTATGTGAGGGCTACCTATTTCGGAGAAATGGAAGCCGGAGAAATACATAAATACCTCGACAAAGCACAGAATGAATTAACCAAAGTAGCAACCACGCATTCCGGTGAGTCGGAAATCCATGCACTCCAGGCTCATATTTATCAGTTGCGGATTACCGATATGTCTTCCGGAATGAAGTTTTCTTCGCTGGCCAGTGAAAGCCTGGCCGTTGCCGAACAATTAAATCCGGACAATCCAAGGGTTTTTTATTTAAAAGGCATGAATATCTTTCATACTCCAGAAGCCTTTGGAGGAGGAGCAGAAAAAGCAAAACCGTTCCTTGAAAAAGCAGCAGGAATCTTTGCAACCCTGGCACCTGAAAACAACCTGATGCCGTCCTGGGGTGCGGAACACAACGCAGAAATGTTGTCGTTGTGTAATTCCAATGAATAGCTTTGCGGATCCAGGGGAATCCCTACCTTTGCATGCATCTTACAAATACACATAATTGAATAAAGTCAGACACGATAAAAAACAGACCCTTGTTGACTGGTTGATTGCTGCAGTGGTATCCATCCTGATAGGCATAATCACCATGTTGCTGATGGGGGGCTCCCTGAAAAACCCCTTCAGTCTATATGCTTGGAACGCAGGATATTCGATGTGCCTGGGACTCCCCCTTTTTGCCTCCGGTTATTGGTTCAGATTGTATGAAAAGTTCTTTATCGACTGGATCAGGAAACCGGTGCAAAGCATCACAATTGCACAGCTGGTACACCTCGTTTATGCCAGTTCGGTGATTTTTATTGTAAACTGGTTTTGGTTCATTGTGGTATCCGGCCATGAGTGGGAAAATTTTTGGGAATACAACAAGGGAACGATTCTGGCAGAATACATCATTTTTGTAATTATTGCAGCTATTATTTATGCCATTTCATTTTTTAAAGCCTGGAGGCAGGAGGTTCGTGATTCAGAAGAAGTAAAAACGGAAGCGCTTTCATTAAAATATCAGGTCCTGCAAAACCAGGTAAATCCGCATTTCCTGTTTAACAGCCTGAATGTTTTGGGTTCCCTGATCGACACAGACGTGGTGAAAGCAAAAAAGTTTACCCGGGAGTTGTCCCATTTTTTTCGCAATGTGCTGCAGTTTAAAGACAAGGATATTATTCCCTTACAAGAAGAGCTCGATTTTGTGAAAAAATATATTTACCTGCAGCAGATCCGGTTTGGGAAAGCGTTGGAGGTCGAAATCATTGCCAGCAAAAACATGAGGGGGAATGTCATTCCCCTGTCGCTTCAGACCCTGGTAGAGAATGCAATCAAACACAATGAAATATCAAAAGCATCGCCTCTGAGAATAATAATTGCTGTTACCGACGACCGTACGCTGATTGTTGAGAACAATATCCAACTGAAAAACGCCATGGAGCCCGGCAACAAAACAGGATTGAGAAACCTGGCCGGCAGGTATGAATTCCTGACGGGGAAAAAAGTGGAAATAACGCAAAATTCTAAATATTTCAGGGTAATTTTGCCATTAATCGTTTTGGATTAGGCATCGATGAGAGTTTTAATTGTTGAAGATGAGCCCCTTGCTGCGGCACAACTGGCAGCCCACCTGACCGCTTTGCGGCCGCAATCGGAGATCCTGGCTGTTTGTGACACCGTCCGATCAACAGCCGGTTGGATTAAAAACAATACCCCTCCCGACCTGGCATTCTTTGACGTCCAGTTAGGGGATGGATTAAGCTTTGAAGTGTTTGACAAGGTGAAGTTTCATACGCCGGTTATCTTTACAACGGCTTACGACCAGTATGCCATTCAGGCATTTAAAGTGAACAGCATCGACTACCTACTGAAGCCCATTGAACGCGATGAACTGGAAGAAGCACTGAAGAAATTTGATCGCTTCAACCGGAATGCAACGGTGCCCCTGACCCCCCAGATACTCGAAAAAATTGTTGCCTCCTTCCGGAACAAACACTTCAAAGAGAGGTTTCTGGTTAAAGTGGGAACTCACCTTCGTATTATTGAGGTCAAAGACATTCTCTATTTTTACAGCTTTCAGAAAGGAACCTTTTGCAAAAGTGCCGGGGGAAAAGATTACCTGATGGACCAGAGCCTTGAACTTATTGAAGACCGGGTCGATCCATCCGGATTTTTCCGTATTAACAGGAAATACCTGGTATCCCTGAATGCGATCAATGATGTAGTGGCCTACAGCAATTCACGGCTTAAATTAAAGGTTAAGCAACCTGTTGATGACGATTTCCTTGTGGCACGGGAAAAAGTCAAATCCTTTAAAAAGTGGGTGGAGGGGGAATAAAAACCAACCTTAAAGCCTGTTATTTACAATATTATTGTATATAGAGCCAAACTGAATCCGGATGCCTGCTCCGGCCCGCACTTCAAAAGTTGATGGCAACTGAACTTTATTCAATAAGATATCTTCCAGGGAAAGTTCCTCTTTGGAAAGGTAAATCTGATCGTGTATGTTTTCAATCCGGAAGTCGAAATTTACAGAAAGTCCTCTGATAATCCGTATGGATAATTCTGTATCGAGCGTTATCCTGTTTTTGGAGAAATCGCGCAGATAATGCGAAGCATTTAAGCCTGCTTCAATTTCTCCCCAGGTATGAACCAACTGAAGATCCAGCCGTAACGATTGTTCCCATAAACGCTCGCGGAATTTTCCGTAAATGGTCTCCTCGTAGTACTTGTTCCAGTCAGGACCGATGTAATAGGCTATAGTAAATACTTTGCGGTCTTCAATATCCCATGGGAATATATTGTATTCAACAGCTGGTTTCAACGAAATTGAATAGAGGATGTTGGTATAGTTGCTGTTGGAATAACTCAGGAAAGCTCCGGCCGACCAACGGGAGGAGAGGCTGTGTACCACACTGGATGAATAATTGTTGCTAATATTTTCCGATTTGAACGATTCTCCGTCACTAATATATTCAACGGTACGTTTGCTCCTTCGCCCACTGTTTCTGATCCGCCAGTCGTTGGTTACTTTGTCGGCCCTCAGATTAATCCAGTAGTTATAATTTTTCCTGCTTTCTTCCAGGTTAATGTTCCCGTTAAAATCACCTCTGAAGGTCCAATGGTTCCATGGATCTTCTGTTTCCGGGGACTGATCATCTTCAGTATCTGTATAACGGATCAGCATTTTGTCAGAAACTTCCGATTCATTTACAAAAGGCATCAGTCCCTTTTTCAGGGTTTCTGCAAGAATATCCCTTGTCTCTTCACGGGTATCACTTGAGGCCGAAGTACAGGTAAGCGTAAAATTGCTTAAATTCTCATAGGTTCTGTTAGTATACATCATGGAGTACACATTCCCTCCACTCCCACTCCTTCGTTGGGTTACGATGATATGCACATCGGCTACCGCCGGATCATTGACAAAATCAACAAACTGCAGGTTTCTGCGGAGATAATCAAAATCAATCCATATTCCTTCAACAAACACCTTGGGTTTCCCTTCCTTTTTATCAAACGAAAAGAGGGGCGTTGATTCAGGTTTTGTATCCCCGGCGGTTCCGATACCGTTAGAAAATACCAAAAAAATTAAAAACAGATACTTCAGTCTTCTTTTTATCCACATAGTGATTCCTGATCTTTTGTTATTTGTGTCGATTTCTGTGAATCTGGTTTACTATACAACCCTATTCAACCGATAGTTCCTGAAATGATTGATCCAGAAACGATCTTTACAAGGCCTGTTGGTTTAGTTGCATGCAAAATTAGTATTATCTTAGAAAAACCTTCCTTCTGTCCCTTCCTTCTTTAATAAGTAACGTCATTATTAACGTATTGTTTAAAAGTCATTAACAAATAGTTGAGAATAATGATGGCAGTTAAAAATTGTTAAATGAACTTTTTATTGAAACAAACGGCCTGCTGTTCCGTAATTTTAAATCAGCTTTGTAGGATCATTTTTTATTGTGGACTTAATGGGGTTGATTGGTTAATGAAAACTACAAAGTTGGGAAGGTCATTAGTTGTTTGTCTTTCATGAGGGAAGCGGTGGCGGTTAACCACCGCTTTTTTTTATCCGGGCGGTCCGGAAAAAGATCAGCAAACGTGCTTCTTTTTGAACAAACCGGTAAAAATAATGTCCACAATGAACATTTAATGGTTAATTTTGTAATAAAATCATACCATGAAGCAGGTTTTCACATATCTGAGAAAAGGAGCAGGGTGGATTCTTCTGGTTCCTGTATATATATATAAATATATCATTTCTCCCCTGACTCCTGCTTCATGCAGGCATTACCCAACCTGTTCGGAATATGCGATACAAGCGGTAAAGATACATGGTCCGTTTACAGGCTTCTGGCTGGGCACAAAGAGAATCTTACGTTGCCATCCCTGGGGTACCAGTGGTTATGACCCGGTACCTCCAAATGGACAAATCCATATAAAAAAGAAAAAACCGTGATTCCTGGCTTGTTGCAGTTCATAAATTAAAACTAAATTTACACAAACGGGTACCAACGGGGTACTTTAAAAAATTTCCATCATGAAGAAGTTCCCAGTATTGATTCTTACGCTGATTCTCATTGCCGGATGTGGTTCAAACAAAAAATCGGATACCGGGGATCAGAAACCGGTTGTTACCGTAAGCATTTTACCTCAAAAAACATTTGTTGAGAAAATAGCAGGCGATGATTTTAAAATCAACGTTTTAATACCGCCCGGAGCAAGTCCTGCATCCTATACCTTGCTGCCATCTCAGCTTAAAGACATTGCCAATTCGGTGATATGGTTCCGCATCGGCTATATCGGATTTGAACATTCATGGAAGGAGAAGATTGAACAGGCAAACAGGGAGATGAAAGTCTGTGATTTATCGGAAGGACTTGACCTGATAGCTACAACCAATGATCTTGAGGCGGATGCACTACATGCAGTAGGAGTGGATCCCCATATCTGGTTATCCCCTCCGATGGTTAAAAAAATAGCGGAAAAAATCCGCAATACCCTTTCCGATAACTATCCGGAAAGGGCAAATGCCTACCAGAAAAGGTATACCCAGTTTATAAAAGAGATCGACAACCTGCATATTGAATTAAAAGAGATGCTCTCAGATTCTGAAGGCAAAACAGTCATTGTTTTCCACCCCTCATTAACCTATTTTGCCCGCGACTACAATCTGCACCAGATCTCACTGGAACCGGGAGGCAAAGAGCCAACACCCCAACATATGAAGCAGGTAGTGGATATCGCCAACCGGGAAAATATACGGGTTGTTCTGATCCAAAGTGAACTGGACAAGGAACATGCACGAATTTTTGCCGAAGAAATTGACGGTGAGATCATACAGGTATCGCCTTTGGATCCCGACTGGGCAGCAAACCTGATGCAAATGGCAACAATTATAAAGGATAATTTTTAATGGATCTGATTGTTGAACTAAAGAAAGCAGACCTGGGGTATGACAAAAACCCGGTTCTTGAAGAGGTGAATCTTCAGGTATTCAAGAACGATTTTATCGGAGTGATTGGCCCGAACGGAGGAGGGAAAACCACCCTTCTGAAAGGAATCATCGGACTCTTAAAACCGCTGAAGGGAACCATTACCTACCACAATCATTCGACGACCAACCGCCGGCCCTTTGGGTACCTGCCACAGGTAAGACATATCGATAAAAAATTTCCCATTACTGTTTTTGATGTGGTACGATCCGGAGCGATGATGTCCGGAGATTTGTTCCAGAGCAAAAAACAGGAAAAAGAACGGGCTGAAAAATTGCTCGCAGAGATGGGCATCAGCGAAATCCGGAACAGGGCTATTGGTGACCTCTCGGGAGGACAGATGCAACGGGCATTCCTTTGCAGAGCCCTGATAAGCAACCCCCAACTGCTGATCCTCGATGAGCCGGATACCTTTGTGGATAATAAATTTGAAGGAGAATTATATGAAAAACTAAAACTCCTGAACAAAGAGATGGCCATTATCCTGGTTTCACATGATCTGGGAACCATATCGACGTATGTAAAGACCATTGCCTGTGTAAACCGGCAAGTCCACTACCACCGTTCGAACAAAATTACGAACAGTCAACTGGAAGCCTATCGATGTCCGATTCAGATCATTACCCATGGAGTTGTACCACACACTGTTTTAAAAAGTCACCCTTGATATGCAGGAACTACTACAGCTTTTTTCGTACGATTTTTTCCAGAAGGCTTTTTTGTCAGCTATCCTGGCCAGTATTTCGTGTGGCATTGTAGGCACCTACATTGTGTCGCGCCGGATTGTTTTTATCAGCGGGGGCATCACCCATGCTTCCTTTGGAGGCATTGGGCTGGCTTTTTTCCTTGGATTCAGTCCGGTGCTGGGAGCCGTAATTTTTGCTGTTGTAGCAGCTTTGGGAATTCAGTTTTTTACCCATAAAGGAAATCTGCGCGAAGATTCCTCCATCGCCATCTGGTGGTCCTTCGGAATGGCCCTTGGTATTATCTTTACCTTTATTACCCCGGGGTACACCCCTAACCTCATGAGCTTTCTCTTCGGAAATATCCTCACCGTCTCAACAGCCGAAATCTGGATGATGCTTTCTTTGGATCTCCTGGTGGTCCTGTTTTTTGGGTTGTTTTACCGCCAGATTCTTTATATCGCTTTTGATGAGGAATTTGCACGGGCTGCCCAGCTACCGGTAACCCTGTATAATTATCTTTTGATTGTGATCATCGCCCTGACCGTCGTTTTCAATATCCGCGTAGTTGGTATTATCCTGATCCTTTCGCTCCTTACCCTTCCCCAGGCTACAGCAAACCTTTTTACCCGGGATTTTAAATCCATGATCCTGCTTTCCACATTTTTTGCCTTTGTGGGAACCATGTCCGGATTGTTAATTTCCTACTTCGCAGATATCCCCTCGGGAGCAGCTATTATCTTTACGATGATTGTAATCTTCGGAATTTTACGCTTAATCCGGTGCTTCTGACTTGTAAAAAAAAAGGAATTGTTTTAAAATTACAGACCAAACCCATAAAAAAATCGAAATCCTGACTGAAAATGAAGGTTTTTCTAAATAATCTTATAATTTTGTTTACCAATAAAAGAAACTGTATTTTCGTAGGAAGCATTCGTGCTCAATCAATTCGAAATTACTTTGTACAGCTGCCTCATTTTTTGAGGCAGCTTTTTTTATTTCTTCCGTTCCTGTTTGCCTGCTGTTGTTGATCCGGGGTTGGTAGGATTCCCTTCTGCATTATTGCCGGGTCCCTGAAAGGCACGATCTGCAGGGACTGTTTCACAAGCGATTCAACTCCTTACGCTCAATATCTTTAAAATACGTAACGGTTCCCACTTTCAGTTCCAGGGTAGCCTCATCATCGCATACGATCATTCCTTTGGGGTGGTTCTGAAGGGCTGAGACGGTCCACATGTGATTAATGCCTTCCTCAACGACTTTCTGAAGAGCCCTGGCTTTGCTCATTCCACTGATTATGATGACAACCTCTTCAGCCTGCATGATGGTATCAACACCAACGGTAAGGGCTGTTTTTGGTACTTTCGTCGTATCTCCTTCAAAAAACCGTGAGTTGGCAACAATCGTTTCCCAGGTTAATGTTTTTACCCGGGTTTTGGATTGTAAGGAGGATCCGGGTTCGTTGAATGCGATATGACCATCCGGACCAATCCCTCCCAGAAAAAGGTTCACACCCCCCAACGATTTTATTTTTTCTTCATAGGCAGCACACTCTTTGGCGAGATCGGGAGCATTCCCATTCAGAATATGTATGTTTTCACCCGGGATATCGATATGGTTAAACAGGTTCTCATCCATAAAATAATGATAACTCTGCGGATGATCTTCCGGAATTCCCACATATTCATCCATATTAAAAGTAACCACGTTCCGGAATGACATTTTTCCCTGTTTAACCCATTCAATCCATTCTTTGTAAACCCCTACGGGCGATGAACCGGTGGGTAATCCCAAAACAAACGGATTCTTCTCAGAGGGAGAATATTCATTGATCTTTTCTGCAATATACCGCGCTGTCCATTTACTCAGGTTCGCGTAATCTTTATGAATCAGTATTCTCATAACATCAGGTTTTACTTAATTTTTTTGTAAAAATATTATTTTATTTATCAATTGCCAGACTTATGTTGGATAAAAATAAGGGCTATCATCTGGGCATAACCAAAAATTAACAACAGCATACAACAACAGGTTTTCAACTCACTGAAAACCGCTAAATCTTCAACAATTCGTCCGGTGAAGTTTCAAGTTTAAACGCTTCCCTGAGAAATTGTTCCACATTCATCTCACGCATAAAAACCAGTCCGTGGGTTGCCCGCAATAAAGGGATCTCGCTTTGATAAAAAAAGTTTTTACCCAGGAGAAACTGAATCTGTTTATGCTGTTCGACCCATATTTTCTGTGTCAGGGTACTGAATTTGCCATCCAGCTGGTAGCTGGGAAATGAGGCATGGACCTGGCTCACATAACATTCTTCAAAGGACTTGTCAAGTGTTGCCAGTGCATTCAACGATACCGGGATGATCACTTCCACCTCGGAAGGATAATAACGGAACCAGACATTGCGGTAGCCGTGAATTCTGAGCGTTGACAGGTCTTCTTCCCTGCTCCACTCCTTCACTGCACCCGCAATAGCCTGCAACACTTTATAATGCGTATCCGGGCCACTTCCCTGCGGATCCATAGCCAAACTAATCACGGTAGGCTTGTATTTTCTGAATTCGTTAACAATGGGCATCACATCGCGTTCCTTATCCGGTTTGCCTCCAAATAAACCAGCCTGGTAAAAACCAAGCCTCAGGTGGTGTATATTTTTTACCGGAACCCCGTAGTGTGCCCATACCAGTTCTTCCTCCAGTTCCCGGATCATTCCCTTCAGTTTCTGTATCTTCGGAGGATTTATGCTTCCGTCGTAGCTGTGGAAAAGAACCATCAGGATCTCTTCAATCGTATTGCTCAGTTCATCCACATTTTTTACCTGCCATATTTCCACTATAGCCCGTATCAGGCGGTGACAAACACCTCGTATTTTTTCTTCGCTGTTATTGGCTGCAATGTTATCCAGATAGTGGTATACATCCTTATCCCATTTATATTTATACCCTTTTTCAAAAAAATCAGGGTACTCAACCATTTGTATTTCTCCTATGGTGAGGAGGTGTTTTGTTTTCGTAAGCAATTCATCCAGAAAATGGTTGGTAACGGCTGCAAATCCTGAGGTCATCACCGCAAAATGCATCTCATTGGAAGGATCGCGTTGCTGTCGGTTGGTTGCAGGCATCAGGCCCAGCATGATATCGTCGTGATGGGGACCGGTATGGTAATACACCTGGTTGGTATCCCTGACCATTCCTTTACTCAACTTCTCAGTGATTGAATCAATTACGGTCTGCACGGTATGATCATCCAGTCCGGGAATCAGGCGGCAGTATGGATCGTTCTGCAGGTCCTCCAACGTCACTTTCGAACCAAATTTATTGATCTTTTTGCAGAGATCGATCACAGCCCGTTCTGTTTTTTCATGGGACCATGGAGTCCCGGTGTAATATTCCCGGATGGTATCATCCAGTTTTACTGTGGCCCCTTTGGTGAGATAAAAACGGCTGTTCCTCAGTTTTTGGAGGGACGTAGCAGGAAACGTGTTCACGGGGTCACTCTGAAGCGAATCACGAACAATATCAGCTATGGCTTCGCCGGCAGCATAAATAATAGCTACACATTCGGGATTACAGGTAATCGTTTCCAGTCCGATGGTAATAACCAACCGGTTTCTTGATATCTCAATCCCTCCCAGATCTGTTGCCGTTACGGCCTGTATTTCAAAGTTTGTAGAGGTCAGACGGGTGGTAGAAAAAGGATCGGATCCCCGCGTATTAAATCCGATATGCCCTTCCGGACCAATGTCGCCCAGAAAAAAACCGATTCCCCCTTTATCCCTGATTTTCTGTTCATACCGTGAACACCAGTCATCAATCAGAAAGATCGATTGTTGCTGTAGCTCTTCCAGCATTGTTTTCGCTTCACGAACCCGTAACGAAAGATCAATTGTAAAATCAGGAAATACCTCTCTGTAACTTTTCCCTTCAGCCAGTTCAATCTCATCCGAATTGATCAGCAAAGCCCTGTCCGGATTAAGTCCCAGACCATTAATGTAATACTTCGCAACATAGTTGTATAAACTGTTGTGTTGTGTTGAACTGATTGGATAAAATTCCCCGGTCTGGACAAAATGCAGCCTGCTGAGGTCTGGCCTTTTAAGGCCTCCCAGTCCATATTTCTTCAATACATCCTGTACCTCCCCGGTATCCCATTTCTCAAGAAGCATCCGGGAAGCCGATATAAAATACTGAGCCGACTTCCCTGCAGGAAGAGTGATCACTCCTTCGGGATTTTGGGATGCATACTCAAAAAACCGCAGAGATGACAACAATCCCAGCTGGGGAAAACTTTTTACCGCAATATACGGTATTTGTGTAGTGATCTTTTTACCTCCCGATAAATCATAAAAGACCCTTTCAACATTACTGAGTACTATTTCATCCATTGCATACCTTTTTAAATGCGTTTTGGCAAATTGCTGATAATTTACTGAATAATTTTCTCTTATTCCATGTTTCGACCCCAATTATTTTTAATTTTATTGTATTACATTCGCTCCATAAAAAAAGCCATCTCATGAAACTAAAAAAAGCTTCATTTTTTCTGTTGATTTTTCATCTTGTGTTTTTTCTGAATGCTCAAGAGCGCAAAAATATTTATATTCCCGATATTCCCGGTTTTAAAACCTTAAAATGTGATTTCCATACGCACACAGTTTTTTCCGATGGGATGGTCTGGCCTACGATCCGTATTGCCGAAGCCTGGCTGGAAGGGCTTGATGCAGTAGCCATTTCTGAACACATTGAATACCGGCCTCACTCAACCGATATCGTGGCAGACCACAACAGGGCCTGGGAGATAGCCAAACCCATTGCCGACCGGCAGGGGATTCTTCTGGTCAAAGCAGCTGAAATAACCCGGCAAATGCCGCCGGGGCATTTAAATGCCCTGTTCATAAACAATGCAAATCTTTTGGAACGGGATGATGTTTTTGACGCATTGCAGGAAGCAAAAGACCAGGGAGCTTTCATTTTCTGGAATCATCCGGGGTGGAAAATCCAACAGCCGGATACGACCTTATGGTGGGATGAGCATACCCAATTGCTGGAAAAAGGGCTGATGCATGGGATCGAAGTGTACAATTCCAATGAATATTATCCGGAAGCACTTGACTGGGCGAATGAAAAAGAGCTGGCTGTACTTTGCAATACCGACCTGCATGTGCCGGTCCAAATAGTGTATAATCTCGCTGATTCCCACCGGCCGATGACCCTGGTGTTTGCCCGCGAAAAGACCCAGGAAGCCTTAAAGGAAGCGCTCTTTGCCAAACGAACCGTTGCCTGGTTTGATCACACCCTGATGGGTTCTGCGGAATGGCTGGAACCGTTGTTTTTTGCCTCCGTACAACTGGAAGATAAAAAAGTCAGCCTGAAAAATAATGAAGTCGCCACCCTGTCCATCCAAAACAGTTCGGATATCGATTATCAGCTTGAACTGGCACAACCAACGATAGCTTTTTCCTGTCCGGAAAAAATATACCTGAAGGCTCATCACACCACCCAAATAGAACTTGCCGGTAATTCAGAAGAAATCACAGACATAAAAACCCTGAATATGCACTTCCTGGTAACCAATGTGTTTACAGGCCGGCATACCAACCTGGTGGTAAACCTCAAAATTGAGAATCAATGACCATCCCGGCACAGGCTGCTTCCAACAGAGGAAACATCAAACTTCCAATCAGCGAACACTTTTAAACCAGCCTGTGAAGAATGGTGGTTCATACTGTTTTTTTTATGTACTTTTACGTTCTTTGTACCTGCATCATAGGTATATGAAACGAGCCCCAATGGGTCAGGACGAATTCCATGAGTTATCTAAAAATTATAAAAATTAAAATCTAATAAAAATGAAACAATTTATTCTTCTTCTAAGCCTTCTGGCATTTACCGGGTATCATGCGTATACGCAATCCGTCAATGAGATTATTTCAAAACATAACGAAGTGACCGGACAGGATAAACTTGTAAAAATTGAAACGTACACGGTTGAAGCAGTGGTCAGTCAAATGGGCATGGAGATTCCCATGAACATGAAAATGAAACGTCCCGATAAATTTATTATGGAAATGGATATCCAGGGACAGACCATGATCCAGGCCTTCAACGGCCAGTCGGGTTGGACTATCATACCCATGATGAGCAGTGAACCCCAGGAGTTAACCGATGACCAACTGGCACAGGCTAAGCAACAGGCTGTGATTGACGGCCCTTTTTACAAAATGGAAGAACAGGGATTAACAGCAGAACTTGTCGGGAAAGATGAAAAAAACGGAAAGGAAGTTTTTCACATCAAATTAACAGACGAAAACGGTCAGTCACAATCGTATTTTATCGATACCGACAGCTATTACCTGTTATCCACATCAAGAACCGTAAACACCCAGGGAATGGAAATCGAAATAGAATCGATCATGAGCGACTATCAGCCTACGGAAGGAGTACTTATTGCACGGAATGTAGAATCCGTAACACCTATGGGAAATGCCACAATTAAGATCAATAAAATTGAATTTAACACACCCATCGACGATTCGATATTTGACAGACCGGATAAAAAGTAAAACCCAACCGGATGTAGGCCGGTTGTTAGTGACACCCGGCATTTCAGAGCGTAGCGAATGAAATGACGTTGGTGGAACTAATCCCGCTGAACGAAGTGAAGCGGGATCGGTTGTCAGTTGTCGAGTTGTCAATGCCTGAATAACGTTGATCTTTCCGAAGTAGTTTTATGCTGATTAAAAGACCGGATAAATTTATCTTTACACTATCAAGGTTGGGATTATGAAGAAAAAGCTGTTTGGAAAAACCTTACCGGAGTTAACGGAGATTACCGCCTCACTGGGATTTCCGAAATATACAGCGGGTCAGATTGCGGACTGGCTCTATAAAAAACGGGTCAGGACGGTTTCAGAAATGAGCAACATTTCATTAAAAAACCGTGATGTACTCAGTCAAACCTTTGAAGTGGGCCTCACGCCTTACACAAAAGTCCAGGTGAGTACCGATGGAACCAAAAAATACCTTTTTCCTGTCGGCTCATCCAAATGGATTGAAACCGCAATGATCCCTGAGAAAACAAGGAATACGGTTTGTGTGAGTTCCCAGGTTGGATGCAAAATGGGGTGTCTTTTCTGCATGACAGGCAAGCAGGGTTTTCAGGGACAACTCATGGCAGGCGATATTCTCAATCAGCTCTTCAGCATAAATGAATCCGGGGAAATAACCAATGTGGTTTATATGGGCATGGGCGAACCGTTTGATAACCTGACAGAAGTCCTGAAAAGCCTAAACATAATGACTGCAGAGTGGGGTTGTGGTATGAGTCCGCGACGAATTACCGTATCTTCCATCGGCATCTTACCGGGAATGCTCTCTTTCCTGGACCATTGCGATGCCAACCTTGCAATCAGCCTCCACTCTCCTTTTCCCGAAGAACGAAAAAAACTGATCCCGGCCCAGGCAGCTTATCCTGTTTCCAACATACTTGAAGAACTTAAAAAACGGGATTTCGCAAAGCGACGGCGGATCTCATTCGAATACATCCTGTTTAAAGGAATAAATGACAGTCCAAAGCATGTGAACGCACTGGCAAAGCTGTTGGAAGGAATCTCCTGCAGGGTAAACCTGATCCGTTTCCACCCGTTTCCGGGAACCTCCCTCATGGGCAGTTCCGAAACTACCCTTCAGGAATTTAAGGATCGCCTGAACCGAAAAGAGATCCTCACCACCATACGGGCCTCACGCGGACAGGATATCTTTGCGGCATGCGGACAGCTTTCAACGAAGGAAAAGTCGCTCCCCTCCTGATCTTCCCCCGGGGCTCTATTCAGTGAACAGGGAAACACAAAAAACAGAATGTTTTGAAATCTCGGCATTTGAATGTAACTTGTAACCCTCAATGATCGAACTGCTATGGAAGACAAAGTAAGATCCAACGAAAAGATATCGCTACCCAAAAACATGCTTCTTCCCAAAGAAGAAATGCTGGAAGTAAAACAGAAAGGTCAGAAAATTAAAATCGGGATCCCTTCCGATTTTTGCAAAACAGAATACCGGGTACCCCTCACTCCCCAGGCTGTGGAATTGCTGGTTTCTTACGGACATGAGATACTGATTGAAACAAATGCCGGTAAATCTGCCAACTATAGCGATACAGAATACAAAGAAATGGGTGCTTCCATTGTGGATAAAAAGGAAGAAATCTTTCAATGCGATATCATTCTTCGGGTATCGCCCTTCGACCGGGATGAGATTCAGTTAATGCGCGGAAACCAGTTTGTTTTTTCCAACCTGGAAATTCAGTCGCACTGCAAGGAGTCCATTGAGATGTTAATGAAAAAAAAGATCACAACCATTGCGTACGAGTATATTGAAAATGAACAGGGGCATCTGCCTTTTGTCCATCAGATGAGTCAGATTGCAGGCATCACATCGATTACCATTGCCAGTGAATACCTCAGCAATTCACACAACGGGAAAGGGGTGCTTTTTGGCGATGTTACGGGTATCACGCCGGCTGAGCTGGTTATTATCGGGACCAGTACAGCAGCGGAATTTGCAGCCAGGGCAGCCTTGTCACTCGGTATCCTGGTAAAAGTCTTTGACACCTCGGTATCGGACCTGAATACCCTTGAAGAAAAAATCGGACAACGGATTTTTACTTCGGTATTTTACCCTAAGGTCCTGAAAAAAGCACTGGTTTCGGCTGATGCAGTTATCGGGGCCACCTCATTCAACACCACTCCGAAATTCAAAGTGTCTGAAGAAATGGTAAAAACCATGAAAGAAGGAACGGTAATCATCGATCTGAATGTAAGCCAGGGAGGCTGCTTTGAAACGTCCCGGTGTACCAACCTCAAAGAACCCACTTTCATAGAACATGGGGTGGTTCACTATTGTGTGCCCAATATCCCCTCGTTGGTTGCCCGCACGGCCTCTATTTCATTAAGCAATATTCTGATCCCGGTATTACTGGCGATCAGTGACTACGGAGGCATTGACCATTATATCAAATCATCCAAAGGCTTCAGAAAAGGAGTCTACCTCTACCACGGAATCCTGACAAACAACGATATAGGAAACCTTTTCAACCTTCCGGTACAGGATATCAATCTGCTCCTGGCAGCCTTCTGACCGGTTCAGGACTCCTCCCCGACCAAAATTGTCATGGAAATAGCCGGGGCAGACAGGCTTCCTGAAACAATATTTTCTGTTTGCGGAAGATGAAATGCGGAACCGCTGGTTATCACCTTATAGGTACCTTCCGGCAGTCGAATTTCGGTAGCGTGGTTATTCCCGTTAAAAATAACAAGAATTGTATGCCAGGAATCACCTGTTTCCTTTCCATTCAGGCGGTATGCTACCACACCGGGATAGTACGCATTGAAGAAATCGAGGTTTTCCCGGATCTGTTCCGGATCGGTTATCCGGAATGCGGGATGCTCCCTGCGCAGGTGTATCAGTTCTTTAAAATAACCAAAAACACCGGCATATTCTGCTTTACGGCTCCAGTTGATCTGATTTACGGCATCGGGTGACTTATAGGAATTTGCATCCCCGTTTTTTGTCCGGCAAAACTCCATTCCGGAATGCAAAAACGGCACGCCCTGGGACGTAAGAATCACAGCCCCTGCCAGTTTCATCATTTTTATTCTTTCTGAATGGGTAGCCCTGGGGTTGCTCCGTTTCAGCTTATCCCAGAGGGTATATCCATCATGGCACGAAACATAATTGATGCACTGACCGGGTTCCCTGGCCCATGCGGAAGATGAGGTTCTGACATAATCGTACACAATTCGGGAATGCCATACAGCTCCTACGATCCCAAACTTTACCGGTTCCTCGTGCAGGGTCAGTCCACTGATAAATCCCCGGCTTGTTTTGGCACTCCAGGTTCCTTTCAGCGCATCGCGCATATCATCGCTGAAAGCCGCAATCCGGTCCATCTTAGCCACATTATTTTTCACCGCCCGGAATTTTTCATCCAGGGGACTCATGCCGGCAGTCCATCCTTCCCCATAGAGGATCATCCCCGGATTGATCCGGTCCATTTCCTGCCGGATAACCTGCATGGTTTTTAAATCATAGATCCCCATCAGGTCGAAACGGAACCCATCGACATGGAACTCCTCAGCCCAGTATTTCAGTGAATCGACAATATATTTCCGTACCATCGTCCGTTCGGTAGCAAGCTCATTTCCGCATCCCGACGCATTGGCAAAAGTCCCGTCCCTTTTCTGCCGGTAGAAATAACCCGGCACGGTCTGGTTAAAAGCGCTGCTTCGTATTCGCCCGGTATGGTTATAAACCACATCGATTATCACCCCAATGCCTTTATTATGCAAAGCCTGAACCAACTCCTTCAGTTCCCGGATCCGTACTGTACCATCGTAGGGATTGGAAGAATAGGAGCCTTCCGGGGCATTATAATTCAACGGATCATACCCCCAGTTGTATTTTCTGGAAGGATCCTCTTCATCCACCGTGTAAAAATCAGACACCGGCAGAAGGTGAACATGGGTTATTCCCAGTTCACTCAGGTGATCCAGACCCGTGGTCAATCCTTCGGGCGATCGGGTACCTTGTTCTGTAAATCCGGTATATTTCCCTTTGTTTTTAATCCCTGATGTTTCGGAGATCGAAAAATCACGGACATGGGTTTCATAAATAACAGCCCCGGTACCATGATGCAACCGGGGACCTTCATCCTCGTCCCATCCCGGAGGATTTGTTTTCCCGGGGTCATACACCATGCCGCGTTTGCCGTTGACACCTACACAGCGGGCATAGATATCCGGTGTTTCGTGCAACCAGGCTCCATCATTGATTTTAAATGCATAGAAAACACCCTCCAGGTTGCCTTCCAGTTCGACAGTCCACACTCCCTGGCCACAGGGAGCCAACGCTTCTTTTCTGAACGGTTTTCCTCCCTGCCCCTCGTTGTATAACCGCAAACAAACCTTTTGTGCGGTGGGAGCCCAGATCTTGCATACTGTTTTTCCGGGAGTCCGGAAAACGCCCAGATCATCCCCCCCATAATAGGGGTAGGTTGAAAAATCTATATGGTTAAAAATCCAGTTTCTCATTAAAATTTAAAAAGTGTATTTCGTAAATAAACCGATTTGCTCCCAAGGCGTTTCCCTTGTACCGTGTACACAATAACTGTCGTTTTTGGATATTTCTTTAAGGAATGATCGTGCTGGTAAAAACCATTCAAGTCAATCTTCAGCTGGTGGGTTTCTCCTTTGGCCAGATAGTACGGATATATCCGGGCGTTTTGTATGCCTTTTACCCTGAATTTTCGTTTCATCCAGAAGGTATCAAACACCAAAAGAGGGCGGTCAATATCCACATCTGAATTCCCAACGTTACGCACGATCAGGATTACCGTATCGGGATAATGCATCCGGTCTTTTACCAGTGAGAGTTCGATCTTTTCCTTTTTCCCAAAAAAACCGCTGGTACTTTTTCTGATCTCCTTAAAAAGAAAAACAAAGGAAACCAAAACAAGAGGAACCAGCAAAACGAGCAACCATAGCAGTTTATGCCCTTCAGGACGGATCTCATTTTGAGATGAAAGCAAGGGGCCCGGGCCGGCAAAAAGAAACAAGACAACAAAAAATCCTTTCATCTGTTTATTAATTCCCCGGTGCAAACGGGAAGCTTAGCCTTTGATAGTATTCAAGGGTTTTATCCGGTTTTTCCAGGCCTTCAGGTACAGGCATTTCCGGGAACTGCTGAAAATAAAGAATACAGGCATTCCGCCACCATACAGCTTCTTCCTCCTGAATATCGAGCAACATTCTTACGTGGTTAAATTTTTCTTCATCGATTTTTCCTTCCAGGGATTTCCATGTTTTCTGAAATTTCCGGACGCTTTCCACGCCCTGGTAGTAATGCAGGCAAAGTTCTTCCCACAGGGTTTTTCCCGAACGCATTGGATAGTCCCAGGGGAGGTGATGGAACCAGAGGAGGTATTCATCGGGGCAGATTTCGAGGTTTGCATAGTTATCGGCCACGGGTTGATAATACTGGCTTGTGGCGTTGCTTCCTGAGGGAGTCCGGTCGAAGCCTATACCCTCTTTATCGGCCCGGTGGTAGTAGAGCGAGGTCCAGTCGGGGCGTCCTCCGGTAACCCAGGGTCCCGGGCCGTAGTGGTGTCCGCGCCCCATGATGTGGTGCAAACCCAGCGGGGTCATATAGTTCACCACTGCTTCCCGCGAGGCAAGCATAATATCTTTGATCGGATTCACGATGTAGGAATCCTGCGCAAAGGTCATTTTTATCCAATCATCGGCGATCTCCTCCGATGTTAATGCATGATCCCATGCGAGTCTCCCAAAAGCAAACCAGTTCGCCTGTCCGAAAAGGTGACCGGTCCAATTGCGGTCGGTGCCGGTATTGGCCACACCGGCCATGCCACTCAGGGTGTGCCCTTCGAGGCTTCCGTCGACAATCTTTGCTACGGTAGATCCCGGGCCTTTGGCATAGGTTTCCGAGTCGAGGCATTCTTTAAAAAGGGGAGCCAGGTAACAGAGGTTGGTGGCCTGTCCGAGGTATTCCTGGGTAATCTGGAATTCCATCATCAGGGGGGTGCCGGGCATCGCTCCGAATAACGGATGAAACGGCTCACGGGGCTGAAAATCAATAGGGCCGTTTTTAACCTGCACCAGGACATTGTCGCGGAACTGCCCGTCAAGGGGTTTGAATTCGTTCAACGCCTGTTTGGCGCGATCTTCCGGGACGTTGTTATCGTACACAAAAGCCCGCCACATAATGATTCCCCCATGCGGGGCTATGGCATCGGCCAGCATATTGGCCCCTTCCGCATGGGTGCGGTTGTAATTCTGAGGTCCGGGTTGTCCTTCGGAATTGGCTTTAATCAGCAACCCGCCAAAATCAGGAATCCTTTCGTACACCTCATCCATCTTCTTTTTCCACCAATCGCGGACTTCCGGATCCAGGGGATCAGCCGTCTTAAGGCCACCGATATCGCGGGGAGAACTGAATTTTACCGAAAGGTATACTTTCAATCCGTAAGGCCGGAAAACATCGGCCAGGGCAGCCGCTTTCTCCAGGTATTGCGGTGTCAGCATCAACGGATTGGCATTCACATTGTTCAACACGGTGCCGTTTATGCCGATGGAAGCATTGGCACGGGCATAATCACGATACCGGGAATCGATATAGCCAGGAAGCCGGTGCCAGTCCCACAGTGAAAATCCGGCATACCCCCGTTCCACAGTTCGGTCCAGGTTATCCCAATGGTTCAGCACTCTGAGGGTTACTTTCGGAATGCTTACCATATCCAGAGGTGCAATATCTTTACCGGCCTGCATCCGCTGCAGAAAATGAAACACTCCGTATAAAACACCGGTATCGGAATGGGCGGTGATCAGAATCATGTTTTTGCCTTCTACCTCCAGGGTGGCAATGACAAATCCCTCACTGCCAGTCTGCGTCACTTTGTCTGAAATATTTTTTGGGATCGCAAAGGGCAGATCCGAAAGCCTTCCTGCTACCACACACCCGTCTTCGGTCTCTGTAACAATCTCAACAGGAATTCCCAGGAGAGCTGTCAGCCCCGAAAAAAGCTCCTCTTCTGCAATGGCCATGGTAGGTGTCCGGCCTGCAATGAAACAGCTTTTAACTTCCTGCCGGTACTCCTCCAGAACCTGTACAGGGGCTTTTTTATAATTCAGCCATAATCCGTACCCGTCATCGGCCTTAATCATTGAGCAAGAAAACAAAAAAGCCAGGAATACTAAAAAATAAAAAGGTCTCTTCATATTATCTGTAGTTTTTTTGAGTGTCCTGAAACCAGGTAGTTCTCATTTTTCGTCAAAGTTAAAAATCGAAATTTTATTTACCGATAAAGTAGGCTTAATTTAATTAAAATTGTATTTTAAAGGGCGAAACCTAAATCATACGGACAATGAAACCTTTATTTTTATTTCCCTTCTTACAAGTGTAATACTCTCAGCACAAACAAGTTCTCAACCCCTTTATCTGAATCCGGATCTTCCTCTGGAGGAACGGCTTGACGATCTTGTTTCCCGAATGACGTTGGAGGAGAAAGCTGCGCAAATGCTGGATCAGGCAGAAGCCATTCCGCGTCTGGCTACCCCCTAGCATTATGCCGTTCACAGTGGTCCGGAACCGGAAAGACACCGGTTCGATGCGATTACCAATCAAAGAGACCTCTACACAACCTACCTCCCGGCATTCAAAGCCTGTATTCAGGAAGGGGGAACAGCCCTCGCCGATGTATTGTTCGGCGATTACAATCCGGGAGGAAGATTGCCGGTAACATTCTATAAATCGGTGGATCAGTTGCCCCCTTTTGAAGATTACAACATGGCCGGGAAAACCTACCGCTTCTTTGAAAGCGATCCACTCTATGGTTTCGGATACGGCATGAGCTATACCTTGTAGAACAATAATATTGATTCTTTGTGGTTCTCCGTGAAAGAACAATCCAGAGGATCCCTGCGCGTATTTAAGGGAACCAGCCTGTTGAAAGAGGCTGGTTCTTTTTCAGTTATATCTTGAACAAAAGGCAGATCTCATTATAAACCTGCATGCGCTGTCCGTCGTATAATTTCATTCTGCAGGTCTTCACCCAGGTCGTTAAAATAGTCGCTGTAGCCTGCCACCCTGACAATCAGGTCGCGGTAGTTCTCCGGATGTTTTTGTGCATCGCGGAGGGTGTCGGCATCCACCACGTTAAACTGGATATGGTGTCCGTCCATGCGGAAATAACTCCGGATCAGTTGTGACAGTTTGCGAATGGCTTCTTCGTCCTTAAAAAACGAGGGCGAGAATTTCTGGTTCAGTAAGGTTCCGCCTGTTCTTAGGTGGTCGATTTTGGCAGCCGACTTAATAACCGCTGTGGGGCCGTTTGTATCAGCACCCTGCACCGGGGAGATCCCCTCCGAAACCGGCGTACCTGCGAGTCTTCCATCGGGACTGGCATGCATCACACTTCCGAAATAGACATGGCAGGTCGTAGGCAGAAGATTGATGCGGTAAGTAGCACCCCGCGGCGAGGTACGCCCGTCAACGGCATTGAAATAAATATCAAAAATCTCGCGCAGGGGAGCATCCGCATACTCATCGTCGTTGCCGTATTTGGGCGTTTTGAAAACCAATTGGTATTGCAGATCCTCCGCGCCTTCAAAATTGTTGTTCAGCGCTTCAAGAAACCGCCCCATAGAAACCGCTTTCTCTTCGAACACCTGTTTTTTCAGTGCCGTTAGGCTGTCGGTAAGGGTCCCTATACCGACTCCCTGGATGTAGTTGCTGTTATACCGGGTGCCTCCCGAAATGTAATCCTTTCCTTTAGCCACACAGTCATCGATGATCAGCGAAAGGAACGGCACCGGCAAATGGTTCATAAAAATACGTTCGATGACATTGCTTCCTTTTATTTTTATGTCGATGAAGTGTTCTACCTGTCTCCGGAAAGCATCGAGCAATTCCCCGAACGAAGCAAACATTTCAGGAGCTCCGGTTTTTAATCCGATCTGTTTTTTTGTCCGTGGGTCGAAACCATTGTGAAGGGTTACTTCGAGAATTTTCGGAAGGTTGAAATAGCCGGTCAGGATGTAGCTTTCGGTACCGAAAGCCCCGGCTTCGACGCACCCGCTGACGCCTCCGTTCCGGGCGTCAATAATATCTTTCCCTTGCCGGGTGAGCTCCTGAATAATGGCATCGGTATTAAAAATGGAAGGCTGCCCGAACCCTGTTTTTACAATTTTCACCGCCCGGTCAATAAATAGATCGGGATTTTTCTTGCTGAGCTGAACCATGGAACTGGGCTGGAGAATCCGCATTTCCTCCACCACATCAAAGATCAAATAGGTTAATTCATTGACTGCATCCGATCCGTCGGGCATCACACCACCCAGGTTGATAAGGGCAAAATCGGTATAGGTATTGCTTTCCTGTGCTGTGACCCCTACTTTCGGAGGTGCCGGGTGGTTGTTGAATTTTATCCAGAACGACTGCAGCAATTCGGTTGCTTTCTCCCTGGTCAGCGTCCCGGCTTCGATCTCTTTTTTATAAAAAGGGTACAGGTTTTTGTCGAGCCTGCCCGGATTGAATGAATCCCAGGGATTGAGCTCGGTCACCACGCCCACGTGGACAAACCAATAATACTGCAAAGCTTCGTGAAAAGTTTTCGGAGCGTGAGCCGGGACATGGCGGCATATCTGTGCCATTTCCTGCAACTCAGCTCTCCGGAGTTCATCGGATTCCGTTCCGGCCAGTTCTTCCAGTTTTTCGGCATGGCGCCGTGCAAAAACGATGAGAGCTTCCGCGGTAATCCTCATGGCTTTCAGCTCCTCCCGCTTGTCATAAGCCCCCGGGTCGTCATAAAAATCAAGCGTATCCAGGCTCTCTTCAATATCTGAAATAATATCGAGCATGCCTTTTTTATAAATTTTATCTCCTGCTACTGTATGCCCGGGAGCCCGCTGTTCCATAAATTCGGTAAAAATTCCGGCATTGTAAGCATTGTGCCAGTTTTCGTCCATGGCTTCCATGATCCGGTCTCGGTTTGATTTTCCTTTCCAAAAGGGGATAATAATCTCTTTATAGGCTTTTCGTGTTTCTTCATCAACCCGGAACCACACTTTCTCCCGGCTGTTCAGGATCTCAAGGTCCTGAAGGGAATGAACAGTCACCTCCGGGTAGGTCGGTGTTGCTTTAGGCGCCGGCCCCCGTTCTCCGACAATCCATTCCCCGTCGTTTATACATAGATGTTTGTTCTCCAACAGGTAGCGAAAAGCTTTGGCTCGTTGAACCGGTATGGAATCACCAAATGCCCTATGCGATTGGTAAAATTCCGTGATGAGCAAGGCACGTTCAGCCGAGATCCGGTTGACTGCCTGCAGGCTTTGTGCGCGTAATTTTTTTATCCGTGGTGTCATGTTGTTTTATTTTATGGCGTTCTGCATCCCCCTTCTTAATCAGGTATTTGAAAATCTCAGCTCCATCTTCCTCATCCGTCCTGTTTTACTAATATCCCCTTGAGGGGATTACAGGGGTTTGGTTCTAAATCCTGCCTTCTTAAACAACCGGTCAACCCGGTTTATTTCTTCTTCTGTCATTTCTTCCTGTTCCGGCAACCGGTATTTCAGTCCAAACCGTTGGTATTTGCTTTGCCCTGTGGGGTGGTAAGGCAGCAGGTCAATCTGTTCAATCTCGTATAACGATTTCAAAAAGAGGATGGTTTCGTTGATATTTTTCTCCGAATCGTTGATCCCTTTAAGCAGGGGAATCCGGATCTGAATCCTGCTTCCGCTCTCTGAAAGGAACTTCAGGTTCTCAAGGATTACCTGGTTGGAAACCCCGGTATACTGTTTATGGATCCGGTCATCCATTCCTTTGATGTCATACAGGAAAAGGCTGGTAAAAGGGAGAATTTGTTCGAGGTGTTTGGCGGGAGCAAAACCCGATGTATCCACGGCCGTATGAAATCCTTCGTTTCTAGCCGCTTTCAGAAGGTCCCTTAAAAAGTCAGGTTGCATCAAAGGTTCTCCTCCGGAAAAGGTAACGCCTCCCCCGGATTCTTCCATAACCACTCGTTCCCGATGCAAAATGGATAGTACCTCTGCAACTTCCATTTCTTTTCCTACCTCTTCTTCCTCTTCAAATACACGGCCTCTCAGTGTTCTTTTCCTCACCATTCTTTGTGGCTTCGGGTCCATACCTTCCGGATTATGGCACCACCAGCAGGATAAAGGACATCCTTTCAGAAAAACGGTCGTCCGGATGCCGGGACCATCCTGTACAGCAAAACGTTGTATGTTGAATACAATACCCATAAACAGATAAAAAATGATGGATGTATGAAAAAGAGAGATAAACAGAGAAGGGGGCCGGATCAGTAAATCCAACATTCGAAAAGGCCTTTCCCAAAATGATGGTACAGGTTGGTGTAGTATTTCCCTTTGAACCGCATCGTGTGAAAGATACAAAAAAAACACAAAAGAAGAGCGGATTCTTTTTATTGGACATCGTATTTCCGGATCCAGGCAAATGCCCGCTCATAAGCCTTTGGTTGTTCTCCCGGACCCAGGACAACAAATCCTCCATCGGGAGCGTTGATGATTTTTGCTGCCTGATCATTATGAAAGTGAAATTTTATCAGATCTTCACTTAAGATGTTGCCTTCTGCATCCATATGGATTAACCACGGGCCTACATGACCGGAAAAAGATGTTTCTTTTTTCCCGGCGACCAGAATACTTCCATCTGGTCTCACTGTCACATTATTCCCGCCTTCCGAGCCTTCGCTGTCGATATTTTTTGACCATACCAGATTCCCGTTCCGGTCGAGTTTCCCAATCCAAAGGTCGTAATCCATAATCGCATCATCAGCGTTTATATCGTTAAAAGAGGTCCCATACCAGCCAACGACCAGCAAACTGTTATCCGCTGAACAGCAGACACATTCAGGCCATGCTCTTGTTTTGGGACCTGGAATTCGTGTGGACCAGATTTTATTTCCTTCTTTGTCGGTTCTCAGCACCCAGATATCTGAATTGTTCTTATTTTTTTCCACTACCTGTGCAGCTACAGCAAAACCACCATCAGGCAACAAATGAATCGCTTTCCCGGTAACCATCCCATCCTCTCCGTATGTTTTATCCCAGATTATTTCCCCTTCGGAGTCAAATTTTATCACCCATAATTTTGCAGATTCCGGGTCTTCTGTTTTAGTCCCGGCCAATACAAATCCTTCGTCCCCTAAGGAGACCATTTTACCCCCGGAACAGGAGATCGCCCCATGAATATTTTTCCTCCATACTTCCGCTCCGTCGCAATCAGTTCTTACCAGCAAAATCCGCAGGGTTCCATCTTCAACCTGTGCTTCCCCTGCCATTAAATATCCCTGATCAGAAGTCTGAACCAGGCATCTGGGAACAACCGGATGAGGAACCGTATAGAAGCGGGTCCAGAGGGTATCTCCTGATCCCTCTATTCTGACAAGCCACAAATCAGATGGTTTATCCACCCCATTGCCAACCTGTCCCAGTAAGGTATATCCTCCGTTGTGATCCGATATCCCATCCGTAAAAAAAGAGGCCCTGTTTTTGTGAAAATCCTTTTCCCATGAGACCTCCCACGTTTGGGGTAACCCGGTAATCGTATGAAACAGTAAAAAAGCAAAAAAGAAGTACTTCAGTCTTTTCATTGGGTTTTGTTTGCGTTAATCAGATTTCAGACGCATGTTTCTGAAGTTTATACGGAATATCCTCTGTTTGGTTGTTCTTCAGAAACTGATTTTTACACGTTATATCATTTCCCCTACCCTGGTTCCTACCCCTTGTTTCGAACCCCGGTTGCAACAACCTGCCCGGACATTTCAGGAAAGGGTTGTTGTCAAGTCGTTTTCAACGATTTGACAAATGCAGAAAAGGATTAATTTCTATTAATGGAATTGTTTTTGCTGAAGAAAATAATTAAATTAGACGAATGAAAGCATCTCATTATTATTAATAAAAACATTCGTTTCATTCCCTTCAAATTACAAAAATGAAAAAATTTAAGTCCTCAAAACAAAAAATATTCATTTACATTTTTTCATTAGCTATTTGTATTACAGTTTGCAGTAATTGTAAGCAAAAAAACAATACGTTAAACACATCGGAAATAAACACCTTGCCTGAAGAGAAAAACCGGGTTGATGCAATGGTCATTCAGAAGCAGGATTTCCCCAGGGAGATTATCAGCAATGGCAGGTTGTCGGCAAAACAGAAGGCAGAGCTCTATTTTAAAACACAGGGAATAATCAAAGAAATACATGTAAAAAACGGGGAAGCGGTCCATACATCGCAATCAATTGCCAGCCTCGAAAAGGAAGAATTTTTATACAATTTGCAAAAAGCTGAACTGGGATTTGAAAAAGCCAGGCTAAACCTGAAAGATGCATTGCTGAGCATGGGTTATACGGATGATAACATGGAAAATATCAAAGAAGATCATTTAAAAATAGCCCATATTCGTTCCGGTTTTAAAGAAGCAGAGCTGGCTTTAAAAGATGCCCAGAGGCAGCTTGCTTATGCCGGCCTTAATGCTCCTTTTAACGGGATTGTTGAGGGAATACACCAAAAGCCCTTTGAAAAAGTCAACCTTTCAGAACCCTTCTGTACATTGATAAACAACCATTGGTTCGAGGTACTTTTCCCCCTGCTTGAAACTGAAATTGGGAATGTGAAAACGGGACAGGAAGTTGAAGTTTTTCCTCTTTCTGAAAACGGAAGCATAACAGGCAAAATAACAGAAAAAAATCCACGCATCGATGATAACGGGTTGCTATGGATTAAAGCAGAAATTAAAAACCCGGGAGCTTTTATGGAAGGGATGAATGTCAAAATACGGATTAAGGAGATCATTCCGAACCAACTTGTGGTTCCCAAACAGGCAGTGGTATTAAGGCAGGACCGTGAAGTGCTGTTCCGCTATACCGGAGGGATTGCTTACTGGACCTATATCAACATTCTTGACGAAAATGAAGATTCTTACTCGGTGGTTGCTGCCGAAGGGGCCAGCCTGAATCCGGGAGATACGGTAATTGTCAGCAACAATCTTAATTTGGCACACGAATCAGCCGTGGAAATTTCAGATCAAAAATAGGAATTGGTACCCACTATGGGTGAGAATGAAGAGCCAGCAACCTGTTGTGCGACCCGAAAGAGAAATAACAAGAACTAAAGCAAAATGAAAACCCTATCCATATTACTCACACTGATTATTGTCTTATTTTCCTGCAAACAAAAAAAAGAATTAGATAATATTGTTGATCTTACCTCAATCACTGAACCCAATGTTATCAATTTATCAGAACTGGGGACAGAAATAACGTACATCCCGCTCGAAACAAATGCGAATTACTTAATACAACAAATTGACAAGTTAATTTATGAAGGCGGGGCATATTTTTTAAGATCAACATACGTAAACAACGAATTGCCTGAAAAGGGCTCTCCACCACCACCACCAATGATGCCAACAAGATCTTTATACCGGTTCTCAAAAAATGGAGAATTTATTTGCCAAATAAGTCGCAAAGGGAACGCTCCTTTTGAATACATAGACATTCATGATTTTTTGTACAATAAAAGCAACAATACAATTGATATTTTTTTCCCTAACGACATCAAAGAATTCTCGTTGGATGGAATATGGAAAAAAAAGATAACTCTTGAATACAACGAGGTGTCTTCGATAGGTTATACCAACAATCAGATTCTTGGATTTATCAATAATGCAAGAGGTCAAAACGAGTATAGCTTTGTCCTAATCGATGCAAACGGTCAGATTACAAATAAGTATAAAAACAAGTATAAATTTAATATTTCAAAAGGTGCTATTTATTTCCAACCTGAGTGTATATTTTATCAGTACGACGGAATTTTGCAATGTAAGGAACTTAATTCCGATACTATTTTTTCTTTTGATAACGGCACTTTTATACCCAAATACATTTTAAAACAGGGTGAAGCTAAATATACAACTGATTTGAGGGAAAAAAGTATTTCTACGAACCTCACTCAATTTATTATCCAAAAAAATTTATTTGAATCAAAAAACTATCTTTTTTATCAGTACAGATGGAAACAGAGGGACAATTGTTTTATTCAAAACAAATCAAATGGGACTCAATATTTAATCGATAACAGTACAGGCCTGATAAACGATTTGGATAGTGGTCCAAATTTTAAAATCCAAAATACCGTAACCGTCGATGGCACTGAATACCTGATTTCCTGGATTGATGCTTTTGAATTTATAGCCCACGTAACTTCCGATGAATTCAAAAACTCCACCCCCAAATACCCCGAGAAGAAAAAAGCACTGGAACAACTGGCAAACAGCCTGGATGAAAATGACAACCCGGTGTTGATGCTGGTTAAACTGAAAGAATAAATGGTATACAAGAGAAATAATAAAAAACACTTTTAAGGAATAATTTTTGTTAAATTAGCGGAAAGCTAAATCCATACAATGGTCAAGTTCCTCACACACCGACCGGTTGCTGTTACCATGGCATTTTTAGCCCTGATGCTGATTGGAATCGCAACGACCACCAACCTGCCGGTTTCGCTAATGCCCGACATCGACATCCCGATTATATCAGTCCGTATTTATGCTACCGATATGCCTGCCCGCCAACTGGAGAATTCGATTGTCAAACCCATACGGAATATTCTGAAGCAGGTAAACCACGTGGAAGAGATGAAAAGCGAAGCCCGCGATGGTTCAGCCTGGATCGAACTACGGTTTCAACATGGCACCTCCATTGACCTGGCTTCTATTGAAGTCAATGAAAAGGTTGATAAAGCCATGAACTCGCTGCCATCGGGTTTTACCCGTCCGGAAGTGGTACGGGCCAGTGCTTCCGATATCCCGGTGTTCTATCTTATGGTTCATCGAAAACAACAGAATATTCAAAATTCCATAGAAATTAACAATCAGGGTGCCGGCCCCAATCCTTCCTCCAGGCGGAATCAGGGGAATTTCTCCCCCCTCCGGGGGGACAAAGGGGGGCTTTCACTAAGCAACTTCACTAGCCAGGTAATTCGTAAACGGCTCGAACAACTTCCTGAAGTGGCTTTGGTCGATATGAACGGGTTGCAATACCCTGAAATAAAAATTTTTCCGGATAAAGCCTATATACAAAGCGGGGCCTTTTCGGTGGCTCATTTGGAAACAGCACTTTCAGAGAACAATATTGACCTCGGCAACCTCTTGATACGTGACGGGCAATACCAGTATAATATACGTTTTAACACCCGCTTACGTGATGTTGACGATATTTCAAACATCCCGGTTAACCTTTCAGGGAAGATTGTGCCTTTAAGCCAGGTAGCCGAAATTAAAGAACAACCTCAACAACCGCAGGGCAATGTGAAGCTCAATGGAAATCCGGCTATCAGCCTGGCAGTGATTAAACAGTCGGACGCAAAAATGGCAACCCTGGAAAAAGCGCTGGATAACCTTGTTCAGCATTTTAAAAACGATTATCCGGATCTGGAATTCACCATAACAAGGGATCAGACACGGTTGCTCCGTTACTCGATTAATAACCTCGGTCAAAGCCTCCTGATAGGCGGCCTGCTTGCTTTTCTTGTTTTGTTCCTCTTTTTACGGGAAAGAAAAGCCCCCTGGCTGATGGGTATCAGCATCCCCGTTTCTCTGATTATTGCTTTGCTGTTTTTTTACCTTGCCGGGTTATCCATCAATATTATTTCATTGTCGGGATTGGTACTTGGCGTAGGTATGATGATTGACAATTCCATCATTGTTATCGATAACATCATGCAACACCGCCAGAAACATGCCAGGCTTGCCAAAGCTTGTGTTGATGGGACCAATGAAGTGATCCGCCCCTTAATCAGTTCCGTGTTGACAACCTGTGCCGTTTTTATTCCCCTGATCTTTATGAAAGGAATGGCCGGAGCCCTGTTCTTTGATCAGGCAATTGCTGTTTCAATAGGCTTAACGGTTTCATTAATCGTCTCAATTACCCTTCTGCCTGTTTTATTCCGGGTTTTCTACCAAAAAAATAAAAATATAAAAGGTACATCAACAATCCCGGTCTACTTCAATTGGTATGAAAAAGGATTGAAATTGGTTTTAAGAAACCAGTTCGTTGTGTTGTTAATCATACTCTTTATGATGGCATCAACCGTTGTTATGTGGAAATACATGCCCCTTTCAAGGTTCCCCAGGGTCAGCCAGACCGAAACAATAGTACAAATTGATTGGAACGAACCTGTGACGTTAGCGGAAAATAACCACCGGATTGCAAAAATAATGGAGAAGATCAAAACAACATCGGAATACATAATTGAAGAAGCAGGACGTAAACAATACCTGCTGAATAACACTGAAGAATCAGGAATTACCGAAAACCAACTGATTATAAAAACCCGTTCACCTGAGTTGTTGTCGACGATTTCCAATGAGTTATCGTCGTCTATTGGAAAAGCATATCCCGAAGCAGATTTTCATTTTTCTGAAGCGGAAAATCTTTTTAACCTGGCATTCGGAAAAGAACAACCCCCATTAATCGCACGATTTACCCATGTTCATCCGGGAGGAGATAAGTATATCGCTTCACTCGATAAATTGCAGCGGGAAATAATGAAAACATTCCCCCACAAAATTGAATCCCGTTTAATTACAAGGCAACTGATCTTACTGGAGACGGATCCTGAAAAACTTCTGGTCTATCAAATCAATAACAATGAATTGCTGCGCGTAATAAAAAGCGCCTTTGATGTCAATACCGTATTTACAATCAACGATAACAACATTTTTATTCCGGTACGTATAGGAGATTCCTATCAATCGGTGTACCAGATCATTCAAAATAGTATGATCAGGAACCGGAACGATGAATTTATTCCCTTATCCGGATTGATTCATGTAAGCCAGGGAGCTGACCTGAAAACCATTGTAGCCGGAAAAGAAAACGAATATTTTCCGGTCCACCTAAATATCAGCAACGCAGAATATAATGACGCAACAACGCAATTAAAAGAAATAGCTGCTCAAGACAACACTTTTGATGTGAATTTCGGAGGTTCTATCCTTTCCAATAAAAGCATGCTGGGAGAACTTCTGGTTATCATCCTGATCAGCCTGCTTTTGCTCTATTTTATTCTTGCAGCTCAGTTCGAGTCTTTCTGGTTGCCGGTTATTGTTCTGCTTGAAGTTCCCATCGATATATTTGGGGCTTTCCTTTTCCTGATGGTTTTCGGACAGGGGATCAATATAATGTCGGCAATCGGGATTATTGTTATGACCGGTATCATCATTAATGACTCCATTTTAAAAGTCGATACGATAAATAAAGAATTAGCACGCGGAAGTTCCTTATTGAAATCGATATTCATTGGGGGCAGGCGCAGGTTAAAGCCAATAATCATGACCAGTGTGACTACCATCCTGGCCATGACACCTTTTTTATTCCAGAAGGGGATGGGTGCTGAATTGCAGAAACCTTTGGCTCTGGCAGTAATTGGCGGTATGGCCATCGGAACCCTGGTGAGTTTGTATATAATACCCTTGCTATATTATTTAATTAAACAGAAGAAAATATAATCGCATGGAGATTAAAAGTTACATTTTTGCCCTGCCTCCCCTTATTTTGGTTAGTTTAATATGCTTTCCGGGTTGCCGGTCAGAAAGAAAACCGGAAGGTACAAAAACAATAGAAACTGAAATACAAGAACAAAAAAATGCTTTTTTTACAATCGATTTTGCTGAAATCATAAAACATCCGAGGGAAGTGCTTTTATCTGAGATTGCAGAAAGTATTGAATACATCCCTTTGGAAAATACAACCAAAGCTTTATTGGGAAATGTATTTGACATACAATTAACCGCTAAGTACATTTTTATCAAACATAGTGGCTCCCCGCTTTTAACCCAATTTTCGCGCGATGGGAAATTTATCAGGCATGTGGGGAAAGAAGGGCGTGGACCCAAAGAATACGGTTTAATGCGGAAATTTTCAATGGATGAAAAAAACCAGCTTATTTATATCCATACAAACTGGACACACAAAATCATGGTTTTTAATTTCGATGGAGAATATGTAAAAAAACTGCAGTTCGGCAGTAGTGGAAGGGGGCATATTTCCTGGAGCCGGGACAGCTTCCTTGTAAGTTTCTCCGAGCCTCATGTTGGCAATGAGCCGTTTGTTTTTATGGAAACCAATTTTAAGGGCGATACGATACAAACCACGGCAAATCATCTTTTCTGGGATGCCGGCGATCAAAGTCAGTTTATGGTGTCATACTGGGGAAGAAATGAATATTACCGGGTAAATAATAAACTGCACATGAAAGGCTGGTATAACGATACGGTTTATACGTATGATGATAAAAATAAAATCATCCCGAAGTTTTTTATCGACCTGAAAGAACATAAAATTCCTGACGACATGGTTTACGAACGTAAATCAACCGGGAATATCCCCTCCGATTGCTATTGGACTGGAGTAAATGAATCAAAAAACTATGTATTTGTACGTTATGGAGACCACTATAACAAAAACGATAATCAACTAAATGAACAAGGTGATGGTTGTGTGTTGTTTAATAAAAATTCAAAGGAAGGGATCGCTTTAAAAAGAGGCAATAATGGTGGTTTTATTAACGATTTGGATGGTGGTCCCCCATTCATGCCCAAATATTCGAACGATACGATTATTTTTTGCGAGCTAACGGCATTAGACTTTAAAGAATACCTTGATTCAGAAACGTTTAATAAAAAAATGGTAAAAAATCCTGCTCAAAAAGTAAAACTGGAAGAATTAAGAAAGTCGATAAAAGAAGACTATAACCACTACCTGATGATAGCAAGGTTAAAAGATTGAATCTGAAACATTGGCAGGATAATTAATGAAGATGAAATTATCCTTTGCCGTTTGGCTTTAGCCAACGGGTAAATTAGGGGTTTATACATTGGGCTTCAGCCCTTAAAAAAAGGAAATTGGGCTAAAGCCCATACTTATTCAACAATTTATTATCCGTCTGATAAATCAGACGGCAAAGGATAAATCTAAAAGATGCCTAGTAGAGTTATACATACAAAATCATTTTCACCATTTTCCGTAACGGTGGTATTTTTGGCGCTTGTTGTCATCGGTGCTGCGTTTATTCCTGTTCTCGATATCCGTTACCAGCCCAGCCGGAACCTTCCGGAAATCAACATCCGTTATTACTGGAGCAATGCTTCGCCAAAAGTTATCGAGGACGAAACCTCAAAACTTGAAGGCATCCTCGGGAAAATAAGCCAGGTTAAATCCATCGAATCCAATTCATCGATCGGGTATGGCACCATTGCTTTAACCTTCGACAAGACAGCCGATCTGGATAAAAAACGGTACGAAGTGTCTTCCCTGATTCGCCAGGTCAGAGGCAAGCTTCCTGAAGGCATGTCATATCCTGAGATTGTCTCACGGTCGGTGACCGAGGAAAACCAAACGGCATTTATGACACTCACTCTCAACGCAAATGCATCAACCCATTTTATCAAAAAAATCGGCGAACAGGAATTAATCCCCGCCCTTTCGAGAATTGACGGCGTTGGCGATATCATCCTGTCAGGGGCAACCCCATACCGCTGGGAAGTAACTTTCGACCCTGAACTGCTGAATGCGTATGATGTTCCGGTTTATGAAATCCGTTCAGCCATAAATCGCCTGGGAGAAAATGTTTTCCTCGGAAACCACACAGATCCAAACGGATCTGCTATCCCGGTTCTTTATACTGCCGGAACCATCGACCCGAATCATTGGGGCAGGCTTCCAATAGGCAACAAAAACGGAAGGGTCATTTACTTATCGGATGTGGCAACTGTAAAACTGAACGAACAGCCACCGGCCAATTACCACAGAATTAACGGACAAAACACGGTTAACCTGACCATCTATTCCGATCCGGGAGTTAACCAGGTCAGGCTGGCAAGCCAAATCAGGGATCAGTTAAAAACCATTGAGCAAACACTCCCCAACGGGTATTGGGTGCTGGTATCCAATGACAGCACCGAATTCATTAAAGAAGACCTGAAACGCATCGGAACCCGTACATTCTTCTCCTTGCTCATCCTCCTCCTTTTTGTTCTTCTTGTGAGCCGCTCGTTCCGGATTCTGTTGATTTTAACGATATCACTGATAGCTAATCTGCTGATTGCAATCGCTTTTTATTATTTGTTTCACATTGAAATCCACCTGTATTCCCTTGCAGGGATAACGGTTTCCTTTGGAATTATCATTGACAACAGCATCATTATGGTCAGTCATTTGCAAAAGCAAAAGGGATTGCGTGTATTTATTTCCCTTTTGGCTGCCACCCTCACAACACTGGGGGCTTTGTCTGTGGTTTTTTTCCTGAAAGACAACCAGAAAGCCCTTTTGCTGGATTTTACCTATGTAATGCTGATTAACCTTTCGGTTTCGCTGCTTGTATCCTTGTTTTTTGTCCCGGCCCTGATGGAACAGATTTACCATCAAAAAGCAAAAACATCTCCGGTCAGGATGAGAAGACGGATTGTGAACATTACCGGTTTCTATGAACGTTTCATCCGGTTCGGGAAACGTTTCCGTTGGGCCTTTTTTGTTCTGGCCATCGTAGGGTTTGGCTTGCCGGTTAACTCCCTCCCCGATTCTCTGGATAGAGAAACAGCATGGGCCCGGTTTTATAACAAAACGCTGGGAAGCGAGGTCGTTATTCATACGGTAAAACCCATCGCAAGCAAAATCCTGGGAGGAGCTTTGCGGCTTTTTACGGAATATGTTTTTGAAAGCAATTTTTATTCAAATCCGGAACGGACCACTTTACGTGTCTCAGGAAAAATGCCGGAAGGGTGCACCGTAAACCAGTTAAATGAAGCCATTCGTAAAATGGAGCAATACATCAGCCAGTTTCCCGAAGTGGCACAGTTTGAAACCCATATTTACAGCTACAATAATTCCTCCATTACCATACGGTTTACCGAAGAAGCCGAAAAATCATCCTTCCCCTACCTGTTGAAGTCCCGGGTCAAGCAGAAAGTAATCTCCCTGGGAGGTATGGACTGGGGGGTTTACGGGGTTGGCAGAGGATTTTCAAATGCACTGAGTACCGGATTCAAAAACCAACGGATTTTACTTACAGGGTATAATTACGACCAGCTGTACGATTATGCTGAACTTCTAATTGATAACCTGCTTGAAAACGAACGGGTTGAAGAACCCGAAATTACCAGTTCGCAGGGATATAGCTATGCTTCCGATTCCCGCTATGAATACCGGTTGGAAGTGGATAAAAACGAACTGGCTGTTTACGGATTAAATTATTACAATTATACCCAGTCGTTGTTTACCCAACTATACAACGGACACCTGAATACGGTTTATAACGATGCGGAAATGCAACCGGTTATATTGACTTCAACAAAAAGCGACAGGTATAATAAATGGAATTTTTACCATACGCCTGTCTATACCCTTAACGGACAAAAAAAACTGTCGATGGCCGGGAAAATTGACAAAGCATTAACCGGAAAATCAATCTACAAAAAAGACCAGGTTTACCAGATGTCGGTAAACTATAATTTCCTTGGTTCTTCGCCTTTGGCACAAATAGTCAGGGAAAGGGCAATTGAAGATATCAATAAAATATTGCCGCTGGGTTACAAAGCCTCTGAACGGACCTATTACTACTGGAACCCGAAAGACCAAAAACAATATTTCCTTTTAGTCCTGATCATTGTAATTATCTACTTTGTAACCAGCATTTTGTTCGAGTCGCTGTTAAAACCGCTGGCGGTTATCAGCTTGATCCCCATCTCCTTTATTGGTGTTTTTCTGACCTTTTACCTCTTTGATTTTAATTTTGACCAGGGAGGTTTTGCATCGTTCATCCTCCTGAGCGGGTTGGTTGTGAATGCTGCTATTTATATTATTAACGATTTTAACAACCTGGTGGCCCGGCGCAATCAGCCAATCAACCTGAAAACCTACCTGAAAGCCTTTAACCAGAAAATTATTGCCATTCTTTTAACCATCCTTTCCACGGTTTTAGGCTTGGTCCCCTTTGTTTGGGGCGGACAAAACGAAGTATTCTGGTTTGCCTTTGCAGCAGGCGCTATGGGTGGACTTATTTTTTCATGGGTGGCAATCCTGATTTATTTGCCGCTGTTTTTGAAATTAAGAAATAAAAAACGCAAATAAAATTTTACACTATTATCCGGCTAAAGTCGGGATTATTTATTTTTATTAACGATAAAGCCCATTTCATGGGAAATTTTTTTTCATTTTTAAAACAGACCCCCTTCCATTACTGCATTAATTTCAACTGACCGGGTGGTTCAACAATTTGTCAGGAAAAACAAAATCCATAAGTCAAAGTAAACCACTTTTACGCTTAATCAAACTGGGTTACACGAATAAAAAGATGGCCCCTGCATGCAAACAAGGGGTAGTGAGGGTATTATTTTAGGGAGTGAATATATTCCATGGTTTTTTTGAGGCCCTTTTCCAGGGGAGTTATGCTGTATCCCAGCTCATGAACAGCCTTTTCAGAAGATACTTCCCAATTGTACTTTCCTTTAGCTATCCATTTGGGTACAATTTCAGGTTCAGTGCCAAATAAAAGCGCCATAAGCAGCTGCATGCGGGCGATACCCATCTGTCCCCATCCGGGAACTTTGATCATTCTTCTTTTTATACCGGACACCCTTCCCAGGATCCGGAAAAATTCAAGGTAGGTGCAGTTCTCACCCCCCAGAATATAGGTCTCCCCGGATTTGCCCTTTTCCATCGCCAGCAGGTGCCCTTCTGCGACATCTTCAATGTAGGCATAATTGCCGGTTTCTCTCCCGGTACCAGGCAGTATCCGCCATCCCTGATTCACAAACTTATGAATCAGGAGGGTCGCTGCCGAGGGCTCACCAAACACAAAGGGACCATACACCCTCGTTGGTGAAACAATTACAACGTTCAACCCGGATGAATTTACATAATCCTTAATCCTGGATTCTGCCAATGCCTTGGATCGTTCATATTCATTAAAAAAATCAATTTCACGAACCTTTTTTTCTGTAACCACAGAGGTGAGTGATGGTCCGAAGATTCCGGCAGTGCTTGTTACAACAACCTTTTCAACCTTGTTTTCAACCGCTGACGTTAGAATATTTTCGGTCCCTTCCACATTGATCCTGTAAAAAGTTCCTGTGTCTTTTGCCCAGACTTTGGCAAAGGCTGCCAGATGATAGACCTGTTGGCATCCTTTCATCGCTTTCTCAACGGAATTTCTGTCGGTAATATCCCCTTTAAACGGAATGACCTGTTTAAAATGCAGGTTTTTTGCTTTCTCCAGCGAACGAACCAGAACATGAACGGTGTGTCCTTGTTCCGATAACCTCTTTACCAGGTGAGCTCCTATGCTTCCGGTTGAACCGGTAACCATTATATTCATCTATTAATGATTCACAATTTTCATATCTGGATGGTGTTTCAATGCGGTTAATGAATGGGTCCATGCCATGGCAAGATGCACAAAAAAAGCGATCCAGATTGTCCCGGTTGAAATACTTACCAGGCATAAAACAATTGAAAGCGGCATGGCTCCGATGGTTTCACGTAATCCTTTGGGAAGATGGGTTGCTGAGTACACCCCGATATTTACTGCAATAGCCGGCCATAAGCCGATTTCCTGCACCAACGGGAATAACAGAACACCCCGGAAAAACAATTCATATCCCAGAAGGTAGAAAGCCCATGATACCAGGTTTGAAGCAATCATTCTTCTGCTCCATTCACGAGCTCGTATCTCAGGATAATGGATCAGACTTCCCGGTGTCCGGGCACTGTACCAGGCCAACAGAACAACGACCACACCCAATCCGGCAATCCACAACAGGGTTTCCGGCAAGGTATCCCGATACAACGTTAATCCCACCTCAGAAAGAGCCGTTTCAGGAAAAAAAACCAGATAGACGGCCAAAGGAAGCAGGCCAATGGTACATCCACCCAAATAACGGGTTGAATTGATAAAACATGCCGGACCCTTATCCGGACCCAGACGATTCAGGCATCTCTGCTTTAGATTCCCTGATTTCCGGGTAAACCAGAAAATGATAAACCCGATCAAACCGGTGACAACCGGGATAAAAACCCGTAAATCGTTCGTATAAAAGGTGTAGTCCATTTTTTGTGTTTTACTCCGGAAACAGAAAAACAAGCCCTTACAAAACGCAACTAAAATAGGTTAATTCCAAACAACAGGTTACAATAATTTCTGTTAAAATTAATAATTGGCTTCTCCCCACCCAAATTATAGTATGAAACGAGCCCCGATGGGTCCCGGTGTACACCGGGAATACCTTTGAAAATAAACAATTATAATCATAGGAATATGGTTTCCTCTCCCCGGATCAGGAAGGCCTTTCTGCCGGTCAGGCGGGGAAAGGGTGGATCAACCCAATGAAGTGTCAATCTCAGATTTTAATTTGATTTTAGTCTGCCCAGGACAAACTCTTTTCTTCTTCTGGACACAGGAATCACCTTCCCATCGCTTAACTGGAGTGAACCGCCATCCATTTTAAGGAAAGCCGAAACCTGTTTTAGATTGATCAGGTGGGTTTTATGTACGCGTATAAAATGGTATTCATACAATAATTCTTCAAACTCAACCAGGGTTTTAGCCACCAGCAAATGCCTGCCGCCGGCAAAGTAAATATGGGAGTAATTCCCCTCTCCCTCGCACCGGATAATGGTTTCCACATCAACAAATTCAATTTTATCGGCTGTGGGCAGGCCTATCCTTGGATTTGCCGGTTGCTGCAGATTGTAATACAAATGTTTTAACCGCTCATTTTCTTCCTTTTGACGTATTCGGGCAGCTACTTTCCCAACGGCTTTTTTCAGTTCGTTAATATGGATTGGTTTCAGAAGATAATCGGCTGCTGAAAACCGGATGGCCTGGATGGCATAGCTATCGTATGCCGTAACAAAGATCACCTCAAACCGGAAATCCTGAAAATACTCCAGTAGTTTGAATCCATTGGCTTTGGGCATTTCGATATCGAGGAAAACCAGAGCGGGATTCTCTTTCCTTATTAATGATTTGGCCGAGTCAACCGAATCGGCTTCACCCGCAAGAGCAATTTCCGGGCAGTATTCCTTTAGAATACCGGCAAGATTCTCCCTCCCGTTCCTTTCATCATCGACTATGATGGCTTTTATCTGCATTGTTCATTCATCGGAATTTATTATTTATTTGCTTCTTCTAAAAGGATCTTTTTCAAGAGTTCATTTTCCATAGGCATCATGTGCCCGTTAACAATTCTCCCTTTTTTATCAACAAGCGCATAATGCGGAATTCCGTAAATATTAAATTTTGACATCAACAGGTTCCATTCATCGGAACTGACTTTATAATGTTCTCCCTTTATCCCTGGCATCATTTTTTTGTAATCGGCCTCTCCGGATGTCGGATTGGTAATATAAACAAATACGATATCTTCGTTGGTCAGTTCTTTCTTAAGCGGTTTAATCCTTTCCATACCACTAAGGCATGGACCGCACCAGGTAGCCCAGAAATCAACGTAAACCACCTTCCCCCGATACTTTTTTATCAACGAATCGAAAAACCGGTCGGCATCGTTTTTCAGGACTACCCCATCCGATTCTTCCACCAGTTTACGTTCCGCTCTCTTTTCATAATAATCAGCCATTACCAACTCCTTAAGAAATTCGTCTTTGATCGCTTTTCTGGCTCTGTTATATGTTTTTGTTAATTCATCCATTCCGGCCTCTTTGGCTGAGTTGAAATAGCGCTGGGTTTCAACCACATCAAAGGGCAATCCTTCCGAAATCCCAAAAATATTTTCGGCATTGTATTTCAGATTCCCGGCGGTTATTTCATTTGAGATCTTTTGAATTTCGTCCCTGTATTTTGTATGCACTTCCCTGTATGTATCGTTGTACATCTGGCTGAATTTCCCGGACACATCCCGACTGTTATCGCCTTTCATGTAGAGCCTTATATACTCAAACATCTCTTTTTCTCCGGCACTTAGTTCAATATTCTTCTCCTCCAAAACGGACTCCAGTTTCATATAGGTTTTGTACATGGCCCCTGTTTCATCCTTCAGGGCAGTGTTCCTCAAGGCGCTAATCAGGGTATAGTATTCACGGGTTAAAAGTGCATCGGGATGATTTAATTGTGTTTCCTTCAGGAATTGAAGATCTGCCACACTGAGTTTGACAGAAGGTAATTCAGGCTGTTCATTTATGCCCTGATTTCTGTTTTTATAGAAAACAGCTACGCTGAGTGCCGATTTACATTGCAAGGCATTCGCAGCAGCCATGTATTCTATACCCAGTTGCCTTATTCTATATGGCTTTTCAGAAATATGGTTCAAAGTACACAACGCTTCCAGTTCCTGCAGCTTCTCCTTTTTATCCTCCTGAAGAAATGCCATGTATTCCCTGACCGACATGTTCGCAATTTCTTTCAGAAATTCTGTTTGTGAAAATTCAAACTTCCGGGTAATGTTTAATCCATGATTTAAAGCAGCGCTTTTCCCCATAAATAAATTCGAAGTAGGTTCCTTTGTAGCGTTGATGAAGTGGAACAGTTTTTTCCCCGGTTCAATAAATACCTTATCGCTTCGGCCCGGAAAACGGATGGAAACTTCCTGTGGATAGGACAATGGAAACTCAGCATAAAATATACCATACCGGTCAACCTGGGCAATGTGCATTTCCGTAGCTCCGGTCAGTGGATTCATTAAACTTACAATACCGGTTAACTTCCCAGCCCTGGGGGTAAATTTATCGATTATACCACAATACACCCCTTTGTCCGGATCCACATCATTCGAATTCGCATCCCCGTATCCGGAAAAATCCGTTTCCGAAAATCCGGGAAACTGATTTGAAAATTGTCTCAGGTTTTCTTCGGAAGGGCCAAACCAACACACAGGACCTTCCCCTTTTCTGGCATAGATTCGTTTTTCCGTTCCTTCATGAATCAGATTTATCGTATAAAGCCCGTTTTCTTCATCTACCGATTGATAATACCAGCCACTCATATCGCACACGGCTACCGAATCGTAAAAACCAAATTCCCACAGGTTTTTATCTTCCGAGAACCAGTTCCCCAGAAACGCATCAGGGACCATCGACCGGTTTGATGGATCATCTATTTCAATGTCATAAATATACCAACCGTTGCTCGTGGGTTCACCAAAATCGATCCGGCTCACTTGTGGATCGATGGGAGGAAAGTAAAGCTTATAAGACATCCCTTCAGGAGGGATGGGGATAAATCCATTTGCTTCAGGCTTCGGGGCAGTCTTTTTTGTCATAAACAACGAATCGGGTTGCCCGACAACCTGAATGAAACTTTTTGAGGCTATGCCAAAGCTCCCCGCAAGGGATGAAATATAAAATGAGACAACCGTTTCATTGCTGTTAATCTCAATTTCGGTAATTTCCAGATGACCGGCGTTTGACATGCCGTGGGCGGGCTTTTCAATGATGGTCTGTGCCTGAAGAAAAAAGACAGTACATACAAGGAGGCTGATTAACAATATTCTTTTCATGATGGATTATTTAATTGGGTTTGTACCTTTCTGATCACACTGACATTCGTTTATGCTACAAAAATTATTCCACAAATCACTGAAGAAGAGGCATAAAACTTCCATTATTTAAAGAACAAATGCATGGTTAACAAAGGTTACTTTTCTTCCGGGATAGTTATTTCCACTCTTGTTCCTTCTTCCAGGTCGATTATTTCGAGCCGGTATTTTTCGCCGTATTTTTCCCGGAGGAGATCCAGCCGCTCTTCATTCATTTTTATGCCTTTGCCATTTTTTTCTGCTTCGATTTTTCTGGCAGCTTCCCGTCCGATCCCGTTGTCTTCCAGAACTATTTTTATTCCTTCCGCTATTTTAAAAACTTCAATTTTTAATTTCCTGTCGGTATGTTTATTCTGCAAACCATGGATCACTGCATTTTCGGCAAAGGGTTGCAGCAGCATCGAAGGAACCATGGTGTTTTGGATATCGATTCCTTCATCCACAAAAACGGTATAATCAAAATCAAAACGGAGTTTTTCCAGCTTTAAATACTGTTCCGTCATTTCCAGCTCTTCAGCCAGCGCCGACTCATGTTTTTCAGAATTTTTCAGCACTTTGCGGATCAAGCCTGCAAAATCAGACAAGTAAACATGCGCCTCTTTGCCTTTGTTCTGCTGAATCAGATTTTGCACAGAATTGAGGCTGTTAAACAAAAAGTGGGGGTTCATCTGCGAACGGATGGCAGTAAGTTCCAACTCGCGGAGCCTGCGTGATTGTTGTTCCTTTCTGAACCGCTGACGAGCCCGCCACCTTCCTGTTAATAAGGTAAGGGTGATTGCCAATAATAAGAATCCTAAAACAAGTATAATAATCCGAAGTGTTGATCTGTCGATTTCTTTTTCCTGCGGACTGAGACTCGCTTCCGCTTTTTTGAAAGCCCTACCAAGCCCCTTTTCATAGCTTATAAAATTCCCCTTTTTATCAAACACCAAAAAAACATCTGGTGCTAAAAACAACTCTTTGAATGTGATGCTGTCGTTTATAAAAAACAGATGTTTTGCCACAGGTTCAGCATGAGTTGTATATTCCTTCCATTCCCTGAAATTGCTTCCTTCATTGGCTATAACGAAATTTATGTGGCTGTTTTCTTTGACATATTCTTCAATTAAAAAACGTTGCCCGTACCAACTGGTGGTAATATGAAAAACAGTAGGTTTTCCTTTAAAGTGGTGAAAGGGGGTAACATGGTTGTTTAAATCGATAAACTTTATATCCGGGACAAAGGTACCGGACTTCATTTTTTGTTGCTGTTTATGAAGGTGCTTTGCTTTTTCAACCACATCTATATCGTTGCAGTTTCTTATTATCAGCTGCAGATAACGATTGGCTGTTTCCAATGAATAGAAGGATCTATTATACGGATAATTATCGGGGAAGGAAATATCTTCATACAGTTGCGAGGCGATTTCCCTATACAGAGGCGAACCGTTTATCAGCATACGGGCATACTGTGTGACCTGTTCAATATCACGAAATCTTTTAAAACTTTCAATTCTTATCCCAAAACCCGGAAAGGTAAATCGGTTGGTAATCCGATAATGATACTCTAAATAAGAATTCATACACTTCCTCGATTCCAGCCCATACTCGTTGTATGTTGAAATAGCATCGATTTTTTCAGATTTTCTTCTGATTTCTTCACTGTCTATTTCTTCAATGTTCTCAATTTCAAAAGTACTGTAAAAATCATCCTCCGACATTCTGTTTAATGAATTCAGCAGAATGTAAATCCCGTTTTTTAAATAACTTTTTACTTCATTGCTTATAAACATTAAATCATCCCCGTCCAATGATTCTTTGTATTTCGATACTATTTTGTCAGTAAGTGTTATATATTCAAAAAGTTGATCTATGCCAATATTGCTACTAAATTTCCCCTGCCTTATCTGATCATTTAGTATATAGTTAACACCAAATAATAAATCCGTATCAAAAATCAGGGAAGGCTGATTGAAATATTTATCCTTCAACTTCAATTCATTTCTTAATTCCAGCAATAGTGAAGATTCGGCTGTACGGTCTCCGGAAAATTTTACATTCCATGGAAATTTTTCACCCGTGGCCTCAAAACCCAATGAATCACCGGGTTTGGCATACATTATAACGGTACCCGGGGCGTTATGCTTATTGTTATTTTCATTTTCAAAATAGATCAGCCCTTTTTTTGTAAAAGGGAAAGTAATTTCAAATGAGCCGTCCTTCCTTAAAAAAGTCGTAACGGTTTTCAGGTCCATGCCAAAAGGTTCTTCCAGGAAACGGATATGTACTTTATTGCTGAGTGGATTTTCAATTTTTCCTGAGAGGGTTACTGTTTCAGGTTGAATCTTTTTACATGACCGAAGTTTCAGCTGTATTTCCTGAACATTCCATCTTGCATTGTATAACAAACTGTCTGCTAAATTCTCTACAACATCCATCTTTATTGTTGAATAATCGGTAATAATTCCATTTTCTGTATTTAGCCAGTACTTTTTGTACCACCTGCCCGGCGTGAGGTTACTAAAATCCTGTTCGCCGAAACGTATAAATTTATCACCCGACTCCCTTACAATCAACTTATCATCAACAAGACAGTTGATTAGTAAGTTTTCGGAATTGATTCTTGTGTTGTGGAACCAGAGTAAAAACGAAACCAGTTCGGCATGTTTGTTAAGCTTTTCATGATTGATATAATCGATGATGTCTTGCCGGTCTTCATCGTCATACCCCTGTTCGATCAATCTGCTGTTGAATTTATTCAGCAGGGATTCCCGCCCGGCTATTGTAATTTTCCGGGAATTCAGGTTAATCAGAACTTGTATTTTGAACATACAAAAAAGAGGCTCATAAGGATTGGTGACTGAAAAAACTCTATTTTCGTGAAACCCCGGGAAAAAGTAATCCGTGATATCTGTTTTTTGGCTACTGGGATTCTCTTCCTTGTTTTCAAGGAGGGTAAGTCCCAGAATCATTTCTTCATCAGAAACAACCTCATCGACAGTTATTTTGAACCTCTTTTTTTTGAGGTCGTAAACTCTGTCTGAGCCATTTTGTAAATGAGAGAAACGTTTTTCTATTCTTTCAAAAATATATTCGTATCCTTCATTAAGCTTTAACTGAATGGTTTGTTCCTGTGCCTCACCTGAAAAAGCAATTTGTAAAAAAAGCATGGTGAGAATGAAAGCTGCCCGTTTCATGATTGTTGAAAATTGGTTTAACCAAAGTTTACATTTTTATTTAGTATATAAAAGGCCGGTTTATCAAACGGTTGAGTTGGATTAGCAAACGGGATGTAAAAAATAATGAATCCACCCTTAAAGAAGAGGGCATTAAAACCGGCAAACCAGGCTGAACGAGTGGGGGCTCAGGGCCGGAGTGAGGGTGATGTTCCGGTTGCTCCGGAAAGGATGCCAGTTTTTTAACGGCTTCACATGATACACCAGATTTGCCGATAACATCCCGATGCCGGCACCCACCAACACATCGGGCAGCCAATGGTCGTTGTTGGTTATCCGCAGCAGACCGGTAGCTGTGGCAAATACAAATCCACTGCAGGCCAGCAGCGGTTCGCTATCTTTAAACTCATGAAACAATACGGTAGCCCCGGCAAACGCAACAGCAGTATGACCCGAAGGAAAAGATAATCCGGTTCCCCGGGGCGGCTCCGTTGCGGCCAGTGATTTCAGTGAATACACCACCATAGAGGACACAAGCTGCGAAAAAAACAGGTATTTGGACTGATCAAAAACCGTGTTCGCATGCCGGAATCCCAGCAGATCGTAACCATACATCTGTGCCATGGGGACAAACCGGAAGTAGTCATCGATGCTGCAATCTGTATCCGGGAAAAAATCATGAATATCGTATTTTATCTTTCCGACATTCAACAATGAACCGGCCGTTATCAGGCTGACCGGCAGGATCTGTTTTTTCAGGAACGGCTTCTCCCGGACATTCCCCACCTGAAGCGTATCTTTGTCCGAAGCCTCCAGAGGGAACCAGGGAATCACCAGAAATATCAGAAAAATTGCTTTACCCTTCATACAGTAAACCGGTCCTGTTGTTCGTTACAAACATAGGAAGTTTAATTTACTTTTCCGGCACCTCTTTCCGTAGAAGATACCCGCAATTCCCGGTTCCGTTTTTTTTCCTTTAAAATTTACCCTTATTCTGAACCCTTCGGTTCAGCTTACGTATGATTACAACAAACACAGCCCTGTAAAAAATGAACAACCGCGAATTTGGTTTGCTTATACTGTTTTTCCTTTTTCTTCCTTTCCGGCCTGCCCCGGAAAGGCATATGATGAACCTTATGAACCAGACCGATGATTTTACCCTTCTCCGGGAAAAAATGGTAACCCGGCAACTGGAGGCACGAGGGATAACCGACAGAAGTGTGTTGCATGCTTTTAGGACGGTTGAGCGGCACCGTTTTGTCCTTCCCGAATACCAGATGCTGGCATACAGCGACCAGCCTTTGCCTATAAAAGAAGACCAGACCATTTCACAACCGTATGTCGTAGCATTCATGACGGAACAGCTTGATCTTAAAAAAAAGGATAAGGTGCTGGAGGTCGGCACCGGTTCGGGGTATCAGGCGGCCATTCTGGCACAGCTTTGCGATACGGTCTACACCATTGAAATCTTTAAAACCCTCGTACAGGATGCAAAAGAACTTTTCCGGGATCTCGGATACCACAACATATACGTTAAACAGGGGGACGGTTATCTGGGCTGGCCGGAACATGCACCCTTTGATGCCATCATTGTCACCTGTTCCCCAACCCGGATTCCTGATCCTTTGGTAGCCCAGCTTGCCGAAGGGGGAAGGCTCATTATTCCTGTCGGGAGGAAATTTGCCCAGAGCCTGGTCCTCATCCGCAAAAAAAAGGGCCGGTTAACTCAGCAAAAAGTCCTTCCGGTAAGGTTTGTCCCCATGATCAACGAGGACGGTAAAAGCTATTAACAACAAATTTTATTCTGCCCGCTTTTTACTGGGTGTCATTTTATGTTCACGCCGCATTTCAAAAATATCGGTGCTGATGGAATAATCGCCGATCAGATGCTTGCAGAAATAATCCGCTTTCAGCCAGAAAAAGTATTCGGTATGATCGCCAAAACCGTGGCGTTGCCCCGGCATGATAAAAAATTCGAACCGTTTTTTTGCCTTGATCAGGGCATTGGCCATCCGGTAGGTATTCCCCGGGTGGACATTGTTGTCCATATCGCCGGTTACCAGCAGGAGGTGGCCCCTGAGGTTTTTCGCCAGTTCGGAGTTTTTTTCAATATCATAGATAAATTTTGATTCTCCCTTATCGTCAATCTCCTCTTTCACGCCGTGGTGTTTTTCGCTCCACCACCGGTTATAGATGTTGTTTTCGTGGTTTCCAGCCGACGAAACCGCTGCTTTATAAAAATCGGGGTATTGGAGCAACGCTGCTGTTGACATAAAACCGCCCCCTGAGTGGCCTGAGATGCCCACTTTTTCAATGTCGATAAATTTATGGCGGTCCGCCAGTTGTTCCACCACATATTTTTTATCCGCAAGGCCGTAATCGCGCAGATCGTTGTAGCCATAGTTGTGGTACCATTTTGAGCGGTTCGGATGGCCGCCACGGTTTCCCAGGGTAATGATAACAAATCCCAGTTGCGCAAACCGGTCGGTACGGTCCATACGAGCCGAAAAAGCAGCATTCACAGATTCTGTCTGCGGCCCCGGATAGACATATTCAAGAATGGGGTAAAGGTTGTTCGAATCAAAATCGAAGGGTTTGTACATCACCCCGTAGAGATCGGTAATTCCATCGGCAGCTTTGGCTTTGAAAGGTTCCGGGAATTGGTAACCGGCAGCAAAAAGGTTCGTCAGATCTGCCGTTTCCAGCTCCAGAACCAGGCGTCCTTCGTTGTCCCGGATCTCCGATTTCGGAACGGTATTAACCCGTGAGTAATTGTTCACAAAAAAACGGTAAGAGTCGCTCATCTCCACCTCGTGGGTAAAATTTCCCGGATTCAGAAGTTTCAATCCCGATCCGTCGAGGTTGACCCTGTACAGGTGTTCGTAATACGGATCCTCCCCTTCCTCGCGGGCGTTGGCTGTAAAATAGAGTACCCTGTTTTTCTCATCCACCTTAACCACCTGGTTGCAATGCCAGGGGCCCTCCGTAAGGCGGTTTTTCAGGTTTCCTTCGGTATCATACAGATAAAAATGAGCCCAGCCGTCGCGTTCCGACCAGTGGATCATCTCTTTTTCATTGTTCAGCAACACCGGATTATGTATTTCCACATAGGTATTCAGCCTTTCCCCGATCAGTGTTTTTACTTCTCCGGTTTCGGTATTTGCTTCGCAAACATCTATTTTATGCAGGTCGCGGCTGGTACGGACAAAATAGAGCCTCTCCGAAGAATCAGACAACCAGAGATTGGGAACATACTCTTCGATCTGTTCCTTATGGGTATAATTTCTTCGGGCAATGGAAAGGGTCTGGTCAGTAAAAGCAGAAACATCTATTTCCTTTCCTTTCTTTTTTTCCATGTCGAAGACCCAGAGTTCTTCCTGGGGAGCTTCCTTCTCGCCCGGCATCTGGTATTTATAGGTTTCCAGATCGGGGCGTGGCTGGTTTATTGCGTTGATCACCCAGAGGGCTTTCACATGGCGGCTGTCGTCGCGTGTGAGCGCAAATTTTTTCGAATCAGGAGACCAGTAAATGTAGGCCCGTTGCCTTTTCCGGCTCTCCTTTTCAATGGTTTCCTCATCGTCGTTTTCTTTGGGTGTATACCCCCCTCCAAAAGCATAATCCTTTACGCCTTCCGTGGTTAATTGATGTTCCACAATGGTGGTATCGGGTTCGTCCTCTTCTTCCTCAAGGGCTTTCAGGAAATTTTCCTTATCCATCCAGTAGAGGTTGTAATCGCGTGCAAAAACAACATACGAACTGTCGGGCGAAATGGAAGCCCATCCGGGATGCTCTTTCTCTTCTTTCCAGTCTTCCTGTTCATACAACTCTTCAGTCTGGAGGTTGTATTCCAGGTGAAACACCTTCTTTTCCGGCTTCTCTTTTTTTGCATTGTCTGCTTTATCCCCGGTTTTTGTGGTATCGCTCTTTGCCTCCGCTTCCGTTTCTTTTTTTTCCTCATCCTGAGAACTGGTTACATCAAACTGAAAAACCGTATCTTCCTTTTTAAATTTGGGTTCGATGGGTGGCAGGTGCTGCCAGTCGTATGGATCTTTCGTGATCTGTGTCAGCATGGCCGCCATTTTATGGTTATCAAAAAGCGGCGTTTTGGATTTTTTATCCAGGTCAACCAGATAAAAAAACGAACCTTCCGAAGTTTCATATTTGTACCAGAATTTATCACCTGTCCCGAGCCAGTTCGGACGTACCGAAGTGCTGAAGACCATTCGTTCAATTTTTTCCGGCGAAAAACGTTCCGCCAGGCGATAGTTGGCTTTGGTTACCGGTTCACGCTGTGCAAAACCAGGTACCTGTATCAGCGTACCTGCCAATACAAATAAAGGCAAAAGTCGTTTTAACATAGTATTATAATTTCTAATTTTGATGCCTGAAATTAATAATTCTTTTCGATCCATGAAATTACCTCATCGGTACGAAGCTCCCGCATGCACCTGAAATGTTTTTTAGGACATTTCTCATAGCCTAATTTTGAACAGGGCCGGCATTTCAGATTTTTAACCTCCATAATTTTCGAATCCGGGTGAGGCAGATAGGGTACCATTCCAAATTCAGGGATTGTATTTCCCCAGAAAGAGAGTATTTTTTTCCGGAAGGCTGCTGCGATGTGCATCAATCCGGTATCGTTGGTGAGCACAAGCCTGGCATGTTTTATGATATCTGCCGATTCCCCGAGGGATGTTTTGCCGCATAGATTGATGATCCTCTCCGGAACCTGTGAACGCAATTTATCTCCTTCTTCCTGTTCTTTACTGCCCCCCAGCAAAAGAATGGGTTTATCCGTCATGGCACAAATCTCAGCCACTTTATCCAGGGGAAGTTTTTTGGTACCGTACGTGCCGGCAATCACAAAAGCGATATAGCCTTCCCGGAATTTCTCACTAAGAAGGTGAAAATCATACCGGCGGGCCTCAGGAATAAAAAAATCAAGGCCCTGGTTATCATGGTGTATATCAAAAACAGAAAGAGTATCCAAATAGCGATCCACGATGTGAACATCCGGCAGTTTATTGATTTTGAAATTAACAACCAACCATTTTTGAAAATTCAGTTTTTTAAATGAGAAGGCAGGAATCTGAAGCCTGTTTTTTATCTGGTTGCTCCGGATATTCTGATGCAGGTCGATAATATAATCAAACTGCTCTTTCTCCAGTTCATTGATCAACTCAGACAATTTTTCGGTAAGTGTATGAATCTTTGAAATATACGGATTTGCTTCCAGGATACATGCAAATTTCTCTTTGGTCACAAAATGAATTTCGGCCTCAGGGAGCTGTTTCTTCAAACATCTCACGACGGGCGTTGTCAGCACAATATCGCCGATGGAACTGAACCGTATAATAAGAAACTTGATCGTCAATTGCTGTACACTAAAATTCTGTTTATAAAAGTATCGATTACCAACCAGAATACAAATAAAAAATACTCAGGGCATTTGGGGATCAGGGTAAATTTAGCCTGTTACACCGATTCAACCAGCACCACTATTTTATTGTCTTTGTTTTCGATCACGCCTCCATCGACCGTAAAAAGATGCTTTTTGCCGTTTTTATCAATCACCCGGATTGTACCTTTATCCAAAGTGGAAATGATAGGGGCATGGTTTTTCAGAATTTCAAAACTGCCTTTGGTTCCGGGAAGTTGTACCCGCTTAACTTCGCCGTTAAAGATTTTTTTATCGGGTGTCAATATTTCCAGATACATTTTCAATCAGGATTAATCGCTTGCCAGTATTTTTTCTCCTTTTTCTATCGCTTGTTCAATGGTTCCTACCAGGTTAAATGCAATTTCCGGGTATTTATCCACTTCTCCGTCCATGATCATGTTAAATCCTTTGATGGTATCTTCAATGGATACGTGCTGTCCTTTCAGTCCCGTAAACTGAGATGCTACAAAGAAGGGTTGAGACAGGAAACGTTGTACCCGTCTTGCACGGTGAACCACCTGTTTGTCTTCTTCCGACAGTTCTTCCATTCCCAGGATAGCGATGATGTCCTGGAGTTCTTTATACCGTTGTAATAGATTGATAACCCTTTGTGCACAGTTGTAGTGTTCTTCGCCCACGATTTCCGGGGTGAGGATCCTGGAACTTGATTCGAGGGGGTCAACCGCCGGATAGATTCCCAGTTCTGAGATTTTGCGGCTCAGCACAGTGGTTGCATCCAGGTGGGCAAACGTAGTAGCCGGAGCAGGGTCTGTCAGGTCATCGGCAGGAACATAAACAGCCTGTACGGATGTTATTGAACCGCGTTTTGTGGAAGTGATCCGCTCCTGCATAATCCCCATTTCAGTAGCAAGTGTTGGCTGATACCCCACTGCTGAGGGCATACGCCCCAGAAGGGCTGACACTTCGGAGCCTGCCTGGGTGAAACGAAATACATTATCAATAAAAAACAGAATATCGCGTCCTCCACCTGCGCTTCCGTCGCCATCGCGCAGGCTTTCAGCGATGGTCAATCCCGAGAGGGCTACCCTGGCACGTGCACCGGGAGGTTCATTCATCTGGCCAAAAACAAGCGCCAGTTTTGATTTTTTTAACGCTTCCGGATCTACCTTGGAAAGATCCCAATTTCCTTTGTTTTTGGATTCTTTGAATTTCTTACCGTAATCCACAATATCCGCATCGATCATTTCCCTTAAAAGGTCATTTCCTTCCCTGGTTCGTTCCCCTACACCGGCAAATACCGATAATCCCTTATGACCCAAAGCAATATTATTGATCAGTTCCTGAATGAGAACTGTTTTGCCCACACCGGCTCCTCCGAATAATCCAATTTTACCTCCTTTGGCATAGGGTTCAATCAAATCAATTACTTTAATTCCTGTGTGCAGTACTTCCGTCTCCGTTACAAGATCTTCAAATTTAGGTCCTTCGTTGTGAATGTTTAACCCATCCTTGGGCAGACTTTCCAACCCGTCGACAGGATCCCCGGTGACATTTATCAACCGTCCCAGTACCGCTTCTCCTTTAGGCATTACAATAGGGCTACCCAAAGCGAATGCTTTCATTCCACGCCTCAACCCATCGGTTGTATCCATGGCTATACACCGGATGGTATTCTCACCAATATGCTGCTGGCACTCCACAATGAGCTTCGCCCCGTTGCCATGGTCTATTTCCAGTGCATCATAAATGGAAGGCAGATCGGTCCCTTCCTGATTAAAGATCACATCAACCACAGGGCCTATTACCTGCAATACTTTTCCAATAGTCTGAGCCATCTGTATTCGATTTTATTTGATTCCCGGAGAATCTTCATCCATTTAACCTGTTTGTGAAAGAAAGGAGCTGTTGTGTCAGTCAGAATCTTTCTCCCCACAAATTTACTATTGTTTTACGTTTCCACAACAATTTACCCTGTTTTACTTCCATCAGGTAGAACGATGCAACATGGTACGTATAAGCTGCTTAAGCTGAACCTTTTTTGATTCAGCCACAGAAACAGAAGCAAGGGATGTATATACCTTACTGAAATAAAATTCGGTTTGTTTCTTTATCAGATCTTTAATTCCCAGTTCTGTGTATATTGATTTTATGATTTCAATCTTTCTCTCCGGATCAAATTCTTTTTTGTCGATCCAGAAGATCAGTTCCTTCTTCTGTTTCGGATTTGCCAGCTCCAGGGCTTTTACCAGCAAAAAGGTTTTTTTGTTGGTAAGGATATCACCGCCTATTTTTTTCCCGAATACGGTTTCCTTGCCAAAGGTATCCAGGAGGTCATCCTGTAACTGAAAAGCCATCCCGAGGTTCATCCCGAGGTTGTATAAAGCGGTCATTTCCTGATCACCGGCCCCTGCAATCAAGGATCCGGATTTTAAACTGCAGGCCAGCAAAACAGCCGTTTTTAACCGGATCATTTCCAGGTATTCATGCTCGGAAACATCGAAACGGTCTTCAAAATCCAGGTCATATTGTTGTCCTTCACATACTGCTATGGCGGTATCGGTAAAAAGTTCCAGCAACGGCTGCAGATAAGTCGATTCGCATTTTAGTAAATATTTAAACGATATAAAAGACATCACATCGCCCGATAAAATAGCAGCATTCTCCCCGAACTTTTTGTGAACAGCCGGTTCGTTTCTTCGGATCTCGGCTTTGTCCATTATATCGTCATGAAGCAGGGTGAAATTGTGAAAAATTTCGATAGCCAATGCCACAGGAAGAGCCTTCACAACCTTCTCGTTAAAAAGGTTATAACTTAACAAAACCAGTGTGGAACGAAGTTTTTTCCCTTTTTGTCCCAGAATATAATTTGCCGGCAAATATAAATTTTCCGGTTGCCTGTCCATCCATTCTTTCAGTTCCTTTTCAAACGCTGAATTAATCAGTTCCTGTATTTCCGTCAGTGGGTATATAGGGTACTTATTCATGGGATTTGTTTTCAATTGTCAACTTTTCGTATTCAATGTCTTCTTCTTCATCGTAAATAGGAAGCAGGGGTTCTTCAAAGGCTTTTGTCGTGGTAATACGATCCAGTCCGGTCAGTAAGGAGGGCAATAGAAAAAGATTTGAAGTGGCAGCCACCAGAAGAGTAAGGGATACCAGGATCCCCATTGCTACGGTACCGCCAAAACTGGAAATACTGAATATTCCAAAACAAAAAAACAGAACCACTGAGGTATAGAACATGCTGACACCGGTTTCGCGTAAAGCCAGGACTACAGATTGCCGAATATCCCAGTTCGTCACTTTCAGTTCCTGACGGTACTTGGCCAGGAAGTGAATGGTGTTATCCACAGAAATTCCAAATGCAATGCTAAAAACCAAAATAGTAGAAGCTTTTATCGGTATCGCAGCATATCCCATCACAGCTGCCGTAAAAATTAAGGGTAAAACATTGGGTATTAAAGACATTAGTACCATCCGCCACGATGAAAACATGACCGCCATAAAGGTGGAGATCAGCAGAATTGCCAGCCCCAGGCTGGTAAAAAGGCTCCTGAGCAGGTATTCAGTACCCTTAAAATGAGTTACGCTCGAACCGGTAACAACCACATCATACCTCTCTTTGGGAAAAACAGAGTCGATCTTCGCACGGAACCGGTCATAAAAACGCTCCATCTCTTTGGTCCCGATATCTTTCATCCTGAAACTAACCCGGGTAATTTGCTGTGTGCTGTCAATAAACGAGTGCAACAGATCCATATTATCCACTCCGTTGGAAGCGTATGAAAAAATAAAATCCTTTTCCCGGTTGTTGGGCAACCGGTAATAGGCCTCATTCCCGTTATAAAAAGCCTGCTTGGAAAATTTCAGAAGGTTAAGCATAGATAACGGTTGCGAAAGTTCTTCCACTTCCGAAAGTTCAGTTTCCAGTCTGTCAATCCGTTGAAATGTGCTTTGCTGCATCACTCCTTTGGGTCTTTTGGTATCAATAATTATCTCAAGCGGTAACAATCCGTCAAAATTCCTTTCAAAAAATTTCAGGTCTTTGTAAATGGGATCGCTTTCCGGAATATCATCCACCATAAAACCTGAACTTTTTATCAGGGTTACCCCCCAGATGCCTGCACCCAGAATCACTAAAGATACAATATATACTGCTTTCCGGTGATTGCGTGTTACCCCGATAATGAATTCAATAATCCCTGAGATCAAGGTATTTTTCAGATGTTTTACATGCCTGGAGGAAGGAGGTTCAATCAGACTGAAAACAATGGGAATAAACAAAAGGGAAAGAATAAACAAACTCATGATACTGAGGGAGGCTATAATCCCAAACTGACGGAGTATATCACTTTTTACGATAATAAAAGTTGCAAAGCCGGCAGCTGTTGTCAGGTTGGTAAGGAATGTTGCGTTTCCGATTTTGATAATGACCCGTTGCAGGGCTTTTATTTTATTGCCGTGGCTTATATACTCCTGATGAAACTTATTAAGCATATAAATGCTGTTGGGAATTCCGATAACGATCAGCAGAGGAGGGATCATTCCCGTTAACAAGGTGATCTTAAAACCAAACAAAGTCAACAAGCCCAGGCTCCAGATGACACCGGTAAGAACAATAATAACCGGGAAAAAAACCGCCTTAAAAGAACGGAAGAACAGAAACAATACCACAATACATATACCCAGAGCCAAAAAACTGAACATATAGATCTCTTTCCTGATTTGCATGGAATTAACGACCCGGATATAGGGCAACCCGGAATAGTGTAGTTTTGTACCGGTATCCTCCTCAAATTGTTTGCATACCCCCTGAATCAACCGGATCAGTTGCTCCCGTTTTTTGGATGCCATTTTATCTTTATTAACCGTAATGGCAAGCAAATAGGCATCGGACTGATCGTTATACAGAATCTTTTTGTAAAAAGGGAGGGTTCTAAATTTCTCCGCCAGGCTGTCCAGTTGCTCCTGGTCCTGAATCTCCAAAGGAAAAATCCTTTTTATTTCAAATTTTCTCTCTTCGGTGTTTTTATTAAGATTGTAACTGTTTGACACAGAAATCAGATTCTCCACTCCTTCAATCTCTGATAATTTTCTGCAGAGCAGCTCCCATCTGTTGAAATGGATCATTTTAAAAAAATCTTCATCCTGGACAGCCACCACGATCAGGTTCCCTTCTTCACCAAAAAGAGATACAAATTTCTCATAATCTTTAAAGGCAGGATCTTTTTGGGGAAGCAACTGGGCATATTCATACGACATCTCCACCCGGGTAGCGTGAAAACCCATGAAGACAGTTATTCCTGCCAATAAAGTAAAAAGGAGTATTTTGTTCTTCAGGATAAAACGGGATACCCTTATCCACATAATGAGCTAATATCAAAATTAATAGCGCGAAAATACACAAATTCCTCTATTAACTGCAAAAAACACCGATTATATCTTTCTGAGATTCACAAAACTGTAACAAGGGGTATTGCAAGGAAATCTCCTGAGAAGTACAGGCCGTAATCCCTAACAAGGCGGGATTTAAGGTTTCTGGATTTCCTTTACACTTTCCCGGACAAATTCCCGGGTGTAAAAATCTGTGTCGACCACTTCTCCATTCCATAGGATGATATCCAGATCGATCGTTCGGGGGCCATACTTCGGGGCCTGGCGGTCGCGTCCCAGTTTGTTTTCAATATCGGTCAGAACAGTTTTCAACTCCTCCTGAACCATGGTTGTTTTAATTTTAACGGCTCCGTTGGTAAATTCCGGCTGGCTTTTGATTCCTATAGGCTGGGTTTTCCGAAAGGAGGAAATAGTTGAGATGTTAACTTTTTGCGCCAGAAGTTTCAACATGCCCTGAATATTCTTTGCAGCATCAATGTTCGAACCAATTCCGATAATGGCTGTATTTATAGTGCTCTCCCCTGTTTCAGAAACCTCTCTTTTCGCCTCTTTCGGATGGTTTCTTTTTTTGTAACTACCCGATTTTTTTTGTGCATTCATTGTATCCGGAACTGTTTTTAAACTTCCTACCCCCAATGATGTGATCAACCCTGCCTTTATCTTTGAGCCTCCATTTCCATCGAAACCGATTCAGCAAAACGCAGGGCTTGGGGCTTATCAACCTCAACTTTTGCCCGGCTAACCCGTTCATCCTGCATGATAAGCTCAAGAATTTTATGGGTCAACACTTCAAGCAGTTTAAACCTTCCCTCCTGAACCAAAGCGATCACCTTCTTGGTGATGTCTTTATAATTATAAATGTCCTGTGGGTTATCCTGTTCCAATGTTTTCTCTGGTACTTCCGTTTCAATTGTAAGGTTAATAATCACATCCTGTTTGTTTGTCAGCTCTTCCGGATTAAAGCCTATGTAGGTTCTGACCAGCAGATTTTTTATATGTATAATTGCCATTTCTGATTGGAATACGTTAATTACTAAAATATCGTTACAAAACAACAACCTATAAGCCCCTCCCCGAAATGCCAGGCTGTTACGAGCGAAAGGCAGGAACAAGGATGCTTAAATTTGATGCTCGTTTCATTTTGTTATAATGGGTTATTCACTGTCATACTTTTTTTCTCCCTACATTCTCCCCTCCATCAGCAAACAGCAGTTGACCTGTAAGGTGTTCGTTTTTAAGAATATAATCCACGCTGAGCAATATTGGTTTTACCCCTCCCGGTTTCTGCATCGGTATCCTGGCAGCCAGTTTTTGAAGGTAGGCTTCATCTTTATCGGCCGGGGCCAGTGTGACGCCCGGGGCAATAGCGTTCACCCGGATAGCAGGTGCAAACTCCAGAGCAGCCATTTTGGTCAGTTCCCACAAGGCTTTTTTTGATAAGGAATACGTAGCATAATCCGATTCGTTGTTCGTTATCCGGGTATCCACAAGATTGATAATATTCCCTTCCCCGCAATATTTTTGAAAATCACGCATCAGGAGAAACGGAGCTTTCAGATTTACATGCATATGCAAATCCAGCAACCTGACTTCTGTTTCATGAATCGAACCCCGATTAAATACAGAGGCATTGTTGACCAGTAATCCGGGCTTCTCATGCTGTTGGATCAAATGGGGGAAAAAACCCTCCACTTCGTCCGCATTAGCCAGATTTGCTTTTAAAGACCCGAATTTCTGATCCGGATATTTTTGTTTCAGTAACGAGACCAATTCCTCTGCAGGCCTTTCGGAAGAATTGTAATGAACAATGATATTCCACCCTTTGGAAGCCAGGTGTTCTGCCAGAACCTTCCCAATTCGTCTGGAAGCCCCTGTTATGATCGCTGTTTTATTCATCTGCATAGAATTTATTTAAATCCTGGGTAACAACTCCTACTCAGGAGCAATGTTTTGACAGACTGCATCAGGCCCATGGGACTTGTTCCGTACTGAGTGCCCCCGAAACCGGGACCCGTTTCAAGGATAAAAGATAGCCATTTTATTTAACCCATAAAACAGCATGCCGGAGTTATTGTTCAGGAAAGATCATCCCATTTCTCCCGGATTGTTCTTTTGGGAGCAGGTGCAGAAAGGTTACCTGTAAGTCATCAGTTTGCTCAGGTATTTTCCAATGATATCAAATTCAAGGTTCACGAGGGTTCCTTCTTTAAAGGCATGGAAATTTGTTACTTCGTAAGTATAGGGGATGATAGCCACCTGGAAGGAGTTTTCATTTGCATGGACTACGGTCAGGCTGACTCCGTTGACGGTTACAGATCCTTTTTCGACCGTCATGTATCCTTGCCTGGCCTTTTCCCGGTCAAAGTCATATTCGAACGTATAGTACCAGCTTCCCTCGGCTTCTTCGACTTTTTTACATACGGCTGTCTGGTCAACATGCCCCTGAACAATATGCCCGTCGAGGCGCCCGTTCATTTTCATGCTTCGTTCAAGGTTCACTTTGCTGCCAACCTCCAGTTGTCCAAGATTCGATCGCAAAAGGGTTTCTTTGATTGCTGTCACTTTATAGGTCCCTTTGTGTTGGTCGACATCCACAACGGTCAGGCATACCCCATTGTGAGAAAGGCTCTGATCAACAGTTAGTTCATGAGCAAATGAACAGGTTAGGGTAAAATGTACATTTCCCCGTTCTTTTTCAATGGCAGTTACCGTACCGTATTCTTCAACTATTCCGGAAAACATCTCTATCGATTTATTATTTAACATGGAAAGGATCCATTCTGTCTATTTCACGCTCCATTCCGAGCCCTCTTTTGTATCCTTTACTTCTATTCCAAGGGAATTTAAATGATCCCTGATTGTATCAGCCGTAGGCCAGTCTTTATTTTCTTTGGCCTTCATCCGCAGGGTTAGCAGAAGATCCACCAATTCTTTCAGCAGGGAATCATCGGTTTGTCTGGAATCCTTTTCTTCCTTTAATCCAAGTATATCAAACACCACGGTTTTAAAAAAGGAGGTAAATTTTTTCTTTTCAGAGGCTGAAATTTTTTCTTTGCCTTCTTTAAGGGCGTTGATGATCTTCACCCCTTCGAAGAGATAGGCAATCGCTATCGGGCTGTTCAGGTCGTCATTCAGGGCGGCAAAACATTTTTCTTTCAGCGGAGAGATATCGACTGTCGGATTATCAAAAACCGGAAGGCTTTCAATCGTCTTAAGGGCATTCATTAACCGGTTCAGTCCCTTCTCAGAGGCCTGGAGTGCTTCGTTTGAAAAATCCAGGGTGCTCCGGTAATGAGCCTGAAGGATAAAAAACCGGATGGTCATAGGCGAATAAGGCTTTTCAAGCAGTTCATGGTTGCCTGAGAACAATTCATCCAGGGTGATAAAGTTCCCCAGCGAACGTGCCATCTTCTGACCGCCGATTGTAATCATGTTGTTATGCATCCAGTAGCGGACTGATTCCTTGCCCAGGGCTGCCGTTGACTGAGCAATTTCACACTCATGATGGGGGAAAATCAGATCCATTCCTCCCCCGTGAATATCAAATTGTTCCCCCAGGTATTTGGTGCTCATAGCGGAACATTCGAGATGCCAGCCAGGGAATCCCTCACTCCACGCTGAAGGCCAATGCATAAGATGCTCCGGGGATGCTTTTTTCCAAAGGGCAAAGTCATAGGGATTCTTTTTCTGTGACTGCCCCTCCAGTTGCCTGGTTTGGGTTTTCAGGCTCTCCAGGTCCCTGCCGGAAAGCTTTCCATAAAAATAATCCGTATGGTATTTATCCACATCAAAATAAACAGATCCTTCCGATTCATAGGCATATCCGTTTTTCAGGATCTTTTCAATCAGCTGCTGTTGTTCAATAATGTGCCCTGATGCCCTCGGTTCAATGCTGGGGGGTAATACATTCAGTTCATTCATATTGCGATGGAAGGTCTCCATATACTTCTGAACGACTTCCATGGGTTCCAGTTTTTCCAGTTTTGCTTTTTTCTGGATCCGGTCTTCGCCGGTGGCATCTTCCAGATGACCCACATCGGTAATATTCCGGACATACCTGACAGCAAAACCTTTATGCAATAAAAAACGAAATAAAAGATCGAAGGTAATTGCAGGACGTGCATGGCCAAGGTGGGTATTGCTGTAAACCGTAGGCCCGCAGACATACATGCCAACTTTCCCTTTAATCAGGGGAGTAAAAACTTCCTTTTCGCGGGATAATGTATTATATATTGCCAAATTCTGATCCACACGCTTCAACTGTTTTTTTCTGAAAACAAAGGTAAAATAAAATAAAGAAATCAGATTTCCCGGCCGGGATTTTCTGTAAAATCCGGTTCCTGAACCATTTCTTCTTTGGTTTCCTCTTTGCTTTTAAGTGGCTTGTTGAACTGTTTCCGGTAAAAAATCAAAACAGAGAAAATCCCAATGGTAATGGCTGAATCGGCCAGGTTAAAAACCGGTCTGAAAAAGATAAAGGGATCCCCTCCCAGGAACGGAAACCACTTCGGATAAGAACCCTGAATGATGGGGAAATAGAACATATCGACCACTTTCCCATGGAGAAAACCTGCATAGCCACCCCCCTCAGGCAGAAAGGCTGCAACCTTTCCATAGCTGCTGTGTTCAAAGATCAATCCGTAAAAGGCACTATCAAGGATATTGCCCACAGCACCGGCAAAAATTAACGCAATGCTGGCAATAAATCCCATCGGAAAATTTCTCTTTGAAAGATTCAACAGGTACCAGCCTATAGCAACAACAGCAGCAATCCGGAAAAGACTCAGAAAAATTTTTCCATAGGTTCCGGCGAATTCAAAACCAAATGCCATTCCGTTATTTTCAACAAAAAGAATCCGAAACCAGTTCCCAAGAATTCTAATCTCCTCGTGAAGAGACATATGAGTTTTAATCCAGATCTTGAGTATCTGATCGGCAATCAGTACGAAAACAATGATAAGAACAGCTTTTTTCCTCTTTGAAAGATTCATTCTGTACGATTTGGGAAACCCACCCCTTACCCGTGTCTAAATAACCTATTGGTAAACCCCTGCAAGGGATGTATTGCCTGTTGTTAAGGAAACCGTTGGTTTAATTTTTCCCCTTCTTCGCATCAATAGACAGGGTAGCATGCGGAACCGCACGGAGTCGTTCCCTGGAAATCAATTTTCCTGTTTCACGACAAATTCCATACGTTTTATTTTCAATCCGTACCAGCGCAGCCTGCAAATGCTGGATAAACTTCAGTTGTCTCTGAGCCAGTTTTCCGGCTTCTTCCTTTGATAACGTTGCTGCCCCTTCCTCGAGTACTTTGAAGGTTGGTGAAGTATCCTGTGTATCGTTCCCGTCACTATGGGTAATGGAATTCCGGTACATGGCATAATCTTCCTGAGCTTTGGCGAGTTTGGCAAGTATGATCGTTTTAAACTCAGCCAGCTCCTCATCCGAATATCTTTTCTTTTCACTCATAACCCAACATTTTTTTATACGGATTCATTCCCGCATCTAAATTTAGTACTTATTTATATTTCTCAATCTTTATCCAAGTAACAACATCTGCCTCTACTTCTACCTCCCGGGCTTCAGTACGAACTAAATGATCCATAAGTTTCAGCTCGGCAGCAAGGGTCTGGTCGCATATATATTTTTTAAAGTTTATGACGGCATCATTGATGGTATCATTTTTCCGGATCTGAAGGCGGATTCTGTCGGTAACCGAAAAATTACTCTCCTTCCGGATATTTTGAATTTTATTGATTAATTCCCGTGCTATTCCCTCCTGTTTCAATTGTTCTGTAATGTGAATATCAAGAGCGATGGTCAGGTTTCCATCCGTAGCAACTGTCCAGCCCGGAATATCCTCCGTTGTAACCTCAACATCATCCATGGATATTTCAATTGTTTCATCTCCTGCCTGAATTTTTCTGAACCCCTTTTCCTCCAGTTCCGAAATATCCTGTTGGGTAAATTTCCCTATTTCAGCGGTTATGGTCTTCATTAATTTTCCATACCGGGGACCCAATTTTTTAAAATCCGGTTTAACCTTCTTTTTGATGATTCCGGTTGTATCGTGCAGATATTCTACGCTTTTAACATTTACCTCAGCCAGTATAACATCTTTCACCGCATCAAACTGTTCTTTAAACCGATCTTCTAAAATGGGCACCATAATTTTTGACAGCGGTTGTCTTACTTTGAGTTTTTCTTTTCTGCGAAGAGCCAGGATCATGGAGGAAGCTTTCTGAGCCAATGCCATTTTCTCTTCAAGGTTTTTATCGATCAGGTCTTCTGAATATTCAGGAAAATCAGCCAGGTGTACGCTTTGTTTTTTTTCTTTTCCTGTGATACGGTTCAGATCGGAAAATATCAGGTCTGCGTAAAAAGGGGCTATAGGAGCCATCAGTTTTGCTATGGTAACCAGGCAGGTATGCAAGGTCTGATAGGCTGATATTTTATCCTTGTCGTAATCGCCTCCCCAGTAACGTTTCCGGCTCAGGCGCACAAACCAGTTGCTCAGGTTTTCCGTTACAAAATCAGCAATGGCCCTGCCTGCACGGGTAGGTTCATAGTTTTCATAACTCGCATGGACTTCTTTAATCAATGTATGCAATTGAGAGATGACCCAACGGTCCAGTTCCGGCCTTTCAGCAACCGGTATTTCCTCTTCTTCATAAGTAAAGGTATCGATGTTGGCATACAAAGCAAAGAAATTGTACGTATTGTACAGGGTCCCGAAGAATTTTCGTTTTACCTCTTCCACCCCTTCGATATCAAACTTCAGGTTATCCCATGGCTGGGCGTTGGTGATCAGATACCAGCGCAACGGATCAGAACCATATTTTTCAATCGTATCAAACGGATCAATGGCATTGCCCAGCCGCTTTGACATTTTATTTCCTTTCTTATCGAGGATTAAGCCGTTGGCTATGATATTTTTAAAGGAAACGGATTCGCTAACCATAGTAGCAATGGCATGCAGGGTAAAAAACCAACCCCGGGTCTGGTCCACGCCTTCTGCAATAAAATCGGCCGGAAAAACCTGGTTAAACGTATCCTTTGATTCAAACGGGTAATGAACCTGAGCATAAGGCATGGATCCGGAATCGAACCATACATCGATCAGGTCGGGTTCCCTGAACATTTTTTCCCCGGAAGGCGAAACCAGTACCACACTATCGATATAGGGTTTGTGAAGGTCCAGGAGCTCATAGTTCTTTCCGGAGTTGTTCCCGGGTTCGAATCCCTCATACGGATTGATTTCCATAAAACCAGCTGCTAAGGATTTGCGGATCTCTGCCATCAGTTCTTCTGCAGAACCAATACAGATCTCTTCGGAACCATCTTCCGTTCTCCATATCGGGAGCGGGGTTCCCCAGAAACGGGAACGGCTGAGGTTCCAGTCAACCAGATTCTCCAGCCAGTTTCCAAATCGGCCGGACCCCGTGGAGGAAGGTTTCCAGTTAATGGTGTGGTTCAAAGCAACCAGTTTATCTTTTACCGCAGTCGTTTTTATAAACCATGAATCGAGAGGATAATAGAGTACCGGTTTGTCGGTTCTCCAGCAATGCGGATATGTATGGGTATGTTTTTCAATTTTAAATGCTCTGTTCTCTATTTTGAGCATAACCGCAAGATCCACATCGATGGTATCTTCATTTTCTGTAAGGTTTACATCGTACGCATTTTTTACATACCTGCCGGCAAAAGGCTTGTATTTTTCAACATTCACATTTTTGCTGACAAAGGCTTCCGCCATATTTTCTATTTTGAAGAACCGGCCTTTTTTATCGACCAGGGGTTGGAATCTGCCCTCCTGATCCAGGATTAACAAGGGAGCAATATCGTTTTGCCTGCCCACTTTGTCGTCATCGGCACCAAACGTTGGCGCAATATGCACAATGCCGGTACCCTCCTCGGTCGTTACAAAGTCACCGCTAATTACCTCAAATGCTTTTCCTTCGGGCTTAACCCAATCGATAAGCTGCTCATATTGTACGCCTTCAAGTTCATTTCCCCTATATTCTCCTATCACCTTAAAGGGTAATTTTTTATCTCCGGGTTTATAGGAATCAAAATCCTGTTCCCCGTCTGTACCATGAAAATAGGTGTTCAGCAGCTCTTTTCCCAGGATCAGAACAATCGGTTTCCCGGTGTAGGGGTTGTATGTTTTTACTTTTACATACTGTATAGAAGGGCCCACACATAAGGCCGTATTGGAAGGTAAGGTCCACGGAGTGGTTGTCCAGGCCATAAAGAAAAGTTCGCTGTCCACGTTCTCAAACAGAAATTCCGATCGTTCGTTCCGGATCACTTTGAACTGGGCAACGACAGTGGTATCCTGAACATCCCTGTAACATCCGGGCTGGTTCAGTTCATGTGAACTCAGGCCGGTTCCCGCTGCCGGTGAATAGGGCTGAATCGTATATCCTTTGTACATCAACCCTTTGTCATAAATCTGCTTTAACAACCACCATACCGATTCGATATACCGGCTGTCGTAGGTAATGTACGGATCATCCATGTTAATCCAATACCCCATAATACGGGTCAGCTCCTCCCACTCGCGGGTGTATTTCATAACCTCGGTACGACAGGCTTTGTTGTACGCTTCGACCGAAATTTTTTCTCCTATATCTTCTTTGGTAATATTCAGGGATTTTTCCACACTAAGCTCAACAGGAAGTCCATGCGTATCCCATCCTGCTTTCCGGTGTACGCGAAATCCCTTCATGGTTTTGTACCGGCAGAATATGTCTTTGATGGTCCGGGACATCACATGGTGAATGCCCGGTATGCCATTGGCTGAAGGAGGCCCTTCATAGAATACAAATTTCTTATGCCCTTCACGCGATGCAATGCTTTTGTGGAAAGTATCATCCTCCTCCCACCGTTTTAAAACCTCCTTGTTGATCGCAGAAAGATTTAATTGTTTGTATTCCTGAAACGTATTGTTCATTCTGATCCCGTTGAAAACCTTATTTTAAAAAATGTACAAATATAGGAATTTTTTTAAGGAAGGAGATCTTACGATTCATTACGAATTCCATGGGGAATTCCAGGCAATCGGGTTAAAAAAAAGAACAGGGTTTTTCTTCTTCAGAACAGCCGCATTCTTATTTTTCGGTTCCGAACCGATACACACAAACCGAATAATATTCGTCTCCCGGATTAAGAAGGGTTGAAGGGAAATTCTCCTGGTTCGGACTGTTTGGGAAATGCTGTGTTTCAAGACAAAAAGCATCCCTGAAACGATACGGATTTCCGGACTTTCCTGTTTCTGAACCGTTGAGAAAATTCCCGCTGTAGAACTGAATCCCCGGCTCATTGGTATATACTTCCAATACCCTTCCGGACTGGGGTTCGACTACTTTTGCGGCAAAATCCAGATCCTCGTCCGTTTGATTGATCACATAATTATGATCGTAACCCTTTCCAAATGCAAGCTGTTCAAAATCATCATTGATTCGTTCCCCAATCGCTGTAAGCTCTCTAAAATCCAATGGTGTATCCTCCACGGGATCAAGGGTTCCCAGGGGAATCAAACCCGAATCAACCGGGGTATAAAAATCCGCATTGATCTGCATCAGATGGTCGGTAATGGTTCCATTGCCTTCGCCTTTCAGATTAAAAAAGGAATGGGAGGTAAGATTTACCGGTGTAGGTTTATCCGTTGTAGCCCAATATTCTATTTTTAATTCATTGGCATCGGTTAAGCGATATTGAACCCTGACTTCCAGATTTCCCGGATAACCTTCTTCCATATCAGGCGACATATAGGTAAGAACCAGCGTCTGGCTGTCGGGTTGTTCTGCATTCCAGACTACTTCATTAAATCCTTTGATTCCTCCGTGCAGATGATTGTTTCCGTCATTTGCAGCCAGGGTATAGGTTGCTCCGTTTAGTTGAAACCGGGCATTCCCGATCCGGTTCCCGTAACGGCCAATCAAGGCCCCAAAATATTCTTCCCCCGAGTTAAAATACGCTTCAATGGTATTATACCCCAACACAATATCTGCCAGATCCCCGTTATTATCAGGAACCCAAAGACTCACGATCTTCCCACCGAAATTGGTGATCTGTGTAACCAGGCCGTTCGCATTTTTCAGGGTATACAGGCCTATGGATTTGCCATCTGCTTCCGTCTCGAAATTATCTCCGGGAATAAGTTCCATGTCAGCTTCTCTTTGCATACAGGAAGCAGTTGCAAAAAAAAGGAGGATAAGTAACCAGGTTTTCACTTGCATAGTTTTTAAATTTTGTGCCTTTACGCCCAAATATAACAAAATGATTCAAATCCTGCTTTCTTTTTCAGGTATTAAATACTGAATACAAGGATCAATGTACCGAACGAATACCAGGGCCCTGCGGGGTACACCAAAAAAAAGGCAGCTTTTGCAAGCTGCCTCAAAGCCATGAAAACAATTAAACAATGTTCAGAAAACAGAAAACTAGAAACAATCAAATAGTTAAAATATCTTTTTCCTTAGCATCCACTAAGATATTAATTTTTTTCACAAAATCATCGGTTAATTCCTGAACTTTTGCTTCGGAATCTTTTTCGAAATCTTCAGACAATCCTTCTTTTTGTAATTTTCGCAGATTGTCATTAGCTTCTTTTCTTGCGTTACGTATGCTCACGCGGGCTGCTTCGCCCTCTTTATGAACCTGTTTAACAAGATCTTTCCGTCTTTCTTCGGTCAGAACAGGAATGTTAATCCGGATAATTTCCCCGTTATTCTCGGGATTGAAACCCAGGTTGGCAGCCAGGATGGCTTTTTCAATATCAGGTATTATTTTTTTCTCCCAGGGTTGAATCGCCAGGGTACGAGGATCCGGGGTACTTACATTGGACACCTGGTTTAACGGAGTCATTGTCCCATAATATTCAACCAGAATGCCTTCTAACATGGCCGGAGAAGCGATACCGGCCCTGATATGTACCAGTTCTTTTTCAAGATGTTCAATGGCAGCATTCATCTGCTCTTTGCATTGTTCTATTACAAAATCGGCTTCTTCCTGCATAGGTTTCTACTCCTTATCAACCAGAAACAGTTCAAATATATAGGATTTTTTCAAAAACATGAAAATTTTTATTAAAATTCCTTATAGAGAAAGAAATTGTGTTAGAATGACACAAGGGAACCGATTTTTTCTCCTTTCACTGCTTTTGCAAGATTTCCCGGTTTATCCATGTTGAACACAAGGACGGACATATGTTGTTCCAAACAGAGTGTTGTGGCAGTGAGGTCCATGATCCTGAGGTTCTGTTTATACATTTCTTTGAATGTAAGGGTTTCTATCTTCCGTGCTTCGGGATGAATCTCCGGATCAGCTGTATAGATCCCGTCGACACGGGTGCCTTTCATCATAATGTCGGCCTTGATTTCAACCGCCCTCAGGGCACTTGCTGTATCGGTTGTAAAGTAGGGATTTCCCGTTCCCCCGGCCATAATAACCACTTCGCCCTTTCCCAGTGCTTCCAGGGCTTTTTCTTTCGCATAGAACCTTCCAACCGGTTCCATGCGGATTGCGGTAAAGACCTCTGATTTTACGCCCGCCTCTTTCAGGGCAGAATCCAAAGCAAGGCTGTTTATTACCGTTGCAAGCATACCCATCTGATCCCCTTTCACACGGTCAAAACCTTTGGCTGCCCCACTCAGACCCCGGAAAATATTGCCTCCGCCAATAACGACCCCTACCTGTACCCCCATATCCGCTACCGATCGTATCTGCCCTGCATATTCGGTCAGTCGTTTTATATCAATGCCCTGCTGATGAGGACCAGCCAGTGACTCGCCACTTAATTTCAGAAGTATACGTTTGTATTTTGCCATCTTAACAGACACCTTATCATTGACCGGTACGAAGTTAATCAAATAGACCGTTCCCCGGTCAGGAGTCAGATAAAAAAAAGCCTGGAAAAAAATCCAGGCCACAATCCGTATGCTAAAAGCATGTTATGTATTCAATGTATAACGGTCAAATACCGTTACCTTAAGGTCTTTGTCGTTCTGTGCAAGAAATTCTCTGACAGAGATCTTCCCGTCTTTCACATAGGTTTGATTCAAAAGGGTTGATTCTTTGAACCACTTATTCAAAGATCCCTGGGCAATTTTATCCAGCATGGATTCAGGTTTTCCTTCCTGGCGGTATTTTTCCCTGGCAATCTCCAGTTCCTTTTCGATCAGATCAGCCGGAACCGAGTCTTTGTCAATGCTTACGGGATCCATTGCGGCAATCTGCATGGCTATATCTTTGGCAACCTGCACATCGACTTCCGGTTTGTTAAACCCAACCACTGTGGCAAGCTTATTCCCGGGATGTATATAGGCTGTAACCCGATCCGCTTCTATTCTTCGGAAATAGGAAAGCTCCAGTTTTTCACCAATGACACCGGTTTGTTCCGTTACCTGTTCAGCGATGGTACGTCCGTCAAGAAGCAGTTTGTCCACCTCACCCTGATTGGTTGCCTTTCCGGCGAGGGCCAGATCAAGGATCTTTTCAGCAAATGCGATAAAGTTTTCATTTTTCGCTACAAAATCAGTTTCACAATTGAGGACCAGAATGCCTCCGGACTGTTTGTCATCCGTAACTTTAGCCAGGACTACCCCTTCAGAGGCTTCCCTGTCGGAACGCTTATCTGCGACCAGTTTTCCCTTTTCACGGATTATCTGTACTGCCTTTTCAAAATCACCGTTCGCTTCGGTAAGTGCATTTTTGCAATCCATCATACCAGCGCCTGTTTTCTTGCGTAATTTAACTACATCTGCTGTCTGAAATGCCATACTGTATGGGTTGTTTTAGAAAATTAATAAATCGATTATCGACCGGATGTTATTCTTCTGATTCATCGCTTTCATCCCCGTCGAATTCTTCTTCGGCTGTATTCTTTTTTAAGCGGGACGCCTTTTTCTTCTTAGCTGTTCCTGGTTCCTCTTTTTCTCTTTCTGTTTTGCGTTCCTGAAGGCCTTCCTGAACAGCATCCACCACCGTTTTCGTAATCAGTTTAATGGATTGGGATGCATCGTCATTTGCCGGAATCACAAAATCAATCCCTTCCGGGTTTGAATTGGTATCAACCATGGCAAATACAGGAATTCCGAGTTTTCTGGCTTCCCTCACGGCAATTTTCTCTTTCATGACATCTACCACAAATAAAGCAGCTGGAAGACGGGTCAGATCAGAAATACTACCCAGCACTTTTTCCAGTTTGACGCGCTGGCGGGTAATCTGAAGTTTCTCCCGTTTGGAAAGATTATTCCAACTGGGCTCCCTGGTAAGTTTATCAATGGAAATCATCTTTTTCACAGCCTTGCGAATGGTTGGGAAATTGGTAAGCATCCCTCCGGGCCAACGTTCCGTAACATAAGGCATATTGACCTTTTGCACCAGGTCGGCAACAATATCTTTTGCCTGTTTTTTCGTGGCTACAAACAACACCTTCCTTCCGGATTTGGCTATCTGTTTGAGCGCATTGGCTGCTTCATCAATTTTTACAACGGTTTTTTGTAAATCAATAATGTGGATCCCGTTTTTTTCCATAAAAATATAGGGCTCCATGTTGGGATTCCACTTTCTTTTAAGATGGCCGAAATGTACTCCGGCATCCAGTAATTCCTGAAAATTTGTTCTTGGCATCTGTTTACTTTTTATATCGAACTAAAAGCAACTGCTGAGTAGTCACTATTCCCATGAATCTCAACAGTTTTAGATCCATATTAGTTATTAAATAGTCCTGTTTTAACGTTTTGAGAACTGGAATCTTTTCCGTGCTTTTGGTTGTCCGGGTTTTTTCCTTTCAACCTGTCGGGGATCCCTTGTAAGGAACCCGGCCTTTTTTAGCTGAGGACGCGATTCGGGATCCATACCGGACAATGCACGGGCTATTGCCAACCTCAGGGCTTCAGCTTGTCCTTTATAACCGCCGCCGTGAAGATTGGCCTTAATATCGTATTTATCCGTTACTTCCAGAAGAAGCAAAGGCTGAATGGCTATATATTGCAATATTCCGGTTGTAAAATAATCTTTCAGGTCCTTTTTATTAATGGTTATATTTCCTTTGCCTTCGCTTATATATATACGGGCAACTGCTGATTTTCTGCGCCCTAAGGTATTAACAACTTCCATCTTTTTTATTTAATAGTATGTAAATCCACAATTTGAGGTTTCTGAGCTTCATAGGGATGATCAGGACCTGTCACCACGTGTAGGTTTTTAAAGATTGCTTTTCCCAGTCTGTTTTTCGGCAGCATCCCCTTCACAGACCTTTCAACCAGCCGTTCAGGATATTTTTTGAGAATATCCTCAGGAGTCAGAGAAGACTGTCCCCCGGGATAACCCGAATGCCTGAAGTACACCCTGTCGGTCATTTTTTTGCCGGTCAGCATAACCTTTTCTGCATTGATGACAATTACATTGTCCCCACAATCCACATGAGGCGTAAAATCCGGTTTGTGTTTTCCCCGGAGTATTTTCGCTACTTTACTGGCTAAACGGCCCAGGGCCGCACCTTCTGCATCAACAAGCAACCACTTCTTTTGTACCGTCTCCTTGTTGGCCGAAACAGTTTTATAACTTAACGTATCCACTTATTTTTAAATTTATTACATTCACTACCACCCGTCTGTTCCCTGTTTTTTTCTTTTCGTAACGAATCCCTTGTTAATAAAATTTATTACTATAAGTAAATCAACAATTTATATATTCTTCAAGAACGGATAATCTTCGGGACTGCAAAAGTATTTTCTTTTTTCTAAAATGCAAAATATTGCATTAAAATATTGCTTTGCTTCCCCGTAAATAATATTGTTTTGTACCTTTGGTTTAACAGAAATCAACAAAAGGATCGTTCCGGATGATGGCAAAACACAGCAGAAAACCAAACAAAAGAAAGATTTTTTCTTCTTACCTTACTTCCGCGGTCAGTGTGATCATGGTCCTTTTCCTGATTGGATTGCTTGCCCTGATCCTTATTAACACCCGACACCTCACGGATTATGTCCGCGAAAAGATTGGGTTTACCCTGGTTTTACACGAAGGACTCAAAGAGGTGGAAATCACACACCTTCAAAAACTTTTAAATTCAGCCAGCTACGTAAAATCCACCCGGTATGTGGATAAAGAAACAGCTGAAAAAGAACTTCAGGAAGAATTGGGCGAAGACTTTAGCGGCTTCCTCGGTTTTAATCCGTTGTTTGCATCCATTGATGTTAAATTATATGCCCGTTATACCCATTCTGACAGCCTGGCTGTTTTGGAAACCAAATTTCTTGAATTTCCACAGATCAGGGAAGTGTATTACCAACGCAACCTGGTTACCCTGATCAACAAAAACCTCCGCAAAATAAGTTTGTTTCTTCTTTTTTTCAGCAGTTTGCTGATGTTGGTGTTTTTTGCTTTAATCAATAACACCATCCGGATATCGATCTATTCCCAGCGTTTTATTATCCATACCATGCAGTTGGTGGGGGCCACCCGCAGTTATATACGAAAACCTTTTATTCTGAAAAGTGTGGCCATGGGAATCGTGGGAGCGGGAATCGCTTACCTGTTGATCTTTTCTCTACTTTATACCTATCAGAAGGAACTTTCCGGCCTGATCAGCCTTACCAGTTTCCCCGTGATGAGTGCTGTATTTTTAATCATCATGCTTTCAGGAATACTCATTACATGGGCCTCAACCTACTTTGCCGTGAACAAATTTCTGAGGTTGAAATTTGATGAGTTGTTTTATTAATTATCTTTGGCCTCTGAAATAAATGCATCATGGCTAAAAAAGAAACCGAAAAAAAAGAGGCTCAGTTTGCTTTGGGTAAAAAAAATTACCAACTGATGGCAATCGGATTTGCTGTGATTGTCCTTGGTTTTATTTTAATGGCCGGAGGAGGAAGTGACGATCCCAATGTTTTTAACCCGGAGATATTCAGCTTCCGCAGGATTACCCTTGCCCCCGTCATTTTATTGATCGGATTTGTGTTTGAAATTTATGCGATCATGAAAAAACCCAAGGCTGAATAACCCGATTGCCATTCGATGAATGAACTTCAAGCTTTCCTTCTCGGAATTATCCAGGGGTTAACCGAGTTTCTTCCGGTTAGTTCTTCAGGACATCTGGAAATCGGTCATTCCCTGCTGGGGATCAAAAATCAGAATAACCTGTTGTTTGCCGTTGTAGTTCATACAGCTACCGTTCTGAGTACCCTTGTTGTATTCCGGAAAGACCTGGTTGCGTTACTAACCGGGCTTTTTGCCTTTACATGGAATTCGTCCACTACGTATATTGCAAAACTGATCGTTTCCTCCTTTCCGGTTATTATACTGGGACTGTGTTTTAAAGACCAGATCGAAGACCTTTTCAGCGGCAATTTGATTTTAGTCGGATCAATGCTGATGGTAACCGCTTTGCTGCTTTTTCTTACAACTTTTGCAAAAAAAGGGCAGAAAAAAGTTTCCTTTTTTCATGCCCTGGTGATCGGAATATCCCAGGCGCTGGCAGTCATTCCCGGAATATCCAGAAGTGGGGCAACCATCGCCACAGGATTGCTGCTGAAAAACGACAAAGAAGAGACAGCCCGGTTTGCTTTTCTGATGGTGCTGATTCCGGTCTTGGGAGCCATGGCGTATGATATCGTAAACGGAGAATTTAGCATTCGCATACAGACAGACCTTGTTCCTTTGCTTATCGGATTTGCTTCTGCCTTTACAGCAGGGCTTTTAGCCTGCAAATGGATGATCCACGTGGTGAAAAAAGGAAAACTGATTTATTTTGCAATCTATTGTTTTTGTATCGGGCTAATTGTTATCTTTGCAGCCTGATAAAAAAACACCTGAAAATACCTGAAAACTATTACGTTTGTATGGTTTATCCAATCCGGGATTACGATTTTATTAAAGGAGAAGTTCTGTTGTTTGACAAAAGCCCTGGGTGGTCTTCTTTTGATCTGGTTCAGAAAGTACGCAACGCATTATGTCAGGCACTGCATATCAAAAAACTGAAAGTCGGGCATGCAGGAACACTGGATCCGCTTGCAACCGGACTTATAATCCTTTGCACCGGTAAAGCTACAAAACAAATCGAAAGAATACAGCAGGGCCAAAAGGAGTACCTGGCTACCATTAAACTGGGAGCCACCACACCAACATACGACAGGGAATCTGAAGAAGATCATTCCTATCCGTACAAACACATTACCGAAAATGCGTTTTCGGAAGTTTTACAAAAATTTACAGGAACGATCGCCCAGGAACCTCCCTTGTTTTCCGCTGTGAAAATTAAAGGAAAAAGAGCCTACCACTATGCCAGGAAAGGAGAAGATATTAAACTTAAATCGAGGTTGGTTGTTATTGAAAAAGCAGAAATTGTCCGATTCGATCTTCCAGAAGCTGAACTGAATATTGTATGCAGCAAAGGAACCTATATCCGGTCTTTGGCCCGTGATATCGGAAACAACCTGAAGTGCGGAGCTTACCTGACCGGTTTAAGAAGAACCCGTATCGGGGAATACCATGTGGATGAAGCCATGACGATTGAATACTTTTTAAATAAATTGAGCGTATTTGTAACCAATTGAACTTACCCGCGTAAAGGGTATCCATATTACCTTTTAATTAACGTATTTATGAAACGAGCCCCGAGGGGGATACCCCTCTCCCGCTGCGCGGGATCTCCCCCAAAAGGGGAGAATAGAAGAAACGGAACGGGCGAGTTATCCCGATGTATATCGGGAATACCGATAAAATAAACAATTATAATCCTATGAAATTATCAAAATTCAGGTACACTTTAACAGAGGACAAAATAGCCCTTCACCCTTCAGAAAACAGGGATGAATCAAAGTTGATGGTATTACACAGGAAAACAGGAAAATTTGAACACCGGCTTTTTAAAGACGTGATTGATTATTTCGATGACAAAGACATATTAATATTCAATGACACCAAAGTTTTTCCGGCCCGCCTTTATGGAAATAAAGAAAAAACCGGGGCGGAAATAGAGGTATTTTTATTGCGCGAACTGAACCGGGAACAACGTCTGTGGGACGTATTGGTTGATCCGGCCCGTAAAATCAGGATCGGCAACAAATTGTACTTTGGGGATGACGATATGTTGGTTGCCGAAGTTATTGACAACACAACCTCAAGAGGAAGAACCCTCCGTTTCCTGTTTGACGGACCCTATGATGAATTCAAGAAAATGCTGTACGGACTGGGAGAAACCCCACTCCCCAAATTTATTAAACGGCCCGTACAACCCGAAGACAAAGAGCGGTACCAGACCATTTTTGCGAAACACGAAGGAGCAGTAGCTGCACCCACTGCCGGATTGCACTTCAGCCGTGAATTATTAAAACGATTTGAAATTAAAGGCGTCGATTTTACCTTCGTAACCCTCCATGTGGGACTGGGGAACTTCCGCAATGTCGATGTGGAGGATCTGACAAAGCATAAGATGGACTCGGAACAGATATGGATCCATCCGGAAGCCTGCGAAATGGTGAACAATGCCAAAATGAAGAAAAAAAATGTATGTGCCGTAGGCACTACGGTTATGCGTACACTCGAAAGCTCGGTATCAACCCAGGGGTTCCTGAAACCCTTTGAAGGATGGACAAACAAATTCATTTTCCCTCCCTATGAATTCAGTGTCGCAAACCGCATGATCACCAACTTTCACCTCCCGCTATCCACCTTGTTGATGATGGTGGCTGCATTTGCCGGCTATGATCTTCTTATGAAAGCCTATAAAGAAGCCATGAAAAAGGATTACCGTTTCGGAACCTATGGCGATGCCATGCTAATCCTGTAAATTCCGATCAAAAACTGAACCCACGGTTGCCTGTCATGCGCGGTTTTTTTTAACTTTCGCAACAAAAAACAGATCATGCCAAAAATTCATACCGATACCTGCCCGGTTTGCAAGGGAGATACATTTACTGATTTTCTGGATTGCACTGATTTTACGGTTTCCGGTGAAACATTCAAAATCATGGAATGTACCGGCTGTAAATTCAAAATCACCCAGGATGTTCCGGATGAAGCGTCTGTAGAGGCTTACTATCAATCAGAAGATTATATATCCCATTCAGACTCCTCAAAAGGCCTGATTAACAAAGCCTACCATGTGGCACGCACCTATATGCTTGGCCAAAAACGGAAAATCGTCATTCAGCACACCCTGAAAAAAACAGGGACTCTTCTGGATATCGGTGCCGGAACCGGTTATTTTGCTGCGCACATGAAAAATCACGGATGGAAAGTTACCGGCACAGAAAAGAGCAGGGAAGCAAGAAAATTTGCCGGTGAAGAACGGGGTATAAAACTTATTCCTGCCGAAGATCTGTTCACCCTGGAAAACCATTCTTTTGATGCGGTGACCTTATGGCATGTCCTGGAGCATTTTTACCATCCGGAAAAATACATCCGGGAAATAGAAAGAGTCCTCCTTCCGGGAGGTACACTTGTAATCGCGCTTCCCAATCATTCTTCGTATGATGCAAGACATTACAAAGGGTACTGGGCAGCCTGGGATGTCCCCCGCCACCTGTGGCATTTCACCCCGGCCCATGTGAAACAGCTTTTTGAAAACTCCGGATTCACACTCGTAGCTAAACACACCATGCCGCTGGATGCCTTTTATATTTCCCTGCTAAGTGAAAAATATAAAAAATCAGGATTGGGCTTTGTAAAAGGATTGATCCATGGAAAAATATCCTGGCTCGTTAGCCTGTTTAACAAAGATCGCTGCAGTTCCGTAATTTATGTACTCCGGAAAAAAAATCAGTCGAGCCGGTAGTTGTAAATATTTCCGTTTTGGCTCCCGACAATCAGGTTTAAATAAGAAACCCCATCGGTGATCTTTCCGATGCTGAACGCACTGTTCCCCTGCAGGGGAAATCCCTGATGAAGGGATCCATCGGAATTGTACAGGTAAATTCTGTTTGCCGCTTTGTCTGCCACTCCGATTTTCTTCACTTCAGAAGAAAAAGTATAGATAACAGGCGGACAGGAAATCTCATTCCGGAATTCTTTTGCGAAAGCTTCCTTCCCGTTTTCATCGGTTACAACCAACTTTTTCTTATCCACAAAAACAAACTCCAGGGACCCATCGCCGTTCAGGTCATCGGCAGTAAAAAAATGGCCCGGGGAAAATCCCCCGGTTTTTATCTGTTTATGTGATCCGTCGAAATAGAGATAATAAACTCTTCCCTGGTTATCGGTAGTCACCATTTTTGGCGTTCCTTCTGTTTTCAGGAGGATTGGATTCCGTGAGTTTTCGAAATTCACAGCGAACCTGACGCGTGTATCCCCCTGCCGGTGCTGCACATAGATCCGTGAAGTATCTTTAAACACAATATAATCTTTCCCCTCCACCCTGAAATGTTGCACCGGAGTGGTAACTTCATGGTCCGTTCCTTCAAACTGCCAGCCGCTGACAATCTTCCCTGAGCCATCATATACATAGATCTTTTTATCTTCTCCGGCCAGGAAAAAACGGTATTTGCGGTTGTTATCGTAATCAAAAACATTCATTCCGTTGGTTGCCGGAGACCTCAGGGAGATTGGAAAGGGGGATACCGGGTTCCCCAAACGGTCGATCATATAGATTTTATCTTTTGTATTGAAAAGAAACTGGAGCTTTCCGTTCCGGAAGCAATCGACCTGGTGTATTTTCCCCAGGATCCGTCCGGGAATTTCCAGGCTCCACCTCACACGCCCTTCGCCGGTGATCAGGTGCAACTGGTTGCTCCGGTCCTGAAGAATAATCTCCCTGTTGCCCGGGTCGTCATGGTTAACCACCAGTTGCGGCTTAAAACCAATGGGCGACCCTATATTGCTTTGCCACGTTGTTCGGGCATCTTCTTTAATTTTTCCGGAATATTCAATCACAATGTTGTTGAATAAAAACTTCCCCGAGCTAATAACCTGCCAGTTCAAAGAAGAAAATTTCCTTAATGCTTCATCTTTCTCTTTAAATACTTCTGTAACATTTTCTGTAAAAAAAGATTTATTCAGGTTATAGGCATTATTCACATTCAAATAAAAATTGATGTTTGCCTTGATTTCCATTTTTTTCCTTGAGGATTCATAGGCTGCATCATTTGCCAGTGTTGCTCCAAGTGTAAGGTCGTGAAGAAGGCTTTCGAGCGAATTTTGTTTGTTTGAAAAAATCATGTAATTATCCCAGAAGGTCAGGTACCGGGCGTGGATTGCATAAAAGGGTTCGCCCAGCCAGATACCCGGGAAAGAAGGGTAAGGGAAACGGTACATATCGTATGAGGTTTCCTGGTCGATTTCATAGTGGCTGACCAGGTTTTCAAATGCTGTATTTTTTCGTGAAGCGTATTGCTGTAACCATTGGAGTATCCTTTCCCGGGCTTCGCTGTTGGCTTTTACTGAAACCATGAAAAATTCCGATTTCTCGGTAGCATCGTCCGAAACATCGGAAACAACCAGGGCAATTTCTTCATCCACCAGTTCTTCAAAAACCGGTTTCAGCCCGACCCCGGCTTCGGCACCGATCTGCTTCAGTTTTTCCTCCCGCCTGTAATACCTGTCGCTGTGGCTGAAATATGTATCCAGTTGTTCAAAAAAAATTTTCTTCTTTGAGAAAGAAAGACAGGAATAGAAGGCCAAATTACGAGGCATAATATTGTCAATCTGCATTTTAACCGGATCCTGGTTTTGAAAAACGGACAGGTACTGAAACAGCGAATCAGGGGCTAAAGAAACTCCGCTGAGACGCAATTCATTTTCGCCGGTAAAAAGGTCCAGCTCGCTCCAGGAAGCATAGCCCCGGAACCTTGCCAGGTTATTTTTATGGTTGACCCTTTTTTCTTCCCCGAATTCATCGGTTATTGCCCGGGTAGCTGAATTTATGGCTAATCCCGGAAGGTCCGGGAAGAACGGGTGGTTAAGGTAAACCGATGCCAAAGCCTGCTGGGTAGCTGTTTTTTGTGCTCTGCGGAACACATGGTTGTCGGGAAGGCTTTCGGTCTCCAACTGGCGGATTGACTTTTCAACTACGAGTGCTGAGGGACTGGCAAGCAAAAGGCCGTTGGCATAAGCATAAGAAAAGGATGCTTCTCGGTTGCCTTTTTTTATATCAAAAACCTTTTCCCTGTTATACTGGCGGCTGGCATAATGATACGTTGAGGTTGGAAAAAGCTTGTCAATCAAGGTTTCCAGTTCTTTTTTCCTTTTCGCCGATTCAACTTTCAGGATCAGTAGCGGAATAACTTCATCTTTCCCTTCCAGGTTCAGGGCTATAACAAAGGGGGTATTCCGCAATGCATGGCTCATATCTTCCGCCCCTGAAATCGTTGTGTCGATTCGGGATGATAACTCAAAAAAATGATCCAGGATTCCTGCCTGTGTTAATCCTTTAACAGCCTCGTTGCCTGCCGGAATATCTTTTAACGAATGAAATTCAATAAAAAGAGGGGCATCAATTGGCACGGCCCTGAAGGCAGAAGTGTCGCCCGAAATACCCGTATCTGGTTTCAGCACAAAAAAATAACCTGCAACAAGTGCAGCCATTACAGGCAGAAGTATGATCAGGATACGTTTCATGCTTTGGCGTTTTGACAAAATTACAAATTTGCTGGTGTAACTTCTCTATTAGAACGTACAACTGAAAACTTATTATCCACGTTGGAATGTGTATAAAATAGTAAAGAATATTTTGTTCGTATAAAGTTACGATCGTTGCTTAATTTCCCGTGCAGGCACCAATTTAAATAACTTATCGGCCCTGCGGATCTTTTCCCCGATCTGTATAGAGCAACGTTCTCCTTTTTTGGCTTCTTCCACCGGTTTGTCATCGACTCTGATCTCATCCACTATGGTTTGTATGACTCCTGTAGTGGGTCCTGTAATGATGATTTCATCGCCCACTTTGAGATTTGCTGTTTCCAGTTTAAATTCCGCGACCCGTATGTTCGTAAAATAGTTGGTTCCTTTTCCGACATACCATTTTCTTTTGGTCGCCTGGGATCCGTAATTATGGCTCCATTCACCGAGGCGTTGGCCGAGGTAGTATCCATCCCAGAAACCCCGGTTAAAGACCGATGCCAGCCTTTCGTCCCAATCTTTTATTTTCTCATCGGTAAAAGTTCCGTCAAAATATGCATCCACAGCCTCGTGGTAACATTCCACGGTTGTTTTTACATATTCGGGCGAACGGGCACGCCCTTCGATTTTCAGCACCGAAACCCCGGCATCCAGTATCTTATTCAGGAAATGAATGGTTTTGAGATCTTTGGGCGACATGATGTACTCGTTGTCGACTTCCAGTTCAGCGCCGGTTTCCTTATCGGTAACGATATACGCCCTGCGGCAGGTTTGCAGGCAGCTTCCCCGGTTGGCCGATGAAGCGGTTTCGTGAAGGCTCAGGTAACACTTCCCACTAACCGCCATACACAAGGCTCCGTGGACAAACATCTCGAGGCGTACCAGCTCCCCTGAGGGACCCGTTACCTGCTGCGCTACAATCTTTTCATAGATCTCCCGGACCCTCCCGAGGTTTATTTCACGCGCCAGCACAACCACATCGGCATACTGTGCATAAAACGCAACGGCTTCAAAATTGGTAATATTTACCTGCGTGGAAATATGCACTTCCAGGCCAACCGAACGGGCATACTGAATGACGGATATATCGGAAGCAATAACTGCAGTAACTCCTGCATCTTTGGCAGTTGTTACGATCTCCTTCATCTGTTCTGTTTCGTTATCGAAAATCTCCGTATTCAGGGTAAGATACGTTCTTACCCCTTTGGAGGCAGCTATGCCGGTAATTTTGTGAAGGTCGTCCAACGAAAAATTGTGGGATGAACGGGCCCGCATGTTCAGGTACCCCACCCCGAAATAGACCGATCCGGCACCGCCCTGAATGGCTGCCATCAACGATTCAAACGAGCCCACAGGAGCCATTATTTCGATATCTCTTTTGTCCATCAGAACATTTTACCCGGCAAAGGTAGGATATTTTATAACCCATTCATCCGATGACTTGAGTCATCGGATGAATGATCAAAGCAGGAACCGGAGAATTCTTTCTCCGGCCATGTACCGGATTTAGAAAATCCGGCTCCCGTTAACTAAGGATGCCATCCTTTTTACTGCTCAATAACATATCTTAGCAAATTTACGCTAAAGCACACATTTGCAGCGATTTAGAAATAGTAAATTCGGGAGGGTGGGTAATTTTACTCTTGACTTTTAGCTTCTTATGCCGTATCTTTAGTTGGAATTACCCCTGCCCGCCGTTTAGCCCGCAGGATAACCAGGTGCACAAATGAAACGAACCATGAGAAAAAAATCACACACAACAGGATTCTTATACTGGCGAGTTCCATGTTTTATCATCAAAAATGAACCATTATAAAATCATGAAATCAATGAAATTATTCTTTTTATTATCCGGACTAATATTACTAAATTACAGTACAAGTGCACAACTTAAAGTAAATGCCGGAAACGATACAATCCTATGTTGTTGTACATTTAATGATGAAAATGAATTAATTACCTTAGGCGGTACCCCTGTAGCTTCTGGTGGAATTGAACCTTATACATATACCTGGAGTGGAAAACAATTAGTAGATACTTTATTCAATATATGGATTTATGCTTCAGATATTTTGGATGATAGTACTCAAAGTAATCCGTCATTTATAAGAGCGAATACTCCTGAATATTGGTTTACTTTTCATTTAAAAGTTGAAGATGCAAATAGCAACATTCAATATGATTCGGTTAATATAATCCAATCTGTTTTCGGTATTCACCCAATTTACATGCTACCTGACACTATTTACAGAGGAGACAGTGTCCCATTAATCGGAGACCCTTATTTTGTAAATAATTTCCCGCCTTTTGAATATACGATAAGCCCTTCACACGGATTATCCGACACAACCGATATTTATGGCTGGGCAAAACCCGATACAAGCATTACCTACTATTTACAAGCTGTAAATTCTGTGGGGTGTATTTCACCGAAAATAAAATACTGGCACATTGAAGTGGTTGATACAACAACATATTCAAATAATGAAGTAGGGAATGCAGATGCTCAATGTTACTTCAGCAATGGAATCCTGATAATACATGTACCCTCTTTTAAAAACTCACCGTTTCAATTAAAAGTAACTACTGTTGATGGAAGAATAATCCATTCGGGAAAATACAACAACCATCCATTACGGCTTCCTGATTTAGGATTAAAGCCAGGACAATTATATCTGGTTTCCATTACGAATGGAAGAAAGAAATCGGTCTGTAAACTGTTCTATTAGAAACCAAAGCAGGCACTCCATTCAAAAAAGGGTAAGTGCCAGGATTTTTTGAAAAGCAACTATACCGTACAGGGACCCGGATAATCCTTTCTCCGGGAAGTTGCCGTGCGGGAAGATCAGGCTCACAGATGCAGGTAGAATACCCATGTTGGTACCGTTCCGATGATTCAGGGCGTGATCCGTGCTTTCTTGTACATAAACAACGTCGGTGGTCAATGTTGGAAATTTTAAAAGCAATTTCTACCTGATTGAAATATTGACAGACGATTTCAGGCATTGTGAAAAGTTATTTTTAAAGTAACGGACAAGCAAAGAGTAAACCCATTCATCCGATGACTCAAAGTCATCGGATGAATGATCACGGCACCCTTTACAAAAGCACGCCAGCGGAGGAGAGTTCTCTTCAATGGAGGTGCAATCGTATAAAATCAAGGATGTGTGACCCCGGAGAGGTCAAATGGGCATGCCAACGAGTTTACACCTCCAGGGAGATCAACCTTGCATCCACTCCTTTTACGAGGTTGAGTTTCCGGGTGATCTCTTCATGTTTTTCCGTATTGTCACCGGTAAGTTCCAGAAAAATCAATCCGCTGTCGGAGCAGTTCTCCAGTACTCCGTCATGAATTCCCAGGCGGGTTTTTATAAAACAACCCCATCCGGTTAAAATCTTTTGCACTTTTTCAGCAATTTCCTGACGGTGCCTCACCAGGATAAGCAAAACCGTTCGATTCATAATTTGTTTTTTTTATCAGACGAAACTTTCCCGTTTCTGTAAATTAAACAATCCGTATAAAAGAAATACAACAGTACCAATCCCAAGGAATATCCGGTTTTTGGATATGATCCCTTCCCATATTACCTGGTTAAAATTATCGGGTATCCCAAAGGGATTTAAGAATACATTCCACTGGGTTCTTTCCAGGGCATCGGAAAGGATTAACAGGGCCACACCGATCAGGACCATTACCACCGCCGTTCCGTTTCCGTTTTTTATCAGCGTGGAAAACATGAAAGCAAGGGCTCCGAGAAAAATAATCGGGTACATTAACTGATACGCCATCCGGAAGGCATTGATCCGATACATGAAAACGGATGCCAGCCATCCATAAATCAACAGGATGATAAAAACCAGGATGAAGATCATCACAATCCGGACCAGCCACACTTTATACCGGTAATTGGGGATTCCGAAAAGGATTTCCAGCATCCGGGAATCATCGTCGTTCTGAATTCCGAAAACCGTTGGATAAAAAATCAGAAGAATGCCCGGGAAAAGGAGGATTTCATAAATGGTATCCACTCCGACCGGATCCCCCTCCATCACATTCTGGATTGCAAAAAACAGAAGAAAAACAAAAGAAGCCAGCAGGAACCAGAAAAACCGGTTGCCAAAAATAATTTTGAGGTTGTACCGTACCATTTTAATCAGAACAACCAACCTGTTTTTTATATCTAGATTTTTACTCATGAACGTACAAATTTATTTTACAAAATCTTTAAGCAGGCACAGATAGGCATCTTCGAGGTGGGGTGGCACATTGATGGCATTTTCCGTCGGTTTCTCTTTGGCGATACAACGGGCCTTAATATTTTTCCCTTCGCGCATATGATGAACAATCAGCTGTTTGTTGGCAAAATCGTCAAATTCTTCGGCAGGTATCGTAAACTGCCATACAAAACCTTTTCCCACATCGACCATTTCAATCGGAGTACCAAAATATTTAAGGTCGCCCTTATTTATCACTGCCACCTGGTTGCAGGAACTGGAAATATCTTCGATGATATGGGTTGAAAAAATAACAATCCGTTCGCGGCTCAGTTCCACCAGCAGGTTCCGGAAGCGAATCCGTTCCCTGGGATCAAGGCCGGCGGTAGGTTCATCCACAACAAGAATTCGCGGCAGGTTCAGGAGTATCTGAGCGATCCCGATACGTTGTTTCATGCCTCCGGAGAAGGAACCAATTGCATCGTCCTTTCGTTCATACATATGCACCGATTTCAGGACATACTCAATCCGGTCTTCGCGGGTTTTCTTATCTGAAATACCCTTCATAATTCCCAGGTAATCGAGAAATTCCCAGGCCGACATATTTTCATAGGTACCAAATGCCTGAGGCAGGTACCCAATCAGGCCCTGAAGTTCTTCGCGGTGATGCTGGGTATCAAGCCCGTTGATCCATATCTTGCCGTAACTTTGTTCAAGGATTCCGCAAATAATCCGCATCATGGTTGATTTACCAGCACCATTGGGGCCAAGGAGTCCGAACATCCCCGGTTTTATTTCAAGCGATACACCATTCAGGGCCCGGAAGGGTTTGTTGTGTTTTCCGATAACGGGAATCTGCCTTACCAACGTATAATAACCGCGGCGTAACTTCCCAAAACGACCCTCGATCCGGGCAATATTTACATTTTTTTTGTGAACATATTCCGAAGAACGGTAGATAGCCAGAAGAACAACCCACAGGACACCTATAAAAATCACCATCCCCATGTTATTCCATTCCCTGAAGAACAGCATAAGGAACAGAGCCGGCACACCCCAGAAAATAAAATTATAGATCGTTTTTCTGAGTTTTGAATAGACATTTTTGCCAGACGATTGTGCTTTGTTGATCAAAACCTGGTTAAAGGGAGTCCACAGCATAAACAGAAAGAAGTACACGAGGTGTGACAAAATCCACATCCAGAAATGGCTCTCCATATAAATGAACGTGAAATAAACCAGGAATGCAAACAATGGGATCTGCCATATCAGATCGTTAAAATCCCTTAATTTTTTATACTCTTTTGACAATCCGGCTCTTTCCCTTATTTTAATTCCCGATTTCCATTCGCGCATGAAGCGGTTATCCCGATCATACACTTTCACCAGTTTTCTGACAACGATGTTGATCTTATCGGTATCTTTTATCAATGTTGTACTGGCCTGGCGCAAACTGGTCATAACAAAAGCGGTTATCCCCGGTATTAAAAGCACAAAAAGCATAATCCAGATAAGTTGCCAGAGAAAGGAATCCACTTCGAAATAAACATATACAAGACCTAAGGCCAGTAAAACCAGTTGACCGGTTTTTACTGCCCAGTGGAGGGATTTGATCCAGTTGAGTGCATTCTCCAGGCCAAAATAGAGGGTCGGGATAAAGACCAGGGTCAGCAAGGTACTCAATGCGAGCCCGCCAATCACGGTGATGGCAAACGGAGCTCCAATGGCTCCCACATATTCAGCCTGACCCATAGCCAGCGGGAAAAGGGCTACAATGGTGGTTGTGGCAGTGATCAGGATCGGACGTACACGCGAAAGGCCGGCTGTGATCAGTGCTCGCGATTTACCAAATCCCCGTTTGCGGAGAATATTCGTATAGTCAATCAATATAATTCCATTGTTTACCACAATTCCGAGCAGAATCAAAAATCCAATGAGCGTGTTTGCATTCAGGAGGCTGTTCCCGGTAAATATAAGCGCTATGAACGAACCCACAGCAGCAAAAGGCACGGAAAATAACAAAACAAACGGGGTACTCACGGATTCAAACACCGATGCCAGGATCATAAAAATCAGGATTGCAGCAGCAGCTATCAGGAAATAAAATTCTTCCAGTTCATTCTCTTCATGGAACACTTCCACAGCTACACCGGACGGAAGTTTATAGGCTTCAATAATTTCGTCGATCTCAAGGCGATATGCTTCCAGAAGATCTTTTGACTGTTCAGCCTCTTCCACAAAGCGGTAGTTTAATTCGATTTGTTTTTCCTGATTAACCCGGTCAATACTGGAAATGCCGTCGGCATACACCAGGTCAGCAACATCCTGCAGTTCATAGATACCCCCTTCCATGGAGGTGACAGGCAGTTGCCGTAGATCTTCCATGCCCTGTTCATCGTCATCCTCTTCTTCGCCTTCCTGAAGTAGTTCTTTGATAACAATATCGTATTCTTCGTCCCCCTGTTTTAAGCTGACTCCTGCTGAGACTTCGTTGGAAAAAGAATTTAATCCGGAGGTAACATTGTTTAATTCGATGCCATACTCGGTGAGGAGCAACTGGTTAAAATAGAGGTGCACTTCAGGGCGGTTTCTTGAAACGCTCACGTTGGCACTTCGTATGGATTCCAGGTTTTCGATATAATACAACAGGTCATCGGCAACGCCCCTCATAATATCAAAGTTTTCGCCTTTGATAAGGACTCTTTCCTGATTGGTGCCGATTCCGAGGAATCTTGTAAAGTTCTCCATGCCGGCACCCCCACCGCCTCCGCCACCCCCACGGAAGCTGGCACTTGATGTAGGCGCGGTCAGGCTGATATCTGCGGTACGGATGCTACTGAACCGGCTCTCCACGTCGGACTTAATATCCTCCATGGTCCGGTCGTCAATATCTTTATAGTCCTCTTTCATTACAAAGGTAAGGATCGCTTCCTCCTCCTGAATCCGTGAGATCAGATCCTCTTTCTCCGGAATATCAGCCAGCCGGTTCTCTAAATCAGCCACTACCGCATCGGTAGCTTCAAGGGTCGAGCCTGTAGGCATGGTAACATAAACCATAAACTGGTCTTCCTCAACCTCTTCCAGGGCATTCACATTCAGAGCCAGGACAATAAATACAGATAAAAAGAAGAGAACAATTGCTCCGATGATCGTAGCTGCCGGCGAACGCATGCTTTGTTTCAGCAATACAACATAAATCTGTATGATCCGGTTATTGGTCGTAACCTTTTCATAAAAAAGATTGTGGGTACGTTTTCTGTTTAGCAATGCATGAGCCGCCATAGGTATAAAAAGCAATGCCACAAACAGGGAAATAACCAGGGTCGAAATGATGGAAACCCCCACATGTTTACCAAGCAACCGGACCATATACTGGGTCGAAAATATAAAAGGAAGGAAAACGGTAATGGTGGTCAATGTGGCAGCAATTATTGACCTCCACACCTCCTTGGTTCCCTGGATTACCGATTGATCCGGGCTAAAACGGTTTCCCGATAACCGGTAAATATTCTCCAACACAACCACACTGTTATCGAGCAGCATGCCAATGGCCAAAACCAGCCCGACCAGGGTCAGGCTGTTCAGGGTTATATCAAATGCATAAAAAAGGTTAAACGCTGTATATACGGAAATCGGGATAGCCAGGGCAATAAAAGAGACAATCCGCAGGTTTTTCAGAAACATCCACAAAACAAAAATAGCCAGGATCCCTCCTACCAAAGCCAGCTGCATGATCTGGTTGATATTGGTTTCCATGGTTTCAGCCATATTGGTCTGAACCACAACTTCCACCTCTTTGGACTGCAGTTTTTCATTTAACTGTGCAATCACATCCTCCACATCATGCGACAGGTCAATCAGATTGGCCTGGGAATCGCTGACCAGGATCATTGAAACGGCTTCCAGCCCGTTGACACGACTGATGGTTGTTTCTTCCTTGACCCCAAAATAGATGTCGGCAATATCTTTGAGGTAAACAGGGCCATCTGATACTACGATATTTTCGATATCCAGCACGTCATCGTATTCAGCCGTTACATGAACAAAATATTTGCTCTGCGATTCATGCACATAACCGGTAAACGTACGGCTCTGGGCATTCTGGGATATGGCATTCCGGATCTGGTTCGGGGTAATCCCATAGGCATCACAGGCCTCCTTATCAAAGAGCACTTCTACAGAACGTTCCCGGCCTCCATAAACGGTTACGGAAGCGATTCCGTCAATATTCTCGATCTGGGGAGTAATCTCCTCATCCGTAATATTTCGTATCCGGTCCACTCCTTCTGTTCCCCTGATCTGCAGCTCCATAAATTGGTTCGTCATTTGCTGCAGACTCGCGCGGTTTACCGTTACCGTAAAATTTTCATCCAGGTTTTCTGCTACCTGGTCAATCTTTTCCTGAAGCTTAAGGAAGGTATATTTAAAATTTGTGTTTTGATTAAAGCTGACCTGAATGGATGCAGACCGGTTATCCAGCGAGGATTCAATGCTCTCGATGCCCTCCATGGTACTGATAGCCCCCTCAATAGGGATCACAGCCTGGCTTTCCATGTAATCAGGGTTTACTTCCACCCTTGAATTTATCTGGACAAACAGTTGCGGGAGCTCAGCATTTGGAATCAGTTCAACCGGCAATTGTTTATAGGATATATACCCCAGCAGGGTCAATCCTATAAACAGCATGCTGATCGTTATTTTTCGGTTAATGATGAATTTCATCTGATTAAAAGTGTCTGTTTTTTAAAAGTGTCAGATGCCTGCCTGTTCGGCAGACAGGGAACTCCCATACGTATAATCATTGTTTTTTGTATCATGATTTGTCAGGATCGTTTCATTCGTTGATCTTATTTATTTCCCAACAATGGATTCGTTTCTTCTGACAAAAAGACTTTTGAAACGGTCTAAAATGTCATATACACAAGGAATTACAACCAGTGTCAAGAGGGTCGATGTAACCAGTCCCCCAATTACAGCCAGGGCCATGGGTGACCGCAGGGAAGCACTTTCGCCGAAACCGATGGTTAACGGGAGAAGGGCCAGTATGGTGGTCAGACTGGTCATAATAATCGGCCTGATTCGCTGTTGCCCGGCCTGTATGATGGCATTTTTCCGGTCGAGCCCCTCCCGTATCAACTGGTTAATCCGGTCAACAAGAATGATCGAGTCATTTACCGCGATCCCTGCCAGCATGATAATACCGATTATAGCCATTATATTAATGGTGTTTCCCAAAATAAAGAAGAGAAGGATGCTTCCAACCACCGCCAGGGGGATTGTTAACAGGATGGTAAAGGGATGCACCAGGGATTCAAACTGGGATGCAAGCACCATATAAACCAACACAATGGAAAGCAATAAGGCAAACGTTAGATTGTGGATGGATTCCTGCCGTTTTTCTTCCTGTCCCGTTACCGAAATGGAATAATCGGGCGTCAGCTCAATAGCGCCTGTTGCTTCACGAATGGTTTCAGCAACGTGGTCCAGAGCCACCCCTTTCTCTAATTCAGCGGTCACTTTACCGATCCGGTTCTGGTTTCTCCTGAAAATCTCTTTTGGAGCCACACTGTAGGATATTTCAGCGATCTCATCCAGCCGGTAAACCTCAGAGCCGGAAGTAATGGCCAGTTCATTGATTTCACTCAATCCTCTTTCGGGAATTTTTATGGTAATATCCTGCATTTCTCCGTCTTTTTCCAGTTGGCCGGCATCTTTTCCCTGGAGCTGATCCTGCATCTGGGTAATGACCGTATTAATATCAATCCCATAAATGCCAGCCCTGGTCCGGTCTACCTTCACCTCCACCTCAGGCGCTCCGTCTTCGATGGAGGTCTGAACATTAAACAATCCATCAATCCCGGCTATTTTTTCTTTCACCTGATTGACAATATTTTCTATTTCATCCATTTCTTCCCCTCTGACTTCCACAACAACCGGAGCTTCATCCGTGCCCAGAATGGATTTCAGCGAACTCTGCTGCATCTCATAGGTTACATCCATTCCCGGGATGTCTGCCGTCAGGCCGTCGATGGCAGCAACCAGCTGGTCTGTACTTATTTTTGATTCATCCTTTAGAATAATCATAATACTGGCTGTATTTTCTCCCTCAAAAACGGAATTCTCATCTCCGGCGATTCCGGATACCGGACCTGCATGCGAATATATTTTGTCGAGATTATCCCCCAGGTAATCCGTAAGAACCGTTTCTATGCTTTCCACCGAGGCATTGGTCCGTTCCAGGATGGTACCTTCCGGCAATTTTATATTTACGGTAACTTCTTTGGCTTCCGACCGGGGCATAAATTCCGTTCCGATAAAGGGAACTAACAGCACCGAACCCCCGATCATAATAAGGGAAAGGACAACAACCAACCATTTCACACGCAGAATCTTATCAAGAAACTTCCCGTAACTTCCGATTTGTACGGATCTCTTTTTTACCGGCACTTTTTTGTTTTTATAAAACCGGTGATACAGCATCGGAATAAAGAAAATAGCTACCAGCAAGGAAGAGACCAGTGAAAAAGCCACCGTCCAGGCCTGATCTTTGAATAATTCACCGGAAGCACCATGTAAATAGACAATGGGCAGGAACACGATAATGGTGGTAAGGGTTGATGCAGTGATCGCACCAGCAACCTCGGATGTCCCCTGTATGGATGCATCCTTGACCGGGAGTCCGTTTTCATGGTTTCGGAAAATATTTTCCAGGACCACAATGGCATTATCCACCAGCATACCGGCTCCCAGAGCCAGCCCTCCAAGTGTCATAATATTAATGGTGAGGTCGTTGAAGTACATCAGGTTAAAGGTGGCAATGATCGAAATCGGAATTGCCAGGCTCACAATCAGGGTTGTTCCGAAGCGTCGCAAAAACAGGAAAAGAATAAAAACCGCCAGAAGAATACCCAGCAGGGCTGTTTCTTCCACCTCGGTGATCGCACTCCGTATAAACTGCCCCTGGTCGGATACCTGGATCAGAATGTAGCCCGGAAGGGCCCTTTCAATCTGAACCAAAGCCTCTTTCACCTGTTCCACCGCTTTTACGGTATTGTATTTTGTCTCTTTAAAGACCGATAAACCAATGCAACGCTGGCCATTTATCCGGGTGATATTTTCAGGTTCTTTATTTCCGAAAGAAACGCTGGCCACGTCCTTTAGAAAAATGGGAGCCATTCCGATCGCTCTCTGTCCTTCGGTTTCTGTCCTCACGGCTTTGTACCCGACAATCAGGTTTTCGAAATCCTCCACATCGTTCAGCATGCTGATGCCTTTTACGATGTACTGGGTTCCCATTTCGCTTATACGGCCACCCGAGACATTGCGGTTAAAATTCTCGATTCTCCCGCTCAGATCATCCAGGCTTAAATTTTGGGATTCGAGCCGGTAGGGATCGGTATCGATGATGATCTCGCCTTCTTCCTGTCCTGAAAGCTCAACTTCAGCAACTCCTTCGAGGCGGACCAGTTCATTTCGGATATAATTTTCGGCTGCCTTCCGGATCTCATTCATGTCGGTGATCTCAGAATGAGCCAATCCAATGGTCATAACAGGAGCCGTATTCGGGTCGTGCTGGGTAATTTTAAGGTCATCAAGGCTCTGGCCCTGAGTGAGTGAATTTAAGGCTTTCTGTAAATCGAGGAAAGCCTCATCCATGTCTTTGTTCCAGGCATATTCCACTGTTATCTGTGCGGATCCCACCTTAGAAACGGATGTTACCTGAATAACATCGGACTGCCGGATAGCCAAAGCCTCTATATTCTCAACAAACTGACTTTCCATTTCTTCGGGAGGTCTTTCTCCCGCCGTAATCTCAACAAAGATCCGGGGCGAATTTAAATCAGGGAACAGGTCAATACCCAGCTTATCGTAGGAGATATATCCCAAAAGGAGTACTCCCAGAACGACCATCAGGATAGTGACCGGATTTCTGACAGAAAATTGAACTAATTTCTTCATGTTGTTATTTTTCGATCCAATTGACCTGGTTAATTCCTAACGGATAATTTTCACTTTTGATCCGTTGCGTAACGTTTCAAAACCCCGGATTACCAGGCGGTCATTTACGGTAAGCCCTTCCAACACTTCCACATAATCGGGATTTTCTATGCCGGTTGTGATTCTCCGGTTGCGGGCATTGCTGCGTTCCACAACGTATACCGATTTACCCCAACGGGAAGAAACAATGATATCTTTGGGAATCACGATGGTACTGTCTTTACGGGCTGTAATGATGTCTGCTTTGACAAACATCCCCGGACGCAATTTCAGATCGGCATTATCAATCGTTATTTTTCCACTAAAGGTTCTTGTTTCTGTACTGATCACAGGCGCAAGTTCACTGACTGTTCCTTTCAGGGTATCTTCGGAAATCGTATAACTGGTGATTAATACCTCCTGCCCTGTGTTTACTTCCGGAAGGTATTTTTCCGGCAGATTCACGTCCAGGTACATTTTCTCATAGTTCATAAGGGTAACCATTGTTTGTCCGCTGGCAACCCGGGTACCCGGAGAATAATAGGGAAGATCTACAATAATTCCTGTAAACGGAGCAACAACATCCATTTTAGCCAATTGCAACTGGGCACTTTCATAGTCGTATTGCGCATTGATCGAAGAAATTTCTGAATTTCTCAGTTCACTTTCCGTAACCCCGCCTTTTTCAAATAACGACTGTTGTTTCTGGTATTCCTGCTTTGAGATTTCCAGGTTTAGTTTCTTGGAATCAATGGCGATGTTATTCAAAAATTCATCGTCGTCCAGGTGAATGATTACCCGTCCGGCCCGCACTTTATCCCCCAGTTTAAAAGTCCGGCCGGTTGCCGGATTGGTCATTAATTCATACTCACCTGCCATCTCGGAAGCCAGTTCCGTTTCATAGATCGCCCTGGCCGTACCCGTAGTATTTATATACTGTTGAATCGATTGGGCCTTTACATCGATAACCGATACAGGGATGGCAAGGTCAGCTTGTTCGTTTTGAACCTGGGGACTGCATGCTCCTAATCCGGCAACAATTCCCACTAACAATATAAACTTGATATTTTTCATTTTTTCTGGTTCTTTTCTGGTTTTCTAATTTTCTAAATATAATTCGGATGGAATAACCGCTTCTTTTCTTTCAAAATCATAGAGTGACTGTATTTTAAGATTTAACAGTTCCAGTTTATAATTGATCATCGCCTGAGCCAGGGATATGGTTGACTCCGTCAGCTGAGCCTGGTAAAGGTTCAGATCCATACCGGTCAGGTCTCCGTTTTCATACCTTTCCAGGTTAATCTCGTAAGTTAACCGGGCGTTTATTTCATTCTGCCTGGCTATTTTAATCTGGTTTAACTGGTTTAGCAGATTTCTGTAGGTTTGCCTGATATCAATAATGATTTGCCTTTTTTCTTCTTCCAGGTTTAATTCCTGTGTTTGTACCGATGCTTCCTGGGCAGCAATTCTGGCTTTCCGTTCTCCCCAGTCAAACAAAGGAATATTGAATGACAGGGATACCTGGGGATTTTTTGTTGTATTATCAAAGATCTTATTTACCTTTTCATTATCTCCCATAAAACCAAATGCCAGGTTCAGTTCTCCCCTGAACTCATTCTGGGATTTTGTTTGGATCAGACTAAACAAGCTTGTTTCAATGTCTATTTCCCGTTGCCTGATCTCCATGCGTGAATTCAGTCCCTGTTCGATGGCCTTACTGAGGTCGACCGGCACGGAATCGGAAGATATATCGGTCAGAACTACAAGATCTTCATCCAGATCCATTCCAAGATATATTTTCATCTGGTCTTTTGCATTGGCGAGGGTTACTTCGCTGTTTTGCAACGACGACCTGGAATTGGCCAGGTTCAGTTCGGCCTGGTATAATTCCTCTTTGGCGGCCAGCCCGGCATCCACCTTATTGTTGATAATTTCATAACTTTTCTGGGTATTTTCGAGTTCCTGACGGGCTATTTTCAGGTTTTCCTGGGCCAGGTAAACATTGTAAAAAAACTGGGTAACATTCTTTTCCAGGTTTAACCGTTGAATGGCATAACTGATGTTGGCATTCTCAAGATTTAACTCCAGCTCTTTGAGCTCCAGTTTGGTTCGGTTATAGGTGAAAAGTGGCTGGTTGAGGTTCAGATAAAGGTTATTGGTAAACACTTTGCTCCCTGTTTCACCCCCTCCGGTAATGATCGACGTGCTATTTTGCCATCCAAACTGGTCGATTAAAGAAAGGGTTCCATCCGTTACAAGGATGGGTTGCTGCACCCTGAAGGTCCCCATTGACGAAAACGATTCGTTGGTGTACCATTGGGATGTACGCTGGTCAAACCTCCGGGTGTTTGAGTATTCAACCGGTGAAACATCAAGGCTGAACTGAGATTTTAACGAAGCCCGCTGAGCTTCCAGGGACTTCTGATACCGTTCACGGTTGAGGAGGGTCCTTTTCAAATCCGGGCTTCCTGTCTCAGCATATTGCAAAGCCCTATCAAGCGTCAGAACTTCCTGTGCCTGCAACCCGGTCATACAAAAGACAAGGATCAACACAAGCAAGCTCCTGCAGGACCAATTTTTCTTTTTTCTGTTCTTCATTTCCATGGAATTAATGTTGTTATTTAAAGCTTAACGAATTTTACTGCATCTGCATTAATGGTACTTAATTCTGATTTATTTGATAATTCGATCAGGGCGGTGTCAGGAGAGAAATAATAAGAACCCAGGTGGTTCCATCCTCCCTCAGCCGCATTATACTCCAGGGTAACTTCCTCGGGACCCTCGTCGTGATGAACGGTAAAAAGGTATTCCCCGTCTTCACTGTCACGGTTTCTTCCACGTCCACGCCTGAAGTTGCGTGATTTATACAGATGATAATACACATCGTAGTACCCTGGTTCGGCAACCGGTACATTCCATTTTGCCACCAAGGAACCGTCTCCGGATTTCACATAATACCCCGACCGGATATACGCACCAAAAAAATCTGAACTGGTAGTCAGGGTCCAGTTGGAAGGAGGGTGCCAGGTATTATATCCTGAATACCTCCTGGTATTATCGTTTCCCTTCAGAAGCAATTTTTGTAATATACTTTTTATCTCTATAGTGGTCACCTCAAACTCCGGATCTTCATTATCTACAATTATCTCATCCGGCATTTCAACCGAAACCGGTTCATTGAGTACTGTTTCATTTTCTACGGCTTCCGCTTTCAGATCTTCTTCAATATCCCGGAAATCCTGCGTAATAACCTGTGGAATGTTTTGTGAAGTCATCGTATTGACAGACATCATCCTCGGGTCGGCATCCAACAGATAATTCACCTGTTTGGTTTGTCCGGGTTCCAGGTATAATACCTTATTTATGGAATTGTCCATAGCCATCCCTCCCATGCCAAATCCCGGAAATCCTCCACCAAAACCACCCAACCGGAAAGTAATCTTAATCACTCCTTCCACATCGGTAAAATTGGTAACCTTAAAGGATACTTTGGTCTTCATCATATCTTCCGCTTTTACCTTTACAGCCTCTATGGGGGAGAAAATATAACCGGGGAGTTCTTTCGCATTAAACCAGTCTTCCATAATAGGCGTTAACTCAATTCCAAAACGTTCCGATATAGCCTGGTCAAACACTTCAAATGGGATGTTGGAAAATTTATTTTCATTCAGAATTTCTCTCAGGAACTCCTCAAACTCGGTCTCTCCGGCGTTCCATTGGATCATGGAAAACAACATGTCGCCTTTCAGTTTAATCACATTATCGATGATTTTTTTCTCTTCCGGATTGGCAACAATTTCCGCGAAGGAACTGTCCTGAAGGGCTATGTTCGCCAGTTCATCTTCACTCATGCCGGTCATATCCCGCATGAACATGGAGCCCATATCTTCGGACTGGCTTTTCAGGTATGCTTCAAAAACACGGTTGATCACGGGCCATTTGTCCGAGGTGATGTTATTCTGGAACTGATATAAATTAGCAAAAATAAAGTACGGACTGGCTGTTTCACTCACACTGATCTCACCGCCGGAACCTCTTCTGAAATCGGGTCTTCCCTGTTCCCGGGTAAAATTTCCCAGAAAGTTCAACAACAAACCGACTTTCATCTCTTTGGGCGACAATCCCGTGTTGCCTCTCCTGCCATACCGTTGCTGACGAGTCATCATGTTCTTAAAATCAGCTTCACCGATCATATAAGCCTTTTCAGGAATCAGAACCTGTTCAGGCTGGACAGTTTCCTGATTGGAGGTAAAAATCCGTTCATAGGTTTTAAACTGAGCGGGAACCTCGACCAGAGACAACCGGTCGAAGGAATACTGCAGGTCATAACTCCTTTCAAAGTCTCCCAACCGTTCACTGACAACACTGGGAATCGTATCCCTGATCTCTTCAAATGTTTCAGAAAAAAAATCATGCCCTTCAAAATACCAGATTCCGTATTCAATGCCATTCTCTTCAAATTTCATGTGTTCATAATCCCCGATTGACAGAGAAAGCTGCGTTAACGGGTGATCATTTTCAAAAATAAAACTTCCCGGAGAGGTTTCTTTAACAGCTCCCTGGGAGACTGCCTTTAAGGAAGGATTGGTTTTTACCTCCAGAGAAAAGTCAATAAACTGTGGGTTGTACCAGCTTACATCTTCAGAACTGAAGGTCACTCCCGGTTTTGGATACCAGTTTGCTTCCGGAGTAAGCAACACATAACCGGGAGTAACAAAACTGTATCGCTTATCCACATTGAGCACAAAACTTCCATTCTTTTCCTGAAAAGTTTTCTCATCAATGTCGAGATAACAGAATGCTTCATCAATCTTTCCGTTATAGGACAGTTCTACGCTTACCTCTTCACCCGGAAGTATTTCCACTCCTTCGTTGATCTGTATCAAATGGTATTCCCGTTCAAAAGGAGTCTCTTTCCCGTCGATTATTAATCCGCTAACTGTTAATCCGTTGTTCAGACTTAACACCAATTTCCGGATGGCTGTCCCGGAATTATTTTTTAACAACAGGGTTGATACAGCCGCCAATGATTCTCCTTTATGTTCAAGGGAGATGGATGTTTTCACCACATCGGGGAAATTCTCTTTGACATAGGTATTATTTAATTCCACCGCCCGGGCACGGATATTCCCGGTTTTTTTGAAATCGGCAATATGACTGTATCCCAGGTAGGTGCCGGCAACAATAAAAAGAATACTGACAACCAAAGAGAAAAAGGTCATCTTTTCTGACTGAGGGAGCCTTTTCAGTAAAAATATGGTCAGGAAAATAAATCCGATGCCCAGGCTGAAATAGATCCCTCTGTGTATAAGGATCGCGTCAAGGTTGCCAAATCCGACAATGCCTGATTTTAACATCGGAATATTAAAGGCCATATAATCAAAAATGTAATAATACTTGGCCTGAAGCAAAAACAGGGTAATTCCAATATACCCCAGAATGATGACAAACGTTATAGCCTGATTCCGGATGATACTCATCAGCAAAAAGGAAAGTCCCATGATAAAAACCAGGGTCGGGACACTGATAAAAACAAGGTAAATGCCATAAGAAGCCCAATCGACCGTCGTATTCTCAGCTAATAAATTAAAAATTAAAGCCATTAAAAGAACCAGTACGTTAAGTACCAGAAAAACCTGCAGGTTGCCCCATGTTTTCCCGATAACATACTCGTTATTGGTCATTGAACGCATGTATATCACTTCGGTTGTGTCCAGTTTTTTATCACGTTTTAAAAAATCCGAAGCAAGGAAAACAGCAATAATCGCCTGGGCAACATTTAATATCAACAGGTTGAAATAGGGAATCGCACTGGGAACAGCTCTCAGGGCCCATCCGTCGCCCCCTCCGCCCTGGATGATCATCCCGAAATTCATCCCGAAAAGGATCACTAACGAAAGCCCGCTGAAAATTCTGAAAAACCAACTCCGAAGCAACGTTTTACGTTCGTACTTGGCTATGGATAAAATATTATGCAATGAGATCATCTTTTACAGGTTTTAAAGTCAGATTTTAGTCCAAAGGTTCAGTTCCTTCTCCATAAAATACACATAGGCATGTTCCAGATTGGGATCAATTTTTTTGCCGTCATACCCGTTAATGTCTTCGGTAACAATCTGCATTTCCCAACCTCCGATCGTTGGAATGGTAGAAATCACGGGGTATTTTTCATTTATTTCGAGGTATTCGGTTTCGGTGGCTTTTACGAGCCATACGTTTCCTTCCGCCTTTTTGATCAACTCTTCCGGCGAACCATTGTATACCAGATTCCCGTTGTTTAACAGGGCCATATGATGACAGGTACTGGATATATCTCCCACAATATGTGTTGAAAGGATAATAATCACATCCTTTTCGCTTAGGGTTGAAAGCAAATTTCTGAACCGGATACGTTCTTCGGGGTCGAGTCCCGTAGTGGGTTCATCTACGATTATGATCTTCGGGTTATTGATCAGAGCCTGTGCAATCCCCAGGCGTCTTTTCATCCCTCCCGAAAGTTTATTGGCATTGCGGTCCCTTGCCTCGTACAGCCCTACCTCTTCGAGCATCTGATCCACGGCAGTACGCCGTGCCGAGCTACTCTTCATGCCTGCCAGGCGGGCCGCATAATCAAGGAATTCGTAAGTTTTCAGCTTGGAGAAAAAACTGAAATCCTGAGGCAAATACCCCAGCATCGACCGGATCTCCCGTCTGTTTCTGGCTAAATCATATTCGTTGATCGTCACCTTCCCGCTGGTCGGTTTCATTAGGGTTACCAATATGCGCATCAACGTGGATTTACCTGCTCCGTTGGGCCCCAGCAAACCAAACATCCCATTGGGAATCTCCAGGTTCAGATTTTTTAATGCATGAAACCCACCCCGGTAAATCTTTGTAAGGTTTTCAATTTTTATTTGCACTGCTTTTGTTTTATTCTAACAACATCTTTGGACTTTCACGATGTGAAATAGTTTAATCCGTCCCTCAGAAATATAATTTACAAAAGTATATAAGACATAGGCATTATCAGATAATTACGACCAGAAAATAAAGATTTCCTTACAATACATATAAAAAGAGGCAATTCTTACGAAGTGCCTCTTTTCTGTTCTGAGCATCCGGTTTATCCTACTAAGCGGAAAGCAGAAAAACCTTATCCATAAACCTTTTTTATTTCAGGGTTGCCATTTTACTGCTTTCTGTGGTCATTATCCTGGTATCCGTAACAGCTATCTCCTTCTCAACCACGGTATCTTTTGAGGTTAATTTAATGGTATACCTGCCTGCCTGGAGTTTTGAGAAATCAAATATTTTCCTGTAATTCTCCGTTTTTTTAGTGATCCACTTGTAATATACTGCATCTCCTTTCTCATTCAGAACAGAAATTGTAAACCGGCAGGGTTCCTGGTTTTTGACAATGACGTACATTTTTTTTTCTTCCTGTGGAATGATGTTTACCTGTGTGTTTTTACCGGCATAAGAGATGCTTCCGGTTACAATAACAGCAATGACGACTAAGAGCGATTTAATTGTTTTCATGACTTTGTTTTTAATGGTTTCACAGGTAAGACGTCAGATATTACAGAGAGTTACAGGTGAATCGATGAATACACCCATCCGGACTGTAAACGACCCTAAATACTCCTTCAAATGCTTTCCCTGTTCTTTTTTTATTTTATTAAACTATTTTTGTTGTCTTACGAAGCAGTTTCAAAATCGGTATGGCCCGGTATAATTTTGATAAAATCATAAACAGGGAAGGAACCCATTGTATTAAATGGGATGCCAGAAAGCGTGTTTTTGGAAGTGAGGATATCCTTCCGATGTGGGTCGCCGACATGGATTTTGAGACCCCTGAATTTATTGTAGATGCGATACGAAAACGGAGTGAACATCCGGTTTTCGGATATTCTTTCCGGGGCAACCCGTACTTTCATGCCATCACAGGATGGATGAAACGACGTCACCGGTGGAATATAAAAAAGGAATGGATCTCCTTCAGTCCGGGCGTTGTTGCCGGCCTGACCTGTGCGATCCAGGCTTTCTCAGAACCCGGTGATGGAATCATCGTGCAGCCTCCGGTGTATTACCCGTTTTTTAACAGTGTAAAAGGTACCGGAAGAAAAATAGTGGAAAATCCGCTGAAACGTAAAAACGAAAGGTATTATTTCGACCTTGAGGACCTGCATGCAAAGAGGGATAAAAAAACAAAGATCCTGATTCTCTGCAATCCTCAAAATCCGGGGGGGATGGTCTGGACAAAAGAAGAAGTAAAAGGGCTGGCCGGATTCTGCCTTGAAAACAACATCCTGATCATCTCGGATGAGATCCATTCGGATCTGGTTTTTTCAGCTTATAAACATACCCCGGTAGCCAGCCTTTCTGAAGAGATCGCTTTGAACACCATCACCTGTATGGCCCCAAGCAAAACATTCAACATAGCCGGACTGGCTTCGTCGGTTGTGATTATTCCGGATAAAGAAAAATTTGAACAATATGAACAGGCGATGGGTGTGGGACACCTGAACATGGGCAATATCTTTGGCACGGTGGCATTGGAAGCTGCCTATACCCATGGCGACAAATGGGTGGATCACCTGGTTCGTTACCTGGAGGATAATTATCTGTTTCTTGAAAACTACATAAAAAAAGAAATTCCCGGAATTAAGGGAATGAAACCGGAAGGTACCTACCTTGCCTGGCTCAATTTCCAAGAATATGGAATGAACGATAAAGAGCTATCGGAATACATCCTGAAAAATGCCCGGATCGGATTGAATAACGGGGCTAAATTTGGTACCGGCGGTGACGGGTGGATGCGCCTGAACTTCGGATGCCCCCGAAGGGTCCTGGAAGAAGGGCTGAACAGGTTGAAAAACGCCTTTGGGTAGACTCCCACGGTTCATCGCATCTTACGTCCCGTTCCGGATGCCCCCGGGAAGATCATGGATGCGGTTGAATGGCCTTCCTTCCCTCCTTTTTAAGATCATCATTCCCGGTTACCGGTTTCATGATAAATGAATAGCTGTATTCATTACCTGTCAGCCTGTACTGAGGGTGTGTCCGGGCTCCCCAGGAGTTATCCCCTCCCACGCCTGTTTGTTTATAATCAACATTCACAGAGGTCAGGTTGCGTGGTTTAACATCTGTGGTATGGCGGTTCATCTCTACCAATCCGGGAGCCTGAGTTTTTTCCGTCTGCAGTTCAAAATCTTCCAACCGGTTATGGTGCGCACTGACCGATAACAAAGGATCTCCCCTGAACAGGAGTCCGTTGCCATCCGCATCGGTAATGGCCATCCAACGCACATCGGTTTTATTTCCGTTTTCCTGGGGGCGCAGGTAGGCCCAGTACTGCTCAGCGACACTTCCCGAATACAAACCGACCAGGGCACTGGTTTTCCGGTCCCAATAAGATTCATGTGGCCCCCGGCCCAACCAGATCATCTGATCATACCCACGCGGCATTTCAAGGTTCATACCCAACCGCAGTATTTCAGGAAGGCCTTCTTTGGCCATGCGAAAATGGTTGTCGATCCGGACATCTCCCGAGCCATAAACCGTATACCGCGAGGAGTAATCTGCAACTTTATCCCCTTTGGTATCCATCAGGTCAAACCGGACAGAAAGCTGCACCATGCAGGGTGCTTCCTGATTCACGGTAATATCGGTAACCTTGCGGTTTTTACCTGCCTCCCGCCATACCCGGTTCCTCCGGTATACATTATTGCCAATATCGTTATCTGTCGAAGCCCTCCAGAAATTGGGCACCGGGCCTGATGTGATCAACTCTTTCCCTTCATTCCTGAAAGAGATAACGGCTCCCTCCCGGGTATCAAAAACCAATTGAAATCCTTCCCCCGTCAGGATTATGTTCTGTTCCTTTTCTTCGTATGAAACCGGTGGAAACTGTGTAACATCCACCTCAAGGGATTTTTCATATACCGGCAAGACCATCTGTTCGGAAGCCAGAATGGTCTTTTCATCCAATAATCCCATGGTCTCTTTTGTTTCGGCTCTCAGGTTCAGGAAATATTCAACTCCCGGTTCCGGGTCAATGGAATAAGGAATCCGGGCCAAATTACGGGATCCCGGCTGTGCGTCTGTTTCCTCCAGGGTTCCGGATGCAACAACGGCTCCGTCACCGGTGATCTCCCAGAAAAACGCAAAATCAGAAAGGTTCGTAAAGGCATACTTGTTTTGAATGGCTATTTCTCCTTTTCCCAGGTTCACAGGAGTGAATTCAATAAATTGGTATACTTTTTTCACTTCCAGCAATCCCGGTTTGACTCCGCGGTCCGGATTGACCAATCCATTCAGACAGAAATTCCCGTCAGAGGGTACGGTATCCGGGCCAAAGTCGCCTCCGTAAGCCCAGAATTTTTCGCCATCTTCGTTTTCGGTAAGCAGTCCCTGGTCCACCCAGTCCCAGATAAAGGCTCCCTGCAGGGCCTTGTATTGTTCAATGGCGTTCCAGTAATCCTGCAAGTTCCCGACGCTGTTCCCCATGGCATGGGCATACTCACACTGGATTAGGGGTCGCACAGGATCGGTCTGTGCATAGTGCACCATGTGCTCAATAGAAGCATACATCGGGCAAAAAATATCGGTATTGTAATCCAAACCGGCCCTTTCATATTGCACCGGGCGATCCGGATCCACTTTTTTAAGGTAATCGTATGTGGCATATAAGTTGACTCCGTTGCCTGCCTCATTGCCCAGGGACCAGATAATGACCGAAGGCTGGTTCTTATCCCGTTCATACATGTTTTGTGTACGATACAGGTGGGATTCTTTCCATGTGGAATCCTTAGCCAGCGACTCAGGGCCATACCCCATTCCGTGGGATTCTATGTTGGCTTCATCAATCAGGTACAAACCGTATCGGTTACAGAGTTCATACCAACGTTCCGGTTGCGGGTAATGCGAAGTCCGCACCGCATTGATATTGTGTTCTTTCATGCGTTTAATGTCCTTCAACATGGTTTCTTCATCCACTACGTGCCCGTTCACATCGTGGTGTTCATGAAGGTTTACGCCCTTCAGGTAAACGTACTTCCCGTTAACAAGCAGGTTCCCGTCTTTGATTTCACTGGTACGGAAACCCACATTCTGCCTGATTGTCTCCAGAATATGCCCTGCGGAATCCTTCAGGGTAATCCCTAAAGTATACAGGTTTGGCTTTTCAGCCGACCACTGTTTCACAGAAAAAAGGGTATCGCCGAAAACGATCTTTTTAAATCCCGCCGGCAGATGGACAGCCTCCCTGAAGAAAGCAACCCGATGGGCATCGTCGGTCAGCTCAGCTTCCAGCGTGAGGGAGGCCGGATGAGCGGAAAGATTTCGCAACTCCGTTTCCAATCCGAAGATCCCGTTCATGTACGTATCATCAAGGCTTTGTTTGACCTTAAAATCACGGATATATTGTTTATTTCGTGCCAACAGAAAGACATCCCTTGTTATTCCGCTCAGTCTCCAGAAATCCTGATCCTCAAGGTAAGAAGCATCACTCCACCGGAAAATTTCCACTGCCAATGAATTTTTTCCTTTTTTCAGGAAAGGCGTGATATGAAACTCCGCCGGTGTTTTGGCATCTTCACTGTATCCTGCATATTGCCCGTTCACCCATACATTCATTGCCGAGCTTACGGCTCCAAACCGGAGATATACCTCCATTCCTTTCCAGTCAGAAGGAATGCTGAAAGTCCGCTTATAGGATCCCACCGGATTGTAAAAATCCTGAATCACCGGAGGTGTTTTTTCATGAGGGTAGGTTATATTCAAATAAATGGGATAATCATATCCTTTTAATTCCCAGTTCGAAGGAACCTCCGTTTTTTCCCAGTCGCGGATGTCATAATCCTCTTTAAAAAACCAGTACGGGCGTTCTGACGGATTATGCGATAGATGAAAGTCCCAAAAACCATTCAGGGACTGAACCCGGGTTGATTGCTTCCAATCATCCGGTTCCGCCTCTTCCATGCCGGCATAAGGAATAAAATGAGCCCGTGGATATTCCCTGTTGATCTTACATACTTTCTGATCCTGCCAGGGGGGAGTTCCTTCCTCCTCAAAAGGAACCTCTTCATATTTACTGACACATGCCTGGAAGATGAATAATAAGGTTGCGGTAAAACAAAATAACTTTTGCATAGGTACGTAATTTATATATGGTTTATAGCAATCATTCCCTTATCCTGCCTGTTCATCTGACGTCTGCTGTTTTGCAAATTTGCTCTCCTGGCTCTATCCGTCCGGAAAATGCAGACAGAACAGGTAAATTTCCATACTTTCCCCGTTTAATCCAAAAAAAAGAAGTACTTTATAACATTCTCAACCAAAACAAATAAAAACAACAATAATTTTTGTACCTTACAAAAACAATTTCAACGAATCGTTATGGGGGATGTATATACCTATAAATGCCATAAATGTGGTTATACCGAAGATTTCAATCAGGGGCACGGATATCTCGTCCATCCCCAATCGGTGTATGATTACCTTGCCCGGAAAAAAAAGTTATTTCATTATAAAACCCATAATAAAATTGTTTCCCTTTCAAAAATGCACAACAACCTGCAGATTAAAGCAACTTTTCAGGTATATCTATGCCATAAATGCCAAATTCTCTATAACAAAGCCGAAGTAAAAATTTTTGAAGGGGATAACGTATTTCATAAAAGCAGGTTTCGTTGTACCCGGTGTAACAGCCGGCTGAAATTAACCAATATTCACCGGCTGAAAAAAGCGAGGTGCCCGGTATGCAACCATTTATCCTTCAAACGGGATGCTACTCCCCATCATTTGTGGGATTAACTGCTTTGTCTGCATTCCCTGGCCAGTTCCCTGAATTTTATGTTGCCCGGAAACCGCCGGATCAGGATTTCAAAATGAGACTCTGCCTGTTCCGGTTTCTTTTCAAACTGTAAGTATATTTTCCCCACAAAATAGTGAGCCAGTGTGCTGATAATCAATCCATCATCATGACACTTCTCCTCAAGCAAGGCCAGATCTGCTGAATGGGTGTTTTTGTGAACAACCTGAAGAAACGGATTCAGTTTGTCTACAAAATAGGTATATATGGAATGATAGATCTTCATTATTTCCGCTCCGTTTTCAACGAAAGCCAGGGTTTCCAGATGAATCTCTTTCTCCAGCAATTTCATTTTCATGAGGGTAATATTAAACCGGACAAGATTGATCTTTTTATAATAATAGCGCAGGCTATAGATATAAACCACCATGCTTTTTAATATATTCAGCTCTGAATCTGTATTTTCGGGCAACGATGTACGGAGGAGTTCTTCAAAGCTTTTGTATTCGTCTTTTGTATTCAGCGTAGTACATTTCCAGTAATGCAGGTCTATCGCAAGGAAGGTTTCAAAAAAATCACTGATTTCTGCCTTATGGGCATTCAGAGCCGAATCCGCTTTATCAAATTGTTGGTTATAGATATAGCTGAAAACCGTAACAACGGCAGGATCCTCCAGGGCAGTATCCGAAAAAGCAGGTCCGGCAACAAGCCACAACATAAGAAACAAATATCGCTTTACAGACATGTGGTACAAAGATAAACAAAACACTTAAACGCTAAAAGAACATACTTGCCAGGAGGGTCAGGCATAAACCACTTACTGCAATAATCGACTCCATGACGGTCCACGACTGCAAAGTTTGTTTTTCATTCATGCCGAAATATTTTCCGACCAGCCAGAATCCGCTGTCATTCACATGCGACAACAGGGTTGCTCCCGAGGAAATGGCAAGTACCACGAGAGCGCGTTGAGGATCATTGAGTCCAAATTCGCTGATCACAGGAGCCATAATTCCTGCTGCCGTAATCATAGCCACGGTAGCGGACCCCTGTGTAACCCGGACAATCGCTGCCAGCAGCCAGGCCAGAAGAATTGGAGGCATGGCAGAACCGGCAATTGATTCAGCCATAATTTTTCCTATGCCGCTGTCAACCAGGATTTGTTTTAAAACCCCCCCTGCTCCTGTTATCAGGATGATAATGCCGGCAGGACCCAACGCTTTGGTACTCAGTTCCAGTATCTTCTGCCTGGGCATGCCCCTTTTTATACATAAAAACCAAATCGCCAGTAAAGTCGCTATGATCAGGGCTGTAAAAGGATGTCCTAGGAAAGTTGCGATCTCCGTTGTCAGCGATTCCCCGATCACCTGTTTATCCACCAGTACGCCGGTTAACGTATTCATCAGAATTAACAGCATGGGAACACCGATTAACAGGACTACCAGATAAATCGGAGGAAGACCTTTTTTTCCCCTGTCCTCTTTCCGGTAAAAAGATTCAGCAAGTTCGGCCGGAGGTCTGACATCAATTCTGCGGGCAATATAATTTCCCCAAACAGGACCGGCAAGGATTGCCACCGGAATTCCCAGAATGATTCCCAGAAAGATCACCCAGCCCAACTGTGCATTGATAATCTCGGCCACTGCAACCGGTCCCGGTGTCGGTGGAATAAAACTATGGGTCACTGCCAGCCCTGCCAGCAAAGGAATTCCATAATACAAAAGCGACCTCTTGGTGTCTCTTGACAGGGCATAAAGGATCGGAACCAGAATAATAAACCCTACGTCAAAAAAAACAGGTATGGCTATCACAAATCCCGAAATCACCATGGCCCAGGAAGCCTTGTCCTTACCGAATTTCCGGATCAGGGTATGCGCCAGGGATTCAGCACCACCCGAACTTTCAAGAATCTGCCCGAAAATAGCCCCCAGACCTACAACGGTTGCTACAAAACCCAGGGTGCTCCCCATCCCCTCCTGTATGCTGTCAGCCACCTCACCTAAGGGCATGCCGGCTAAAATACCAACATAAACCGAGGTGATCAACAAAGAGATAAAAGCACTGATCTTAAATTTCAGCACCATCAACAACAACAGTCCCACCGCCGAAAGGATCAGAAACAAAAGGAAGGGTGTTGACATAGGTTTTCAGTTTCAGATTGCGTAAAAATACGTTTTAAACAGGTATTCAACCAACTTTTTATATTTTTTTATCCGGTTTTGTCCAACGGTAATCGGCACGGTAACGGTACTGCCTGGGTGACAATCCTATCTTTTTTGAGAAATCCCTGGAAAAATAATACGGATCGGTATATCCCAGCGCAAAGGAAATTTCCTTGATTTTGTTATTGGTATAATCCAAAAATTCACAGGCCTTCAAAATTTTCAGATGCGAAAAATAACTGATCGGGGAATAACCGGTCGTTTTTCTGAAAAGTGTGGTAAAATAGGTAGGCGAATAGCCTACTTCATCGGCTATCTGTTTCAATGTCAGCTTTTTGTTCAAACTCTTCCCAAGGTAATCAATGGCATGCATGACCCCCGGATTGGTTTCATAAACCGGATCATCACTGGTTCGGTAGGCCAAAACAAACGTTGCCAGCAAATGACCAAAACAAAAATGAATGTATTCCAGGTTCTCATCGTGAAACCCTTTTGAAAGATTATTGAAAATTTCATCAAAAAGCATCTCCCGGTTGGCTATCCTGTGGCTCACTGAGGAAAGTGTACTCCGGACCATCATAAACTCATGGGCAAAATACGTTGCTTTCCTCCCGTTAAAACAGGCAATCAACAGGGTCGACGGGGTGCCAGGTCCGGATTGAAAAGTGATTTCAGTATGCTGAGGAATAATAATAAACTGATCTGCTGACAAAGAAATCTGATTCCCTTGATGCCGGATTATACCCCGCCCCAACGTGCAATATATCAGCCTATGCTTGTCATCCGGAAAACCCGGCGCCCAGACAGCCCCTTCACTTACCCTTATCTCTCCTGTCTCTGCCAGCCAGAGATCCCGGGTCAGGGGATTTTGCTTTTGTTCCTCAACCAGCAGGGCAGGCAATACAAAATACCTGATTTTACGAATCATTTTATATCATTGTATGGATTTTGATCCAATAAAGTAATATTTTCCATCTTTTTCAAAGAAAATACTATTTTTTAACGGAGGGAGCCTCTTTATTTTTGACAATTAATTAAAACAGACGATATGAGTGAATTACTGAAACAAATTGCAGAATGTATTGAGTTTGGAAAAATAAACAAAGCAGCTCCTTTCCCCCCTCAGATGAAGGGACAGGAGGGAGCGGATGAATTGACCAGGAAGGCTTTGGATGAAGGGATTTCAGCGCAGGATATTCTGACCTACGGAATGATGGCCGGAATGGAAAAAGTAGGGATCAAATTCCGCAACAACGAGATCTTTGTTCCGCAGGTTTTAATGTCAGCCAAAGCAATGAATACAGCCATGGTTCATTTAAAACCCTATTTTCTTTCAGGGGAAGTAAAGCAAAAAGGAACCTTTATCATCGGGACGGTTGAAGGCGACCTCCATGATATTGGAAAAAACCTGGTTTCGATGATGGTTGAAGGCAATGGCTGGAATCTGGTTGACCTGGGAACGGATGTAAAAGCAGAAAAATTCATTGCAGCCTTAAAAGAGCATCGCGGAGCCTATGTCGGATTATCGGCGTTGCTCACCACCACCATGGTGAACATGGAAAAGATCACGAATGCCATCAGGGAGGCTGTTCCGGACGCCAAAATAACGATTGGAGGAGCACCTGTAAATGATGAATTCTGTAAAAAAATCGGTGCAGATAAATATTCAAAGGATCCCCAGGGGCTGGTTGAATACCTGAATGCTGAAGTTGCCTGAACAACACTTTTATCTTTTATACGAACAGAATCAGATCGTTTCCTGTTTTAGTTAATTGAATAAGCAACCTGTTTTATGGGAAAAATTACAAACCAGTTAAAGAAAGGAAGGATTCTTCTTTCCGACGGTGCCTGGGGCACCTTTCTGCATGAGAAGGGCTTACAGCCCGGTGAATGTCCGGAATCCTGGAATCTCACCCGACCGAATGAAGTGTTGGGAATCGCGCGTAGTTACATTGATGCCGGGGCAGATATGATCGAAACCAACAGTTTTGGAGGTTCCCGGTTCAAGCTGGAAAAATACGGGCTTGCCGACAAGGCATTTGAGATTAACAAAGCAGCAGCAGCGATCAGCCGCCAGGCAGCAGGCGATAAATTTGTGCTGGGATCCTTAGGTCCTACAGGAAAAATCCTGATGATGGGTGATGTTACCGAAGAAGAACTCTATGAAGCATTCAGGGAACAATGTACCGGTCTGGAAGCCGGTGGGGCTGATGCCCTCATGATCGAAACCATGTCCGACCTGGATGAAGCCAGACTCGCTATCAAAGCAGCAAAGGAAAACACACATTGTGAGGTGTTCTGTACCATGACATTTGAGAAAACCGTTGACGGAAAATTCCGCTCAATGATGGGAGTTTCTCCAACCGATATGGTAAATGAACTGGCTCCTACGGGTGCCGAACTATTGGGGCCTAACTGTGGAAACGGCATGGCCAACATGATCGGGATCGTAAAGGAAATAAAACAGGCTGATCCTGAAATTCCTGTCCTGGTACATGCCAATGCCGGCATGCCGGTTTATAAAGACGGGAATACGATATTTCCGGAAACCCCGGAAGAGATGGCCCGTCTGGTTCCGGATGTCCTTCATGCCGGGGCCAATATCGTAGGCGGATGCTGCGGAACAACCCCGGAACACATCCGTAAAATGAGAGAGGCAGTGGATGCAGAACAGAAAAAAAACAGACCCTCTTAATCACAATACCCCATAAATTTTTGCAACACGACTGGAACCGGTCGTTCAAAAAAATATTCTGCCCTTTAGATGATAAAAATCTTAATTCATCTAAAAAAAATCAATTATATTGAACGGCGGGAAAATATCTGCTGCATGGTTAAATATTCAGAAAAATATCAATCAGATAAATCGTAATTTTATGAGCAACTTGCTGACCACTTCGATCGGTAAAAAATTTATAATGAGCCTGACAGGAATCTTCCTGATGCTGTTCATTCTGGTGCATTTGTCACTCAACCTGTTATTGATATTTGACGATAGCGGGGCGCTTTTTAACCAGGGAGCCCATTTTATGGAGACCTATCCTGTTGTAAAAATTGTAGAGCTTGTTTTAGGGCTTGGCTTTCTTGTGCATATCCTGTGGTCGTTGGTCATATCGTACCGGAACTGGAAGGCACGGCCTGTTACCTATGCCAGGAAGGACAGACAGCCATCGAGCACCTGGTCTTCCCGAAACATGCTCATTCTGGGAGCCCTGATCCTTGTTTTCCTGGGAATCCATCTGGCCAATTTCTTCTGGGTAATAAAATTTGATTCGCATTCGCTTGTTGAGGTTCCTGCAGGAGGAGATACGGTAAAAGACGTCTATACCCTGGTCTCCGGGTTGTTTAAACAAAGCATTCCGTATAGTATGCTCTACATCGTTGGCGCCATTCTGCTGGGATTGCACCTTACCCATGGTTTCTGGTCTGCGTTTCAGACCCTGGGGCTGGGCAGCAGCAAGTGGATGATCCGGCTGAGATGGGTCGCATGGATCTATGCATTCATCGTTGCTGTCGGATTTTCATCCATCCCCTTATATTTCATTTTTAAATTTTAACAAAAAAAACAGGACACTGGGTATGAGTACACTATTGGATTCAAAAATACCGGAAGGGCCGTTGGCAGAAAAATGGACCAGGCATCAGGCATCCCTTAAGCTGGTCAATGCGGCGAACAGAAAAAAACTGGACATCATTGTGGTAGGTGCGGGGGCTGCAGGCGCTTCCGCTGCTGCCTCGCTTGCTGAGCTGGGATACAACGTGAAAGTGTATGTATTTCAGGATTCTTCACGCCGGGCTCATTCCATTGCTTCCCAGGGGGGGATCAATGCCACCAAGAACTATAAAAATGATGCGGACAGTGATTTTCGCCTTTTTTATGATATGATCAAAGGAGGAGACTTTCGTGCCAGGGAAGCAAATGTCTACCGGGCAGCTGAAGTAAGCAACAAAATCATCGATCAGTACGTAGCCCAGGGAGTTCCTTTTGCCAGAGAATACAGCGGTTATCTGGCCAACCGTTCCTTTGGGGGGGTACAGGTCTCCCGGACTTTTTATGCCCAGGGCCAGACCGGGCAACAATGCACTCTGGCAGCCTATCAGGCGTTGAGCAGGCAGATCAGTGCCGGGAAGGCAAAAATGTTTGCCCGGCGCGATATGCTCGACCTGGTGGTTGTGGATGGCAGAGCCAGAGGAATCATCACAAGAAACCTGATCACCGGAGAGATTGAAAGGCATTCTGCCCACGCCGTGGTACTCGCTACCGGAGGCTTCGGAACCATCTATTACCTGTCAACACTCGCTGTGAATTCAAATGGCAGCGCTGCAATGGCAGCCTACCGAAAAGGAGCATTCATGGCAAATCCCAGTATGGCCCAGATCCACCCTACCAGTATTCCCGTCCTGAATGATTATCAGTCAAAACTTACCCTGATGTCTGAATCCCTCCGGAACGACGGGAGGGTGTGGGTCCCTAAAACAAAAGGGGATAAACGGCCTGCCAATCAGATCAAAGAGGAGGAAAGAGATTATTACCTGGAACGCAAATATCCTGCCTTCGGAAACCTGGTTCCCAGGGATGTGGCTTCCAGGGCAGCTAAAGAAAGATGCGACGAAGGATATGGAGTGGGAGATACCGGATTGTCGGTATACCTGGATTTCAGGGATGCGATTGAAAGCCAGGGGAAAGAAGCGATAAAAGCCAAATATGGAACCCTCTTTGATCTGTACAAAAAGATCACCGGCATCAATCCCTATGAAGAGCCCATGCGAATCTATCCGGCTTCCCATTATACCATGGGAGGACTATGGGTCGATTACAATCTGATGACTACCATTCCCGGTCTGTATGCCATCGGAGAGGCCAATTTTTCTGACCATGGCGCAAACCGGCTGGGCGCAAGCTCGCTTATGCAATGCTCCGGAGACGGTTATTTCATTTTACCGGTTACCATCGGTGATTACCTGTCTGACCAGATCAAAACATCCCGGATCCCCACAGACTTACCCGAATTTGAAGAAGCGGAAAAAGCAGTTCAGGAAAAACTGAATAAGCTGATGGCAGTAAAAGGAACCCAAACACCCACTTCGTTTCATAAACAGCTGGGGAATATTCTCTGGACCTATTCAGGAATGAAAAGAAACGAAGAAGGACTCAAAAAAGCGCTGGAAGAAATAAACCAATTGAAGGAAGAATTCTGGAACGACGTAAAAATTCTTGCCGGAATCAACGAATTGAACCATGAACTGGAAAAAGCCAACCGGATAGCCGACTTTTTTGATTTGGCACAACTGATCGTCATCGATGCCCTTAACCGCAAAGAATCGTGCGGGGCCCACTTCCGCGAAGAATATCAAACCGACGAAGGAGAACCCAAACGCGACGATACAAATTATTCCTATGTGGCAGCCTGGCAATACACCGGCAAAGAAGCACAACCAAAACTGCATAAGGAAGAGCTGACTTTTGAATATGTCACTCCTGTGCAAAGAAGTTACAAATAGATGAACCACTGCTCAAATCTGGAGGATATGAAATTAACACTTAAAATCTGGCGTCAGAAGAATAAAGAGGCAAAAGGAAAATTTGTCACCTATAAACTGGATGGAGTTTCTCAGGAAATGACCTTCCTGGAGATGCTGGACTTTCTCAACGAGAAACTCATCAAAGAAGATGCGGATCCGGTTGCTTTTGACAGCGATTGCCGTGAAGGGATTTGCGGTATGTGTGGCTTATATATCAACGGCAGGCCCAACGGGCCCCTTACCGGAGTGACGACCTGCCAGTTAAATATGGGTGCATTCAAAGACGGAGAAACCATAACCGTCGAACCCTGGAGGTCCAAAGCCTTTCCTGTCATTAAAGATCTGGTGGTTGACAGAAGCTCTTTTGATGAGCTTATGCAGGCAGGAGGGTATATTTCCGTGAATACCGGAGCAGCTCCGGAAGCAAACTCTATCCCTGTAAAAAAAGAAAATGCCGACCGGGCTTTCGAAGCCGGAATATGTATTGGCTGCGGAACCTGTGTGGCTGCCTGCAAAAATGCTTCGGCCATGCTGTTTGTATCCGCCAAAATAAGCCAGCTTGCCCTTTTGCCCCAGGGACAAGTGGAAGCCCGGGAAAGGGTGCAGACCATGATACGAAAAATGGATGAACTGGGATTCGGAAACTGCTCCAATACCGGAGCCTGCGAAATAGAATGCCCCAAGGAGATCAAACTGACAAATATTGCCAGACTGAACCGGGAATTTTATAAAGCTTTGTAAACCGTTGGTTATCAAACGACGATTGAACCAGTTGAATCGTCTGTAAAAGGATCTTTTGCAAGGAGCCAACCAGAAAAATATAAAAAAAGTTGTTCTATTGAAAAAAAAGTTGTATATTAGTCACACGTACCGTTCTGGTACGTTGTGTTTGGGGGTTAAATAATAAGAGGGAAGCTGTTGAGCTTCCCTTCTTCTTTCTAAAGGATGGTTTATCCGGGAATTGATATTTGTTTTGCTTTTTCTATTTTCTCAGCATGACATACCAACACATTATTTTTTTCTCCGTGCCAGTTATGAAATCCATTCCCCTGGCAATCTTTATAATGCGCACAGGTTTTGCATGGACCGGTTTTTGTCCATTTCCTGTTTCTGAATGGTTCAAATTCAGTCTGCCACACCTCATAAAAATTATCCTTGTAAATATTTCCCTGCGAAAACGATCGGTCAATATTCGGACAGGCAGAAATTGAGCCATCAATTAAAACAGACCCTATATTTATTCCTGCTCTGCAAAAGAAAAAAGTATCTCTGACTTTCGTTTCATACCTGCCTACATATCCTTCGCAACTAAAGGAAACATCGATCTCTTTGTTTTTACGGGATTCGACAATAAAATCCATTAATTCCACAAATTGAATATCTGTTAACATCAGCTCAGGATTATTCATGGCGCGGCCAATCGGAATAATGGTAAACAACCGCCATGCCTTCACCTTTTTTGATATCAACCAATCTTTCATCCGGCCAAGTTCATTCAGATTCTTTTGATTCACACAGGTTACAATATCAAAATTCAAACGTCCTGAGCCAGCGGCAATTTCAATTGCCTGGATCACTTTATCATAACTATTATGGCTGTTCCGCAACCAGTTATGAGACTCTTTAAGGCCGTCCAGGCTTATAGTCAATGCACCAAGCCCTGCATTTAATAAAGAGATATGTCTTTGCAGATCGTAAAGGTGCCCGTTTGTTACAAGGGACCATCTCATTCCTCTTTTTCTGATCTCTCTGCCACACCATTCAATATCTTTTCTTAAAAGAGGTTCTCCCCCGGTAAATACAACCGTGAAATTCCTGGCAGGATTTTTTATTGTATCAAGAGCATTTAAAAAATCTGCAACCGGCATATCCTGAAAAGTACTTTTCCGGGAACAATCACTTCCGCAATGCAGGCAATTCAAATTACACCGTGTAGTGCATTCCCAAAACAGATAATTCAACAGATGTAGCTTGATCTCAGATTCTTTAAATTTCCTGAATAAGAATCGTTGTATTTTGGGTGTCATCTATTTTTCTTCCAGATTGATTTCCAGATAAACCGGTTCGTTCGTATTGTTCAGAACAGTGTCCTTACTCACGTAAGCCCCATTTTGAACTGAGTCGATATCTTCGAAATGCAGGGTTAAAATTTCCATTAATTCCGTGTAGAAAGAGAAACAACCTTCTTTATCGGTAATCTCATATTGCATGTTATCCGCAACAGAGACTTTTATTCCTTTAATCGGCAAGCCGGTATTCATTGATTTTACTTGTCCTTCAACCAATAAATCAAACCCAAAATCCTGAGGGGTTCCATAGCACGCCTGGAATACAAACAATGCGGTTGTAAAAGTTAATCCGCCCAGGATATTTCTGATCCACTGTCTTTTCATGATATTTTGTTTATTCTATGATCTGTTTAATGGGTCAAAGGTTGCTTTCCAAACCATATAATGTAATTTACATCGTATACACCGGTTTCACAATTCTCAACCCTGCCTGGTGTTCATGCAATTTACAACAATGGTTTGAAAAATACAATTTTATAGTTATTCGAAGACAAGAATGATAAATAAAATATAGTTGGACTGTGCCATCTGCCCCTAACTACCTCTCGTTTGCAACAGCCTACCCCGACATTTGAGGGGTAAGCTGGCAGTCGTTATCATACGGGATTTCAAAATAGGGAGTCACCCTGTTCGCGTCAAACAGAACCTCGTCGACGATGAGATTATAGCCCTGCTCCGACAGCATTTTGTAAAAGCGGATGGCGGCCTCATAAACGGGGTACATGTAGGAATAGACGACCAACTTCGCCTGCGGACGGCCGTCCACATCACTTATGATGAGCTTGATGGCCTGCTCATCGAAGGGCGGGAAATCGCATTTGGCCGGAAACACAGTCTGGACCATGGTGTCCACACCGTAGAGCAGAAGGACGTCGGGGTACTTCTCCTACAAAACGCGAGCGACGGTGGTCTTTCCAGCCGAGGAGGTGCCGTTCAGGAGAATGATCATAGCTGTGAGGGGAAAGACTGGCCATCCGCCTGTCGTAAATCTATGAAGGAAAAGTGGAACTGGGCCATGAGCCACCGGTCGTTTCGTTTGACAAAGACCACGCTGATCCTGCTGGGGGCGCTTTCTTGCGTTCCTCCGGCCGTCCATGACAGAGTGCCGTCCGTCACCATCCAGGCAACGTCTCCGGAGGCTGAAACATGGTGCCATTCATCCTTGAAGCTGATCCCTTCTACCTGCGACAAGTCCCGCTGCATCTGTGCTCTGGCTTCCGACGGGCCTACCCTTCTCTCGTCCTGTCCGGCGCCCAGAAAAACCACATCAGGGTCCTGCACCAGTGTTCCCATTGCGGTGTTCAGGTCGTCTGCGGTGTATGCCTCGTAGAACTTGTGGAATACCGCCACTACAGCCGCTTCGGTCTGCTTGTCTGCCTTCATGTTCTGCTTTCCTTTTTCTCTATTGTGGTACGTGCCGAACAAAGGATTACTATACCCGATTATGCATTGCCATTTACCAGAGTTTTTCTTCCATACATCGGTAAATCGAGTCTTGGAAATTTGTTCTTCACCATCCTGATCAATCCATTTAGTGTTAAAGGCTCCAGTTACGTTAGCCAAGTCCTTTTCATACAAATGAACCTTTATATCCTTCAGCTCATAGGATTCAATGGGATTTATATTTTCATTTATGTTTTTAATAAATTCATCCCTGTATATTATTTCCCCATTTTCCGATTGATACATAAAATCGGCAGCAAATAAATCGACAACTTCTGAAGCATCTCCGTTTCTAATAGCCTCAGACCAATCAGTAGATAATTGTGTCAATAGCTTTGTAACATCATCTAGATCCTGTGAATTCTCAGATTGATTACATGTCTGTAAACTGAGCATAATAACTAATGAAAGCAAAAATGTGTGAATTTTCATAATACTGATTTTTAAGTGATTAATATTGAAATCATTTCGCTAATCTTTCCAAAAGTTCCCGGTCCTCATGCAATATCCTGTTAAGGTTGCTATAAAGCTTTGCATTAGAACCCGGTTTGGATAAAAGCCCTTTTAGGTAATCCAAAATGCTTTCAAGTATATCCTCTGGCGCATCACTGAGTACTTTATTGATTTCTTCTTTTAATTCTTTTGTTGACATATTATCAAATTTCTTTCAAAGATATAAAATATAATAGTTTGTTTCAAAGCGGCTGGTCCCTTGAGCAATTGGCCCTATCGTAATAGTATTTTATCCATTGTTCATGCAAAATACAACAATGCATTGAAATTTGAAATTATATGCAAACAAAAATCAAGCTGAATAAATAATGGATAAAATATAGTTGGACGATGACGCCGGGGAAGGAGCATCGGCGTCTCCCACTTTTTTTGGCTGAACGGGAAAAGTATGCCCGGCAGCAGTAAATCAACCTACTGCCTTTTTTCAGGGCTCAACTGTGCCTTCATTCCAAAATGTTAACGGCTTATTTTTATTCATTTAATAATTTTTCAATTTGTGTTTTTACATATCCGCTTTGTGGATTTAAATGATATCCGAAATCTACAATTACTCCTTCTTTATCGATTAGCAAATAATAAGGAATGCCCGAAAAACCAAATCTTTGTCTAATTGACCTTGTAGTTTCAAAATCACAGAATATATGTTGTCCGTTAATTTTCAACTCGTTTAGCTTTTCTCTCCACAAATCTTCTTTGCTATTAATGCAAATGAAAGCGAATTCTACTTCTTTATTTTTAAAATGGGCAATCAATTGTTTTGAATACTGCATATAGTGCAAACACGGAGGACACCATGTAGCCCAAAAATCAACATAGATAACTTTTCCAGGATTTGCTTCAATTAATTCTTTAACCGTGTTTTTTTCATTATTCGATTGAAGTGTAATTCCATTATTCAACTCAATGTTGTTATTGGAGCTCAATATTGCATCTGAAAACCGTTTAGGATTATTATTAAATTCATTTATTCTGTCATAATGTTCCTGAAGATTGTTTTTCAGAAAAGAATCATTTATTTTAGGATTAATCTGCTCACTGTAATTGTCTATCCAATCCGTTTTATTTGATTTTAACGAGATATTTAAAAAAGTGCATAAAGAAAATTGAGCCAAATATTTGTTCTGAGTGCTTGAAAATAAGTCATCTATCATCAAATCTATAATTGTATCTTTTTTTGTAATTTGTTGTCGATACTCTTTTTGTAGTTTTGTTATTTGATAATTCACATATTGCTCAGAAGTCTTAAAATAGTCGCTCATTACTATTGAATTATCAACTTTGTCCTCAAGATTTTCAATGAACGAAAAGTATTCAGATGAATCAGAAAGTTCAATTTTTGAACGCAATAAATGCTGGAAGGGATAATGAAACAATGCCTTGCAATAATCCAGTTCAATTTGTTTTATTGCCCAGTTGTTAAATTCATCTGTACAAAGATTGTTTTCTTGAAATTCAATTAATTTTTGATAACTGCTATTTTTTTCTTTTTCACAGTCTTTTTTAAAATCTAAATACGGTTGTTTATAGTCGGTTGGATAACGACCTAAATATTTTCCTCTGAATTTACTGATTTGTTGATTTAACGCAGCTCTGTCTCCTTGAAATGAAGTATTTCCAATATCTTTATAATCCTTAATTATATGAAGACTGTCTCCTGGCTGTATTACCAGAATATCTTCAATTGGATAAAGTTGTACTTCTCTTTTTGTTTTTGGGTAAAATTCAATTGTAAACTGACCTGAATCGTCAATTTTCGTTGTAATTTCCGTTTCATCTCCTTCAAATCCCGGTATTGTTAGTTTTACCTCTTTAATGTTTGGATAAACTTCCAAATTCAAAATCTTTCCGGTAATTATTGCAGGCAAGTAATAAATACTGTCCGCAGAACTTAAAACAGGTTCTGTCTGTTTTTCAGAATTTTTGCTTTTTTCAGTGCAGCTAAACAAAAAGGAAAATGAAAATAATATGATATATGTGGCTTTCTTCATTTTTAAAAGGAACCCCCTAAGCTGTCCCGTCATTTAATTCCAATCTGATCTTAAACCAATCACCAATTACTTTTATCTCTTGATGAATATTTAAAAAATTATATCATTCTCCAAATAGTCATCCTTAAATGCTGGATGAACTTCTATAAGTTTATTAATAAGTGTATCCATGTCTGCCTTTACCTGATATGGTTCAAATAGTTGGGTTGTATCTATTTGCCCGAATAATATTGTCGGAATAATCAAAAAACTCAATATAATTTTATTTTTCAAAGATGTGTCAGTTATGTTTATTATTAGTTGTTTAGCTCACCTTTGAAGAATAATTCTTCCTTAAGTTCAATTATATTTGTTTCTGCCGCCCTTCTTAAAGAAACGGTAATTTGTTTTTCATCGTATATATGTTCTGATTCAGGCTTTGGCGGTAGCAATGTAAGAAAGTGTTCATAGTATTCTAATGCCTTCTTCTTGTTATCAAGTTTATGTTGGTATAAAGAAGCTATGTAGAAGATATATTCTGGTTTGGCGTTGTATTTATATGCCATTTCATAGCTTTTTAATGCTTCATTGTATTTACCTATTGCGCTGTAAATTGATTGTTTATCATAGTATAGTGCTGAAATGATTTTGGGGTCTGGTTGTAAAAGGGAATCAACCCTGTTAAGATAATATAGTCCTGTTTCAGGGGTGGGGGAATTTAAATATGCTTTCCCAAGAAAATAATTTATCTCGAAATCGTTTGAATCAAGTTGATTCGCCATTAATAAATGTTCTCTCGATTCTTTGAACATGCTGTTTCTGAATTCGCTTATTCCTAAATGTTTCAATACAAATTTTCCAGAATCTCCCTGGTCAAGAAGCATTTTGAAGCAATTAGCAGACATATCAAAATTGGCATTATTAAATCCAGCAATGCCTTTTATCCGAATAAACTTTTTAT
>CAZNPV010000004.1:0-119695 GCA_964575025.1 uncultured Mariniphaga sp.
TCCGTCAACACAAGGTTTAGATTTTGGCGTGCCGCCAATCAAAACCTTAATTGTTGTGGTTAGTTACTTTATTGATATATCCAATTTTCTTCCTAATCCAGTTTCAATAATTTTTCTCAAGGTCGCAATCTCTAAATCAGAACGGTCATTCTCAATCCGGGAAATATACGTCCTGGAAGTTCCACTTTTTAATGCTAAATCTTGTTGGGTTAATCCGCTTTTTAATCTTGTCTCTCGAATCAATTGACCTATCTTTAATGAAAGTTCTGATTTCTCCGGCTGGCTATATTTTAATAAAACATCCGCTCCAATCTCAAATGGAACTTTCATTTTTTCACCATTTCTCATTGTAATGTATTGCTCAACATTACTCCATGAAAGAGTATTTCCTTCAAGCTCAACTTTTGCAAATTCGTTCGAGTCGAATAAAATGTAAACCGGAGAACTTTCATTCACTCCAATCTTTTTAAGAACTTTTCTAAAATCAATAATCCTTGATTCTCCATTATTAAAAACAACTGAAATGGATAATTCTTTTATCCAGTTAATTTTTAAAATCCGTGGTATTTTTATACTCTTTCTCATTTTAACTCAGGATTTAATTCATAAAACACTTCTAAAAGTATGTATTTACAGCAAATTCAAATTGATTAATGAAAATCTCTTTGAAATTTGATATGTTATTTTGTTCATAGAATAGCAGTATTGCTTTTTTATAATCAATAGAATCTACTGTCCTAAACGACAAAGGACAATATTTCTCATTCATTAGAATTGCATTACTTACAATCCGAGCTGTTCTTTTGTTTCCATCCATAAATGGTTGAATGTATGAAATGAGAACCAATGCCAGTAAAGCTTTTTCAAATACATTCGACTTTTTATTGATTAAATCACAGGAATCTTTTAATGCCTCCGAAATCTGAAATTGATTGTCCAGGGGTCGGTAATTAGTTCCAGAGATACCAACACGTCTTTTCCTTAAATTTCTTTCAACATCGAGCTCTTTGATCAATATGCTATGAATATCTTCAATTTTTGAAATGCTTAACGGATTTAAGTAATCTGGTGTATCAATAATAAAGTCAAGTGCATCTTTGTGATTTAAAAGCATGACCGCTTCTTCTTTTGTTTTTCCTGCAGCTGTTTCTTTCTCTTTTAAAAGTCTCTCTGTCTCTAACAATGAATAAGTATTCCCTTCAATCTGTGAGGATTTCCAGCTCAAATCGATAGCAAGTCTTTCAAACTCTTTTTTGTATTCTGTATCTGATAATTGTGAAATGTTATTATGAAAAATCTTTTGTAGGTTATCTAACTTTGCCAATTCACTCTCAGTAAACACACTATGTTTCGCTAAAATATCATTAATGATTTGAAAATTAAATCTTTCATTAATTTGTCTTTCATCAATCTCTTTTTCATAGTATTTGTCAACATCAACAGGCTGAATTACCTTAAATGCAGGAGAAATCAAATATTTTGTCCCTTTACCTTGTCCTTTTGTTGAAATATAGTTTGAAGAAATTAATTTTGTCAACAATCTTTTTAGCGTTGCATAACTTACAGACAAATCAATTTTGTCAAAAATCTCTTTTGAAGAACATTCTCCAACTTTTTGGATGAAATTGATTATTTGTTTTTCCCTTAAATCAATCATTGTGTTTTTTTTAGCTCACAAAGATACTAAATTGAGCTCAAATCGAAGGTCATTTTGAGCTGTATTTTGGTTTTAAATGAGCCATAAAGGTTCCGTTCAAGTTTTCGGGGCGGGTTGCAGATGATGCATCGCATGATGTGCGTTTGTGGTTTTTATTTATTTTTCTCTTTATCAACTAATTCAATCGTATGGGTTAATAATTCAATACCCCCAAAATCTCCGTGTCCCGGAATCACTGTTTTAATCTCAGGGTACATTCTCATTGCCTTCTCAACGGTCCTGTCCCAATCACTAACCACTGCATCAGACAAATTACCAAGTCCTTTTGAATCCATTGACCGAATCAAACAACCGCCAAAAAGAATCTTTTTACCCGGAATCCAAACCGTGATATTATCGAAGGAGTGTCCCGCTCCAAAATACCGGCAATCCATTTGTTCTCCGTTAAAATCAAATGTCAACGAATCAGTGAACGATGTGGATGGAACAGGAAGTCCAATCTCTTTGCATTTCTCAATGGTCATTGAATTTGCAATGGATTCAATCCCGATGCTTTGCAAATAACCCAATCCCCCCAGGCAATCATCGTGAAAATGACCAACGATCAATTGAGCCAAATCAACGGACATAGAATCTTTCAAATACGTTGTTAATCTCTCTGTTTTATCATTGTCCATGGGTGTGTCAATCATCAAAGCCTGTCTGTTTTTAATTACAATCAGTCCGTTTGATGAAAATCGCCCAAAATTGTCAAGATGATGCCAGGTTACATGGACAAAAATGGAATCCTGAAGATGAATCAATTGAATATCATCATCAATCACGATTTTTTTATGGGTCTGTGCCAGGGATGAAACCATACCAATCAGGCTGATAAATACGATTAGAAATCCATTTTTAATCATTTCTTCTATAGATTACCATTATTTTTTTGCTTGATACTATCTTTTGCTGTTTAAGTCATATTTACGTCATTAGTGCCAAAATCAGTCCACGGGCGTTTTAGCATTCCGACTAACGTCAAACTTGTGCGTTTGATTATCAATAAGTTATTATTTATTGTCAAATTTTTAAAACTCATCTAATTTAAGTCCGCTTTTTGACGTTAGCAAAACAACTCAACTGATGTTTAATCAGTAGGTTGATTGCTGGCAACGTTTCGCCGGTGTGGTATCGTAGGCGTTGCATCGCATTGTTTTTGCCATGAAAGATACAAAAATTACGGCTTATATTCCTATCTCTCGCGGCACGTCTCAGCTTAGGCACTATGCCGGCTGTGTGTGGCTGGTTGTTGCTTATCTCCTTTTCATTTTGAATAAAAATAACCCTTATACGACCTTACTGATAAAAAAAGCTGATTTTATTTGGTTTATATTATAAACTAATTTATATTTGTACCTTAATTAATTTATAAACATATAAAATGAACTAAAAAAAACAAACCAATGGAAAAAACAGATTTAACACCAGAACAAAGTCTATTGTTAATAGCAAAAACAATAGAAGAGACCAAAGAACGATTTAAGGAAAACGGCCACGTATTTATAGTATGGGGCTGTTTAACTGTGATTGTATTTGGGAGTCAGCTTATTCTTTCCCTAATGGAATACTATAAAATAGCATGGTATCCGGTTTTTCTTTTCCCACTGGGTGGAATTTATATGCTCTACATTTGGATAAAAGAAAAAAAACAAAACAAGCCCAAAACCATTATCGGGAATATTTTAGGAACCCTGGGATGGGTATTTGGATTGAATCTTATGATAATGGGATTTTTCTTTTCTCATGAACTTGGAGAAGCTATTGCCCCGGTATTTTTAATTTTATTTGCCTTATTTATAATTGCCTGCGGGTTAACTATTAAATTCAGACCTCTTACCATTGGAGGATTATTGATGAATTTAATCGCACTCGGCTCTTTCTTCTTTGCCACAGATTATCATGGATTGAGCATGATGTTAGGAGCTGTGGTAGGATTGATCATACCAGGAATATTGCTTAATAATGCCAGAAGAAAAGAAAATGTTTAAAGATTTAGACCCTATACTGCACTCGCAATTGCGATTGTCGATTGTATCCTTATTGATGTCGGTAGCTGAGGCTAATTTTAACTTCATCAAGAAAGAAACTCAGGCTACATCGGGTAATTTAAGTATCCAAATTAAAAAACTACATGATGCAGGGTACATCGAGGTGAAAAAAACCTTTAAGAATAATTATCCGAATACTTCCCTTTCCATTACCAAAAAAGGAATTGAAGCATTTGAGAACTATGTAAATAATTTAAAAAACTATATCAATCCCAACTAATTTTTTTATCAATATGGTTTATAACATAAACTACTTTAATCAATTCCGTTATTCTTAAGTTCATGAAAAGTTGGTTAGTTTTTGCACAGTCTGAAGGTCGCGGGTATGAAATGGAGCGGATTTCGGAGCTGCATCAGTATCCACCGTTACAAAGTTTATTGCGAGCTAGAACGCTCGCAAACCCCTGCAACCGCTATGTTTTATACCCGTTAGGCAGTGTAGTTAATGTTTTTTCAATATCAGTTAAATTTGTCAATTCGTTCTCCAAAAAGAATGATTACCCTGAATTCTTTATACCTTTAACATCATTAAACGAATCGCGCAACACGTAACTTAAAAAATATGTATACACCAACAGCATCGCGCTATGACGACATGCCCTACTACCGTTGTGGCAAGTGGGGTTTAAAGCTTCCGGCGGTTTCGCTGGGATTGTGGCATAACTTCGGGGAGGTGGATGTTTTTGAGAATGGCCGGGGCATCCTTCACCGGGCTTTTGATCTGGGGATCACCCATTTTGATCTGGCCAACAACTACGGGCCGCCCTACGGATCTGCCGAAGAGAATTTCGGAAGGATCCTGAAGCAGGATTTCCGGGCCTACCGCGATCAGCTGGTGATCTCCACCAAGGCAGGCTACGACATGTGGCCCGGTCCGTATGGGGAGTGGGGCAGCCGCAAGTACCTGCTGGCCAGCCTCGACCAGAGCCTTCAGCGCATGGGTTTGGAGTATGTGGATATCTTCTACTCCCACCGCCCCGATCCGGATACGCCGCTGGAGGAAACCATGGGGGCTCTCGACCGGGCCGTGCGCGCCGGTAAGGCCCTCTACGCAGGGATCTCCAACTACCCGGCTGACATGACCCGGGAAGCCGCACGGATCCTCAGAGAGCTGGGTACCCCCTGCCTCATCCACCAGCCCAAATATTCGATGTTTGTACGGTGGGTCGAAGAGGAACTCCTCGATGTGCTTGAAGAGGAAGGCATCGGATGCATCCCTTTCTCACCGCTCGCACAGGGTTTGCTCACCGATAAATACCTCAACGGCATCCCCGAAGGATCACGGGCTGCCAAATCGTGGGGATTCCTCAAAAAAGAAGAGGTCCGGCCCGCCATTACCAAAGTACAGAAGCTCAATGAACTGGCACAACAACGGGGACAAACCCTGGCGCAGATGGCCCTGGCATGGATACTCAGAGACCGAAGGATCACTTCGGTACTGGTAGGGGCCAGCTCCGTGCAACAGATCGAAAACAATGTGGAAACACTGAAAAACCTGAATTTCTCTGAGGAGGAACTGAAACGGATTGAGGAAATTCTGGGCTAAAGCCCCATCCTTCTCTTCATCTTATACCCCAACCTGAAGGTCGGGGCTAAGGATATACAATTCTCCCCGGGATAAATCCCTGGGTTGTCAAAAAAGCATTTTCATATGATTAAAAGTGTTAAATTTATAAGGTATCATATGGAACTCGCATATATTTTAATCATCACCCTGGGTGTAAATATTTTACATGCTCGTTTCATACAGCCTCTTCAGCTGACGGATCAGTTTTCAGGCTGAATCTTCATTTCAAAAAGAGCAGCTGCTTCCACATTTTCTGCAGAAAACGGATCTGCATGGTATTGGTTGTTCAGGTACCGTTCGGTCTGGTCGCAATAAAAATCACTGGCCGGGATTCCCGACGTTCCTGTGGGCAGAATGGTCAGGGAAGCATCCCAGTTGCTCAGGTCAAAGATGTGGCGATGGGAGGCTCCGTTGTTCACATGGTACAAATTTCCCCATGAATAGGAATAGGGGCATACCGTATGGTAACTTCCCGGCACGCCGAAGGGTCCTCTGTTCAGGTTCAGGGCCTTGTCAAGCAGAGAAACCGTTCCCATGGGATGAGCCAGGGTAAAGGTATGAATCCGTTCCCAGTGCCAACTCTCCGGATCCCCGCCCATCAGGATGGTCAGGTCGGCTACTGTTTCGCTGAAAGAGCGGACCACAAGATCCTCAAAGCTTTCTTTTTCCGGAGTGGAGATGTCGTCAATCCATGGGGAGGATTTTTCCGGAAGGATATTGATCATCAGGTTTTCAAGGATCATCCGGCTGTTTTTAAGCTGATTGAAGGTCTCTGCGGAGAGATCATCCCGGATCAGGTTTTCCGGGACTTTGCGGTAGAGGATTTCAAACAGGGAAGTGGCCTGCGACTCTTTGGTGAGCTTCCCGTCCCAGGGTGCCAGCAACTCCAAAGCAGCCTGTTCGGTGGCATTCCATGCCGGATGATTCTTCAGAGCCGGCAACAAATGGGGCATCATACGGTCTGCCAGGGCCGAGTTTAAATCGCTTTGCATCGCCTGGAAACCGGCTACATCCAGTTTCTCTTTGGCTTCCAGCATTTCGCGGATCCGGGTAATCCGGTCGGGAGTGGCAAACCAGTGACTGATGTACCAGGGGTAATCTTCCGGGACAGTTTTGTTGTTGGCCGACGATACATAGCCCCGGTCGGGATTATACGCATAGGGCAATTGTTCAAAAGGGACCAGCCCCTGCCAGTCGTACCGGCTGCTGTCGCCCGGATACACCTGAATGCCGTTGCCTTCGCGAATGGGCACTCCGGCACAGGTCTGCAGGCCTATATTGCCTTGTACATCTGCATACACAATGTTCTGGCTCACCGAAGTAAAGGTTTTCACGGCTTCGCGGAAATCCTCCCAGTTGGCAGCCCGGTTCAGCAGGTACACGGTCCGGAGCTCATTGCTCATCCCGTTGCCGATCCAACGGATGGATATCGCTTTGTCCTGTATGTTTTTCAGTTCACTCACCAGGGGTCCGCGGTGTGTGAACCGGATCCTGCGGACTACCGGCTTTTCGCCTTTGACGGCAATCTCTTCATCTTTGATAACCAGGTTTTTCCATTCACCATCAAAGAAATAGTTGGTCGTGTCGTCGTTCAGTGTCTCTTCATAAAAATCGAGGTCATCCACCATCACGTTGGTCATTCCCCAGGCTATGGAGTCGTTATGTCCGGCAATCACAAACGGCTGTCCCGGGAGAACCAGCCCGGTGACATTCAGTTTTCCTTTGACGACCTGGTGCATCTGGTACCAGATTCCCGGTGCAAAAAGTCCCAGGTGCATATCGTTTGCCAGCAGGGGCTTTCCGCTTTGGCTCTTTTGTCCTGCCACAGCCCAGTTGTTGCTTCCGTGAAATATCTCCATTCCCAGTTCTTTCAGCTTGTCATTTCCGGCCAATACCGATGATTCCGCAAATCCTTCAGGAAAGCCTGTTTCAGGAAATACCGCTTCCGGATGGTTTTTCATTTCAGGGATCAGGTCGCTCATTTTTTCCCTGCTCACTTCTTTGCTGACTTTATCCATCAGCAGTTCGGTCTCCCATCCCGAAGTAAGATCCCACGACATATACCCAATCAGGTTTATGGAATGGACCGGCTCCCATGGATCGGGTGAATAGCCCAGAACCTTATATTCCGGCGGCAGCGGGTAATTTTCCATATAGTGGTTGACCCCGTCGGCAAAGGCTTCTAAAGCTGTGCGTATTTCCGGGCTGGCTGTACCGATCAGTTTTTCTGACTTTTCAGGGATGCGTAGCGCCCTCATCAGGTGGTCGGTCCTGACCATGCCGGATCCGAAAATCTCAGACAGGCGACCCTGGGTCACCCTGCGAAGCAAATCAAGCTGCCAGAGACGATCCTGGGCCATGACAAAACCTACGGCCCGGTACAGATCCGCTTCATTTTCAGCATACACATGGGGAATGGCATTCCCGTCACGAAAAACCGTTACTTCAGCCTGCAATCCTTCAAGCTGCACATCCTTTGAATAATCGGGAAGAGCTGCCCGCTTTATGTGATGAAGAAGAAAATAACCACCGGAAGCAACCAAAAGGATCAGAATCAGAATAACGAATAAAATGCGCTTTGCCCGTTTCATATTTGTAATGTTTTTATATTTACATTTGTAAAAGTAAAAACAATACCATAAAACGACTAAAAAAATTGAACCTATGAAGAAAACATTGATCCTTTTATTCCTTGCGTTTTATGCTGTATCAGCCTATTCGCAGGCAGCCGATAAGATTACCGGGATATGGTGGAACGATGAAAAAACGACCAAAATCAAAGTGGAGAAAATAGATGGCAAGTATATCGGGACCATCGTTTATTTTATCCCTGAGAAGTATGAAAACGGGGAGCCGCCTAAAGACGATGACAATCCGGATCCGGCCCTTCAGGAACGTTCGCTGTTGGGGTTACAGATTTTGGATGGTTTTGTGTATGATGCCAAAAAGGAGGAGTGGAAAGACGGAACCATTTACGACCCCAAATCCGGGAAGACCTACGATTGTTACGGCTGGCTTGAAAACGATGACCTTTTAAAGCTCAAAGGTTTTGTAGCCGGCATCCGCATGCTGGGGCGTAGCTCGGAGTGGTACCGGACCACCTTATAAGCACCCCGGATAAGCACATCCGCTTGTTCCGGAGAGCCTCCCGAAGGGTTATGCAGAGACCTGTACGGAGAACCCTTCTTTTTTAACCTGCAAGGCAATCCGGTTCAGTTCCGGTTCGCTGATTTTCTCCAGGGGTTGAACCGGAGTATCTCTCGCTATGGTATAGATCATGACCTGCGAGGGTTCTATTTTTTTCAGCAGGCGGATCCAGGCTTCCAATTCGGAAGGAGTGGTATTGTCAAAATTCCGGTTTTTATACCTGCCTCTAAGGAACATGGTTTGAATGATCACCTTTCCGTTGAACGAGACCAGTTGATCCACAACCCGTTTCAGGGAAAAGTTTTTGGCCGGGCAATCCATGATCCGGAGGGTCTCTTCAAAAGCTGAATCGAGTTTCTGGATATTATCCTCCACTTTCATCAGGGCCCGGAAAACCTTTTCTTTGCCCAGCATGGTAGCGTTCGACAGCACGGCAATCCGTGCATCCGGGGCATACCGGTTGCGCAGGACCAGGGTATCCTCAATGATTTCGGCAAAATCGGGGTGCAGGGTGGGTTCTCCATTGCCGGCAAAGGTGATCACATCGGGAAGCGCATTTTCCTCCTGCATCGATGAAAGGGTTTCTTTCAGTTTTTCAAAAACCTCAGAACGGGCAGGAAGCGTTGCCTGTCTGTGCCGGGATTTCGGGTTCCGCCCGCATTCACAATAAATACAATCGAACGAACACACCTTGCTGTCAGTGGGCAACAGGTTTATTCCCAATGAAATCCCCAGGCGCCTGCTTCGTACAGGCCCGAAAACAATATCGTCAAATAAAAAGGTTGCCATACAAAAAATCTGCTGCAAAGATAATCATTCTCCTATGCCAATTTCCGGCATTTCGATTCCGGGGTAAGCTTCAGCTTTTGAAGGTCTGTTTTTACCAGCAGGTTAACTCCCGGTGTTTTCCCGGGTTCAAAGCTTCCTGTTTCCCCGTCGGTTCCGAGGGCTTTGGCTCCGTTAAGGGTTCCCCAGGCAATGAGTTCTTCCAGCTCAAGGTGCGGAAAATGGTGCTGGAGGATTTTCATTTCTGCAAGGATCGATAATTCCCTGTTGGATGCCAGGCTGTCAGTGCCGAGGCAGATGTTCACCTGCTGTTCACGCAACATGCCTACCGGAGGCAGGCAGTTGCTTATATACTGGTTCGCGCCGGGACACAACACAAAAAAGACGTTGCAGATCTCTCTCCTTTGCTTCAGTTCCCGGACATCCTCTTCCGAAGAAAAAGTATTATGAACCAGAAGCAACCGGTTCTTTTCCGGGATTTTATCCAGGATCGAGGCCAGGGAATTCCGGCCGGTGGGATTCCATCCGGAAATATCCAGTCCGAGTGTTTCTTCCATATGGCTGGCAATCCCTCCCCTGCCGGTCTTAAAAAAGAGGTTCTCATCGGGGCTTTCCTGGTTGTGCATAGAGAGAATTCCCTGATTCTTTTCAGCCCACCTTTTGACTCTTTCGAACAGGGGTCCGGAAACCGAATAGGGCGAATGGGGCACGATAGATGCTTTCATCCCGAGGGTCCTGCATGCTTCCCATACTTCTTCCGCTGCTGCAAAGGCTCTTTCTGCACGTTCAGGCAGAAAACCAAACACTTCAATAAAGGTATGATACCGGAGGGGACTGCTTTTTTTGACCGGCAGGGAGGTACACCCGTTTGAAACATCGCCGGCTGCCACAATGCCGTTTTGCTGCATTTCCCGGTCGGCCTTTTCAGCCTCCTCCTGAACCGCATCTGTTTCCTGGTTCCTCAGCTTTTGCACGGCACCCAGAAACCGGGACAGTCCGATACCCCTGGGTATCCGGTTTCGCAAAACGGAAAGCTCGAGGTGGCAATGGGCATTTACAAATCCCGGAACCAGAATCCCGTTGTAATATTCCAGTCCGGCCTCCTCCCTGAGGGATCCATGGGTATCTTTCACTCCCAGGATCTTTCCGTGATCATCCAGTAGGAGAATTCCGTATTTCAACGGAGGGGAGCTGACCGGAAATATATAGGTGGCAGCAAGCTTTCTCAACGGGGATTCTCTTTGCTGATATCGACAGGTTGCAGATCCTTTGCTTCTGTAGCCTCACGCATCAGGTTTACTTGATCAAGGGCTTCCGCATAAATCTTTTCAAAATCCTTGGGAAAGCTGGCATAATAAACAATGGATTTTTCAAATACAGAATCGGCAACTCCGTATTTTTTGAGCACTGAATAATAAAAATCTTCCGCTTTAATTTTTACATCATTCACGCCCAGCCTGTTGCTCCTCTGTTCATAGATTGCATCCGCCAGGTGAAGGTCAACCAGCATATTCACCATTTTCTTTTCAGGGATCAGTCCTTTCGGTTTTTCTATAAAGCTGTCCCCGCAGGCTGAGAGGATGCAGATACTGGTCAAAAAAATAAAAATCTTCCCTTTCATTCGTCTTTTTTTTTTACGGCAACTCATGGAACTCATACCGTCCCGATCCCGGGCTTCAGGAATTGAGATCAGGATCTTCCTATATTCTCCCCTGGGGAGATCCCGCTATACAGGAGAGGGGTGCCCCCTTCCGTATTTGAGCTGTCTGAAAATTCATTGGATTTATTAACCGCAATGTTCGCAAAGAATGCGCCAGGTTCGCAGAGCTTTAACAATCAACAGGAAAATTCTTTGCGTCCCTGGCGGAACCATTGCGTCCTTTGCGGTTACATAATTTTTTCAAACAGCGCAGTCAACCAAATGGCAGACAGAGGGGTGTACCCATCATGTCTCGTCTCATGCATTGGTTTGCCTCAAAGGTAGCATTCCCGGATGAATCAATCAATGGGTTGCTGTTAAAAAAGGTTTCATCCCTTTTCCGGTCGGAACAATTTTCTGAAGGCCTCATCGACCCGGTTGATCCGGACCACTTCAATAGCACTCCTGGCATGGATATACTCCTTATTCAATCCGGAGATAAAAATTCGTTTAAAGCCCAGTTTTGCTGCTTCGTCGATTCTTTTTTCTATCTGGTGCACGGGTCTTACCTCACCGGTCAGTCCGACTTCTCCGGCAAAACATGTTTTAGAACCTACGGGCAGGTCGAGACTCGAAGAGAGCACCGAGCAGATCACGGCCAGGTCGGTTGCCGGGTCGTTCACTTTCAGTCCGCCGGCCACATTGAGGAATACATCCTTGGCTGCTAATTTAAAGCCGGCCCGTTTCTCCAGCACGGCAAGCAGCATATTCAGCCGTCTCAGGTCGAATCCGGTGGAAGAGCGCTGTGGGGTTCCGTAGGCCGCGGAACTCACCAGGGCCTGAATCTCAACCAGAATCGGACGGATCCCTTCGAGGGTTGCTGCTATGGCGGTCCCGCTGACGGTATCCCCAACATGGCTTATGAGCTGCTCCGACGGATTTTTTACTTCTGTCAATCCGGTATCGCGCATTTCAAAGATTCCCAGTTCGGAGGTTGAGCCAAACCGGTTTTTTACTGAACGCAGGATCCGGAACATATGGTTTGTATCGCCCTCAAACTGAATAACGGCATCGACGATATGTTCGAGCACTTTGGGACCGGCCAGGCTTCCTTCTTTGTTGATATGGCCAATCAGGAATACCGCCATCGGGCTTTTTTTTGTCTGCTGTAAAATAGCCGTTGTACACTCCCTGACCTGGGCTACCGATCCGGGGGATGATTCAATGAGTTCGGTTGAGAGGGTCTGTATGGAATCCACAATTAAAATATCCGGTTTTTGATGCTCCAGGTGAGCCAGCAGGTTTTCCAGGGATGTTTCGCTGATAAAACGACAACCGGGGCTGTTCAGTTTGAGCCGTTCTGCCCGGAGTTTCAGTTGCTGAAGGCTCTCTTCACCCGAAGCATAGAGGACTTTTTTTTCTTTCAGCCCCAAAGCCAGCTGAAGAATCAGCGTTGATTTACCGATGCCCGGTTCTCCGCCGATCAAGATGACCGATCCGGGGACGATCCCTCCTCCCAGCACCCGGTTCATCTCTTCCATAGGGGTTTTAATGCGCGGTTGCCGGGCGGCTTCGATCTCATCCAGCATAAGGGGTTTCATGCCCGGAGCCGCAGTTGCAGTTTTTCTCTTCGGATGGCTGACAATCTCCTCCACATAGGTATTCCATTCGCCACATGCCGGGCATCTCCCGATCCATTTGGGTGACTGGGCCCCACAGTTCTGACAGGTATAAACTGTTTTTACTTTACTCATCACCGGGGTTTTGTATTTTCTTTATCAGGGAGGTAGTCGAAAAACCAGGCACCAGCTTAATTACCCCGACCTTCCCCCCGTTGGCAAGGACCACATCGTGCCCGGCAATTTCCGGTACGGTATAATCCCCTCCTTTGACCAGTACATCGGGAAGAATCTGTGAAATAAGCCTGTACGGTGTATCTTCCGGAAAAAGAACCACTGCATCCACAAAACAAAACGATGCCAACATAAGGGCTCTTGACTTTTCATCCATTAAAGGTCTCCCTCTGCCCTTGAGTTTTTCTACCGAACCATCGGAATTCAGGCCGATGATCAGCTTGTCGGCTTTTTCAGCTGCCTCCAGAAGCATCTCCACGTGCCCCCGGTGGATCAGATCAAAACAGCCGTTCGTGAAAACGGTCGTTTTTCCCTCTTTTTTCCACTGGTCCATAAAAGGCCTGAAGGAGGGATAATCCGTAAATATCTTTGTTTTGATCCGTTGCAGGTGATCCATCTGTTCTTCTGTTTAGAATAAAAAAACTCCCACGTTTCTTTTCCGGGGAGTTTCCGGTCTCCGGGATAATCTTTCTTATACCAGTCTGTTGGTTTCGGTATCCGGAAACACAAAAGCAGGTTGATAGGTTTTTGCCTCGCTGACCTCCATCAGGGCATAGGAGATAATAATAAGAACATCTCCCACAGCAGCTTTCCGGGCAGCCGGCCCGTTGAGGCATATGGTACCTGAACCTCTTTCTCCTTTGATCACATACGTTTCCAGCCGCTCGCCGTTGTGCAGATTAATTACCTGTACCTTCTCATTCTCAAGCAAACGGGCAGCCTCCATCAGTTCTTCATCAATGGTTATGCTGCCTGCGTATTGTAAATTCGCTTCTGTGACCGTTACTTTATGAATTTTTGATTTGCATATTTCAATTAGCATCGTCTGATAATTTCTTTAAAACACTATGTTGTCAATTAAACGTATTTTTCCGCAGTAGACGGCAATACAGCCGACTTTAACGGATGGTTCCTCCCACTCTTTTACGGGAAGCAGTTTTTCCTGGTCAACTATTTCAAAATATTCAACAGCAAGCTTATTGCTTTTGTTGATGGTATCGGTGACCCATTGCGTAAGTTCTTCTACGGATTTATGGCATGCCAGGTTCCGTGCTTTTGTGAGGGTTTTAAAAATCAGGGCTGCCTCATTTCGTTCGCCAACGGTTAACAGCTGGTTCCGGGAGCTCATAGCCAGTCCATCGTGTTCACGAATAATCGGGCAGGCAACAATTTCTGTTTTTACCTGCATCTGTTTCACCAGCGCTTTGATTATGGCCAGTTGCTGAAAATCCTTTTGTCCGAAATAGGCCCGGTGAGGCTGCACCGTTTCCAGCAACCTGCTCACAATCTGAGCCACTCCGTTAAAATGGCCCGGCCGGTATTTCCCTTCCATCCCCTTCCCCAGATGACCAAAATCAAAAATACGGGTATCTTCTTCGGGATACATTTCCTCAACATCCGGGACAAAAACCACATCACAACGGACGGTTTGCAGAATCTTCAGATCGGATTCCATATCCCGGGGATAACGAAACAGGTCCTTTTTATCATTAAACTGTGTCGGATTGACGAAAATACTCACTACCACCCTGCTGTTATCCTGTGCTGCCTTTTCAACCAACGACAGATGCCCTTTATGGAGGGCTCCCATTGTGGGTACAAAACCAACGGATTCCTCCGGCTTTAAACCCGCCAGACTACGCCGAAGTTCCTGTTTTGTTTTTACAACTTCCATGGTTCTGAAATTCAAAGTGCAAAGTAAATAAAATATCTTCCCATTTCAATATCAAACAAACACAAATAATCAGGAAGAAAAGGCCAAAAGGATGCATTATAATTGAATTTTAGCGATATTTTTACTACTTTTGCATCAAAAATCAACGGAACGTTGTTATCGGATGGAAAAAAAGAAAATCCTGTTTATTTCACAAGAAATCGCGCCGTATCTGCCTGAAAACAGAATGTCAGAGATTTCAAGGTACCTGCCCCAGGGTGTACAGGAGCGAGGGAAGGAGATCCGTACTTTCATGCCCCGGTACGGTTCTGTAAACGAACGACGCAACCAATTGCATGAAGTCATCCGTCTATCTGGCATGAACCTGGTTATTAACGATACCGACCATCCGCTGATTATCAAAGTTGCCTCAATACAAGCAGCAAGGATGCAGGTATATTTCATTGACAACGAAGATTATTTTCACAGAAAATCCACGCTGAAAGATAAAAATGGCGTGGAGTTCGCAGACAACGATGAACGGGCTATCTTTTTTGCACGGGGCGTTCTGGAAACCGTGATCAAACTGCGGTGGGCTCCCGACATCATCCATTGCCATGGCTGGCTCTCAGCACTGGTTCCAATCTATATTAAAAAATACTACGTCGATAATCCGCTGTTTGCACATTCTAAAGTAATCTATTCGGTATACCACGACGACTTTGCCAAAGACCTGAATCCCGATTTTAAAAATAAACTGCGGCTGGAAGGAATAACCCCTGAAGACTTGAAAATACTGGATAAACCTGACTTTGTGAATCTCTCCAAACTGGCGATCGACTATTCCGATGCAGTCATCAAAGGAACCAAAGTCCTGAACAAAGAAGTGGAAAAATATATTAAATCCTCAGATAAACTGTTTTTAGACTATCAACCTAAGGAAGCCTATATTGATGCCTATAATGATTTTTATGATAAAATTACAGAGGCTTAAAATATAACAAACACAATTAAAACCGGTTTGAGTGAAAAAGAAGAATTGGAAAATAAGGCATTTTTTAATTGCCCTTATTGCAGGATTAAGTACCGGAGCGTGTGACGACCCGGGTGAATTAGGTATGGAGTTGCTGCCAAACACCGATCTGATCAGTGTAAGAAGTGTCATTGACTACAACAATACGGCTTCCGTCATTTCTGAAGATTCTCTCAGAACAGATGAAACCGGCAAAAGTCTGCTGGGCAGCATGACAGATCCCCTGTTCGGAAGAACAACCATTGATCTGGCATGTCAGTACCGCCTGACCTATTTCCCAGACTATCAGGATGATGCTGTTGCTGATTCCATTTTCCTCTATCTGTTTTACAGAAATTACTACGGAGATACTGTAACCCCTCAGAGACTTACCATCTATGAACTGGATCAATCGATCTATGATACCGAGAAATATTACCAGGATGTGGATTTACCGGCAATGAAAAAAGAGCCCCCTCTGGGTGCATTTGAATTCATTCCCAAACGGGAAATAGCAATTGATACTACCACAGGCAGCATTGACACGCTCTATCAGATGCTTAAAATTCCTTTGGACATGTCGCTGGCTGATAAAATCATTGCGGCTGATTCAACGGATTTATCCAATATCGATGCCTTCCTGGAATATTTCAAGGGGCTGTATATTGAGGTAGCGGAGGTTACAGAAAAAGGGACAATCCTGACCATGGAATTGCTTTCCAACCAAAGGATTAACGGATCGGCTGTTTTAATCCATTATCATCAGACCAATCCGGAAAGCGGTGAGCCTGACACCCTGTCCACACCCCTTATAGTCACCAATCTGAGTGCCCGCGTAAACAGTTACCGGCACGATTATTCCGGGACTCCGTTTGCCGGACAGCTTGATACGGATCAAAAAAATGCCGGCAACCTGTACCTCCAGACCACCGGAGGTCTCCGGTCAAAAGTAGTTCTTCCGGGACTGGACTCCTGGAAGGACTCGGTCAATGTGGCCATAAACAAAGCCGAGCTGGTATTCCGGATCGATACAACGGTTTCGAATATCGCTGCCTTTCCTCCACCCAAACGGCTGTTGCTAACAATTATCGACGAAGAGGGAAAAGAATTCCTTCCCAGGGACTACTCCTTCAGTTTGTCTTATTACGGAGGAACCTTAAACACTTCCGATTATAGCTACCGGTTCAATATTGCACAACATATTCAGGAAGTTCTGAAAGGTAATTTTGCCAACAATGGGTTTTATCTCAGTACAGCCAATAAAACAGAGGAGTTTAAACGGGTGGTCCTGAAAGGGGAAGATCAGGACGGAATTGAGTTACGGATCGCCTATTCAAAAGTATTGCAGTAAAACAATCCTCTGTTCCTTGGTTCTTACCGTAGTTTGGAAGGTAAATCCCGGCCGGACGAAACCAAAAAATTGTTAAACGATGTGTGGAATTATTGGTTATATAGGGGATAAAAATGTTTACCCGATTTTATTAAAGGGATTAAAAAGGCTTGAATACCGGGGATATGATTCGGCCGGGATTGCCTTATGCAACTCAGGCATTAACATTTACAAACAAAAGGGAAAAGTCAGCGACCTGGAATCCTATGTAGCCGACAAGGAGATTAGCGGAACCATTGGGATTGGCCATACGCGATGGGCTACCCATGGTGAACCCAATGATACCAACGCCCATCCCCATACTTCCATGAACCACAAATTTACACTGGTCCACAACGGGATCATTGAAAATTTCAGTGACCTGAAAAACGACCTGCTCAAGAAGGACTACACATTCCAAAGCGATACAGACACAGAAGTACTGGCTAACCTGATTGAATATTTCTATCTCCAGGATCCGGCAGTTACAGCAGAATATGCAGTGAGGCTGGCACTCTCAAAGGTTGTGGGGGCCTATGGGATTGTGGTTATTTCGCACGATGAACAGAACAAACTGATTGCAGCCCGCAAAGGCAGTCCTCTGGTGATCGGGATCGGCAAAGGGGAATATTTCCTGGCTTCCGATGCAGGCCCCATAGGGGAATACACCGAACACGCTGTATACCTGAATGATTACGACCTTGCGGTTATTGAAAAAGAGAGCCTGACGCTGAAAAATATTGAAAACCAGCCCGTATCGGTAAAAATTCAGCAGTTAAACCTCCGGATCGGAGAACTGGAAAAGGGGGAGTTTGCGCATTTTATGCTCAAGGAGATTTTTGAACAACCGGATACCATTGCCGACACTTTCAGAGGAAGGCTCCGTACCGGACAACAGGAGATTGTCCTGGGCGGATTGATCGACGTGTTGCCCCGGTTGGTTGAGGCAGAACGGATTATTCTTATTGGTTGCGGAACTTCGTGGCATGCAGCCCTGATCGGCGAATATCTGATTGAGGAGTATGCGCGCATTCCGGTTGAAGTGGAATATGCCTCGGAGTTCCGGTACCGGAATCCGATTCTTTCGGAAAAAGATGTGGTGATCGCAATCAGCCAGAGTGGAGAAACCGCCGATACCCTGGCAGCCCTGAGCATGGCAAAAAACAAGGGAGCTCTGATCCTGGGGATCTGCAATGTGGTGGGTTCAAGCCTTTCCCGTGAAACCAAAGCGGGGGTTTACACCCACGCCGGTATGGAAATCGGGGTGGCCTCAACCAAAGCCTTCTCGGCACAGGTTACGGTACTCACCATGCTTGCCCTTAAAATAGCCAGGGAAAAAAACAGCATCAAAGACGAAGAGTACGCTACCTTAATCAACGAATTATCTGCCATCCCCGGGAAAGCAAAAACCATACTGCTGAACCATCCGCACATAAAACAAATAGCAGAAAAATACACAGAGGCCATCAATGCCCTTTACCTGGGCCGGGGTACCCTGTTCCCGGTAGCCCTGGAAGGGGCCTTAAAACTCAAGGAAATCTCCTATATCCATGCCGAAGGCTATGCCGCCGGGGAGATGAAACACGGTCCCATTGCCCTGGTTGACGATAATCTGCCGGTTGTGGTAGTAGCTCCCCAGGATCATTACTACGAAAAAATTGTCAGTAACATCCAGGAAGTAAAAGCCCGCAAGGGAAATATCATTGCAGTGGTTACAGAAGGGGACAAACGGTTAAAGGAGATGGTGGACGATGTCATGGAGATCCCCCGGTCACACCCGGCTGTAGCACCTCTGCTGGCCGTAATCCCCCTCCAGTTGCTGGCTTACCATGTTGCCGTTCTGCGGGGCTGCAGTGTAGACCAGCCCCGAAACCTGGCAAAATCGGTTACCGTGGAATAACAAGGAATTACCTTTTTTTGGTCTTAATACGAATGACCCCCTGTTCCTCGCCGGTTGTCTTATTAACTTCTATGCTTTCAATATCATCCGTAGCCAGATCTTTGATTTCTTTGGCGGTTACTTTTTCCCCATTGATAAAATACACCGCATTGGTATCGCCCGGAGCCGTCAGAAAAATTGGCTTCCGGCCATACTTCTCTTCCATCTGCTGACTGTACTTTTCTGCCATTTCAGCCTGTTTCTGTACCATCTCTCTGACCTTTTCTTCCATCTGCATCCGTTGTTCTTCGGTCATGTTGCTTTGTTCCCGTATCTGCTCCCTGAGTTCGCGGATTTTCTCTTCATCAAAAGGATCATTCAGGTGGTATTGAAACCGGTACTCCGGCAAGGTGAAGGTACCCCCCATCACCTGCCAGGAAGAACCTCCGTTTATTTTATAGAGATTCTCCAGACCACGCACATTCAACACACTGCTTAACTGACTCAGCCCCGACAGGTTCACTTCGCCGTTCATTTCAATGAGATTCACCGATGCGGAGGAAGCTGTTACCAAAGCCAGAGAGCCTACTTTCTCTCCTTTCTTTTGAAGATACACCTTCACATCCTCTCCCCTTTGCTTTTCGGTTTTAAAAAGTGTATACCCGGCTCCGCTGTAATGTTTCAGCAGCTCGGTATGCAGATCCTTAAGATTCATCCCCTTCTGAGCCCCGAATTTATTCAACGAAGCCACGGTTATATGATCCAGTCCTTTCAGGGTTTCATAGACGGGAGAATCCTCCTCAATGTTCTTCTTCCTCAGATACAGGTCGAACATATCTTCCGTTATCCGCGTAGCGCTGAATCCGTCCTCATTGGCGTATTTATCTGTCAGCTGCTGAAAGATATCCTGAGCACAGAGCATAGAACCTGCAAACGCCAAAATGATGAGTAATCCTGTTTTTTTCATGATAGATATTTTAATGAATGATTATTTCTACGTTGTTATCCACCCAAAGCACCAGCATATCCTCAGGCTCCCGGGGTTGAATGGTTTCAGAAACCCGGTACATGGCCTGTTCCATGACTGTAAAGCGGTATTCCATGTCCCTGAATTTCTTCTCCTGCAAACCGAGGTACAATCCCAGGACCACCAGAACCGAAGCTGCGGCTGATGAAATACCTGTTATCCACCGGATTTTTCTTTTTCGTTGTACCTGGTTGTTTGTGATGGCTTTAAAAAGAGCATCCTCCAGGTCTTCCGGCACCCTGCTTTCTTTCCTGTAATACCGGAAAGCATCCTTTTCAGGAGACGGATCCTCATCGCTGAGGCACTCCTCTCTGAGGACAGCCTCCTCTTCAAGAGTTGTCTCCCCTTTATAATATTTGTTTAACAGGTTGTTTTTCTGTTCCTTTTTCATAGTCATACACTTTTAATAGTTCACTCTTTACCTTCATCCGTGCGCGGGAAAGAAGCACCCTGATATGGGGGATTTCATATCCGGTCATCTCCTTGATCTCCTCAAATGAAAAACCATTGATATCCCGCATCCGGATCACCTCCCCGTATTTTTCCGGAAGAGCTGCAATTATTCTATGAATCTGCTGATATTCCTCTTTCACTTCCAGGCTTTTTTCCTCTGTCCGGAGGTTTTGTATCTTATACTCCTCTCTTTCACTGATCCGGGAAGGATGTTTCTTTTTCAGGGCATCCAAACAGTGATTCTTAGCCACAGCAATTATATATGCCTGCAAATTAGAGCATTTTCCCAGATCATTTCGCCTGCTCCATAGTTTCAGCATCAATTCCTGAACCGCATCTCTGCTCTCCTCCTCATCCCTTAAAATCCGCTTAATCATCGGATAAAGCTTCCGGGAATACGGAATAATATGTTGCCTGAATTCCTCAGCTGTCATTCTGATAATAACGACGATTTCGTTTCCAATTTATAACAATGTAGCCTATTTTTCTTTATCCTGTACCCGTACAAAATAAAACTTTGTTTATCAGAATTTATGTATTTTTAGGCCTGTAATTTTTATATGGAATTTTCACAGATCATACCCTTTGTTGCTTCCATGCCGGGAATTCTTTTTGGAAAAAACATTCCTGCCCGGCGGAGCAGGCAGTCGATCATCCTGGGAGGGATCATCCTGGTCGGGATAGGCACCAAAATTCTGATTGAACACCTGTCATAAACAGGAAAACACGTAATTCACACCTTTCTGTGGATAACATTTGCTGCGAAGGGGACCATTTCTCAAAGAGCCTTCGTAAATTCGCAATAAAAAGAGACCTATGCCTTACCGACGGTTGCCGACCACAGACCAGGCGCGGAGAAGGGCCCTGGCAAAAGCCATGGAGATGGGCAGTATAAAAATACCGTCCGAGCTGGCTTTTTCACAACAAACCCTTGAAAACATCCGTGCCTTCAATCCGGAATTTGAAAAAGCCCTGCTCCATTACCAATCCTGTCTCAGATTTCAGGTGGAAAAGAATAAAAACTACAGCGAGATCGTTCGTAAGGCGCGGATTTACATCTCCCACTTCATCCAGGTACTCAACCTGGCTATTGCACGGGAGGAATTAAATCCTCAGGACAGAGAATATTACGGATTGCAAAAAAATGAAAGCACGGTTCCGTCACTCATCCCCGAATCCGAAATTATGGACTGGGGAAATAAGATCATCAAAGGCGAACAGGCCCGGATCGAAAAAGGCGGCAGTCCTCTGTACAGCCCCTCCATAGCCCTCGTGAAAGTCCACTTCTCAACCTTCTGTGATGCCTGTCACCAACAGAAAACATTGCAGGCAAATACCTCCAGGGCCCTGGAAAGCATTGCCAAATTGCGGGAAACAGCCGATAAACTCATCCGGCAACTGTGGAACGAAATCGAACTAAACTACCAGTATATGTCACCCAAACACAAAAGACAGTTGACCAAAGCGTATGGTATTGTTTATATCTACCGGAAAAAAGAACTCAGAAAACTTAATCCGGAGGAGATGCAAACCGATCTGATCTTCGAAATGTAACCCGTAAAAACGGTTCCTGAGAATGCTTCAGGCCTCGTACCACAAAAAGAGACTGAGAGGAATCTGAAATCATAAGAAAGTCTTTCCTGTATTTTCAACAATGAAGAATATTGTTAATTTTACACTGGGAATGAGCCATTGTGGTTCACAACAAATACCAAAACCAACATCTATGCAAAAAGCCGGACTTTCCCCCTTTCTCTTTCTGATCAGTGTTGCCTTTCTTTTATGTTCAGGATGTTCAGAAAAACAGCAACCCCGCGAGAAGATTAAATTCACCAGAGAATGGAAATTCACTCTGGGGGACAACGAATCGTTTAAAGAGGCTGATTTTGATGATTCGGGGTGGCGGGTGCTGAATGTACCGCATGACTGGAGCATTGAAGGGGAGTTCAGCCGCGACAATCCGGCCTCTCCCGGGGGAGGGGCTCTTCCCGGAGGAACGGGTTGGTACCGGAAAACATTCAACCTCCCGGAGGCTGACAGGGACAAACAGGTGTTTATTGATTTTGACGGTGTGTACCAGAAAAGCGAAGTATGGATAAACGGCCACTCCCTGGGAATGCGTCCCTACGGATACATCTCTTTCCGGTATGAACTAACTCCTTACCTTCGTTTCGGAGCGGACAATGTGCTGGCTGTAAAAGTGGATAACTCCGAACAACCCAATTCCCGATGGTATTCCGGTTCCGGAATCTACCGCAATGTGTGGTTGGTAAAAACCAACAAGCTGTTTGTGGATCATTGGGGAACCTTAGTAACCACTCCTGAAGTCACCCGTGAATCGGCAACCGTCAAGGTCGAAACTTCCTTAAAAAACGGATCCACAGATGCGGTGAATGCCCTTTTGAAAACCATCATTTATGACCCGGACGGAAACGTTGTCACCGAAACTGAATCCGAACAATCAGTTCCTGCCGGGAAAAATCCCGGGATTGCTCACCATCTTACGGTTCAGAATCCAAAACTCTGGAGTGTAAAGGAACCTCTTCTTTATACCGCTGTTTCGGAAGTATACCATGAAGGCCTGATAACGGATCGCTATGAAACGCCTTTTGGCATACGGTGGTTTTCTTTCGATTCCTATGAAGGGTTCTCTCTCAACGGTGAAAAGATGAAACTTCTGGGTGTTTGCATGCACCACGATCTGGGCTGCCTTGGGGCGGCCATTAACACCCGGGCCCTCGAACGGCAGCTCGAAATTCTCAGGGAGATGGGTTGTAATTCCATCCGCACATCCCATAATCCACCGGCCCCTGAGTTGCTTGACCTATGCGATAAAATGGGATTTATCGTCCAGGATGAAACCTTTGATATGTGGCGCAAACGAAAAACCCGGTACGATTATTCCCGTTATTTTCCTGAATGGCATGAACGCGACCTCCGGGACCATATCCTGCGCGACCGGAATCACCCGTCGGTGATGATGTGGAGCATCGGCAACGAAGTGCTTGAACAGTGGGAACATGTGGATGCGGACACGCTTGACATCCGGCAGGCCAATTTTCTCCTGAATTTCGAAAAGAATGTGGATGACAGCCTCATCCATTCAGGGGAGATGTCTGTAAATTCATTGCTCTCCCTCAAACTGGCCAATATGGTAAAAAGCCTGGATCCTACCCGTCCGGTGACCTCGGGATGCAATGAAGTAAATCCCTGGAACAATCTTTTCAAATCAGGAGCGCTGGATCTTTACGGTTTCAATTACCATCATGAGAGCTATCCCGGTTTTCACGAAAACTACCCGGGTAAGAAGTTGTATGTTTCCGAAGCCACCTCCGGCCTGATGACCCGGGGATTCTACCAGATGCCTTCGGATACGGTTTTTGTGTGGCCCCATCAGGGCCAAAACCGGCGAATGCCTCATGGCAACCCGGAACAACAATGTTCATCCTACGACAACTGCCATGTACCCTGGGGCTCAACGCATGAAGAAAGCTGGAAAATTATAAAAAAATACGATTACATAGCCGGAACTTACATATGGACCGGGTTTGATTACCTCGGCGAACCTACCCCTTACTGGTGGCCTTCACGAAGTTCCTATTTCGGGATCATCGACCTGGCCGGGTTCCCCAAAGACGTATACTACATGTACCAAAGTGAATGGACCTCTAAAGAGGTGTTGCATATCTTTCCGCACTGGAACCATACACCGGGGGAAAAGGTGGATGTGTGGGCCTACACCAATGCCGACGAAGTGGAGTTGTTCCTGAACGAAAAATCGTTGGGAACCAAAAGCCAGGAAGGAGACGACCTGCATAGGGTATGGCGTGTTCCCTTTGAACCGGGAACCCTGAAAGCTGTTGCAAGGAGCGGAGGCCGGGTGATCCTTGAGAAAGAAATCCAGACAGCCGGAGAAGCCGCACAGCTGTCAGCTACAGCCGATCGCAGTAAAATTACAGCCGACGGCTACGACCTTTCATTTATCACCATTGACGTGCTGGATGAAAAGGGGATTCCGGTACCCGATGCATCCAACCAGGTGGTTTTTGAAGTAAAAGGCGATGCCCGGATTGTAGGAGTCGATAACGGCGATCCTACCAGCCACGAATCCATGAAAGGGAAAACCATCAAAGCCTTCAACGGAAAATGCCTCGTGGTAGTCCAGGCAGGCAGCAAATCCGGAAATATTCTTCTGACCGCATCTTCTGAAGGACTGAAAAATGCTTCTGTAAAAATCAAAACAAAAAAATTATAACTCATGAAACAAACAACAGTAAACATGGTAACACCCGGGCAAATGATAAAAAACCTTTTTCTTATGATTTCCTGTAATTCAGGCATTTTCAATCCCATGAAAAAATGGATTTTCGCAGCTTTCATGGTTCTGTCAGCGCTAACGGCAGAAGCCCAGCTTCCCCTGGCTTCCGGAGCGCCGAATCAGGCCTTGCTGAACGAAGCAGTTGATATCAGCGAAGATTTCAGGAATTTTTCCAACACCTACTTTCTGGCCGACCGGTTAACCTCCTTTGACCCGGCAACAGGCCAGGGAACCGTCCGGTGGATGCGGAACATTTATAAAACCCGCCAGGCTTTTAACAACATGCTGGCTTTTCTGAATCCGGTTGAGGGAAACGAATTTCCGGGCGTGGAATATGCTGCCAATCCGGAGCTTCCTTTCAGGCTGGAATTTATCTCTCCGAAGACTGTGCGCATCCGGATGAATACCGGCCCCGACCTGCAGGAAGACGAGCCATCGTTGATGCTGGTTAACGGCTTTGCCCCCACCGATGATTCCTGGGAATACAGCGAAATCGAAGGAGGCCATAAATACAGCAGTGCCTACGGATCGGTTGTGGTACGTACCTTCCCCTGGCATGTTGAATTTTACGATGCCGAGGGGAAACTGCTTACCCGCACGTTTCACCGCAGGGATAACAACGAAACCTACACCCCGGTTGTTCCTTTCTGCTATGTACGCCGGTCTTCCGACTATTCACGAAGTGTAGCTGCTTCCTTTACCTTATCGGCAGGCGAAAAAATCTTCGGTTTCGGAGAGTCGTTCAAGAATTTTGACAAGCGGGGCCAGAAGGTGGTACTCTGGACAGATGATTCCAACGGGGTACAAAATGAAACCATGTACAAGCCCATACCGTTTTTTATGAGCAGCCGTGGTTACGGAATGTTCATACATACCTCTTCGCCGGTCACCTGTGATGTGGGCAGGTACTACCACCCTGTCAACACCCTTATGGTAGGCGATGAAACCCTTGATCTGTTTGTATTTCTCGGGAAACCCAAAGATATTCTGGATGCCTACACGGATCTCACGGGCAAGCCTCAGATGCCTCCCTTGTGGTCTTTTGGACTGTGGATGAGCCGGATCACCTATTTCTCGGAAGAGGACGGACGAAGGGTTGCCCGGCTCCTGCGCGAAAACCGCATCCCTTCAGATGTAATTCATTTTGATACCGGATGGTTCGAAACCGACTGGCGCTGCGATTATAAATTCTCGAAATCGAGATTCGACAATCCCGCACAGATGATCAAAGACCTGGATGCCCAGGGCTTCAAGATCTGTCTCTGGCAACTTCCCTATTTTGTTCCGAAAAACGAACTGTTCCCTGAAATACTGGAAAAAGGACTGTATGTGAAAAACCGGAAAGGCAACCTTCCCTATGAAGATGCCGTTCTTGATTTTTCCAATCCCCAGGCGGTAGAATGGTACCAGGATAAAATAGCCGGTTTGCTAGAGATGGGCGTGGGTGCCATTAAGGTTGATTTTGGAGAAGCTGCACCTGCTGACGGAATATACAGTTCAGGCCGCACCGGATTTTACGAACACAACCTCTATCCCTTACGATACAACAAAGCCGTTGCCGACATTACGCAAAAGGTTACGGGTGAAACCATTATCTGGGCCCGTTCGACCTGGGCCGGAAGCCAGCGTTATCCGCTTCACTGGGGCGGTGATGCGGCCAACACCAATACGGCTATGGCAGCTACTTTGCGTGCCGGCCTCTCCATAGGACTTTCAGGGTTCACCTTCTGGAGCCACGATATCGGCGGTTTTGTAAACCGTACCCCGGAAGACCTCTACCGCCGCTGGCTGCCTTTCGGAATGCTTACTTCACACACCCGGACGCACGGAGCTCCCCCCAAAGAACCCTGGGAGTACAACGAAAACTTCAACGATGCATTCCGCCTGGCTACGGAAATGAAATACAAACTGATGCCTTACATCTATGCCCAGTCGAAACATGCCGTGGAAAACGGATTGCCTATGACACGCGCCCTCTTTGTTGAATTCCCGGACGATGCCGGCTCATGGCTGGTTGACGATACCTACCTGTTTGGTTCCGACATGCTGGTAGCTCCGATGCTGGAAGAAGGCACAGAACGCGACGTCTACCTTCCCAAAGGAAAATGGATCGATTACCAGACCGGCGAAGTGTACGACAGAGGCTGGCATACCATTGACGTGGGAGAAACGCCGGCCGTCATACTCATCAGAGACGGCGCCGTGATACCCCACATGAAACTGGCTCAATCAACAAGCAACATGGACTGGTCCCAAATCGACCTGAAAGTATATGCTTCGGATGCAACCTCTGCGAAAGGATTTGTTTGCCTGCCGGAAGATCAGAAACTGGTGGAAGTGAACCTCAGTAAATCCGGGAATTCATTTAAACTGGATTCAAACCCATTGGAAGGAAGAGTGAGATTTAATGTAAAAAAGTAACCTGGGAAAACGCTCCGCACGCTGCGAAATCTTTGCTGTCTCTGCAGTTCCATGTGAAATCGTAAAAAATAAACTAATTTTGTAAGGCACAAGAAATTTTTACTAAACCAACAATTTAAACCATGAAAAGACTAAATTCTGTATCTGTTTTTTTCCTGATGATCCTTTTTTCGGTATCATCCTTCGCACAAGGGTATAAAAATTTTAACGTGGCGGTTTACTGCCGTGCCTACGAAGTGGAAAGAATGGCCGACCTTGAGTGGCTCTCCACAATGTGGGACGAACTTTCAAAACAGGCTCACGTTGATAAAATATATCTGGAAACCCACCGCGACCTGCTGATTGTAGAAGAGGAGACTTTAACCCAGGCGATTCACTTTTTCAAAGAAAAGGGGGTGGAAGTCGGAGGTGGCATAACCTACACCATCGATGAAGGCAACAACTTTCAAACGTTTTGCTATACCAAAGTCGAAGACCGGAAGAAAGTACAGGAGATTGCCGAATATACCGCGAAATTTTTCAACGAGTTTATCCTTGATGATTTCTTCTTCACCAGTTGCAAATGCGATGCGTGCATAGCAGCCAAAGGGAATAAAAGCTGGACAGAATATCGCCTGGAACTGATGGCTGAAGCCGCAGTAAATCTGGTTATCAATCCGGCCAAAGCGGTAAATCCCGATGTGGAAGTAGTGATCAAATATCCCAACTGGTATGAACATTTTCAGGGGCTGGGCTTTAATCTCGAAAAGGAACCTCCTGTTTTTGACGCGCTTTATACGGGTACGGAAACCCGCAACCGTTCAGGGAATCAGCATTTACAACAATACCTGAGCTACAACATCATCCGGTATTTCGAAAACCTGAAACCCGGAGAAAACCGGGGTGGCTGGGTAGACACCGGGGGAGGTACCCCTTACGACCGGTATGCCGAGCAACTCTGGCTGACCCTGTTTGCAAAAGCTCCGGAGATTACCCTTTTTGATATCCGGCAAATGCAAAGCGACCTGAATCCCCGCGGAAAAGCTCCCTGGAATGCTCCCGGAAACAGCTTTGATTACGATGAGATGATGAAACCGGTAAAACAAAAAGACGGGTCGGAATTTACCCCGACAAAAATTATCCGTGCCGCCAGCTACTCCTTTGAGAAAATAGACAAAGTTCTCGGAGAATTAGGAAATCCTATCGGGATAAAAAGCTACAAACCCTATCATTCGGTTGGAGAAGATTTTCTTCACAACTATCTGGGTATGATAGGTATTCCTATTGATCTGGTTCCTGAATTTCCCGAAGAGGAAGAGATTGTTTTATTAACCCAGACTGCATCGTTTGATCCCCGGATCGTGAGCAAAATCAAAAAACAACTCCAACGGGGGAAAAAGGTAGTAGTCACTTCCGGTTTCTATAAAGCCATGCAGGGCAAAGGCATTGAAGATATTGTTGAATTACGGGTAACCGACCGCAAGGCCAGTGTGAAAGAGTTCAGTGCCGGTTTCTTCGGAGGAGGAGGTGCCCCTATGGAAAAAGAAATCATCATTCCGCAAATCCATTACCTGACCAACGATTCATGGGAAGTGGTTTCTGCCCTGGATGATACCAATGGATGGCCGGTCCTGCACCGTGCAGATTATTCCACAGGCGAATTTCTTGTACTGACCATTCCCGATAATTTCATCGACCTGTATATTCTCCCGGCCAATGTGCTGAATCAACTGCGTAGTTATATTGCAGGAAGCCTGCCTGTAACCATTGAAGGCCCGGGAGAGGTAAGCCTCATGACCTACGACAATCACTCCTGCGTGGTAGAATCATTCCTCAACAAAGAAGTAGCCGTCCGGATTATGCTGAAAAAAGAGGCGAAAGAGATCACCGATCTTGAAACCGGGGAAAAGATAACCGTAACCGTAAGGAAAGCACCTGAGTTCAGAGGAAGAAAATTCGGGAATGATGCGTATTATCTGGATGTAAAAATCAAGCCGCATTCGTTCAGGGCATTTAAATTTTAACCATCTGCCATCGATACATAAAATCCCTTTCGGCCTTCGAAAGGGATTTTTTGCGTTTATGAGTTTAGACCACCCCTTCGTCACCGGCCTTCACACACTCCTTACCCTGCTGACATTTCCCCTAAAAAAGGGGAAATTATAAGGTATTCTTAATTGGTTGTCAGAACCGGAAATAAATAAACGCCTGCAGCTCGGAGCTGGCTGCCTGGTAAAGGATAATAACCGTTAATATAACGACCATCATCTTAATGTACACCGGTGATTTTATAAACCATCCCCGGACCTGTTCCTTTATCTTAAAAGGAATAAAAACCAGGATAAAACCGGTTGCCATCAGAATCATCGGAATGGCATATCCCCGGATGATCTCAGGAAGCAATCCCAGGTTGAGGTTGTGTTGCACCTGATAAAAAAACTGATGAATTATTTCCTGGTTCTTCGCACGGAAAAAAAGCCAGGCAAAGGTAACAATGTGAAAGGTAATAAACACGTTCATTGCTCTCAGGAACCGCGAACGGGTAGGACGGATGCCGGGGAGTGACTTCCATAATTTATCCAGCACCAGGAAGACGCCATGGATGGTTCCCCATATCACAAACCGCAGGTTGGCGCCGTGCCACAGCCCACCGAGAATCATGGTTATGAGAAGGTGTAGACAGGTACGGAATTTCCCTTTCCGGTTTCCTCCCAGGGGAATATAAAGGTAATCGCGCAACCATAACGACAACGAAATATGCCAGCGCCTCCAGAAATGGCTCAGGCTTACCGCTTTGTAGGGTTCATTGAAATTAACCGGTAACCTGAAACCTAAAATCAAAGCCAGCCCGATGGCAATATCGGTGTACCCTGAAAAGTCAGCATAGATCTGCAGGGAATACCCATACAGCGAAAGAATATTTTCAATCCCGGTATAGGATAGAGGAGAAGCAAAAACCCGGTCTATAAAGTGGGAAGCAATCAAATCAGCAAATACAATTTTCTTCACCAACCCTTTCAGAATCAGAAAAAGTGCATGTCCGAACTCCTGTTTGGTAAGGCTGTATTTCCGGTACAGCTGAGGAATGAATGTGGAAGCCCTGACAATAGGTCCGGCAACCAGCTGGGGAAAAAAGGAGAGGTAAAAACTGAAATCAAACACATTTCGCAGAGCTCCTGTTCTTTGCCTGTACACATCGGTAACATAACTGATGGCCTGAAATGTGTAAAAGGATATGCCAACAGGAAGAAGAATGGATGAAACATCAAAAGAGATGTTTGCCAGCCTGTTAAACCCCAGCACGAGCCAGTTGCATACTTCCAGATCGTTCCTGAATAGTTTATTGTACGAATCGGTAAAAAAATAGGCATACTTGAAATAGGCCAATACCAGAAGGTTTAAAAAAACAGCCATTCCCAGCCAGGCCTTTTTGCCGGCCCGGGTTTTCTTTTTTTCTATAAGCAATCCGGCCAGGTAATTAAACAGGCAGGAGAACACAAGCAAAACCACAAACGAACCATTGGTTTTATAATAGATAAAAAGACTGACAAGCAGCAAAAAGATATTACGAACCAGGTTTTTCTTATAGAGCAGGGAATAGACTCCCGTTATTCCGGCAAACAGCACCCAGAATACCGGCCGGGTATAGAGGATAGGCGTTTCAGGCGAGTAAGCAAATAACTCGTTGATAATATGATTTATATCAATATACATCTGCCATAGGATCGGTTCTCTGTTTCTGTTCCAGCGCTTTTATCACCTGTCGGGCCAGAAGGGTACCTACCTTTTCAGCTCCCAGCGAAGTAAAGTGCACATAATCCGGATTTCCCAGGGGGGACTTCCTTTCCACCCAATCGATCATGCTTCCCCTTCCGCCCATGGATGCATACAGATTCCAGAAAGCACAGCCATTTTCCAGCGCTGCTTCCTTCTGAACAGTGAGGATCAGCTCCAGGTTAGGGTACGATGCAAGCAATCCCTCCGTTTTCCGGGCCATATCCGAAACACCGACCAACAGCACAGGAATGTCCGGAAGGATCCTGGAGAAACAGGCCAGCTCCCGGTTCAGATACGCTTTGTAATAACCATAATCAGAAGAGACATTCGGGACCACATTAATGCCGTAATGCAAAATCACCAGGGCAGGATCTAAAAGGGAAGCCATTTGTTTCAGGCGGGAAGTATCAATTCGTGTCCATCCCGGAACAGCCATTCCCCGCAGTGCAATATTGTCTACCATGATGCCGGTTGGTGATTCAAGAGCTATTCCGTAGACGGTAATTTCCCCGTTGGTTTCAAACCGGAGCTCCAGCGAACCGGGAGTTCGGCCCAGATGAAACCTCAGTTCCCTGATTGCATGGCTTTTTATTTCCTTCACAACGGGCTCCCTGTCATTCAGGGCAAGGGATACCTGAGACATTCCGGAGGCGCGGTAATACAAACTTACCACGGAATAGCCCGTTTCCGCCTGTTCATGGATGGACCGTATTCTTATCCATGAAGACGTTAATGAATCCTCCCTGTTTCCGGTATGAACCACCCTGAAGGCTTTACAAAGAAATCCCAGGTCGAGAGGTTCCTTCCCGGATGTGGCTACCGAGGCAGTCTCCCAGGTTTCCGATGGGATCTGAATAAGATTGTTCGCTGTATTATAAATGTTTTCCACAGGAACCAATCCCCTCCCGGTACCGCCATACTTCTGCTGTACGATTTCTCTGAAAGCCGATGTGATCCGGTCGTTCTCAATCTGTGAATCGCCAAAATACAGTACCCGCAACGGTTTTGAACCCTCCCTGGCCTTTAACAACCTGAACCCCATTTCGTTCCACTCATTACGCAAATCCTTCGGAATAAGAAGTTCCGAAGCTGCCAGGTCCATCTCCTCCGGGGCCGGATCAGGCACTCTTTTACGGGCCGGCATTTCCTTTTTCTCAGGAATTTCAGCGTCCCGGATTGTATCTGCCCTTTGTTGCTCTTCCCGGGGAGTCTTGTCTGCAGGCCGCATGAAACGCAAAGGGCCCTCTGCCGGAACCGACAGATCTTCTGAAATATGCTGCAACCGGTAAACCCGCAGTTCAATACCGGCAATACGAATCGTTCCTTCAGGAAAAAGCAAAGGCAAAAAAAGCAGCACAGCCAGTACCGTCACAACAAACAGAAAGCTTTTATATGGTTTCATCTGTTTACCCATTTACCCGTAGTGTCCGGCTAAAATAATTAAAATATTTCCCGGTAATAAATAAATCCTGAGGCAGGTGTACTATTTTACCGGACATACATAGGGTTAAAGACATATGAACGAAATTCAAAAAATTACTCCATGACTTAAGGAAAGTCAGAAGAGGGAAATCATCCTTTGGGTTTGATTTTAAGTTTCTGGCCTGTGAATAACTTCCGAACGTCCCTGATGTTGTTGAGTTCCATAAGATCCTTATTTGTAACCCCCGGAAATTTCTGTGCGATGTCCCAGAGGTTGTCTCCTTTTTGTACGGTATACCATATATAATTGGGATCCAGGGGTTCCTGCCCGGTTTTATTCTTTCCGGTTTCGGGGGCAATGCCGATCATCCACTGTTTTGCTTCGAACGACATATCTGTCACCTTTTCATATTTTTCCTTTTGGTCTTCGGGGACATACACCAGCAATTTCTGTCCTACCCGTATGAGGTTTCGGCTGATATTGTTCCAGTAGCGAAGATCCGAAGCCCTCACTCCGAACCATTCTGCAATATATCCCACGTTGTCCCCTGATTTTACGGTATAATACACTTTTGCTTTGCCTTTGACATCCACGGGGGTATAATAGGAAGCCGTGGTGCTGGTTGGCTGAACCAGGGTATTATCCGGGAAATAATTCTCTCTTCCGTGGGTTGTTATTCTTTTCTCGTTATCGATATAGGCTGCTATTTGTTCTACCGGCAGGCGCAGGGGGTATGGCTGTCCGTTTTTTGCAGGGATGACATCCCTCCGGTACATGGGGTTAAGGCTGCGCAGGGCCTCTATGCTGATATCCAGGTTTTCCGTAATCTGGTTAAAGTGCAGCAGCTGGTTTACCATGATTGTATCGGTGACCATTGGAAATTCAGGCATCCGGGGGATCAGGCCATGTTTGTGGTAATAATTCATTGCATAGGATGCTGCAATAAAAGCCGGCACATAGCCTCTGGTTTCACGGGGCAACCGGTAATAAATAGTCCAGTAGTCCCTTTTGCCTCCTGAACGGCGTATGGCACGGTTTACGTTTCCGGGACCACAGTTGTAAGCGGCAATGACCAGATGCCAGTCATGGTAAATATCATACAGTTGTTTCAGATAGCTTGCAGCCGCTTCGGTAGATTTCAGTGGATCGCAGCGCTCATCAATAAAACTGGTCACATCAAGTTTCATCATTTTGCCTGTGGAATACATAAACTGCCATAAACCCGAGGCTCCCACCCGGGAACGGGCCACCGGATTTAACGCCGACTCAATAACCGGGAGATATTTTAATTCCAGCGGCAGGTTATGCCGGTCAAGCACTTCTTCAAAAATGGGAAAATAATGAGCCGACAATCCCAGCATGATCTCTACCTGTTCCCTTCGTTGAAGGGTATACAGCGATATAAAATTCCGGACTGTTTTGTTAAAGGAGAGGTCTACCACCTGTTCAATCGCTTCCAGCCGCTTAATATAAACCGAATCAGGATACACTTCGCCGGCCGGGGTGCTCACACTCCGTTTGGAATGGCCCGGAAAAAAGACCTCCTGAACATACCAGGAGTGAACCAGGCTGTCCAGCTTCACCTCAAAAATATCGTTCAGGTTTTCGTCGGGCAGATCGTATTCCACTTTCAGGATTCCGGTGGTGTCAATGCCTACTACCCGGAGGCGTTTCATTTTCTGCAAAGGTTCGTATTCGTCCCCAAAACTCCACATACACAGAAGTATCAGTCCGGTCAGTAAACTTGCTTTTTTCCTCATCATTAAAAATTTATGAAACAATTAAAGCACAAATATCTCTGATTTTCTATGGTTGTCACAGCGGGTTTCCAGTTCAGGGATAAATCATCGCTGATATCAAAATCGGATAAGTGAGCATCTACACTGGCATCAATGATGTTCAGGGCATAAAAAACAGCGGTGCCTATGATCAGCAGATCCCTGTTTCGCCGGAAATAATCGTTGTATTTGAGCAGGTAGTCCTGGGTATTTTTTATGTCTATCTTGCTGGTATAATCAATGGTTTGCAGATAGGGAAGTTTCTCATACCTGGCCACATAGGCATCGCTGTCGAAATCCCCGGTTACGGAAAGGTCTTTGTAGGCATTTCTAAAAAGTTTGTACCAGTCGTTGTTCCAGTCGATGTAATACACAATGGCCCCGAACCCCAAATAGATCACCGGTATTTTCCAGTATTTCTTATTGTAGGCCTGTCCCAGACCGGGCAGGATAGCAGAATATACAGAGGCTTTTTTCGGCGAATGGACCTCTGAGGGCAAAGGAATGGTATCGTTGGTCTGCTGCTGAGCATTGAGAGGTGCAGAAAATACAGATAAAAAAAATAATATAATGAAAAAAATTTTCACCCTTTCTGTTTCTTGCCTTTGTTTTCCATTGTTTTCTGTTCCCGGTCAAACCTGTTTTTTGATCTGTTCCACGATCCGTTCCAGGTCACGTACGGACCTGAACGGGATAACAATTTTCCCTTTTCCGCGGTTATTCATTGACAGGTCGACGTTGGCATGCAGGATTTTAGCCAGGTCATCTTTCACAGCCTGATAGGCTTTCGGGTATTTTAGGCGGCTGGCTGTTTTCTTTTTTCCTGTTTTTTGTTCATCCAAAAGCCGCACCTGTTCCTCTACTTTCCTTACCGACCAGTCATGTGTAAGGATTTGCTCATACAGGAAAGTCTGTTTGTCGTGGTCATTGACATTGATTAATGCCCTGGCGTGCCCCATGGATATTTTTTTGTCACGGATTCCTTTCTGGATGATTGCGGGAAGTTTCAATAACCTAAGATAATTGGCTATGGTAGAGCGCTTTTTACCGACTCTTCCGCTCAGGTTTTCCTGGGTTATTTTGCACTCTTCAATAAGCCGGTTATAGCTGAACGCGATTTCAATGGCATTCAGGTCTTCCCTTTGAATATTCTCCACCAGGGCCATTTCGAGCATTCCTTCGTCTTCGGTAAGACGAATATACGCAGGAATCCGTTTCAATCCGGCGATCCGCGCAGCTTTTAACCTTCTTTCCCCTGCAATGATCTGATAGGTATCCTGGTTTGTTTTTCGTACTGTAACCGGTTGTATCAGCCCTATTTCACGAATCGAAGCTGCCAGTTCATTGAGTGATTCCTGGTCAAATTCGGATCGTGGCTGCCAGGGATTGATTTCAATTTTATCAATTTCTACTTCATTGATCGAAGGAACGCCTTCTTTCATTCTTTCCGCATCATCAATCAACGCCCCTAAGCCTCTCCCCAAAGCACTTCTTTTCCCCATGAGTCCATCTGTTAATAATGAATTATTTTTTCCTCATCCGACATTCTGGTCATCCTGTTCCGCTGTAAGATTTCGCGTGCCAGATTCATATGATTTATGGCCCCTTTCGAACTTGCATCATAGAGAACAACCGGTTTGCCGTAGCTGGGAGCCTCGCTGAGCTTCACATTCCGTTGAATCACCGTATCGAAAACCATATCCTGAAAATGCCTTTTCACTTCTTCATATACCTGATTTGACAGATTCAGCCTGGAATCATACATGGTAAGCAGGAACCCTTCGATGGCCAGTCCGGGATTCAGGCGGCTCTGAATAATCCGGATCGTATTCAGTAATTTCCCCAGCCCTTCCAGGGCAAAATACTCACATTGTACGGGAATAATCACCGAATCGGCTGCTGTCAGCGCATTCACAGTAATTAAACCCAGCGAAGGAGAACAGTCGATCAAAATAAAATCAAACCTTTCCTTCAGCGGTTCCAGTGCCTTTTTCAGAACTTTTTCGCGTTCCGGTATATTCAGCATTTCAATCTCAGCCCCCACCAGATCTATATTGGACGGAATAATATACAGGTTGGCAATTTCGGTTTTCAAAATCACTTTACCGGCATCCATATCGTCCACAATGCACTCATAAATACTTGATTGAACATTTTTCACATCAAGCCCAAATCCGGATGTGGAGTTTGCCTGTGGATCGGCATCAATAACCAGAACTTTCTGATCCAGAACAGCCAGCCCTGCGGCCAGGTTTATGGTTGTGGTTGTTTTTCCCACACCCCCCTTCTGGTTGGCCAATGCAATTATTTTACCCATATAAAGTCTATGTTTTTAGCCTGGTTTCAAAGTTAATATTTTATAGGAAACAGTCTGATAAAACTTATCAATAGTCGTGTGAAAAGGTGTTAAAAGACAAAAAGAGAACAGAAACAAACCACTCAATATTTCGTGAGAATTTCCATTTTTAACCGTTCTTTATCGATAGGGACTACACCCACCTTCTCGCAGACCAATCCGCCTGCTGTATTTGAAAAGTCAGCTATCAGGTCCGGATTTAAACCGGCAGCCAGACACAATCCGGCCACACTGATAACGGTATCCCCGGCTCCTGAAACATCGGCAATATCCCTGATATTGGCAGGATAATACGATTTTTCAGCTCCGTTGCTTATCAGGACTCCCTGTTCCGAAAGGGTGATGAAAATAATTTTAAAATTCTTCTTTTGTCTGTAATCGTGGGCCTCTTTCAGCAATGCTTCCAGGTCACTTTTTTTCCCGGTAAATTTGGTTCCCTGCCTGAATTCATTGAAATTTGGCTTAAAGAGGTCAATATCTTTGTAGAGTTTAAAATTGCGTACTTTGGGGTCGGCAGCCGTAAAGATTCCTTTTTCCCGGGCCAGCAGGGTAACACGGCGGATCAGGCCCGGCGTAATCACCCCCTTGTCGTAATCCACAAAAATAACCAAATCAATCCGTTGCTGCGCAATCGTTTTTTGTATCGCCTGAAAAATCTGTTCCTCCAGTTCCTCCGGGATATAATCTGTGGTCTCCTCATCAATACGCGCAATGTGCTGGCCATTGCTGATAACCCGGTTTTTAACCGTTGTATTACGCCCCGGGTCCCTGAAGATCCCCTCCTGCGAAAGGTTTCTCCGTTTGAATAGCCGAAGAAACTCTTTCCCCCTGGCGTCATCGCCTATTACTGAAAACAAAAAAGGAGTCGCTCCCAGGGCCTGAATATTCAGGGATACATTGGCAGCACCCCCCAGCCTGTTTTCACGATCTGTTACATTCACAATCGGGATGGGAGCTTCGGGAGATATCCTTTCAATTTTTCCCCAAAGGTACACATCAACCATGGCATCGCCAAGGATCAATACATTCAGGTTTTTAAAGTGTGTAAATGTATGTTCAACAAAAGATCTCTTCACCCGCTTCATTTAAAAAGTGGTACAAATGTAAGAAAAATTAAACGGGGGAAAAAGCCTGGATACAGAAAGGAAGTTACATTGGGTCCACATCGATATTAAAAACCGCACTGCTGTTTCCGCGGAGGTGTTTAACCTTTTGAACTCCCTGATATATATACTGCTTATTTTCTGCCAGTTGAGGGCCGCGTTTGGCTTTTACCCAGATCTCTTTCTGGTACCACAGGCTTATTCTTCCAATTAAGGGAAATTCCGGTCCCATAACGATCAACTGTCTGTTCCGGCGTAAAATTTCTGCCAGTTGGTGCGATGCTTTGGTCAGTTTATCCGGATCTTTGTGTTTAACCACAACCTTGATGAGCCGGTAAAACGGCGGATACTGAAACAATTTTCTTTCTTTTAACTGGCGGGCAAATGTTTCCTTGAAGGCCTGGTTTCTGACCTCAGCCAGTACCGGATGATCCGGTTGTGTTGTCTGAATGATAACCGTCCCCTTCCTGTGTTTTCTGCCAGCTCTGCCACTCACCTGCGACATCAGTTGATAACTGCGCTCATGGGCTCTGAAATCAGGAAAGGTAAGCAGGTTATCTGCATTGATGATACCGACGACATTGACGTATTCAAAATCCAGCCCTTTGGTCACCATCTGCGTTCCGACGAGGATATCCGTTTTCCTGGTTTCAAGGTTTCGTATCAGTTTTTCCAGTGCATTTTTTTTCCGGGTAGAATCCAGGTCCATTCGCTCAATGCGGGCCTCCGGAAACAGGCTCTTCAGTTCATCTTCGATCTTTTCCGTTCCCATGCCACGGGTTTTTATTTCCGGGGATCCGCAAGCCGGGCAAGATGCCGGCACAGGCCTGCGATAACCGCAATAGTGGCAGACCAGTTGTTGTTTTCCTTTGTGATACGTAAGGCTGACATCGCACCTTTCACACTTCGGGATCCACCCACAAGCCATACACTCCAAAAAAGGAGCATAACCCCGCCGGTTCTGAAAAAGTATAACCTGCTCATTCTGAGCCAGGCTTTCCGATATTTTTTCATACAATTCCGGAGCCAGAAAAGATCTCATTTGCCTCCGTTGATAAGCCCTGCGTAAATCCGAAACAATAATTTCGGGTAATTCCATATCTCCGTGCCGTTGATAGAGTTCCACCAATCCATATTTTCCGGATTGAACGTTCTGATAGGATTCAAACGACGGAGTGGCTGTTCCCAGCAATACCGGAGCCTTAAACTGAAAGCCGGTTACCACAGCCAGATCACGTGCATTGTAACGGGGTGCCGGATCGAACTGTTTGAATGAGTTTTCATGTTCCTCGTCCACGATGATCAATCCCAGCTCCTGAAAAGGTAAAAAAACAGCAGACCGTGCTCCCAGGATGATCTGAAAGGAATCCCCGGATCGGGTTTTCCGGTTCTTTACATGCTCCCAGATCTCCATTCGCTCCGAATCATTCAGCCGGGAGTGGTATACCCCTACCCTGGCTCCGAAAACCCGCCTGAGTCTCCCGACAAGCTGAGCCGTCAGGGCAATCTCAGGGACCAGATAAAGTACCTGCTTCCCCTGACGAATGACCTTGTCAATCAGGTGGGTATAAATCTCTGTCTTCCCACTTGAAGTCACTCCATGCAAAAGAACCGTATTTCTCTTTTTAAACCATTCTTCTATCTCGCCCAGTGCCTGCTCCTGAAACGGATTTAACAAATTCAGTTCTCCCTGTTCCTCGCGGTGATCCTCCAGGCGTGACACTTCCCTGTGGGTCACAAATAAAATGTTCTTATCCGTAAGAGCCTTCAGGACAGCCGGACTGTACGAAGCGGATCGCATTAACTCTTTTCTGCGGATCGCTTTTTTTTCTCCGGATGAAAAAGCCTTTGTCAGATGACAAAAATGCATCAGCAATTCTTCCTGTTTCTTAGCCTTTTTCAACGCCCGGAGTTTCTGCAACAGTATTTCCTCATTGCCTATGGCTTTATTCAATGATACAAAGGCTTCTGTTTTTGTTTTGTATTTCGGATTGATTTTTTCCTCGATGCTCAGGCATTTTTTTCCCAGTAACGATTGGAGTACCTGAAAGGTCCCCGTTTCCGGGCTTTTCTTCTGAATTTCACGGAGTGTTTCCGGCCGGTTACCCAGAAGGGAAAGGATCTTTTTTTCCTCCCGGGTTAAGTTGCCGGTATCTATGCCCTCTACGGTTTTAAATTTTGTGGAACTCTCCAGTTTCAATGTGGCCGGCAAGGCCGCTTTCATCACCTCTCCCAGTGTACAGCAGTAATATTCAGCGATCCATTTCCAGAGTTTTATATTTTCCGGATAAACGACAGGGGCATCATCCAGGACAGATTGAATATCCTTCACGGTAAAATTCCCGGGTTTCTTCGAATGGATGGCTGTAACCACAGCGGAATAAAATTTTTTCCCCCCAAACTGGATGATGACCCGTTTCCCGATTTTTGCCTCCGAAGCCCACTTTTCAGGAACCCTGTACGTGAAGGGTTCTTCCACGGGAAGGGGCAGCAAAACATCAACATAGTGTTCTTTCATATCCTGTTTGATTCCGTTCTGACGGGTTTGGCCTGATTAAATTATCCATTTTTTATCATATAACCACGGGAATCGGGGATTATCTTTTACGGTTTCTGTTTCCGGTACGCCATAAAAAAAGGCTGTCTGAAAAGTCATTGTATTCATTAACCGCAAAGTTCGCCAGGAATGCGCAGAGTCCGCAGAGAATTCACAATCAACAAGATGTAACTTTGCGTCCCTGGCGGAACTAATAACTTTTCAGACAGCCTCTTTTTTCCTGAATGAGGCTGTTATGATTCAAGTTCCTTCCATACGAGGGCGCTGGCTCCGACAATAGCTGCATCCCCTGGTTTCAGTTCTGAAGGAAGGATTTTTATTTTATTCCTGAAAATTGGCAACAGGTGTTCTTCCATTGCTTCTTTCGTAGGTTTAAAGATCAGGTCACCGGCAGCGGTGGGGCCGCCAAAAAGGAAGATTGCCTCCGGGCTGAGGTGATGAACTGTATCGGCCAGACCCTGCCCCAAATATTCACCGGTTATCTCAAAAACCTCCTGCGCAATTTTATCGCCGGCTGCAGCTGCCTCAAAGATCATTTTTGAATCCAGTTCGTTATAGGATTTATCTGCCAGCATGCTGTCCGTTGCGTTATAGTAGGCCAGCAATTCAAAGGCTGTTCGCTTCATTCCCGGGGCGGAACAGTATGCTTCGAGGTGTCCATGTGCTTCGCAACCGCAAAGGCGACCATCCGGAACCAGCATTGTATGCCCGCATTCACCGGCAAAACCATCGTGTCCATACACCATCTCCCCATTCACAACCAGTCCGCTGCCTACACCTGTTCCCAGGGTAAACATCACAAAATTCTTCATTCCCCTGGCGCCTCCGTAAATCATTTCACCCATAGCCGCCGCATTGGCATCGTTGGTTAATACGATAACCTTCAATTCTGTAAAATTCTTCCTGAGCAGGTCCACGAAGTGAACAACCCCCTTAAAGGAGAGGTTCGGGGCAAATTCAATGGTCCCTTTATAATAGTTTCCATTGGGAGCCCCAATGCCGATCCCCAGAATCTCACTGTCTTCATTCATCAGTTTAACCGATTTGATTACTTCCCGGATTGCCACCGAGAGATCAGAAATAAACCGATCGATGTTTCCATGCGAAGGGGTTGGAATAGTATCCTTAACAAGCACATTCCCGTCCTTATTAACCACTCCGATTGCGGTGTTTGTTCCTCCGATGTCGATTCCTATTGCTACTTTTTTCATGCGATTATAATTGTTTATTTATGAATCAATTTTTTATATTCTCCGGATAAAATTCCCTTTTACGGCATAGAAGAAAATGTACAGGTAACAGATTGCCGGAACGATGAAAGCCCATGAGTAACTGACATTATCCGCAATGGATCCCATGATGGGAGGAATAATTGCCCCTCCCAGAATAAAGGCATTGATGATCCCTGAAGCCGAGGCCATCTCCTCCCCATCAAGGCTTTTCACGGCCAGTGAGAAGATATTCGGGAACATGATGGAGTTGAACAGTCCAATGGATATGACGGTCCAGAGGGCTATGGAACCGGTTGTGAAGGTTGTTACCAGATCGAGGCCGGCAGCTATCAGGGCAAAGATGGCCAGCGTACGGGCTGCTTTCCCGGTTCCAATCTGCATGATGATAAAGTTGACCAGGGCAACGCCTGTGAAGATCCCCCCGATGGTCCAGTTCCATTCGGTAACAAAGGCCCCTGAAATAAGGGCGAGAATTAAAACAGGAATCGCATAGATGTATTTTTTCGAAGAGCGCATTTCCGAGAACATCAGCGAACCGAAGAACCGTCCGACCATGGCGCCTCCCCAATAGATGGCAGCATAGGTAGAGGCTTCTGTGCGCGTCATCCCTTCAATCGCCGTTGAGAGGTAGTTTACAATTAAACCGGCATTGCCCACTTCGGCTCCTACATAGGCAAAAATACCTATCGCCCCCAGGACCACATGCGGATATTTCCAGACACTGGCTTTCCTCTCTTCATTCTTTTCTGAAATAATGACCGGCAGTTTGATTACGAAAAGCATAACAGCAACTGCAACCACGATAATGCCCATGACAATAAACGGCAGAGGGATCCTCTCTGCTACGCTGAGTCCGTAATTTTCTATTTCCTCTGCGGTTGCCATGGGAGGCAATTCCAATCCTTTGAATATGGCTACACTGATAAGCCACGGAGCAATCATGGTGGCAACAGAATTCAATGCCTGGGTTAAATTCAGACGACTCGAGGAGGAACTCTCAGGTCCCAATGCGGTAACATAGGGATTGGCAGCCACCTGTAAAAAAACAACTCCCGTTGCAAGAATAAAGGTCGCTACATAAAACAGACTTTGAATCGGTCCCTTCGCAGCAGGAATAAATATGATACTGCCCAGCCCCATAAGCAAAAGCCCTAAAATAACCGTCCATTTGTATCCAACCAGTTTGATCAGTCTCCCCGAAGGAATCGACATGACAGGATACGTAATGAAAAAAGCCGATGATAACAATTGTGCCTCGAATTCCGATAATCCGAATACTGCCTTAACAGGAGCTGTCATGGTAATAATAAAGGTAGTGGCAAATCCAAAAATAAAAAAGATGGAGCTAAATACCGACATACCCAATACTACGTTGTTGTTGTTTTTCTTTTCCATTATCAGTAATTTTTATTTACGTTTAGTTTCGAATCAGTCAAATAACAAATTTAAAAATATTCTTTAATCCATACGGTATTGTTTCTCAAATTACGAACATTCAGGCTTATTTATTCCGGTTCAGATGATTACACCGGCTGCACAGATCATCCTTTACCCGGATCTGTAAAATAATAAAAGAAAATCGTATTAAAAATATAATTTTTGTTGTTTTTAGCGTGCTCTTTTTATAGATTTGTTAAACATAAACTAAAAGAATAAATAAAGTGAAACGTTTAACACAACTTTTACTCAGTGTATTGCTTACAGTAGCATTTACTTCCGCAAACGCCGGGAATTATCACATTGATGATCAAGCTCTTGATGAGGTTTTTGCGGCAGCTCAGGCTGTTTCAATAACGGAAATTGGTGCACCGGCACTTCCTGGTACGGGTGTTCTCCCGTCCCTGGCATTTGCTGAAGAAAAAGATCCGATGATCGCTATTCTCCTGGATTTATTTCTGGGAGTTATCGGTGTCCACAGGTTTTACCTGGGAACGGAAACATTGACAGGTCTGGCCTATTTTCTGACCTGTGGCGGAATTTTCGGGATCGTCCCGTTGATTGATCTTGTTGTATTAGCCATTAATTACGACGACATCAGTCCGTACATTGACAATCCCCGGTTCTTTATGTGGTAAAATTAGCTGTACAGAAAAAACTGCTAAAACCAACCCACTGGTTTTAGCAGTTTTTTTTGCCGGTAAACCGGTACGAAACTGAATTTTTTTGATTTTTTCCGATGCACTTAAATTACCATTTTACCCAGATGATAATGAGCCGGTTTTTCAGATTCATACTACCTGGTCTGTTTATTGTTTCCGGGATTATACCTGCCCGGGGACAAACACGTTTTATCCACGCCCACCTAAAAAATGAAACCTATCAAAACAACAAACTTATTACGGTTGAATCGGATTACTTCTTTGATGCAGAAACGGGAAACTTGGTGGTCCACAGTTCGCTGCCTGAAGACCATATAAAAATTTCAAACCGCCTGGGGGAAGTAAAAATATTTTATCCCGCCTCAAACCGGGTTACCTTAAAACAAAATCAGTATTTCAGCAGTGAAAATGAGCTGATCTATTATTTTCTGTCGAATGACTATTACAACCTCGGGCTGTCCGATGAAGGATTCAGGGTTACCGGTACGCATATGGACGGCAATTATCAGGTCGTAACCTGGACTGCTCCTGTGGGTATGAAGGTGGTCTCCAGGATAGAACTGGTTTTCGAAAACGGGCAGCCTGTGTATGCTGTGTACTATCATACAAACGGTAGCATCATCCGAAAGATCTATTACTACAATTACGAAATTTTTCCCGATTTTATGATGCCCATGAAAGTCACACAGATCTCGTACACCCCGGACGGGGACTCGGTTATTCAGCGGAATACCTGGTCGTCCCTTACCGTATCTGCCATTCCGGATTCAGACTATTTTAATTTTAAAATCCCTGAAGATGCAGTTGTTTCACAATAGACTGGGTGGATTGATGATCCTGATTCTTCTGGGGTTCCAGGCTTTTCCCCAGGAGAAATTGCTTTCAGATATACAACTCATTCAAGCGATCCGGACAGAGAAAAAAGACGGATTGACATCTCCCCGTCCCTATCTGTACGGCAAAAATACCCCCCCTGTGCAAAAATACAATCCATTGAACGCTGCTTTCGGGGGATTCCTGTTTCTTTACCAGAATCTTCTTTCCCCACAGTTTTCAGCGCACTGCCTTTATTCCCCTTCCTGTTCAGAATTCAGCAAACAATCGATTCAGAAATACGGACTTTTAAAAGGCATTCTGTTATCTTCTGACCGCGTAATGCGTTGCAACCGGATGGCCGCTACCGGCATCCATCCACTCCGGATAGCAAACAATAAAGTGGATGATCCGGTAGACTTTTATCAGAATCAATGAGATGAAACGCCTGTTTTCCATAGCCATGGTAGTTTTCTCTTTTCAGGCCCCGGCTCAGTATACAGTTAGCCGGGAATTGGATTTTATCCAGCACCTTATAAACCAGGAAGCATACCGGGATGCCATTTACTATATAAACCGGGATTTTCAGCATATCTATCCCCTTCCGGTTCGCGACTCATTAAATTATTTCAGGGGCTGGAGCCAATACGCAATAAAGGATCTTGGCCCTTCTGCAGCGTCATTGTTGCAGGTCTCATCCGATTCCCCTCTTTTTTTTAAAAGCCGGTTTTTTGCTGCATACAATTATTCCCATCTCGGGAAACTTCGGCTTTCTGAATCCATTCTTCAGAACCTGTCAACGGAGGGGCGACTGAGCAACCTCAGGAATTTCCAGTTGAGCGGAATTGCTTTGCTTGCACGCGATACAGAAAAATTTAATGCCTGTTTCGGACGCATTGAGACGGTCAGCGACTTTTCCTTTGTCACAGAAAAAAAGCAACTGGAACAATACCACCTTGAGATACTGAACTACCGGAAAAAATCGATGGCTGTGGGTGCTTTCATGTCGGCACTTATTCCGGGAAGCGGGAAAATCTACGCCGGGAAAACCGGGGAAGGGATATCCGCGTTCCTGCTTGTGGCAGCTACCGGAGCTGCCGCCTGGGAAAACTACCGGAAACTGGGAGCCAGCCATGCCAGAACCCTTCTTTTCGGATCGCTTTTCGCTGTCCTCTATGTCGGAAATATCTACGGTACGATTTTTACCGTTAAACTTGCCAATCAAGAATTTAACCATGCAATGGATCAAAAAATACTGTTTAACATGCATATTCCTCTCCGCAATCTTTTTAACTAACGGTTTTTCGCAGGAAGGGATATTCGATGTTCCCGACAGCTTAACCGCTGCCGGACAATACAGAGATGCCCGGATCGAACTGGAAAAAATATTTTTCTTCAGTAACAATCAACAGGTTAAAACCCTGGCCCTGATCCGGAAGGCTGCCTGTTTCAAAGCAGAACATCATTTTCAGGAAGCCTGTGAAACTTTAAACCGCATCTTCCCGGCCCACCAGCCCGACAGCCTTCTTTTCGAAATCAAATACGAAAAAGCACTGGCCTGTTACCTGAATGAAGATCCAGGACAGGCGACGGTTGAACTGCTTTCTTTGCAAAATCTGCCTGTTAACAACGAACAAACGGCGCGGATGACATTTCTTGCTGCCCTGAGTTATGCAGGCCTCCAAAACTGGGAGGAATCAAAAAAAGCAGCTTCCCGTTTTATCACATTAACGGTTTCCGAACCTCAAAAACTGGAGAGGATTCATTCACAAATCGACAGCCTGTTTGCCGAAAAGAATCTGCCTGTCATCCTCTCCGAAAAAAAGGCAAAAAACCTCTCCTCCATTATCCCGGGAGGCGGACAATTCTATGCAGGCAAAATCGGGGAAGGATTGTTTAGCCTGGGGTTACACGCCGCTCTGGCCTGGTTCGGGATCTCAGAATTTCTCGATAAATTCTATGTAACAGGCTATACCGCAGGTTTCGGACTGCTCCAAAGGCTTTATACCGGGAATCTCCAACGCGTACAGGATCTGGTGAAAGAAGCAAACAAAAACAGGATTGAGAATTTCCTTGAGGCTTACATCGCTGTCTTAACATCCGCAACCGAACAACCCTGAGAATGGTTCTGTCGGTTATCCATTTGCAGGAACATAGAAATCAGCAGTAAAAAAATTAATCTGCAGATGGCTGTGTCAGTAATTTTAATTTTTATATATTAGATGTTTGTTAAACGTTATATAAAATAGATGATTTAACAGCGAATAAAACAACGTTTTAAAATACGCTAACAAAAAAAATAAACCTATGAAAAAATTTTTGTTTAAAAGCACCGGCGTTTTCATGGCAGTGATCCTGTTACTGGCGCAGACCCAAAGCCTTTCTGCAAAGAAAATTGTAAGCAGCTTCCCGGATATCGATGAATCAGTTTTTATCCTGGATGAAGAAGCTTTGAATCAGGAAATGCAGGAACTCAATGCGTTAGACCATTATGTTTCCACCCATGAAGGAACCACTTACGATGATTTGGTAACCAGCGGAAGTGAACTAATCGCGAATATCAGCGATGAGGCGGCTCCCATGGGAATGGCTGGTCCGGATGATCCCCTGGGAATACCGGCATTCTGGTGGGGTTGTGTGCTTAGTTGGGTAGGTATATTAATTGTTTATCTTATTGCTGAGGATGACAGATCCGGACAAACCAAAAAAGCGCTGTGGGGATGCCTGGTAGGTACCGGCGTTTGGGTAGTCTTTTATGCACTTTATGCTGTCCTGTTGGTAGAATCCTCAAACCTCTAAAAATGAATGGATAAAAATTTGCCTCTCTGTAAAAGAATTGTACCTGTTATTTATCGGATGCCACTTCAAAAAAGTGGCATCTGTTGTATTGCATTGTTTCCTGGTTTACATATACATAACCTATGTACAGAGTTTATATACTGATCTTTATAGCATGGATCTCCAATTCCGGATTGTGCTTCGGACAGGAATATTTCAGGCTGAAAGCAGACTTTACAGTAAAAATCAAACAAAGCGACGGAACGATGACCCTTACTAAAGGAAAACTCTACTATGACAAAAATTTCAAGGAACTGATCTATGATATTACCTTTCCTGAAACGGAAAAATGGGTGAGCAGGGATACCAGTCTGTATAAAATACGCCAGGATACCGTTTTTGAAAGAGTTACCATTCCTTCCATCAATGAGTTTACGGTTTTTCATCTTTCACTCAATGCCGGGTTAAATGATTACGGTCTTAAAAATTCCATTTACCGGATCCATAAAGTGGAAAAAAAGGACGACCTGATCCTTTCCTGGTGGAATATTCCGGAACAGATCGGCGCCGTTATGGATTACGTGGTTATAGCAAAAAAGGAAAACCGCCTCGAGAGTGTTGTAATGATAGGAGATAACGAGAAAATTATCAGCAAACAATTTTTCAGGGATTATACACATATTGACGCGTTTGAATTTCCTCAACAGATCATTCAGATTGTTTACGATGAAACGGGAGGGGAAAATTACCAGGTTACAGAATTTAACAACCTGGTAGTTAACGACATGAATGATAACGATTTATACCACGTTAGCTTTTAGTATATTCTATGACATCTTTTTCAAAAGCAATCTTCTTTTCCGGAATCGTACTGATTTCCGGTATCTTCCCGCATAGCGTGAAGGGGCAGGGTCTTGCCGATCCGGAACTTTTCTCTCTTTTTGCAGAAAAGGACACCCTGCAAACAGACTATGCCAATCCGCTAAAAAATTCCAGCCGGGAAACAGAAATTATTTTTTCCTTTGGTTTTTTATTCTACAAAACATTTATTTCTTCTCAGGACACCCCTTCGTGCGTTTTTACCCCTACCTGTTCTGAGTTTGCAATTCAGGCTATAAAGAAAAAAGGGCTGGTTATGGGATGGCTATATACCTTTGACCGGTTATCCCGTTGCCATGGTTTGGTTCGCCCTGCTCACTATCCCTTTGACAATGAAAAAAAACGTTTTTATGACCCGGTGGAGTAAAATTCTAATCATACATATACCCCTGTTATGGTTGGCTGTTTCTTCGCTGGTTGCCCAGCAAAACATCATGGATTTTAATCATTCACTGAAATTTGCCAGGTACCTGCACTCCACAAGGCAATATTCTTTTGCAGCTCACGAATATGAACGGATCAATTTTTTGTGGCCCAACGACTCCAATGTTGTTCTGGAACTTGTTCAAACCTACCGTTTAAACCACCAATGCGAAAAATTTGAAACAGCCGGAAAATTGCTTTCTCTGGACAACAGACTTTATACGAATCCGGTATACACAAAAGAATATCTGAGGTATGCATTACAGTGTAAAATAAACGAACCGGAATTTTCTGAATTATCATCGCTGTTGCCCCCTGAAGATGAGGCCTTTTATACCTTAAGCCATTTCCTCATCCACAGGAAATACAACGATGCCTTTTTATTTAACCGTACCCATTCTGATCTGTTAAAATCTGCCCATCATGAACTTATGGACTTAACAGGCAGATTTGAGGATCAGAAGTACAAAAAACCGGGGATTGCCCTTTTGTTGTCATCTATCGTTCCGGGCAGCGGTAAAGCCTACACAGGAAGATGGGGCGATGCCCTTATCTCTTTTCTTTTTGTTACCACAAATGCATATGCCTCCTACAGAGCCTTTAATAAAAAGGGCGTTAAAAGTGCAAATGGCTGGATTTTCGGCGGGATTGCCATCAGCTTCTATTCGGCCAATCTGTTTGGATCCTTTAAAGCAGCCAGACAACACAATGAAACCTTGCAATCAACCTATCAGCAGAATGCGGAAAATATTATTTATCATTCTTTTTGAATTGGTTTGGGTCCCCTTCCTGCATGCCCAGAATATAGATCAGATCAAACAATTTGCCGATGCACAAATGGAAAGCCGGAATTATAAAACGGCCTTACTGGAATATCAACGCGTCATGTTTTTTGATACTGACAACCAATATACCGGTGTTTTTTCAAAAATAGCATCCATCTATTACAATGCAAATGAGTATGAAAATGCCATTACCTATTACAACTATGCCTGGCGAACGGAACAAAACGACAGTCTGAAAATGGAGCTTGCGTTTAAAAAAGTTCTGTGTAATTTCAAACAAAGCAGCTATTTGCTGGCATTATACGATCTGCTGGATATGCCAGATCAACTTACCCCCTATTTTTCTCTGAAAAAGAATTTATACCTGGGGATCTGTTATTTTGGCCTGGCTGAATACAAAAATTCGCTGACACATTTTGCTGAACTGGTCGACTCAACCGAAATGGTTCAGCTGGAAGAACTATTTTCGGACTTCAACCGCTTCCGGAAAAAATACCGGCCCGGAAAAGTCGAGTTGATGAGTTATCTGTTTCCGGGACTGGGACAACTATACACCGGAGAATTTCTGAGTGGACTCAATTCATTTTTATTGTTAGGCGGAATCACAGGGTATGCATTGATCGTGGCCCGCAATTATGGGTTTATCGACGGAGCCTTTGTTTTATTATCCTGGTTTTACCGCTATTATTCAGGGGGTGTACAAAAGGCAGGGCAACATGCGACAAACAGGATAGACCATAAAAAAGAACAGGTTTATAATCAGATCCTGAAAATTGTTTACGCCAACCTGCAGGAAAAAACCCTGTAGAAGATCATCTTTTGCATCGCAGCCTTCATGGAAAAGCAATGGGTCACTCCTCTGTCAGCCATTTGGTTGACTGCGCTGTTTGAAAAATCATTTAACCGCGAAGGACGCAACGGTTTCGCAAAGAAAGCAAAGAATTTTCCTGTTGATTGTTAATGCTTTGCGAACCTGGCGCATTCTTTGCAAACATTGCGGTTTATAAATCCAATGAATACATAACATCCTATGAAGATTTATTTTGCCGGATCGGTTCGTGCAGGCCGGGGTGATGCCGGAATCTATTACGAAATCATACGGCACCTGAAAAAATACGGAGAAGTACTGACGGAACATATTGGCGATAAAACCCTTTCAGCAGAAGATGACAGCGGACTGACGGATGCTTCCATTCACGACCGCGATATGGAGTGGCTTCAGGCGGCTGATGTGCTGGTAGCCGAAGTGACAACTCCCTCTTTGGGGGTAGGGTATGAAATCGGCCGGGCTTTTGAGAACCACATACCGGTATACTGCCTTTATGCTCCGCAAAAGGGGAAAAGGCTATCGGCCATGATAAGCGGAAATAAAAGCCTTACCCTGTCAGCCTACCGGTCTGTGGAGGAACTGAGAACCATCCTGGACGCCTGGTTCACCACCCTGATAGCCTAATGGTCTGCACCTTTGATCCAGACTCCTGAATCGGGATATTGGTCAAGGTATTCATTTTTAGCGACTAACGCTTCCTGTAACGACGAATAACTTCCAATGGCAATAATATAAAAACTGCCTTGTTTCCCCAGATGAACCGGCTCATATCCGGATGCTTTCACCTTGTCAAAAAAATCATTGGCATTCTCCTGCGCTTTAAAACTTCCTCCAATGAGATGGTACCGGATCTCAGCGGCCGGAGCAGAATCCGGCTCCGGTATGCTATCCCCAACCGCTTCTGAAGCATCGCCTGAGGACAGAGCCGGGGAAATTCCTGCTTCCTGAACAGAATCTGCCACAACCTCAGCTTCTTCCACATCAGATGAATCGGTTACGATCCCGGTATAGGCATGCTCCGGGACGATCTCTTCCTTCTGCTTCGTTTTTACATTCAGGTAAACAAATACCGCTGCGGCAACTACGGGGATCAGCAAGAAGAGTAGCCACATCCGGTTTTTTTTCTTTTCCGGTGTATGCATCCGCTTTTTCCCGCTCTGCTCCTGAGCAAGGGATACGGATCCAAGTCCATACGATTCCGGCAAAAGATTTTCACTTAACCGGGAATGAAACTGAACCTGATTCTCTTTGTTGAATTTCAGGGTTCCCAGTTCAGGTAACACAACGGAATCTCCCTTCTCCAGCCGGTACTGAACATCCTCCCTGAACTGTTCCACGGTATTCCTTGCCTCCGAAGAAGGGATTCCTTTCTGTGAGGCTACATACGAAATCAGTACCCCATCGTCATTCTTCAGTTGCGGGTTAAACATGACCTCCCGGGAAGGAGGATGAATGATTTCCTGATTTTCATCGATCTGTGCCGGTCTGTACCCGGCAACAAACGCCCCCAGTCCCGGAATAACAACACAGTCATGCCCGAACAACAGTTCTGCTATATAATGTGAAATTTCCACGTGCCTTGCCAATTTTATGTTCTTTTCAAATGAAATACGAAAGATCCTACAATAGTTCGCTTTTTCTTACCTGATAAAATTAATATTTATAATTTTGAATCAAACAAAATAAGCATGGCAAAAAAAATTCTGGTCACGGGAGGTACAGGGTATATCGGATCCCACACTGTTGTTGAACTGCAAAAGGAAGGTTTTGAAGTAACCATTGCCGACAACCTGTCCAATTCGGATGTTACGGTTCTTGACGGCATTGAAGCCATTACAGGAATCCGTCCGGTTTTTGAAAAGACTGATCTTTCCGAACCCACAGAAACCCTTGATCTTTTATCCAGGCACCCCGGTCTGGAGGCTATCGTTCATTTCGCTGCTTCGAAAGCCGTGGGGGAATCGGTCCGGAAACCGTTGTTGTATTACCGGAACAACCTGGTTTCCCTGATGAATCTGCTGGAAGGGATGAAACAAAACATCATTCACCATGTGGTATTTTCGTCTTCCTGCACCGTTTATGGCCAACCGGATGTGTTGCCTGTCACCGAACAATCTCCGAGGAAAGAAGCTGAATCGCCCTATGGAAACACAAAACGGATTTGTGAGGATATGCTGAAAGATACCGTTGCTGCCTTCCCCTCCATAAACGGCATCGCCCTGCGTTATTTCAATCCCATCGGGGCCCATCCGTCAGCACTCATCGGTGAATTGCCCCTGGGAGTGCCTGAAAACCTGATTCCGTATATTACCCAGACAGCTGCCGGAGTCCGCAAAGAATTAAAAGTGTTTGGCAACGATTACCATACGCCCGACGGATCAGCAATCCGCGATTATATCAACGTGGTAGACCTGGCCAGGGCCCATGTCATTGCCATTCAACGATTGCTCGCAGGGAAAAATAAAACCGGTTACGAAGTTTTCAACCTGGGTACAGGAAAAGGCCTGTCTGTCCTTGAAATTGTAAACAGCTTCAAAAAAGTGACCGGAGTACCCCTTCCTTACACAATCGTCGACCGACGTGCCGGGGATATCGAAAAAATCTGGGCCGACCCAACCTTAGCCAATAACGAACTGGGATGGAAAGCTGAAAAAACCCTTGAGGAAACACTCCTTTCAGCCTGGAAATGGGAAAAAAAGATCAGAAATAAACAAGGATAAACCTATGAAACAAATGAAACATCTGTTGATTACGGGCGGGGCAGGATTTATCGGCTCCCATGTAGTGCGGCATTTTGTAACCCGGTACCCGGAGTATAAAATCACCAATCTCGACAAACTGACCTATGCAGGGAATCTGACAAACCTGAAGGATGTGGAAGATAAACCGAATTACGAATTTGTAAAAGGGGATATTGTGGATGGAGCTTTTATACTGAATCTTTTTGAAGAAAGGCATTTTGACGGGGTGATCCACCTGGCTGCCGAGTCCCATGTCGACCGCTCCATTTCCAATCCCACAGAATTTGTATACACCAACGTGATTGGTACCGTGAATCTGTTGAATGCAGCCCGACATCTCTGGAAAGCCCCCATGAAAGGCAAAAAGTTCTACCACATCTCCACCGATGAAGTGTACGGTTCGTTGGGTGACGAGGGGATATTCACTGAAGAAACAGCGTATGATCCGCACAGTCCGTATTCCGCATCCAAAGCCAGCTCCGACCATTTTGTGCGGGCTTACCATGACACGTTCGGATTACCGGTAGTGATCTCCAACTGCTCCAACAATTACGGCTCCTACCAGTTTCCGGAAAAACTGATCCCCCTGTTTATCCACAACATCAAAAACAAAAAACCCCTTCCTGTATACGGAAAAGGGGATAACATTCGCGACTGGCTCTGGGTCGTGGATCATGCCCGTGCTATCGACACGATCTTTCACGAGGGAGCAGTGGGTGAAACGTACAACATCGGAGGGTTCAACGAATGGAAAAATATTGACCTGATCCGAACCATCTGCCGGATCATGGACAAAAAATTAAGCCGCCCGGAAGGGGAGTCGGAAAAACTGATCACCTTTGTGAAAGACCGGGCCGGCCACGACCTGCGTTATGCCATCGATGCCTCAAAATTAAAAAATGAACTGGGCTGGGAGCCTTCCCTGCAGTTTGAGGAAGGCATCGAAAAAACCATCGACTGGTACCTCGAAAACGAAGCATGGCTTGAAAATGTTACCTCCGGAGACTACCAGAAATATTACGAAGAACAGTATGGTACAAGATAATCCTTTCTGTTATCCCTGGCAGGAAAGAATGTTTTTCCGCTCTTAAGAGTATGATACACCCCAATGCTGAATCATACAGAATTTTTTAGTCTTCAAGGTTCGGTACAGGGAACCCGTAACAAAAACTGCCCGCCAAATTGGCGGGCAGCCTGCTTCAACAGAAGCGATTGTTAAAAGGCACTTACAAAAGTGCAGATTGACACTGTTTTTTTGTTATTCCTCATCGAGGGCATTGGTACATCTTATTCTCTAAACGGCCGGAAATAAAAAATAGTGTCTGAAAGTATATTTCCTTCTGTATTTAATTCATTTCCCTTCTCCTGAAACGGATTCTGGCGCTGTTTGAAGCAAAGGATTTTGTATCGCAGGACGGAAAATTCGTGGAAGCAAATGGAACGTCCATACGTATAATCATTGTTTTATGTGGCATGATTTGGCATAGCCGTTTCATACGTAAGAAAAGGCCTCTCCCCTAAGAGACATTTCTTTTACGGAAAAAAACGTTCTGCAAGGCAAACGAGATTACTTTTCCTTTTTCAGGGTTGAAATAGAAAAAAGCGAATAAAGCGGACACCATTTAAAGAGTCCTGTTGCTATAGGGATCAATCCGATCAGTCCCCAGTAACTGTCATAAACGATGCCCAAAATAGCGATTGCCAATCCGATAATGATACGTATTAACCTGTCTACAGGTCCGACATTGTATTTCATATGATTAAAGTGTTTATTTTCTATTTTCCGCGGACGGCAGCGATTCCCGGAAGGATTCTTCCTTCAAGGTATTCCAGCATTGCGCCTCCGGCCGTCGATATGTAGGATACATCCCGGGCGATTCCGAATTTATTGACACAGGCTACCGAGTCGCCCCCTCCAACCAGCGAGAAAGCTCCTTTTTTGGTTGCTTCAGCAATTGCGTTTCCAACGGCCTGGGATCCTTTGGAAAACTTTTCCATTTCAAAAACCCCCACCGGGCCGTTCCAGAGGATGGTACCGGATTTTTCAATTGCTTCCCTGAATTTTTTTATGCTTTCCGGACCGGCATCCAATCCTTGCCAGCCATCCGGAATTTCAGCCGCGGGCACAACGCGGGTGTTGGCATCGTTGCTGAAGGAGTCTGCTGCCACAACATCCACAGCCATAATCAGGTTCACTCCTTTCTGAGCTGCTACTTTTTCAATGGTACGGGCTGTTTCCAGGTATTCGTCTTCACAGATGGAATCTCCGATATTCCCGCCGTTTGCTTTGACAAATGTGTAGGTCATGCCTCCTCCGATAATCAGGTTATTAACCTTCTCAAGCAGATTTTCGATAATCGTAATCTTTGACGAAACCTTAGCTCCACCCATTATAGCGGTGAACGGACGATTTGGATTCTTCATTACTTTATCCAGGCTTTCCACTTCGCTTTCGATCAGGTGGCCAAACATTTTGTCGTTCGGAAAGAATTTGGCTATCACGGCGGTTGATGCATGCGCCCGGTGTGCCGTCCCGAACGCATCGTTCACCCAGCAATCGCCGTTTTCGGCCAGTTTCCCGGCAAATTCTTCATCCCCGGCAGTTTCTTCCTTGTAAAAACGAAGGTTTTCAAGAATCATCACTTCACCCGGTTGCAGGCTGTCGGCCATTTGCTTCACTTCCTTGCCGATGCAGCCGGGAGCCATCTTAACGGTAGCTCCACCCAGTAATTCCGAAAGATGGCCCACCAACGGTTTCAGGGAAAATTTCTCCTCCGGACCGTCCTTAGGCCGCCCAAGATGGGACATGAGAATAGGGGATCCCCCTTTTTCAATCACTTTCCTGATCGTAGGAAGTGCAGCCCTTATGCGGGTATCGTCAGTAATCTCAAACTGCTCATTCAAGGGTACATTAAAATCAACACGGATCAGTACTTTTTTGCCTGAGAAATCGTAGGTATCTATCGTTTGCATATGACTTTTTTTTAAATTTTTCAATTACTCAAAGATAAAAAATAATCCCGATGGATCAGGCTGGTATCTTTTAAAATTAGTTATTTAAAGAATAAATAATACCTGTGTGTTTCCCGATAAAAACGCTACTTTTGAAGGATTCAATCCAAAACCCAAAAAGAGGACTTTATGCTTTTTCGTGATGTTGTCGGACAAACAAAGATAAAAGAGAGACTGATCCGGTCCGTACAGGAGAACCGCATAAGCCATGCTCAACTGTTTACCGGCCCTGAAGGAGTGGGAAAATTGCCTTTGGCCCTTGCCTATGCCCAATATATTTCCTGCCCCAACCGTACCGGTACGGATTCCTGTGGAACCTGTCCATCGTGCCGGAAATATCAGAAGCTGATCCATCCCGATCTTCATTTTGTCTTCCCGGTTTTCAAGACAGGAAGCATCAAGGACCCTGTCAGTGATGACTTTCTCAGCTCATGGCGTAAATTGGTGTTGAAAACCCCTTATTTTACTTTGCATCAATGGCTTACCTTTATCGATGTTGAAAATGCCCAGGGAATGATCTATGAAAAGGAGAGTGCATCGATCCTGAAAAAATTAAATCTGAAACCGTTTGAATCAGAATTTAAGGCAATGATCATCTGGTTGCCGGAAAAGATGCATCCCCATTGTTCCAACAAGTTGTTAAAGATGATTGAGGAACCCCCCAGCAAAACCCTGTTTCTTATGATCACAGAGAACGAAGAAGATATGCTCGGCACCATCCGGTCCCGGGCGCAACTCATCACGATACCCCCCATTGAGGACCGATCCCTGTCAGAAGCCCTGGAAAATAAAACGGATAAGGAGAACGGGGTGATCGATGAGGTGGTCCGGTTGGCAAAAGGAAGTTACCTGACCGCCCTGGAATATCTGAACCCGGATAACCAGAACCTTCATTCGTTTGCCAGGCTCCAGGAACTGATGCGTGCAGCCTACACCATTGATGTACCGGGATTGATTAACTGGTCGGAAGAGATGGCAAAAATTGGAAGAGAGAAACAGAAAAATTTCCTGAATTATGCCCTGCGACTGATCCGTGAGTATTTTGTATTTAACCTGAAGAACAATCAATTGGTGTATCTAAACCGCCAGGAAGAAGCGTGGGGCAAAGATTTTTCACCCTATATCAATGAAAGGAATATTCAATGGATGGCATCGGAATTTGAACTGGCCTACAAACAGATTGGCATGAATGGCAATCCCCGGATTATTTTTACGGATATCGCTTTAAAGATGGTTAAAATGATCAAAAAGTAATCCGGATTCCTGAAAATTCTGTCTCTTTCCGGCAGCAGAAAAAATAATTCGTGCAGACAGATCTTTTATCAATCGGTTAATAGTATTACTTTTGCAGAATCCGGAAGAATGAAATGAATACACTGTTTTAAAACAGGGAAGAACCGGAATGCAAAAAATTATGTATGAGAACACCAGATTCCATTGAGCGTGGGTTATGTGACGGCAGCAACGGGACCTGTGGCAAGTTACAGGTTACCGACTGGCTGAGGGATGTAAGGAACATTGCCAATCCGGATGAAATTATTGAAATCCGGTTCAAGAATACAAGGAAGGATTATTTCCGTAATGTAAACAAACTAAAAATCAGTCAGGGGGATATAGTGGCTGTTGAAGCCAGTCCGGGACACGATATAGGAATTATCTCGCTTACCGGGGACCTGGTCCTGGATCAGATAAAAAAACATAAGGTAACCCTGGTAAACGGAGAATTCAGGAAGATATACCGTAAAGCCAAGCCTGCTGATCTGGCTAAATGGAGAGAAGCCATTTCTCTGGAGCACCCCACGATGATAAAATCAAGGCAGATTGCTTCGGACCTGAACCTGGATATGAAAATAGGCGATGTGGAATTCCAGGGCGACCAGACCAAGGCGATTTTTTATTACATCGCTGACGAACGGGTTGATTTCAGGCAACTGATCCGGGTACTCGCTGAAACCTTCCATATCCGGATCGAAATGAAACAAATTGGAGCCAGGCAGGAAGCAGGCAGAATCGGAGGAATTGGCCCCTGCGGCAGAGAGCTCTGCTGTGCAACCTGGATAGGCAATTTCGTATCGGTAACAACCAACGCAGCCCGCTACCAGGAACTCTCCCTCAATCCTCAAAAACTGGCCGGTCAATGTGGAAAACTGAAATGTTGCCTTAACTTTGAACTGGATGCCTATTTAGATGCTCAGAAAGATTTCCCTCCGAACAACATCCCCCTGGAAACGGAACATGAAAAATTCATATACCAGAAAGCCGACATTTTTAACGGAGTTTACTGGTACCTGGCTCAAAATGCCAGCAGCCAGATCCCCGTGCCGGTAGAAAAAGTATCGGAGATCATCCAAATGAACAAGCAGGGCAAACGGCCTGAAAGCCTCAGAGTGGAGATTCTGGATACCGCCCCTAAGGAAGAGAGATTTCAAAATACCGTCGGACAGGAAGACCTGAACCGCTTTGACAAACCGAAACAATCCAAACAAAAGAAACGTTTTCATAAAAAACCACCCCACCGTAAACAAAGAAAATGAAACGAGTTCCATGAGTCTCTATAAATAATTAAAATCCAGATGAATGAAACCTCATCCTTTTCTTTTTCTGCTCATACCAGCTGTTTTATGCCTGCTGGGGGCCTGCAATCAGGACCGGGTGTATGAGCGTTACAGCCCTGTTGGGGAAAACGGCTGGCACAAGGACTCGGTAATGGCCTATGCCTTTACAACGAAAGATTCGGCACAGAACTATACCCTCTCTTTTAACCTTCGAAATACGGTTGATTACCCGTATAGCAATATCTGGCTATTTATTACCCTGGATCCACCCCAGGGCAACACCCTGAGCGATACCGTTGAGTTTATCCTTGCTGATCCTTCCGGCCAATGGTTCGGCAGGGGGTACGGAAAATTCCGTGACAACAAATTGCCTTACAGGCAAAATGTATATTTCCCCAAACCGGGAACCTATATATTCAAAATACAGCAAGGGATGCGTGAAGAGGTGCTGAAAGGAATTCATGATTTCGGAATAAGCATAGAAAAAACAAACGGTTAAAAGTGGGAAAAGGAAAACTGAAAAAATTCCGTGAACTGGATACCTTCGATCATGTGATTCAGGCCCCTTACGGAGTGCTGAACAACAAAGACCATAAACTGAAAGGACGCTGGGGCCCTCTGTTCTTTAAGAATCCCAACCCCCTGATTCTGGAACTGGGTTGCGGTAAAGGAGAATATACCCTGCAAATGGCTGAAAAATACCCTGAAAACAATTACATCGGAATCGATATCAAAGGAGCCCGTATGTGGAAAGGAGCCAAAGAATCATGGGAAAAAGGACTAAAAAATACAGGATTTATCCGTACCCAAATCGAATTAACCGACCATTTTTTTGCCCCCGGAGAAGTCAGTGAGATCTGGCTTACCTTCCCAGATCCGCAAATGAAAAAATTCAAAAAACGGCTTACTTCATCCCGTTTTATCTCCTTATATCGCCACTTCCTGGCTCCGGACGGGATCATACACCTGAAAACTGACAGCCATTTTCTTTTTCATTACACCCTTGCGCTGGCAAAAGCCAATGCGTTCCGGATCGTTTCCCAAACCGAAGACCTGTATCGTTCGGGATGGGGAAATGACATCCTGCAGATTAAAACTTTTTATGAAAACCAATGGCTCCTTCGGGGAATCGCCATTAAATACCTGGCCTTTACAATCCATATAAATGAACCCTTCATTGAACCGGTTGTTGACATTGAAAAAGACACGTATCGCAGCTTCGGGCGCTATGCAATAAATAAAAAAGCAGAATGAATGATTTTTTTTTTCAGGTGTATCAGTTGGTACGAAAAATTCCCCCCGGGCGAGTAACCTCATACGGGGCGATAGCCGCTTACCTTGGTTCGCCCGGAGCAGCCCGGATGGTAGGCTGGGCATTGAATGCCTCCGGTTCTCAGAATGAATTTGTCCCGGCACACAGGGTAGTGAACCGTTCCGGATTGTTAACCGGAAAATTCCATTTCGATACCCCACGAACCATGCAGGAACTGCTTGAAAACGAAGGACTGAAAATTGCAAACGGACAGATTCTGAATTTTGAAAAAAAATTCTGGGATCCCGCCAAAGAACTTAAAAACAAATTATAATTTTGAACCAATGTTTAAATAAAAAATGAAACAAATGAATATGCCACGTAATTTAATTGTCCCCAAAAATGTTACCGATGCCTTACGAACTGTTTTCTATCCGGGAAGCAAAGAAGACATCGTTTCGATGAACATGGTCCAGGAAATACGGATTGCCGGTCAGGAGATACGTTTCTCCCTGGTTTTTCAGCGGTCGGATGATCCGCATATTGAAACCATCCGGAAACAATGTGTTAACGCAATAGAGACTCAACTTGGGAAAGACGTAAAAATAAGAGGAAATATCACAGTCAAATTCATGCATACCATGGAACGTCCTCTGCTCCCCGACGTAAACAATATCCTTGCCATAGCTTCCGGGAAAGGAGGGGTCGGGAAATCCACCATCGCAATCAACCTGGCTGTTGCCCTGGCCCGGAAAGGAGCTAAAGTAGGACTGGTCGATGCCGATATCTTCGGTCCATCTGTCCCAAAAATGTTTGGGGCTGAAGATTTGCGCCCTACGGGAACAAAAATTGACAACCGGGAAATGATTGTTCCGGTAGAAAAATACGGGGTGAAATTCCTGTCCATCGGATTTTTCATTCATCCTGACGATGCGCTGGTATGGCGGGGCCCGATGGCTTCCAATGCACTGAAACAACTAATCGGAGATGCAGTATGGGGTGAACTCGACTACCTGTTGATTGACCTTCCTCCCGGAACAAGTGACATCCATCTGACCCTGGTCCAAACGGTTCCGGTTACCGCAGCCATCATTGTCACCACACCTCAGGATGTTGCCCTGGCCGATGCCATTAAGGGAGTCGGCATGTTCCGGAACAAATCAATTAACGTACCCGTACTCGGACTGGTGGAAAATATGTCCTGGTTTACACCGGCTGAACTCCCCGGCCATAAATATTACATTTTCGGAAAAGATGGAGGGAAAAAAATGGCAGAAAAACTGGATGTACAACTCCTCGGACAGATACCCATTGTACAAAGCATACGTGAAGGAGGAGACGAAGGAAAACCGGATGCAGACAATCCCGGTTCGTTAACGGGCGGATATTTTGCCAGACTTGCGGATGAAGTCACTGAACAACTCAAAATAAGAAACCTGGAAAAACCTCCTACCCGGAAAGTGCAGATAACAAAAAAATAAACCAGCCTGCCATCCGGAATTTTTTAAACCGGGATTACCCCTTCCGGTAACGGATAGTTTTGTATCATTGTAGCCTCAGGTTTTATCAAAAATTGTTCCTGAAAAACAATATATTGCTGAATTCTGAGTTAATACCACAGTTGTTGAAACGGTAATTACAGGGCATTATTGGATAAAAAAACTTTACATACAACCTTGCTGGTTATCCTCCTTTTAATCTTTTCAGGGTGTTCTACCACAAAGAATACCAGGGTAACCCGTTCCTATCATAATATAACATCCAGATACAATATCTTTTTTAATGCCAGACAGAGCCTCAAATCAGGAGAAGAAAAAATCGAACGAACCATAGAGAATGACTATACCCACCTGCTTCCTGTATTTAAAGACAGTGATCCATCTTCGGCCAAGGCTGTGAAGTCAGATATGGAAAATGTGATTTTGAAAGCATCCAAGCTGATTGAAGTCCATTCCATCACCAAAAAACCCAAACGACGAAGAAGCGGAGGTTCACGACGCTACCAGGAGTTTGCAAGAAAAGAGGAGTTTAACAACTGGATCGATGACAGTTATCTAATCATGGGGAAAGCCTATTTTTACCAGGACAACTTCCTGTCGGCGATTGATAACTTAGCTTATGTAATACGCAAATTCCCTGAAGAAAAGACAAAATACGAAGCCTATTTATGGCTGATCAGGAGCTATACCGAACTGGAACGTTTTGCCGAAGCCTCGGAAATTATCATAACTGCAGAACGGGATGAGGACTTTCCCCGGGGTCTGGAACGCGATTTTGCCGTGGTCGTTGCCGAATATTACATTAAAATGGGAGACTATACCGAAGCGACCAAATACCTTGACATTGCGATTCAAAAAACCTTCTGGAGGAAACAAAAAGCACGTTTGCAGTACATCCTGGCACAGTTATATGAAGAAACCGGCCAACCGGGACTGGCCTCCCAGGCCTATTTCCGTGTAGGTAAATATAATCCCCCGTATGACATGGCCTTTAATGCCAAAATTAAAGCTGCCAGTATCTTTACCGGAGAAGGGGATGCTGAAAAACTAAAAAAAGAGCTGCATAAAATGCTCAGGGATGATAAAAATATTGAATACCGCGACCAGATTTATTATGCCCTTGGCAATATCCATTTCCGTGAAGGCAACAGAAAAGAAGCCATTCTGAATTACCGCAAATCCGTATCATCCAGCATCTACAACTCCTATCAGCTCGCTCAATCAGCCATCACACTTGCCGGCCTTTATTTTGAAGACCTGAACTACCGGAACGCTCAGTCGTATTACGACAGTGCCATGATTGTGATTGATGACAACTATCCGGATTATGAAAATCTTGAATCCCGGTACAACAGCCTTACCCGGTTAGTGGATCAGATTCTTATTGTGGAAAGGGAAGATAGCCTGCAGAAAGTTGCCTTAATGAGCGAAATTGAAAGAGATGCTCTGATTGACAACCTGATAGAAACTGAAAAAGAGAGGCAGCTGCAGGAACAGATGGGTCCCGTCCAGGGAGGAGCCAATTCATCCTTCTACAGGGCCAACCAGTATCGTCTGGGCATGGGAAGAACCCAGGCAGGCAGCGGCTGGTATTTTTACAATCCCCAAACCGTATCCTTTGGAAAGGTTCAGTTTCAACAACGCTGGGGGGAAAGAAAACCCGAAGACAACTGGCGCAGATCCGATAAGTCGACCCTCTCTGAAGGAGAGTATAATGAATTTGAAGAACTCATCGATTCAACCCTCATCGAAGAACCCATAGTCGATGATCCCCTCCAACGCGAATTTTATACCCAAAATCTGCCCATGAACGATTCGCTCATGGCACTATCCCACGAACAGATCAAAGAGGCCTTGTACAATGCCGGAAAACTGTTTAAAACAGAATTTAAAAACTACCAGCAATCGAACGCTGCCTTTATTGAACTGAACAGAAGATATCCGGATAATATCTACACGCTTGCAAGCTGGTTTGACCTTTACGACAACTATGAAATCCTTGAAAACCAGGAACGATCCGATTTTTACAGAAACAGCATCATCAACCGGTTTCCGGAAAGCAAATACGCCAGATACCTTTTAAATCCGAATTTCTTTGTCGACCTGGAAGCTCAGAAAGACAGCATCAACAGGCTTTACCAATACACCTTCGAACGGTACAAACGAGGACAATACCCGCAGGTGATCTCTTTAACCGGGCAGATGAAAGAACTGGAACCCGACAGTGTACTCATGCCGAAAATCGATTTTCTGCGATCGGTAGCTCTTGGTACACAATCCGATCTGCCTGAGTTTGAAAAACTACTTACCGGTTATATTGCAGCCTATCCCAATGAAGAAACCACCGTACTGGCCGGTGATATATTATCCCTGGTCCAGGACAGCACCCTGCAGGATTATCAGAAGCTGGTAGATATCGGATATCTACACGATATAATTCAGAACGAAGAGATGTTACCGGGCAACAACGATGATGATGAATTCGACGGTAAGTTTTCCTATGACGGGGACCTGTTGCATTATTTTGTTATCGCTTATCCCCGCGATGCCGATTTTGACCTGAACCGCCTGAAATTTGATATTGCCAATTACAACATTGATCATTACACAAAAACCGACTTCGATATGGAGACGGAAAACCTGGACGGGCAAACAGCCTTACTGGTTATCCGCTCGCTGGCTGACAAAGAGCAGAGCCTGATCTATTTCCGCTCCATCATACGGAAAAGTGAAGTTTTCCAGGCACTGGAGAGCTTCGATTATATCAATTTCGTTGCGTCGTCAACCAATTACCGGGCTCTGCTGGCTGATAAATCCCTGACCGATTACCTCTCCTTTTTTATCAAAAATTACAGCCGTTTTACAAGGCCTGAATTCGAAGATGAAGAGCTCCTCGACCGCCCGGAAGACTTGATGGCTAAAATTGAAGAAGAGGAAGAAACACTTGAAGAACGCGGGACATTTGTTATGGTCACCGAAACACAACCCACCGGGACATTTGATGCCCTGATCGACACAGCCCAGTGTTTTGTAATAGCCATCCGGGGGGAGGAAGCTCCTATCCGGCCGGTAACATCAACCTTTGCTGATTATAACCGGTCATCGTTCCGGATATGGAACCTGCAGCTTCAGCTTAAAACAGCTGCCGACTACCACCTGGTAGTAGTCAAAGGATTGCCTGGCTTCAATGAAGCAATGTCTTACTTCCGAAGCGCTGTAACCAACCGGAATCTGTTCACAGACCTGGAGAATATCAGCTACCGGAATTTCCTGATCACCGATGAAAACCTGTCACGCCTGACTGAAAACGGCAAAATCGATGAATACCTCGATTTCTTCAGGCAGGAATACCTGCAGGCAAATGTTCAGGAACGGACCCAATCCGATGAAGATCAAGCTCCCGCAACAGAAACAGAAGCCTCTCTGTCCGGGAGAATTGAAAATACCCCGCCTGAAGAAGCAACCGAATATACCGGACCCTATCACCAGGAACTTGAAAAACCGCATCTTTTCGTGCTGGTAATCCCGTCTGAAAATATAGATACGGAAACCTTTCTTTCAGGAATCAGCCGCTACAATGAAACAACTGAACCGGACAAAGAACTGACAATCGAAGAACACAACCTGGACCATTTCCGTACAATAATCGCAATATCAGGATTGCAGGACAAAGAAACAGCCCTGGACTATTTCAGAAAATTCATCCGGGAAAGAAGTCTTTTTGACCCCCTGGGAGATGCCCAATACCGGAATTTCCTGATTACGGAAGAAAACCTGGACGTCTTTGTGGCTGAAAAAGATATTTCAGCCTATACGGATTTCTTCAAACGGTTTTATCTGGAACAATAATTGCGCTATAAACAACAAGCACCCTGCGTCCTTTCCGAATTCAGTCGTTTCCGGACAAACAGGAAAGAAACAGGATAGAAAAACTAAAAGATCACAATCAAAAAAAAACAAGTCTATGAGAAAAATAAAAATACTTTGGATTGATGATGAAATTGATCTTTTAAGGGCGCACATCATTTTTTTGCAGGAAAAGGGATACGAGGTGGAAACAGCCAACAATGGTTCTGATGCGATTGAACTGGTCCGAATCAGGTACTATGATATCATTTTCCTGGATGAGAACATGCCGGGTTTGAGCGGGCTGAAAACACTTACCGAGATCAAAGCACTCGCTCCCAATGTGCCGGTGGTAATGATCACCAAAAGTGAGGAAGAAAACATTATGGATGAAGCGATCGGTTCAAAAATGTCAGACTACCTGATCAAGCCGGTAAATCCGAAACAGATCCTGCTCTCCATAAAGAAGAACATCGATCAGAAACGGCTTGTCACACAGCAAACCACGTCGGCCTATCAAACTCAGTTTGCCCGGATTGGAATGCAAATCAATGACCGTTTGTCTTTTGATGACTGGAAAGATATATACCGGAAACTGGTCTATTGGGAACTGGAGTTGAGTGCATCCGACGATACGGCCATGGACGAAGTACTGGTGATGCAGAAAAACGAAGCCAACAATGCCTTTTGCCGGTTTATTAAAGAAAACTACATCAACTGGTTCGGGAAAGAGATCGGGAATCGTCCTCTCATGTCCCCTGACATTTTTAAACACAAGGTTTTTCCGCTTCTGGACAAAGGCAAAAAAATATTTCTCCTTGTGATTGATAACCTCAGGTACGACCAGTGGAGGATCATCAGCAGTGTAATCAACGAATACTTCAATACGGTCGAGGAAGATCTGTATTACAGTATCCTTCCGACAGCAACGATGTATGCCCGGAATTCCATGTTTGCAGGGCTGATGCCATCTGAAATCCAAAAGCTTTACCCCACCCTTTGGGAACATGACGACAACGAAGGCAATAAAAACCGGCACGAGGAAGAACTGCTGCAAAAACAGATGGCCAGGTATGCCCGGAAAGAAAAATTCTCCTACGGGAAAGTCCCCAACCTGAGATCCGGCAAGAAACTGGTTGAAAACATCCGGAACTCTTTAAAAAATGATCTCTCCGTGCTGGTTTTCAATTTTGTGGATATGGTCTCCCATGCACGCACGGAGATGGAGATGATCAAAGAACTGGCCAACGATGAAAAAGCCTATCGTTCGCTGACCTTAAGCTGGTTTACCCACTCCCCTCTGCTGGAGTTGATCAGGCTGCTGGCTGAAAACGATATCCTGCTGATGGTTACCACAGACCACGGAACCATCAAGGTAAACAATCCAATAAGAGTTATCGGCGACCGGGAGACCAACACAAACCTGCGTTACAAAATGGGACGGAATCTTAATTACAAAGCAAAAGAGGTTTTTGAAATCACCCATCCGGGCCAGGCTTTTCTGCCAATACGAAATGTGAGCTCTTCCTATATTTTTGCGCTGAACAATGATTTCTTTGTGTATCCGAACGATTATAATTACTACGCCAATTATTACAAAAACACTTTCCAGCACGGGGGTATTTCCATGGAAGAAGTAATCATTCCTTTAATAACCATGGCACCAAAAATTTAAACCGTGATTCTATTCCGGAGGCTACGGGAAATTCTGTTTTACGATGAAATCTCCTTTATTTACACCGAGCAGGTTGCCAATAACCTGGCATTTAATCATCATCAGAAAAAACAGGCGGGGATCCTTTTCGTTCATCAGGCCTTCATAATTCCCCATCCCTTTGGAGATAATCAGGTCCGCTGAATCATAAAGCTCCCTGAATTCTCTGCTTACCCTGTGGAGTACGGTGGAAGGACAATCGTCGCCGTTGCTGATCACTTTTGCCACTTCATGCATACCTGTTTCGCGTGCTTCCTTCAGGGTAGCATCATTTAACACCGGTTTCTCCCGTACAGCAAACCAGACATCCGGATGCCCCATGGTTTCCAGAAACAGTTTGTCGAGCACTATTTCCCCACAATTATCCCCCAGATAAAGAACGATTCCTGCTTTTTCAATGGCAGCCTGAAGTTTCCGGGAATGATCAATGGCAAAGCGACCGTACAATACCTTTTCCAGGACCTGATCCACATTAAACACATGGTTTGGACCAAAATCAATGATATTGCCGGCAATCGCAAGACGCAACGCCGTATCGAACGGATTACGCGAAGCAATCACTTTTTTCTGAAACTCTTCATACCGGGCCAGCATTTTCCGGTTGCTTTCCTTTTTCTCCATCCTGTAAGGATCTGCTACCGTAGAATAACTTCTCATCTTTTCCAGTATATTCCGGGTAATCTCAGGGGAATTGCTGGCTTCAAAATCGATCTGCTGAATTTCCTTCTCAAGTTCAGCAAGCAGTTTTCTGCCCTCATTTTCTGTTATTCCGAATTTTTTCATTCGGAGAGGCAGCGATTCCATCTGGCATTGCAAACACTCTTTTTGCATACGTTCCATGTGCAGCCATCCGATACCTGCAGAGAAAAATTCAGAGGCCGGACAGTGACTTTTTTTAAATTCCAATTCATTCAGCCTGAATAAATCAACGATTCAGGCTATTTTATCTAATGTTTTCCTTATGCTTTTTTCTATGGTTGCATAGGGTAGGATTTCTTTGGCAATATAGATAAATACAATTGCCAATCTTTTATTTTCCAGTTTTTTATAGAACTCAGGTTTGTTTAACCGGTAGGCTTCTTTCATTCTTCGTTTCAAAAGATTCCGGTCTACTGCCCGGCTGAAATTTCTCCTGCCGATGGCAAAAGCAGCTTTTGCCGGAAATATTTCCTGTGGATCGGTTTCGAGGTAAACCGCTTTCACAGGATAGACCACACGGGTTTTTCCTTTTTCAAAAATCCGGGTTATCCGCTTTTTGCCGGTAAGCCGCTCTGCTTTTTTAAAAACAAAACCCTGTTCGTTCATCGTGTTCCAAAAATACGTTAAAGCCATTCAAGAACAAAACATAAAAGCCAGCATGGAACAGCTGGCTTTGTGATTCAAAAACCAAAAAATCTATTTATTGATGTTTTTTATGTATTGTTCCAGGGCCATAGTCATAGAGGGAGCCTGTGGTGTCGGGGCCTGAATATCAAGTCTCAATCCTGCTTCTTTAACCGCATTGGCTGTGGATGGTCCGAAGGATGCAATCCGGGTATCGTTCTGTTTGAAATCAGGAAAATTCTGAAGCAAAGACCGGATACCCGACGGACTGAAAAAAACAAGGATGTCGTAATTCACATCTTTCAGGTCGGAGAGATCGCTGCTGATGGTCCGGTATAAAATGGCCCTGGTATAGTTGTACCCCCCTTGTGTAAGAAGGTTGGGGATCTCCGGCTTGTGAATATGCGATAAAGGAACAAGGTATTTTTCGTCTTTATGCTTTTTCATCACCTCCAGGAGATCTGCAAACGTCCCGATCCCGTAAAAAATCTTGCGTTTCCTGTAAACAATATACTTTTGCAGATAAAAGGCGGCAGCTTCCGAAATACAGAAATATTTCATGGTGTCAGGGACCGTTACCCGCATTTCCTGAGCAATCCGGAAAAAATGATCAATGGCAGTCCGGCTGGTGAAAAGTACCGCACTGTGATCTAAAATCTGAATTCTTGTCTGCCTGAACTCCTTGGCGGAAACACCCTCTACCTGTATAAAAGGACGGAAATCAATCTTTATATTGCTCCGGGCCGCCAGGTCAAAATACGGAGACTTTTCAGTTTCAGGCTTGGGTTGTGAAACGAGTATCTTCTTAACTTTCAAGTTAATTACTTTTAATTAAACTTAAAACCCTACTTGTACCTTAACAATTTTATAAATCAAAAACAACGGTAGAATTTCAAGGGTACAAAGGTACAAAAAGAGATAAAATATTGAAAATTGTTTTTTTAATAATAGTATAATCCCCCGCAGAAGGGCCATCCCATAAAAAATTCCTGTTAAAATCAGGCCCGGAATAAGAAAAAAGAGCGGGTTTAAAAGAGGCGAAAAAGCAATCACAACCACAAACGGAAAAAGAAATAACCCCAGCACCCGGTTGTAGTTGCCCAGGTTAAAAAGGTATTCTCTGGTCTCTTCCAGTCCTTCCACGACAACTCCCACCATCAGGTAGGCTACATTTTTTAAAAGAAAATATCCCGGTACTGCCACAATACAGCATAAAAAGAGGGGTAAATTTTTTAAGGGCAGGCCGGATTCAAAACAGGTAAGCACCTGATAAGCAAAAACGGAAAAAACAACATAAAAAAAGATACCCAGGCGAGAGCCCCCATCCATAAATGAATAGGTCCGCTCCCGAAATAACCTGGCTGATGTTGCATAATTAACAGTCGACTTCAGCAAGTATACAAGGTACTTTGTGTACACATTTTTTACCGATGCAAAAAGAACCAGGCACCCTAAAAGAATCAGGGTTAACCAGTCGTAATTTACCTGGTGGATCTTATGGACAGGCAGGACGACTTCCCGGGGAACAGCTTCCTCCTGAAACTCCAGGTCCTGATGAGCCTGTGGTTCAACCAAAACAAAGGAATCGCTCAGGATTCTTTGTTTCTGCCGGGGTGCAGCCTGGCTGATACCCTCTTTCCGTGGCTCCTGCTGTCTGATTTCCTGCTGGTGTGTTTCCTGAGTTTCCCGGGGCTGTGGTACTCCGGATTGTATCTTCGGTACATCCCCGGACCGGGTACGGGTAACCGTATCCACCGGAAGAGGTTTTGTCTTCATTACAGCCTTTTCCAGATCCAGGGTAACAGGTTTTACATCCCGGGATGACAGATCCGGAATAATCACGGTTCTCACCGTGTCGGGCTGCTGATATATAATGACCTGATCCATACTGCCGGATTGCAAAGATACAGAAAATCCGGACCCGTTCACCAGAGCTTCAGGGTATTGTTTTACAACCAGGGGGAACAGCATTCAGAACTGAAGGGTAGAAACCGGCCCCTTCCTTCCTCCTGAAGGGCAACAGATCCTTCGCCTGTCCGGAACCGGTCATCAGCAATTTTCCTCCTCATATTTCTCGAGCAGACATACCAGTCTGTATAACTCTCCGGTCAGAGGGGAGTCAGAAGGAATATGGCAGATTTCAAGAAATCGTATCAATGCCTCCCGGTAGTCTTCTTCTGTCTCTAATTTTTCAGGCATACCTTCATTTAATGAGCATCATGCCAGTTTGCAGCATTTTTTATTTCGATGATCAGAGGAACGCCAATATCTGCAGCCTTTTCCATCCCGTTGGTTACGATCTCCTTCATCAGGCTGAGTTCTGGTTTATACACATCAAAATTCAGTTCGTCATGTACCTGAAGGATCATTCCTGACCGTAATTTATGTTTAACCATATCATCATAAATGCGGATCATCGCAATTTTAATTATATCAGCAGCGGATCCCTGAATGGGAGTGTTGATTGCATTTCGTTCTGCAATTCCCCGTACTACGGCATTCGCGGAATTTATATCATGTAAATAACGTTTGCGTCCGTAAATTGTTTGTACATAACCATCCTTTCGTGCCTGGGCAATGGTTTTATCCAGAAATGCCTTGATTCCAGGGAAATTTTCGAAATACTCATCAATCAGCTCTTTAGCCTCATGTCGGGGTATATTAAGCCGTTGAGCCAGACCGAAAGCGGAAATACCGTACAAAATCCCGAAATTGGCGGTTTTTGCTTTTCTGCGCTGTTCGGGAGTTACATCTGAAACCTCAATCCGGTAAATTTTTGCAGCTGTAAGGGCATGGATATCCTTCCCCTCCCGGAAGGCCGAAATCATCTGTTCATCTTTGCTTAAAGCAGCAATAATCCTGAGTTCAATCTGTGAATAGTCAGCCGACAGAAAGGTATAATCCGTTCCGGAAGGAATAAATGCTTTCCGGATTTCCCTGCCTTCAGCTTCCCTGATCGGTATATTCTGCAGGTTCGGATTGTTTGAACTGAGTCTTCCCGTAGCTGTCACTGCCTGATTAAAAGAAGTATGCACTTTGCCTGTCTTGGGGTTAATCAATGCCGGCAAGGTCTCCACATAGGTGGAAAGCAATTTCCTGGCTCCCCGGAAATCGAGAACCTTCTGAACAATCGGATGTTTATCAACCAACCGGATTAATACATCTTCGCTGGTGGAGTATTGTTTGGTTTTTGTTTTTTTGGCATTGGTATTGATTTTCAGCTTTTCGAAAAGAATCGGCCCCAGTTGTTTTGGGGATGACACATTAAACTCCTCACCGGCCATTTCAATAATTTCCTTTTCAAGGCTTTCAATCCTGTCCCGGAGTTTTTCTGCATAGCGATTTAACTCTCCGGTATTAAGAGATACACCGGCTCCTTCCATGTGCACCAGCACCGGAACAAGCGGCATTTCAATTTTTTCAAAAAGTTCCCGGAGTCCGTTCGTATCCAGTTCCCGTTCGAGGACTTGTTTCAACTGCAGCGTCAGGTCTGCATCTTCACAGGAATAATCCCGGAGTTTTTCCTTATCGACGTCGCCCATTGACAACTGCTCCCTTCCCTTTTTGCCGATCAGGCTTTCCGTAGGTATTTTCCGGTACGAGAGATACACCTCACACAGGCTGTCGAGATTGTGTTTCAGGCCGGGTTCGATCAGGTAATGCGCCAGCATCGTATCAAAAAGATCTCCGTGTACCTCCATTCCATACTGGTTTAACATTGCTATATCGAACTTGATATTTTGCCCGGTTTTCAAAATCTTCCTGTCGGAAAACACCTCCCTGAATTCTGCCACGACCTTCTCACACGCTTTCCTGTTAGGCGGAAGGGTAACACAAAAAGCCTCGCCTTTGCGGAAGGAAAAAGAGAGGCAAACCAGATCGGCCGTTAAGGGGTCGAGGCCGGTAGTTTCCGTGTCGAAACAAAACAGATCCTGAACAGATAATTCAGCCCGTAAGCTGGCTCGCTGCATTTCATTTTCGACCAGGTAGTACTGATGGGGTACGGTTTTTATGGTATTGTATGATTTCTCTTCAGAAGGCTTTGTACCGGTGTTTTCTGAATGAAAGAGCGAACCCTGTACAGCCTGCGCAGAAGAACTTTCCAGGTTAAGCCTCTGAATAAGGGCTTTGAATTCGAGCTCTTCAAGTACACCCTTTAAGGCTTCTGTGTTGGGTTCTTTGCGCTTTAATGTTTCCGGATGAAAAACAAAGGGTACATCCCGGATAATTACGGCCAGTTTTTTCGAAAGCCGGACCTGATCTTCATATTTTTCGAGGTTTTCTCTTTGTTTTCCTTTTACTTCGTCGATATGTTCATACAGGCCCTCAACCGATCCATATGTGGCAATCAGTTTTTGAGCATTTTTAGGGCCAATTCCCGGACATCCCGGGATATTGTCGGCCGAATCACCCATAAGTCCCAGAATATCAACCACCTGATCCGGACTTTCGATGCCGAAGTTTTCCCTGACTTTCTGAAGATCCCACACGACTGCCTCGTCGCCTGATTTTCCGGGTTTATACATATACACACGATCCGAAATAAGCTGGGCATAATCCTTATCCGGAGTCATCATAAACGTTTCAAATCCTTGTTTTTCCGCTTTTTTCGCCAGGGTTCCGATAATATCATCGGCTTCGTAGCCTTCCAGTTCCAGCACAGGAATCTGAAAAGCGTCAATGATCTTACGGATATACGGAATTGATTTTCGCAGGTCTTCCGGCATCTCTTCCCTGTTTGCTTTATAGGGTGCATACAACTCATTCCGGAACGTTTTCCGGGATACATCAAAAGCCACTCCGATGTATGCCGGGTTTTCCGTTTCCAGAACCTGAACGAGGGTATTGGTGAAGCCCAGCATAGCCGACGTATTGATCCCTTTGGAATTAAACCGCGGATTGCGTATAAAGGCAAAGTAACTTCGGTAAATCAATGCCAGTGCATCAAGGAGAAATAATTTTTTCGGATTTTGTTCAGCCATATCTGTTATGTTGGTTACTTGTTCAGAAGCAATCCGTCGCAGCCATACAACGCAAGTGCCAATTCAAAATGAAAACAGCTGGAAATCCTGGTTTTTGCGATTTTCCGGTGTTTTCAACGATAACGTAAATGTACAGATTTTTGGGAAAGGAGCAGAACTCTTTCCCGGAGGATTTCCGGCAGAATCTTTTCAGAAATGCATCCCCTTGTCCGGGGAGCTTCCTGTTGCCGGAAGTACCTGCCAAAGAAATTTCCGGGCCGACCGGGCCACAGCAGCAGAAAGGCAGGCCTGAATCAGAAAAATACTGTTTTGCGAAGGAACCGGTCTGCTTTGGAGGTTCTTTTTTTATTCATCGGAAAATTCTTTGCCTGCTTTTTTCAGCCCTTCAATGTCTTCCACCAGAAAATCCCCAAAGAATGAAACGACAAACCGTAATCCGTTTTGGTTGTTGTTTTGAATAAAAACATGGCATTCCTGGTATTTGTCCCTTTTCCCCATCAGCCATATTTCTGCGTCATCATTGTGGGATTCCTCATCTTCATATTTCTTATAAACGGATTTTGGAAGGTAATCAATGGCCTTCCCCAGAAACTGATCGCCGGATAAATTTCCCTTTTCAGGATTATAGGACATAAAACGGATTTTTGTCAGATGGCCCGTAACCTGTTTTTCATCCTCATCATCGCCCAGATTAATATTGAACGCATCTGTCATGTTCTTTGAGAACAAAAAATGAGTGACTCCATCATGACCGGATAAATGATCATACATTTTGTCTGACCGGCTTTGTCCATAACCCGTAAAACAAAGCATCACAAAGGCAACCAATAAAAATAAATTTTTCATGCGGGAACCATTGTCCGTTACCAAAGCGATTCCCGGTGGCAGATTTTTTTTCATGATTAATGAGTTATATAGCTTTTTGATTCAACTGTTAAGACGTGATAAACCCTCTTTTATTACATGGCATTTAAGGCCCGACCTCTTTCAAGGTTAACCCTTCCGGTTTCATTTGCCAGTACTTACCGACCATATCTCCGGCCCATGTGTTTGAGACATTCCCAACATCGTGAATCATCCGGTCCATATTTTCGCTGAGGAACACGGTTTTTCCTTCCGGAACCTTAACCACAATATCCACACGCTGTTCCCGCCATTGGCCATTTTCAGCAATCAGGAAATCAGGTTCAAAGAGGATGGTTGAATCCGTGAGGGTATAGGTATACCGGATCTGTTGAATATTGTTTTTCGCATCGGTATTGTTTTTTCCTCTGGATCGTTTTTTAACCACTACAATAAAATTATCGGTACCTGAACGTTCGATATCAAGACTTACTTCCCCGGCCAGGCGTTCTTCTCCATCGATCATTACCACTTTAAAGTCGTTCAGGTCCCAATCCAGTTCGACCAATTCATCCGGATTCCCTTCCGCCACATCCAGATACAAGGTCTGACATCCTCCGCAATCAATGGATTCACTGGTTGTAAGGGAAGTCTGGCTTTTAAAATTGCCAACCTGGGCAGCTGAAATAACAACCAATCCTATGAGAGCAACAAACCAGATACCAGCCATACTTAAGGCAATCACCGAATTATTCGATTTATACCGGAAGACCATTTTTGTGCCGATAAACAACATGGCCAGCATGGGTATTCCAACCAGGATCGCTATGGCAATCAGGCCCAGTGTAACCGAACCGGCAGACACAAACTGGTTCAGGAAACCGGGCATATTCAATTCAGGGGTCCATATCAGGGGCCAGTTTTGCACAAAAGAATGCCCGACAATCAGGGATGAAACAAACCCCAGCAAACCGAAAAATCCAGATACGATCAACACCACGCCGATCAGTATCACAACGACCTTCAGCAGAACCTTAAAAAAGGAGTAAACAAAGTCACCGAACCGGGAAACTCCCTGCCTCCCTTTGGCATACCTATCTGATTCCCTGAATTTTTTATAACTCTCTTTCACCTCTTTCACCTCTTCTTTGATCGATTTCTCGATATTGGAAACCGTGACTTCCTGCCCTCTCATTTCCAGGCGCTGAGCCGTATTGACTGCTTTGGGCACAGCGATCCAAAGAATCAGGTAAGCAAGCAATCCAATGCCGTTCATAAAAAAAAGCACGACGAAAATAATCCGGAGAATCACTGGATCCATATTAAAGTAGGCGCCGAGCCCTCCGCAAACCCCTCCCAGAACCCGCCGGTCCGGATCGCGGTACAACCTTCTTTTGCGTCGCGAGGTTACCGGCTCTTCCGGCTCTTCCATGTCCACTTCCATGATATCTTCCGGAGTGCCCATCCTGTCAATCACCTCATCCACCCAACCACTGGTAACCACCGCTTTTTGGTCTTCCGATTTTTCACTGAACAGTTCAGCGATGCGGGCTTCAATATCGGAAATGATCTCCTGTCCCTCTGCACCAGGTCCGAAGTGCTGCTTTAATTTCAGCAGATACTCCTGAAGTTTTTCGTACGCATCTTCCTCAATATAAAATACCGTCCCGCTGATATTAATGGTAAATGTCTTTTTCATACCTCTTGAATCTTAAATGCTGTGCTATTTTTGATTTTTTAATTTATTAACTGCATGAACCAATTCATCCCAGGATCCTTCCAGCCCCTCAAGGAAATTCTGTCCTGATTTGGTTAATTCATAGTATTTCCGTGGGGGCCCCTGTGTTGATTCTTCCCAGCGGTAGGCCAGCAATCCATCGTTCTTTAGACGCGTGAGCAGAGGATAAAGGGTTCCTTCCACAACAATCATTTTAGCCTCCTTTAAAGCACCTATTATATCGCTGGCATATAGGCGTTTATCGCTCATTACCAAAAGGATACAATATTCCAGTACCCCTTTTCGCATCTGCGCTTTTGTGTTTTCAAGCTTCATTTTACTTATTTTAATTTCTTTAACGGTGTGGACGCCTGAATCAGATCTCAGATACCATTTTTTCCATTTCCGGTGATTGCCGTTTCCTGACCGGATCCTCTAACCCCGGGACCAGGTACAGTTCATCAATGGCTCCCTGTAATCCCGGAAGGGCTCCCATTCCGCAGACAGGAAAATGCCACAGGATTCACTTCACCGTAACAAACATCCACGGTTCCAGTGCCAGTTCTTCTTCCGTCTCTTCGTAAAAAATATCGGCATCACTGCCGGTATCCCTGCTATTCTCTTTAGGGGCTTCTTCCTCCGGAGAAACAGACCGATGCTCTACCAATGCGGTTGCCAGATGATTAAAACTGTTGTTCGTTAACAACTGCTTCCAAAATCCCTGGGCCGTAACGGTCAAACTTATAAGAACAAAACTTACAATAACCGCAATCGTCCGTAAACCTGCTTTCTGAACATTGTTTTTTGTTTTCATGGCTTCTGTTTTTCTGTTTTTCTGTTTTCAGCTTTTTATTTGCTTTTATGACGACTTATTTTTCTTTGGGTTACATATCGTAAAGAACTTTCTTTAAAAAATTACCTTTTAAAACATCGTTATTTGCATTACAAATATATAAACATTTAATGGTACTATGCAAAACAAAGTACTATTTTTTTTAATTTTTTTTTGTTATTTTATCATACCTGCTGATTAACAATGTTTTGAGAAACAAAAAAATCATCCAAATAAAAATATCAGGCCATGGCATCCAAACAACAATCCGGAATGATCTGTTAATAACCTCTTAAAATCCTGTTCATAAAATGTGAATTCACTTTAATAACTAACGAAACTATGATTCGTTTGATGAACAAATAAATGAGAACTTTCCTTTTTTTTCTGAAAATTCTGTGGCAGGCCGGCCTTGATGGATTTGTTTATAATTCAGAAGCAAAGTGTTGGTATGCATTACAAATTGAAAGCACATAAAAGGGATTGATTATAGAATAAATTAACAAAAAAAAGGGTCAGGAAACCCGAATGCATCGATTGATAAAATTTGCGTTAACAAGCGACTAAATTGACTCTGATCATTGCAAATGTAAACAGCTCTAAGGTATCTTTGGGGCCGGAACCGGGGGAAGTGGTTTCTAGTGAATAATACATAACCAAATCATCAATAATAAAAACTATTTTCTATGAAAAAAACAATTCAAATCACAGTGGTAATGGCTGTGTTTATCCTGTTTTCCCAGGCGATGTATGCGCAGGGGACCATTACAGGGAAGGTAATCGACAGCCGTTCGAACGATCCTTTGATCGGAGCTACTGTTGTTCTGGAGGGTACCACCCAGGGTACACCTACCAACCTGGACGGGTCCTTTGCTTTAAGCATCCCTGCAGGTGAAAACAATTTTGTGGTTTCCTACATTGGTTACATTGCAAAAAACATTACTGTGAGTATCCGGAACAATGAGACCAAAGATCTGGGAAGCATTGGTCTGGAATCGGGTACGATAGGTCTTGAAGAGATCTTAATCACCTCTTCCTTTGCCAAAGACCGGCAGACACCGGTTTCCATGTCTGCCATTCAGCCTCTGCAGATTGAAGAACGGCTGGGGACCCAGGAGTTTCCTGAGATTTTCAAAACCACGCCTTCTATTTACGCCACCAAAGACAACGGCGGCTATGGGGATGGCCGTGTCACGCTGCGTGGTTTCGACACCTACAATGTGGGGGTTCTTATCAACGGAATTCCGGTCAACGACATGGAAAATTCCAAAGTTTACTGGTCCAACTGGGCCGGACTTTCGGATGTAACCCAGAGAGCCCAGATTCAAAGGGGACTGGGAGCCTCCAAGCTGGGGCTTTCTTCCGTGGGAGGTACCATTAACATCATTACCCGGTCGACCGATGCCGAAAAAGGAGGGAATGTTTTCACCAGCATGGGAAATTCCGGATACCGGAAACAGGCGTTTACCATTTCCACCGGACTGATGGACAATGGCTGGGCGGTTACCTTGTCGGGGTCTCATACCTATGGAGACGGTTACATCCGCGGTACTTCCTTTGATGCGTACAGTTATTTCGCCAACGTCTCAAAGCGAATAAACAACGCTCAACGCCTGTCGTTCACGGTCTTTGGATCTCCCCAGGTACATATCCAGCGTGGAAACAGGCATACCATCGAATGGTACCGCAACCATACAGACGGGGTACGGGCTAACTCAGACTTTGGGTTACGCGATGGAGAATTCTATGGAGGCGCCTACGGATATAACTATTACCACAAACCCCAGGGTTCGCTGAACCACTACTGGAATATCAACGAGAATACCCTGTGGACCAATGTATTGTATGCATCTCTTGGACGCGGGGGCGGACGCCGTGTGGACGGTCCTCAGAAATCCTGGCTGTCTGTGAACTACAACACCGGACTGGATGACCCGAATATCAAACGTACCGCCCAGGGATACCTGGATTTTGAAGCCGTGGCGAAAGCCAACCAAAACTCACTGGAAGGTTCACAGGCCTTTATCGGTGCAGCCGTAAACTCCCATAACTGGTACGGTCTGCTATCCACCCTCACCACGAAAAAATTTGATATCGACTGGACCGCTGGTTTTGACGGAAGATACTACAAAGGATTTCATACCAAAGAGATCATTGACCTGCTGGGAGGGGAATTCTATCTCGACAACAGCAATATTATTAACAATCCACCCAACGTAAAACTGAAAGAGGGGGACAAGTATGAATACGATAACCCGGGTGAAGTTCTGTGGGCAGGAGGATTCCTTCAGGGCGAATATATATCCGGTAATTTCTCAGGATTCCTTTCAGCAGCCCTATCCAATAAAAGTTACCGGCGTACGGATTATTTCCAGTATACACCCGGCAATCAGGTTACAGAATGGCATAACTTCCTGCCATGGAACATCAAGGGAGGCGTTAATTATAACCTGACACCAAAGCACAATCTGTACGCCAATGCCGGCTATATTAAACGGGAACCCGTTTTTACCAATGTCTTTCTCAATTATACCAACGAAATCAATGAGAAAGTCAAATACGAAACGATCATCACGGCTGAGATCGGGTATGGCTATACTTCAAAAAGGGTCCTTGCCAAAATAGACTACTACTACACCAACTGGCTTGACAAAGCGCTGGTACGCAGTTTCGGGCAGGCTGGCACAGCCAATATTCCGGGCATCAATGCCCTTCACCAGGGAATAGAAGCCGAAGTCACCTACATGCCCACCCCGGTACTGACCCTGAAAGGAATGCTCTCACTGGGAGACTGGATCTGGCAGGACAATGTCAGCTTCACCCTGTACGATGAAGCACAGAATGTATTGGGTACCTACGACGCGTACCTTGCCGATGTGCATGTGGGTAATTCAGCACAAAGTACCGCATCTTTTTCTGTGGATTACGAAGCACTTCCGGGTCTTAAGATCGGAGCCGACTACATCTACCTGGCCAAAAACTTTGCGGACTTTAATCCCATTTACCGGACCAATCCGGATGATAAAATGGATTCCTGGCAAATGCCCAATGTGGGATTGGTGGATGTTCATGCAAATTACAAGTTCACACTTGCCGGACTGGAAGCCTCTCTCTATGCCAATGTCAATAACCTGTTGAATACCGAATATGTTGCCGATGCAACCGACGGAGCTTCTCACGATGAAAACAGTGCATTAGTTTATTTCGGCTTTGGCACAACCTGGTCAACCGGATTACGAATTGCTTTTTAATGGTACGAAATTTTGAACTGAAAATTAGTTGACGATGAAAAAAATAACAATTTATATTTTAGGAATCAGCTTGTTGGCTGCAGCCTGTAATCCGATGGAAGACATCTACAACGAGCTGGACGAAAAGGAGAATCCGTATGTTAAAAGAGTGGAACTTACCCTTTCGGATGCTGACTATGAATCCCTGGAGGGGGAGGTAGCTGAGAACCATTATTTTACGGATAATGAACCGGCAACAGACTATGTCCCTGCTTTGCTGACATCAAAATATCCTGCACTGGACTATGGATCCTCTGCGCAGGTAACCTATAATTTCAGCAAGGGCTATCCCGATCTGAGTGACTATTCCGGGGCTGCATACTACAGCCTGAAAGATGACGATTACAACCTGGCAAACCAGGTTGTGGGCTTTGCCAAACATTTCTCTCCGAAGAATCCACCGGATCAATACATCCGGAGCATCCTGAATGCAACCCTCACAGATGCCCGGGATGGAGATATATACATCATCTCCTACATGTATTCTGATCTGGAACCTGATGTACAGATGCCGGAAGAGATCACGGTCTTCGAACATGAATTCAACGGCACCGACCTGGGTGGTTTTACCGCAGTCAACGTGCTGGGAGACCAGGACTGGTATTCAGACATCTACAGCGGAGTTGGCTATGCAAAGATGTCCGGTTATTCCGGAGGTGCCCAACCCAATGAAGATTGGTTGATCTCTCCGGTCTTAGACCTGAATGGCCTTACCGGTTGTGTGATGGAAATCAATCAGGCCATCAATTACCTGGGAGGCCAATGGGATCAGATCCAGGTATTAATCTCTGCCGACTACACAGGGGGTGATCCTGCGACTGCCTCCTGGACAGAAATTGAAATTCCGACAAAGCCTGCAGGAAACAACTGGGATTTTGTGGTATCCGGAAATGTAGATATTTCTGATTTCGATGGCCAGCAGATCCACATTGCATTCAAATACGTCTCTTCGGACTCCAATGCAGCGACCTGGGAAGTCAACCGGCTCACAGTGAAAGGAACCGGCACAGCAACCAAATCAGGCATTATCGCAGAACCGGTAAAAATAGAAGTGCTCTACACCTACGATTCCGGCTGGTCAGAAACCGAAGGAGCTTATTATGTTACGGTCCCTGACTACAACGCCATGGGGGCACCTGGCAAATATGATAATTTCTCCGACTCCGAACGACCGGAAGATTACCTGCCAAACCTGCTCGCACTGAAATATCCTTATGCCCTGGAAGGCGATCAGATCGTTGTGGTCTATAAATATTACAGCAATGGCAATAAGACCCGTGCGGATGAATACCATTTCAGCGAAGGCTCCTGGATTGAATACAATCCGGTGGTTGTCAATACCGACCAGTTTATCCTCACCAGAAATGACGGATGGGTTTTCGACCCGACGGTAATATTTACCATGACCTCTGCGGATTTTCAGCTTATTGTCGATTGGGTAAAAACCAATAAAGGAAGTGAATATATTGACAGTTACGGGACCCAGGAATTCTATTTCAGTGCCGGATCCTATTACAGCAATTACGATATCCGCGATAAATGGGATACCGGGGTGTTCAGCACCTGGCAGGATGCTGTTAAAGAATCCATCAGCAAGGTACTGCTTCCGGGTAAATTCCCCAATGCGGTAGCACAGGTAAGTGGCATTGATGTTCTCTACGAAGTGACCTTTGCCACCTATGACGGAAATGCCGGTGAATACACCTGGATATTCCAGTGTACGAAATCCGCTCCCGATCCGGAATTTATTTTTGTGGAGGAAAAATAAAACAACCTGCATTCTTAAAAAAAGGGGGCTGTCTCATACGTTACTATAACCGTGAGGGATGCAACGTTTACGCAAAGAACACAACGTATTTTCCTGTTGATTAAGAACACTTTGCGGATTATGCGCATGCTTAGCAAACATTGCGGTTCCTGAATACAATGACCTTTTGAGACAGCCCTTTTTTATTGAACCACGCCAAACAATGAAGAACTAAACCGGTTGTATTTTCCAGGAATTCGTAATTTTGCGAACCAAACCAAATAAAAAGGATGGGTGTTATGAATAAAGAGCAGATCAGAAAAATGTTGGAGGAGCAAGGATACATCGAAGATAAAACCATCCCGGATCACAGACTCACGGAAGAAATCAACCGCCTCAGGAAGGAAAAAAACGCGGTCATCCTCAGTCATTTTTATGTAGACGGGTCGTTGCAGGATGTTGCTGATTTTGTAGGAGACAGCCTTGGGTTGGCACAGGAAGCTGCCAGAACGGATGCAGACAGGATCGTTTTTGCAGGAGTTCATTTTATGGCTGAAACAGCCAAGATCATCAATCCCGCCAAAAAGGTGATCCTCCCCGACCTGAATGCCGGCTGCTCGCTGGCAGAATCGGCTCCCTACGAAAAATTTGCTGAATTCAAAGCCCGGTACCCGGAACATAAAGTGATCAGCTATGTGAACTGTTCTGCCGACCTGAAAACCTTGTCCGATATTGTCTGTACATCGGCCAATGCCCAAAAAATTGTGGAAAGTTTTCCTGCAGACCAGAAACTCATTTTTGCTCCCGACAAAAACCTGGGCCATTATCTGAACCAACTCACCGGACGAGACATGGTCCTGTGGGATGGAGCCTGTATGGTTCACGAACACTACTCTGCAGAAAAAATTATCCGGCTCATGGAAGAACATCCCGAGGCAGAGTTTATCGCCCATCCTGAATGTGAAGAACCGGTATTGCTTCTGGCAAAACACATCGGATCCACCACTTCGCTGTTAAACTATGTGAAGAAAAACCAGACCGATACATTTATCGTAGCCACGGACACCGGCATTTTCCACCAAATGAAAAAAGCCTGTCCCGGGAAAACATTCCTTCCGGCCCCTTCCGTAAATCCAACCTGTGGATGCAGCGATTGTTTTTATATGAAGCGAAACACCCTGCGGAAAGTATATGCCTGCCTGAAATACGAATTACCCGAGATAACCCTCCCGGAAGAAATCATCAGAAAAGCTGCACTTCCGATTCAAAGAATGCTCGAAATCTCAAAATAAACCTGTTTTTTGCTTTCCGGGAAAACCCGTCTGAAGCGTAAGAAGGGACAGATCCAGGCCTGCGGGGACATCAATTCCTGTTCACATTTTCAACCAATAAGTTTTGACGGGTTATCTCAATGGCTTTTAAAAGGGTAGAATCGATCTGTTTGATGATTGGATAGAAGCCTTCATTCCCTATAATATTTCTGGCAATATAGGCTTTTGCCTGGGTTTCAAGTATTTGTTCAGATTCCTTCACATCCTGCCGGTCAACCGGAATGCCCTTTTTTTCGGCATATTGAATCAGCTCACGAAGGAGAGGAGCCCTGTCGAGGTATTTTTCCAATTCATCCACTGAGGAAAACCGGTTCAGGACCTCTCTGTTTTTGTCGGCATAGAAATAAGCGAATTGGTAGATAATTCCTCGTCGTATGAGTTTTTCCAGGTATTCGGAATAGCCGGTTGTATCGAGGGGTACAAAAATATCGGGCATAATCCCCCCGCCCCCATACACAATGCGTCCGCTTTTTGTCCGGTATTGAAGTGAATCAACCAGCGAAGTGCTGTCCGCAATCAGCCCCCCGCTATGGATTCGCTGTAAAATATCCTGGTAATACTGGTCTGTCCCCTGATTATAGGATTTTTGGATGCTACGCCCGCTGGGAGTGTAAAACCGGGCAACCGTAAGCCGGAGTGCAGAGCCATCAGTCAGGGGAATCTGTTCCTGTACCAGCCCCTTTCCAAAAGACCTGCGGCCGATAACCAATCCCCGGTCGTTATCCTGCATGGCCCCGGCAAATATTTCACTGGCAGAGGCTGAATATTCATCAATCAGGACAAAAATGCCCATCTCTGCAAAAGCATTTCTTGCCGATGCATTGTAGGTTTTTTTGGGTTGATGTTCCCCCATGGTATACAATATGGGTTCATCCTTTTCAAGAAATTCGTCTACCATTTTCAGGACCTGTGTAAGGTAGCCACCCACATTGCCCCGCAGGTCAATGATCACCTTCCGGGCTCCTTCTTCTTTCAGTTTTGTTATTCCCTGATAAAATTCCCGATAGGTGGTTTCTGAAAAACGTTCAATTTTGATATATCCGGTCTCCTCATTGATCATATAGGAAACATCCACACTGTACAAGGGAATATCTCCACGGACGATTTCAAAAATCAATGTTTCAGGCACTCCGGTACGTACAATTCCCAAGGTTACGGTTGTGCCTTTCGCTCCCCGCAATATACTTAACACCTCGTTGTTGTCTATCTTCACTCCTGCGATCACACGGCCGTTAACCGTAACAATCCGGTCGCCTGCCAGCAATCCCACTTTGGATGAAGGTCCTCCGGCAATTACCTCAATTACCCGGACGGTATCTTCCTGAATGGAAAATTGCACCCCGATGCCGGAAAAGTTGCCTTCCATTTCCTCGCGTACTTCCTGCATTTCGCTGGCCGGGATGTAAACCGTGTGGGGATCAAAATTCTTAAGAATCTCAGGAATGCTTTTTTCCACAATACCTGCCAGATCCACACTATCAACATAGCCGTGATCAACCAGGCTGAGTATGGTCCCGATTTTATTGGGTGCTCCCATCGTAAAACCCGATCGGGTCAACTGGCTGTTTCTCTTGAGGGAATTCCCGATAAAAATCCCGGTTATCATGGTCAGGGCCAGCAACAAGGGAGTATAGATTACCAGTTTATTTCTCATTCTCTGAATCCTTTACTATTTCCGTTTCTACTCTGACCACCTCAATATTCGCTCTTTTTAATAGGGCCAATCCATCGTCCAACCGGTATTCTTCGGTAAAAACCACCCTTTTTATCCCTGCCTGGATGATTAATTTCGCACATTCCATACAGGGTGATGAGGTAACATACAAAGTGGCACCCTCACTGCTGTTGTTCGATTTGGCCACTTTGGTAATGGCATTGGCTTCCGCATGAAGAACATAGGCTTTTGACCGGTTTTGCTCATCCTCACAAGCATTCTCAAATCCCGAGGGAGTACCGTTGTACCCATCTGAAATAATCATCCGGTTTTTAACCAGCAACGCTCCAACCTTCCGGCGCCTGCAATAGGAATTCTCAGACCAGATAGCAGCCATCTTCAGATATTTCTGATCCAGTTTATATTGTTTGTTCCTGTTATCCATACTGTTTTTTTGATAGGTGGTAAAAATTCCCAATGGATTACAAAGGTAACCTTGTTTTTTATCTACGGAAATCCGGATATCCGTATTCGTTCATATTTTAAGAATTTTTAAGTACCCTGTATTTGGCTACGGATTAACATCCAGCCTCCCGCAAGATTTGGGTTGTTAGGAATGTTTGTAAGATCAAGGTTCTGTTTCTACTCCTTGATCAGCAACCAGGAATCGTAATATTTCGGAAAATCCCTCCGGATTTGATGAACCCGCATTCTGGCTTCCATCTCATTTCTGTAAGAGTTGACACAGATCCGGTAATATCCGGAAGTATGGCTTTGGAGAATAATCGGCGTAAATCCCTCGGTAATGAGCGTTTCCCGGTATTTTTTTGCGTTGTCAAGAAATTCGAAGGATCCCACAATAACAAAGTAATTGTTGGCTTTATTTTGCGATTCGTCCTCCTGTTGTGTAAAGGATATTTCTTCTCTTTTGACCACGACCTCGGGTTCGGTAGCTTTTTCATCAGCGGGTTGGGTCTCAGGCACCGAAAAAACTTTCGCCGGAGTTCCCTGGGTTAGGGTCGTCGGATAGGCTTCCTCAGAGGTAGCCGCTTTCTTTGTTGATTTACAGGATATACCTGCGATCCCCATAAGGATCACTAAGGCAAATAATACTGGTTTCTTCATGACTTGTTATTTAAATGCCAACGAAAATAGTAAAAAGGACTTGCTGCTTTTTATAAAACCCCCTCCAAGTTATACACAGGTATCTGTCAGCAACCTTTTTTTAAAACGGGAAACCCCGTTTTATATTTGGTTAGGAATCCATTTTTCTTTGAAGGGACCTGCAGGTTAAAGAAAAAAGACAGTGCCATACTATAGGATCCTCCGTATAAAAAGGCAAAAATAAGTTCTTCCAGCGGAATATCCATAAGGAACCATCCTGACAGGTTCTCAGATACCCACATCATTGGAACAGATGGCCATAGTAAAAAAACGATTTTCAGAAGAAATCCATAGATCAGCAAGGAAAGGACGGATACCGTAAAAAAAATACGTTGGTATCCCGGCCTGTACAGCAATATGAATATACTCCAGGCCAGCATCGTAATAAAAGGATTCCAGATGCCTTTTACTCCCGCCAGATAAAGAATTACAAAAAAGATCAAACCAAACAGGCAGACATAAAAAAACCGAATCAGCACCGGGATTAAGCTGATTTGAAATTTTATATTTTTTTTCATCACGAAGATGACAGCCATCCATATTAATCCTCCTGAGAGGAATGAGAACAAAAAGTCCTCCAAACCCACTCCCAGGATCATAATACGGGGAGGATTCCAGTAATCAGGTACAAGAAATAAGGCATAAAAGGCCTGAGGAGTGGTCACAATACTGGCAAAAAGAATGGATTTCCTGTAGGAAAAGAGGATCGCAAGCCCGACAATATAGAGGCTGAGGCTGAGTAGCTGACTGAACAGATACAAATGGGAATGAAGAAATTCATTCATCTTGCCTAAACATTTTATGAAGTGGTATATAAATCAAGCAAATAATCAGTTAATGCACGAATCAGTATTTTATATTCTGTGGGTTTCAATACCTCCGAAAGCCTCTCCCATTCCGGTTCAACCATTTTTTTTGCCTGTTCACGGCATTTTTCAAGCGCCCCGGAAGATTGAATGATCCGGATCCCTTGTTGCAGCATTTCCTTGTTTTTCCTTTTTTCCGGTGAACAAAGAAGTTCCACAAGAAATTTCCGCCCATAGGGATCTGATTCCTGTAATCCGGTATAGATCACGTAGGTAAATTTCCCTTCCCTCAGATCTTCACCGCAGGTTTTCTTCCATTCCCTGGAATCATTAAAATTATGGACATCGTCGACTATCTGAAAGGCCACTCCCAGAGCATGGGCAAACCGTTTACAGGCCTCTCTGACTTCCGGTCCTTTTCTTGCAATAATCACTGCGGTTTCGGCAAGGCTTTGAATTCCGGCAGCCGACTTAAAGGAATACATCTGCAACAGTTTTAAATCGACCTTATTCTTTATCCATCGCCTGATATTTTCCGGATTCATTTCTTTTGACCAGTAAATGTCAAGAGCCTGACCAAAATGTCCTTTAATGAAACCCCGGGTAATCAGTTCATAGATTTCATTTTTTTGATTCCGGTCCAGTGCAGGATGTTCAAAAAGAAGCAATGTCGGTAAAAAATAAAGGGTATTCGCTGCATTGATAGCCAGATCGTTCCCATAACGAAGGTGAATGGTTTCCTCTCCCCTCCGGATGGTTGAATTATCTTCAATATCATCGATTATTAGCGAAGCGGTATGATTTAATTCGGTGAGAGCATACAGTAATTCTTCATAGGGCTGAGGATCTGTTTCCAGGGCTGAAAGGAGGTTTCTGGCAAATGCCGGTCTCCACTTTTTCCCGCGGCGTGACATCAGATCCCATATCGGTTCTGACAACATGGGGGTGTAGGCCGCTGTTTCGTATTTCCAGAAAGGGGGTCCTACAAATTTTTCCATCTCTTTTTCCCTTATTCTGTGTGGGAAAAAACCTTCAATTACTTTATCAATATTTTCACCGAGACTTTTCAGGTAGTCCTTAAAATCAAAAATATATCCATAGCCGTTTAATTCAAGCCGGGCTTCCCCCCGGACCTGCCTTTTGTGGATCACTCCTTCCACCTGACCTGCCCCCTGCCATACGGCACGCATAGGCCCGAAAAAAGGAACTTCCTGATTATCAATATATGGAGAGAAAACAAATTCAGCCTCAAGGGTAGGGATTTTAATATGTACGGAAACCGGGTACCTTATAAGGGTATCAGGGCTTTCCCAAAAACGGGCCGGAGTCAGCTCGAAGGTATCTATGATGCGATGTTGCTGATTTGCACTCAGGTAATACGCATAGGTCGACAGAATCTCTCCTGTATGGGCATTTTTGTGAACGAACAGCAGCAGATCGGATCCATCGTTGAGATTCATTCCAAGACAGTCCCATCCAAGAACGATCTTTTTCTCATTCCCTTTTAAGAACCATCCAAAATCTCCCCATTGATGATCCATCCAGGCTGCTCCCTGCACCCTTTCACCATTTACACTTCCTTCCAGATCCAATCTCGGAAAAAAGGAGTACTCCATCCCGTTCTTTCTGTTCTTGTCTTCAAATAATCGGGGCATTCTGCAATTGCCCACGCGGGGAGTCAGCCTGAATTTGTATTCACGCTGCAATTCCCTGATTGTAAATAAAAGAGAGATTGAACCCTGATCCTGTTTAATACGGATAAAATCCCAGAATATTTCAAATGGATTCTCCTGCAAGGATACGGATGCTTCCGAAAGGAAGACCGGCTTTGTAGGTCCGGATTTTTTGTATTCCGCCATGAACGCCTCCAGGATATTCCTGTCAATGTTCGTTTCCATAGCTGTATCCCCGGAACGAAGAAAATTTGTAAACAAATGATTATCTATAACAGATACCGTCTGATTTTGGCCGTTGGCTTTGTTTAAAACCGATAGAATACAGGAATATCCCGGTTCCGGACAATCGGGTTTCTGAGGATTTGTTTTAAACAGGGTCAGCATAAAATAATACCTGCCTCCCTCAGCATCTTCAAACACACCATGAAAGTACCACCATTCCTGTCTGGCATCAGGAAAACAGAACAATTCAGAGCCACTCGATCTACTGTTTGCAACCAACCCGAAAAATTTAATCGCGGGTAATATACATATTTTTTGTAATAAAAGCCCGGGCAATTTCAAAGAAAACCAGTTGCTTTCCCTTCATGGTATATCAACCATTTATTTATCGATACAAAGGGCTTCCCAGGAGAGGAATCTGCATTCAGAAAATGCATGTTTAGGAAGCAATATCCTTTATCTTCTTCGTTCATCGGGGAAAAGAGTAGCTACTGAAATATTCACCCAATAAGCGGTCAGGAATCCGGTTGATCCTTGTCATGCGCAATCAGAAAGACGCCCGGTCCCGAATCAGAACAGGTAGTTGCAGCCAATTACCTTCTTCACTTCATTCAACGTTTTTTGGGCCGATTCCCGGGCTTTTCCGGCTCCTTCGGCTACCACCCTTCCAAGATAGGCATCGTCTTCCAGGAGGCTGACAATGCGTTCCCGGATGGGAGAGGTGAAGGAGATGATGTCTTCAGCCAGTTGTTTTTTCATATCTCCATACCGGATTGTACAGGCATTATAAGCTTCGTTAAACTGATCCATCGCTTCCCGGGAAGAGACAATTTCCATCAGCGTAAACAGATTCTGAATGGGTTCCGGTTTTTCCTGGTTTTTTCTGACAGGGCCTGAATCAGTGACAGCCCGCATCACTTTTTTACGGATCTCATCCGGGTCGTCAAACAGGTTAATCGCATTTCCTTCCGATTTACCCATTTTTCCTGTTCCATCCAGGCCCGGGACTTTGATCATATCTTTTCCGTTGAACGTAAACGGACGGGGTACCGGAAATACCTTCCTGCCATACATCCGGTTAAAGCGTTTGGCAAATTTCCGTGTCATTTCAAGATTCTGTTCCTGGTCTTTTCCTACGGGTACAAAATCCGCTTTGTGGATGATGATATCGGCAGCCATTAAGACCGGATAGGTCAGCAGTCCGGCATTGACATTATCGGGTTGCTGGCGGGCTTTTTCCTTAAACGATGTGGTGCGCTCAAGCTCCCCAAGATAGGCATTCATATTCAGGATGGTATACAATTCCATCACTTCAGGAACATTGCTTTGGATAAAAATAGTGGCCCTTTCAGGGTCAATCCCACAGGCCAGGTATTCGGCAAGAACCTGTTTAACCCCCGATTGCAGATCCCCGGGGGTGGGATGGGTCGTCAGAGAATGTATGTCGGCAATAAAAAAATAACAATGAAAATCTTCCTGCATGCGCACAAAATTCCGTACTGCCCCGAAATAGTTCCCCAGATGAAGAAAACCCGTAGGCCTGATACCACTGACAACCGTTGGTTTTTCCATAATTCTGAAATTGTTGGTTTTCCAATATTTTCTAAATCACCCTGCCTGCCTTTCTTTCCCTCCGGCCAGCAGGGAGTACAAAAATAGGGATTAAATTTAAAACCAAACAAATAACACACAATCGTAAAAAAATCTTTTCCTGTAATTTCAAATAAAAAAAATTTGGCGGTATAAAAATAATATTTAGTTTTACGCTGAAAATATTTATTTCGTATGGTTTTTAATAGAAATACAGGAAATTGGTGGTTGTGGCGTTGCCCGGGTGAGGCTGCGTAAACCATTTACCTGTATGTATTATCAACCATAAAAAGGGGTATGCCGTTTACGCAGCATACCCCTTTTTTATGTTTCCGATCCAGAGGATCGGGGAATTGAATCACTACCTTCTCGTCCACCGAAGCGAACGCGAAGGTGGATTAAACAACCTAATTTTAAAATAGTACATTATGACAAAGCAAAGAAAGATTTATCTTGACGAATCGGAAATGCCACGGCAATGGTATAACCTGGCACCGGACCTACCCACCCCGTTAAATCCACCTCTGGGACCTGATGGCAAACCCATTACTCCGGAGATGCTGGCCCCTGTATTTCCCATGAATTTAATTGAACAGGAAGTCAGCCAGGAGCGGTGGATTGACATCCCGGAAGGGATCCTTGAACTTCTTACACGGTGGAGACCCAGTCCCCTGGTGAGAGCCTATGCCCTGGAGGAAGCGCTGGATACGCCGGCAAAAATTTATTATAAAAATGAAAGCTTATCGCCGGCAGGCAGCCACAAACCCAATACGGCGGTTGCCCAGGCCTGGTATAACAAAGAATTCGGCATCAAACACATAACAACTGAAACCGGTGCCGGTCAGTGGGGAAGCGCCCTCGCTTTTGCCTGTTCAATGTTAAACCTCGACTGTAAGGTTTTTATGGTGCGTGTCAGTTTTGACCAGAAACCGTTCCGTAAAATGTTGATGAATACGTGGGGGGCAAACTGTATCTCCAGCCCCAGTACGGAAACCCAGGCCGGCAGGGATATTCTTGCGGAATATCCGGATACCCCGGGAAGCCTGGGCATCGCCATCAGCGAAGCCATTGAGGCCGCTGTGACCGACCCGGCCGGGGAAACCCGTTATTCCCTTGGCTCGGTATTAAACCATGTGATGCTTCATCAAACCATCATCGGCCTGGAAACAAAAAAACAACTGGCTAAAGTGGGCATCAAGAAACCCGATGTGATCATTGGTTGTTGCGGAGGAGGAAGCAACTTCGCAGGCTTATCCTTCCCTTTCCTGTACGATAAAATACATGGAGCCGATATTCAGGTCATCGGAGTGGAACCGTTCAGTTGCCCCACCCTGACCAAAGCACCCTTCGTTTATGACCACGGGGATGTGGCCCAGATGACCCCGCTGCTGGCAATGTACAGCCTGGGACATAGATTCATTCCGGCACCAATCCATGCCGGCGGATTGCGGTACCATGGAATGGCCCCGCTGGTAAGTGCTGCCCTGAAAGATGGACTCATTGAAGCCCAGGCTTTGCACCAGAATGAATGCTTCGAAGCAGGATTGTTGTTCTCAAAAACCGAAGGAATTATTCCCGCTCCGGAAACAAACCATGCCATCGCTTCGGCAATCCGCGAAGCCAACAAAGCCAAAGAAGAAGGAAAAGAAAAAGTAATCGTGTTCAACTTCAGCGGTCATGGTCTGATGGACCTCACAGGGTATGAAAAATACCTCAACAATGAATTGACCGATTATGAATATCCGGATTCTGAAATTGCCAAAAACCTGAAAATCCTTGAAGGATACCCCCTTCCGAAATAGAAGGTTCTTAAAAAAGCTAACTGAAAAATAGATAGGATTCATTAACCGCAATGTTCGCTAAGAATGCGCGAAGTTCGCAGAGTTTTCATAATCCAGGAAAATACTTTGTGCCCTTCGCGGTTCTATTTATTTTTCAGTCAGCCTCTTTTATTCCGGAACCCAATAAACAACCCCAACCCTGCCGCACGTTGCAATCGTACCGGAGCAGGGAGCAAAGCTCTCCTTCACTATTCCGATAACGATCGGAACCGGAGAGCGAAGGTAGATCAAAAAAAAGCATTGGTTGTTTCTGACGGAACAGCCTCCCCGGAATGCAGAAGCAAATCATATATATCCGCGTAATCATGTCTTATCCCGTGGAACCGGTCCTGCATCGTTTTCAGATCCTTTGCAGAAAAGTAATCTCCTGAAAGATTGCATTGCTGAATCATCCCCTTTTTCACTTCCAGTTCAACGCCCAGCCGTTTTCCCCGGATCGTAATCTGATTGCGGAATGAATAGGCCGGGGAATATCCGTAGATCCAGTCCCAGGTAGAAAATTTCTCTCTGACCCGGTGTTGGATTTTTGCTTTTTCGGATCCGGTCAGTTCATATGCCCTGCCAGAAAACTTTTCCAGCTGACTCCTGAATAAAAAGAGCATAAATTCCTTAACACTCATTTTTCTTTTCAGGGAAGGCAACAGATTTACCACTTCGCCCGGAGTTGACGGAACCCCTTTGCTCTGGTATTTCCCGGGGACGGGTTGAAGGGCTTTGCGAAGTTTTTCCAGGTTGGAGTCGAAAAGCAGGGTCCCGTGGTGTAAAACCCGGTTTTTATAGATATGCTGGGCATTCCCCGAGATCTTTCGTCCCTGAACCAGCAGATCATTCGTTCCCGAAATGACCGCCTGTATACCCAGCGTTGCCAATGCATCCACAACAGGTTGCACAAACATTTTAAAACGGATCTCAGCCGGATTGGTGACATTTTTCAAAAAACAGAAATTTACATTTCCCAGATCGTGGAATACCGTACCGCCGCCGGAAATTCTCCGGGCGGGGGAAATATTGTTCTCCCGGCACCAGGAAGAATCAATCTCTCCCAGCAGGTTCTGATGTTTTCCGGTCACTACAGTATCCCGGCTCTGCCAGAGCATAAAAATATCCTCCCCGGAATCGGTGAACAGGTATTCTTCGGTTGCAAGACAAAAATAAGGATCGTTCTCCTGAAGGTGTAAACAGCGCATAACCAATACTACTTTCTCCGGTTAGTTAAAGGAAAGCAAAAAAACATGACCTGACAACAGGACAACGTCTTGCTTACAATTCGATAATTATCCCCAGGGTAGGCAGGATGGTTCCGGACGTATTTTCCACTCTTTTCAACTGATACCGGGTTTCGTTATCCGTAAGAATAAAATTCCCGTTTTCATCTTCAGCCCGCACAATAATATCCTGTTCCTGAGCCTGAAAGTTATACAAATTCTGGAAATCCAGGTAAAATTTGGCAGTAAACTTCTTCAGGTAATAGGTTTTGTCGATGCGCAGGTCAAGCTGATGAAAAGCTTTCAACCTTTCGGAATTAAGGTGTGAATTATCGAAATAGGGGCTACCGGTGAGGTTCCATGCTTCCACCAGAGAGCTCTTCTCCAGGTCGTAGGGTGTATAGGGCAATCCACCCACAAACCGCCACCGTGCTCCGAGACGCCATTCCTTTTTAAATATTTTGGTTGTCGTCAGCACCACCAGGTGCTTGCTATCCCAGCTGGATACAAGATATTCGCCCTGCCCGTCCTGAAATTCACTTCGTACCAGGGTATAGGCAAGGTTAAAATTAAATCCTTTGTCAGAATTTATCCGCGCCTGCAATTCAGCGCCAAAAGCCCGGCCTTCGGAAACCGAACGAACCTCTTCATCTCCATAAACACCATAATCGGCTCCTTTGTTGGCCAGGCTTATTGAATCTTTTACAGAAAATGGATAGTGGATATAATGTTTTAAAAACCCTTCAGCTGACAACAGGATATCCGGGGCAGGACGGAATTCCACACCCCCGATCAGATGATCGGCCCGGATGTAGGTTAATTCATTCTCTTTGTTCACCAGTTCTCCGTCCAGTTTAAACCCCAGGGTGGTGTAGGGAGGCAACTGATAGTATCTTCCGGTATTGAAATTCAGGCTCCATTTGCTGTTCAGGTACCAGGAAGCCGAAAGCCGGGGCGATACCTGGTCGGTCATCCGGGACATGCTTTTTGAGTAATTGTTGGCGTCTGCACGGATCCCCAGAGAAAGAGACAACCGTTCATCCAGGAAATTCCTGCTTGCCTGTGCAAAAAATCCCCATTTCACCAGATTCAGATCGGTATCATAGTTTACATTCAAAATAGCATCCCCGTAAAATCTCTTTTGTATGGTATGGTTGGTATAGGTGATATAATCAAGATTCAGGCCTGCATTGATCTTAAAATCCCCCAGGCGGGCTGTGTTTTCAAACCGGAATTTATTCTCGATTTCCTGGGAATTATAATCCAGAATTTTGTTTTCTTCCGTGCTGTCGTCGTTATCAAAATACTTATAGGATGTATTGTTCAGGTGGCTTCTGCTGGCCACAAAGGTCTGGTAGCTGTTTTCGCGAAAATGTTTGTAAACAGCGCCAAACGTATAACTCCACTGTTCATTTACAGGGATCCGGCTAAGGATGAATGTTTGTTGGGCATCCGGATCGTCAATTTCCAGGTTCAGATCGAAGAGGTCGACTGCACCCAACCCCACCAGCGTCAGTTCATTTTTTTCATCAAAGCGGGTTCTGGACTTAAACTGAAAGTCGGTAAATGTAGGCAGGAAAGGAAGTTCTATAAGACTGAAGAGGAGCTTCAGGTAGGATCTTCTGGCCGAAACAATAAAGGTAGTTTTTTCACCCAGGGGGCCGTCAAACGTTGCCGAGAGCTCGGAGGCTCCCAGAGAGCCCCTGAATCTCAGCTTATCGGTATTCCCGTCCACCTGGTTGAACTCGAGCACCCCGCTGAGGGCATTTCCGCGGTTCGCAGGAAAGGCGCCTGAATAATAGTTCACCTCACGCAAAAAATCGGCATTAAGGATTCCCACAGGCCCGCCGGATGCACCCTGGGTAGCAAAATGGTTGATAAACGGAACCTCTACCCCATCGAGGTAAAACCGGCTCTCCGAAGGACCTCCACCCCGGATAATGACATCGTTCCGGTAGGCCGGTGTGGACTGAACCCCGGCAAAAGACTGAATCACCCTGGAAATATCACGGTTCGCACCCGGGCTTTTTTCAATCTCCGAGATACCAATGGTTTTTAACGATACCGGACTCTCCTCGGTTTTCCGGAAGGGCGAGGCTGTAACTGTCACTTCCCCAATTTCGGTTTGCGTCTCTTCAAGTTGTAACTCGATAAAAACAGCCCTGGAGTTATTGATCTCAATTTCCGAAGACACCGCTTTCCTGTATCCCACAAAAGAAGCCTCAAGTCGCACAAATCCAGGCTCCAGACCGAACAACTGAAACTCTCCGTCCATATCGGTTATGGTGCCGGTGATGGTCCCCGAAACAACCACATTAACAAAAGGCAATGGCTCGTTGCTCAGTGCATCCACGACCCTTCCCTTTAACATGGCATCCTGAGCCATCAATACAGATGGGACCAATAAAAAAAATATCAGTTTTAGAAATTTCATTTATTTATTTTTTACGGCTGTTTAATGCGGACACGAATTTTTCCTGCTATCTCTTTTGCGGAGGTTAATGTCGAAAGATCCGTATATAATTTTCCATTCTTCCCGGAAGGGTGGCTGTGACCGATCGGATTCAGAAAATAATCTTCCTGGGGTTCATCCGGATTAAGGGTAACTGCATAAACGATGGCCGGCTGCAGGGAGGTAAAATAATCGGGATCATCGGGAAATTTTGTGTTGGTCCAATAGCGGTTGGAATCCCATGCCTGGTTCATTTCCATTAATAGCCTGAATTTTTTATGTTGTTTTTCCCCGGTCCGGGTTTCCAAAAGAAAATTTCCTTTGGGTGTAGGCCGGGTTACTGCATCGGGCATGGGTGCTTCCGGTGAAGGAATGTACAATCCATCCGGAGCCTGGACTCCTCTTTTGTGGGCCCAGTAGGGAAGGGTAGCCGGACGGCGTGCTTCCCCCGGCTTGTCGTCCCAACGCCCCGAAGATAATTGCCCATGCCCGTACTTTCCGATAGCAACATACTGGGTTATAAAAAGGGTCTCCAGATAAGTGCCGTCCAGCTCTTCAAGCCAGATGACAAAAGAGGGATGGTTATACGCACTCCCCCGCTGAAATTCAACCTCCAGAACCTGTCCGGTGCCCGGAACATCCAGAATCAGTGTGTCATAGTCCTGTTGAAGATTCCTTCCGGAAGTACAGGAAATGAGCAAAATGAAAATAAGTCCAGGGTACTTCATCTTGTATTTTTTGTTAAAATTTACCGGTATTCTAATCATAAAATAATTCCTTATATTCTCCCCTCCTGAGGGGAGCTCCCGCATTGCAGGAGAGGGGTGAACCAAATAATCCCCGTTACATGCTTTTTGATTCAGCCCATGAAACGCTAAATAAACAGGAAAAAATGATTTTGGTTCATTTCCGGATTCTGTTTTCTTATCTTCGTACCAGTAAGTATATTATGAACGAAACAGCAAAAGATCTATGAGGGTAGTAATACAAAGAGTATCCCGGGCATCTGTAACAATAGCCGGCACGGTTGTTTCATCCATTGATCAGGGGATGCTGGTATTGGCGGGCATTGAAGATTCGGACACCGATGCGGACATCTACTGGCTGGTAAAAAAAATTACGAACCTGCGCATTTTCGATGACAGGGACGGGGTCATGAACCTGTCGGTAAAAGATATAGACGGTTCAGTGCTGGTAGTGAGTCAGTTCACCCTTCATGCGAATACGCGAAAGGGCAACCGCCCGTCCTATATCCGGGCTGCGCAACCGGAATATGCCATCCCTATGTATGAAAAATTTGTCGCTGCCCTTGAATCCGCAACAGGCAAAAAACCCAAAACCGGAAAATTCGGTGCCACCATGGAAGTTTCCCTGGTAAACGATGGTCCGGTAACCATCCTCATCGATTCAAAAAATAAAAACCTGTAAATTTGAAGGAGCGCACCCGGGCCTGTTTGCGCCGGTGTTGTCAATGAATCCGGGTGGTAATATAATGCAAGAGCGCGATTAACGATTCCCGGGCTTCACTTTCAGGGAATTTCAGCAACTCAGAAACTGCCTTGTTTTTATATTCCTCCATTTTTCGGGCAGCATATTCTATTCCTCCCCTTTCAGCAACAATTTGTACCAGTTCACGCACCTTTGCCGTTTTGTTGTTCTTCCTTTTAACCAACCGGAGGATCCTCCTTTTTTCAGCCGGCCCTGAATGATCCAATACATACAGAAGGGGAAGGGTTATCTTTTTTTCTTTGATATCGTTGCCGGTAGGTTTGCCGATTATTCCCTTTTCCTGGTAATCAAAGATGTCGTCTTTAATCTGAAAAGCCATTCCGGCATCCTGACCGATGCGGTACATCTTCTTCACAAGCGCATCGTCATCTGTTACGGATGCTGTACCCATTGCCATGCTTGTTGCAATCAGAGAAGCTGTTTTTTTTTGGATGATTTCGAAATAGGTTTTCTCATCAATATCCAGGCGGCGGCTTTTTTTCATCTGGAGGATCTCCCCTTCGCTCATCTCATCCACAGCTTTTGAAATCAGATGCAGAAAACGATAACACTTATTCTCAAGCGTTAAGAGCAATCCCCGGGCAAGGATATAATCCCCGACCAGTACTGCCATTTTATTTCGCCACAAGGCCTTTACAGAAAAAAACCCCCGCCTTTCATACGATTCATCCACCACGTCGTCGTGAATTAACGTGGCGGTATGCATCAGTTCGATCGAACAGGCTGCCAGCAAAGAATGGTCATTGGTTTCACCATGCATCCGGGCCGACAGAAAGACAAACAAAGGACGTATTTGCTTGCCCTTGGTACGGTATATATACTTCAGAACCGGCCCCAGTAACGGAACATCGCTCGTAAACGACCTTTTGAAATAGGGTTCAAACGCCTTAAGTTCGCGGGCTACAGGCGCCCTGATGTGATCTGGTACAGCCATGGGATCAAGATCTGCAAAAACGGCAAATTAGTAAAAAAAGCAATCCTTTTTGCTTTTTACCCGTTAAAAGGTGCAACACCAAAAATCCTTTCAGAAACCGGAACCGGAATAAAAAAGAACATACGTTTACTACGTCTTGCCTTTCCGTCCCCATAAATATTTATATATTTGTATGTTTTCAAAAAAATTACCAGATGGTGGAAAAAAGTGAATTCAATCCGGAAAGACTGGAAAAAGCTGCCGGTATGCTGAAAGCTATCGCTCACCCGATGCGGATAGCCATCGTAAAACATCTTGAAGACGGGAAGAAACTTACGGTTACAGAAATTCATAAGCTGCTGGATATTGAGCAATCCACAACTTCACACCACCTGGGTATTTTAAAAGACAAAGACGTATTATCTTCCAAACGGGAAGGAAAAAATACGTACTATTTTCTCAAATTCGACAAATTAAGCCTGATTGTCGATTGCATCAACAATTGCATTTGTGACTAAGTGCCGGATCCTCCGGCCTTAACCGTTTTTCCTGCCGGTAGCCATTTTGGTTGCCACCTCACGTTTTACCCTTCCGGCCAGCCGGTCGTCATATTCAGCGAGAAACACTGCGACGGCAGGTTTATCCGTTTTCGACAACTCCCGCAAAGCCCACGACAACGCTTTTACCATCCTATCATCGCGGTCGTCGACCACTTTTTCACACACCATCAGGGTACGGCGGGTATCTCCGCTGCCGCCTCTTGATTTAAGGTTCAGTCCTACGGTTGAAACCACGGCAGCTCTCCGCCACCAGCAGTTACCGGATTCCAGCCAGCCAAGGATATCGGCATCGGTCAGCTGGCCGTTCCGCCAGGCCCACCCCGAAAGGAGAACCGAAAATGCATCCGTGGTAGCCCAGTTATCTATGTACCAGCCCAACTCTTCAAAATCACGAAGAGTAAGCAAACCCAGAGCCTTTTTGTTTTTCCACAGCAACTCAAAAGCCAGGTGGTTGCACTCCATAATCCGTGTCTGCACCAGCTCCTTCGAAAAAGCAATCAGCTTTTCGGGCGGCCAGCTCTTCAACTCCTGCCACCATACAGCCAGCTGTTTTCTCAGATCCGGGGTACTTACCCCCAACACTTCCATGGAAGAAGGAATGTACGTCTTTAATTTCTCCTGACGCTCCGGATCCGCATAGTGCATCAACTGCCGGATGATGGTTTCGGTTTGCATAATGGGTGCGATTTAAAAATCCTTAAAGGTACAACATCTTTGTCATTCCCATACAACAATCCACGAACCGGATCCAATGAATGCTGCTGTTCATCCGCTTTAAAGCTCCTTTTCCGGCTTTTGTAAAACATTTGCAATCAAAACAGAACAATACATGTGGATTTTTCATACCTTTAAAAGGTATTAATGAAAGGAACTAAACCAGGCGATCATTTGCCCTCATGAATGAAGTCGAAAAAGCGGAACGTATCCTGAAGATGTTGCTCCTTCTCTCATCAGGTAGGAAATACACCCTATCCGAGCTAAGTGAAAAATTCTATCTCTCAGAGCGTTCCATACAAAGATATATTTGGGTATTCCGGGAAGTTGGATTTGTCATTCCCCGCCCGAATAACGGGATGTATTTCATTGAAAAGAATTCTCCCCGGTTTAAGGAAATGAGTCAGCTGCTGCATTTCTCCGAAGAAGAGGCGTATATTCTTTCCAAAGCCATTCATTCCATTGACGATGTGAATATTCTTAAAACCAATCTGGTAAGAAAGCTGTATGCCCTTTATGATTTCGACCGGGTTGCTGTGACCATTGTAAAACGCGAAAACAGCGAGAATGTACATCAACTTATCCGGGCCATTAAAAACAAAAAACAGGCAATTCTCCATAATTACCAGTCGGCACACAGCAAGGTGATCCGCGACCGGCTGATCGAACCGTTTGATTTCACGACCAATTACATTGCGGTATGGGGTTTTGACCTGGAAGACCAAACATGCAAAACTTTTAAAACATCACGTATTATACGTGTTGAAACACTCACCAAATCGTGGGAATTTTCAAATCTTCACCGAACAAAACCGTTGGATATTTTTCGTATATCCGGCGACTATATAGGAACGGTTAAACTTCGACTCACCCGGAGGGCACGGAACCTGTTGATCGAAGAATACCCCCTGGCTGAAAAACAGATCACTCCCATTTCGAAGACCCATTTTATGTTCGAAGCAAAAGTATGCGGATGGGAAGGCGTGGGAAGATTTGTTATGGGTTTGTGCGATGAAATCAAAGTACTGGATCCGCCCGGACTGAAACAATATATCTCAGGGAAACTAAAAAGGCTGAATGCCCGGATAAAATGACAAAAGATGACAATATGCCAGGATACCTTTATATCCTTTTTGTATCGAAAATAAAAAAATCCACCCATGAGGTTTGAAATCACATTGAACCGCACCACCAGGCAACGCATGTTGCCTATGGACTATTCGTATTCCATAAGTGCCTGGATTTATAAGGTACTAAAACAGGCCGATGCCCGTTTTGCCCGGTTTCTTCATGAAAAAGGGTATGGAAAAAGCGAGCCAAAACTCTACAAACTTTTTTGTTTCTCTAGGTTGAATTTTGGAAAACCCAAACTATGGAGTGAAAAAAAGCTTTTTGAAATTGCAGCCCATGATATAAGCTTGCGAATAAGCTTTGATGTAAACGAAGTGGCTACCACATTTATTAAGGGGTTATTTGTATCTCAGGAATTTTACCTCGGGGATAAATTTAATGGGATTGATTTTAAAGTAGCAAAGGTAGAGGCACTTCCTGAACCTGAATTTTCCGAAATAACACATTACAGGCTGCAAACCCCATGGGTTGTAAGCTACAAAAAAGAAGAAGGCAAGTACCCCCAATACCTTTCGCCAGAGGATGAAATGTTTATACCACTGGCAATAAAGCACCTTGTTGAAAAATACAATAATACCCGTCATCCGGAAACCATTGCTCGGGAACAAATCAGGTTAAAGATTCTCTCCGGATTTAAGCGTGCCGGTTTGGTAATGAAGCCCGGCACAAAAGAAGAATCACGGGTTGTGGGTAATTTATTTGTGTTTGAACTGGCAGCGCCGGTTGAGGTACATCGTATGATTTGGAATGCCGGCGTAAGCGAGAAGAGTTCAAGTGGTTTTGGATGGGTAGAAATAAAACCAACCTGACAGCGTCGTAAGACCTGTTGAGGAGATAAAAAACCTGACAGCGTCGTAAGACCTGTTGAGGAAATTAAAACCTGACAGCGTCGTAAGACCTGTCAGCGTTGCAGTTGTATATGTATTTAATGTCAGCACTGTAAACGAAAAATACAATGAATACAGAAAAGTTGGAAAACGGAAAACATTACCACATCTACAACCACGGGGTAGGTGGCCGGGAGTTGTTCCGTGAACCCGACCATTACGAACATTTTCTTTCGTTGTATGAAAAGTACATCTCACCGGTTGCAGAAACGTATGCATGGGTATTGATGCCAAACCATTTTCATTTGTTGGTACGGATTAAGGAGAATGTTGTTTACAAATATTCAAACGCTGACGGGTCTATAGACGCCGTCAGGTTTGATGAAATAAAATGGAAAACGATCGAAATACCACCTCCCCCTAACCCGACAGCGTCTGAAAGACCTGTCGGCGTTAGAAAAGAAAGACCTGTCGGCGTTAGCGTTAAAAAGGTAGAACCATCCAGGCATTTTTCCCACCTGTTCAACGCCTACAGCAAATACATGAACAAACGGTACGGAACGCGCGGTGCTTTGTTTGAACGTCCTTTTCAACGAAAATTAATCGACTCCGAAGAGTATTTACGGAAGGTGATTGTTTACATCCACAGAAATCCGGTTCATCATGGCTTCTGCAGTCATCCGCTTGAATATGGGTGGAGCAGCTATCTAACCAATACTTCCGGCAAAATCAATACAAGGAAACACACAGAAGTGGTATCGTGGTTCAAAAACCGTACGTACTATGAATTTGTCCACAACCATACTCTCGATATGGATCAAATGGATTTGGAAATGGGATGTGATAACAATAAACCTGAGAGGATTAAAGGATAATAAGAAATAAACATTAAACAAAAAGATGGCAACATGGCAAAAACAAACAAAGAATTCATGGCATTGCTGGCAAACCGGATGGGCACAACCGAAAGAACAGCATCTGATTGGGTAAATGCCTACACCGAAACACTGATCGATATTTTTAAAACAGGCGAAGGAGTAACCATAAACGGGCTGGGAGGTTTTTATCTTGCCCGTAAACATGGAGATACCATATTCAAATTCAATCCCTCACAACGGCTTAGAAGACTATTTGGTTGGTCATCAACTTATAAAGGGGAAGTTTGAAAACTAATAAATCAAAAACTAAATAAATGAAAAAAACTATAAAACGATCAATTATAATTGGCTAACCAGTCCTACGGTCAAGTATATTTGTTACACAGTATTTTGAATAATATCAGAAAATATGATTAAAGAAATCGTACAATTTACCAAAGCATTGCCTGAAAACACATTCAGTAGAAACCTGCAATTAAAGGAAGGGCTCTATATGTTTTTGGATGTACAGGAAGAAGACGGCAAAGCTGTTTTGAAGAATGTGGATGAAGAAGGGAATCTGGTCAAAGAGGATTACGGTGTTTTTACCAAAAACTCAGAAATGAATCCTTTTTTTGAAGAATGCCTACAAATACAAAACAACTCTATTCCTGTTTCCCCTGCTAAGATTTTTAATCCGAACAAGAAGATTTATGGAGCTTCATGCTCTCCTTTTGTCGTATCTTTTATAAAAAAGAACTTTGTCAAATATGAAAAGGAATTATTGATTAAGGAGTTATCCGATCAATATTTCAAAAAGGCTTCAATATATGTCGATGAAAAGTTAATAAAACGCTTTCGACTGTTCAAAAATTATCTGGAAAAAGATCTTTACAAGCTCTTATATGATCTACAGGAATTTAAAGATTCCAAAGATTCATATTCTGTAAACCTTTATCTAAAGTCGGTTACACTCTCTGAGTATATTGAAGCACATAATCGTTATCTGAAAGATAATGTATTCAATAAGGAAGATTATAATGCAACAGTGGAAGAAGAAATATTTGGCATAAGCGACAGTTTAAGTGGATTTAATGATAAAAAACGTTTTTTAAAACACCAGACTTCTTTGTCAAAATTTAATTTCAGAATAACAGGGAAAGATTCATTAAATCTTTGGAAATTCTTTAAGCTACAACAAAACAAACAGTTACCCAATCCGTGCTGCCCGATTTTTATTAATTCAGACGAATTGAATAAAGCTACTGTTAGGTTACATCAGGATGGGAAAGTTTTATCCCATGCACAATTAATTAAAGAGTTGTTAAGAAACCCGGAAGAAGAGTTAAGTAACTTCTACCTAATCTATTTTCAGGCTGGCTTAAAAGGCAGTAAAATAATCGATATTGACTTTGTGCCACAATTCAAATACAAAGTCGAACAGTTGGAGTTAAAAGAAATCTTTAGCCTAGCGGGAACTATTGAAGCAAAAAAAATTACCAATGTTTTTCAATTACAAAATGACATTTTTAATGCTATTTTTAATAGAAAGCTTTGTCCAAAAGAAGGCTGGATAAGATATTTTGATGATATCGAGCCTGATTTAAAATATCATTTTACCTACGAAATATGCAGTTTGATGCTTCAATACCGAAAATCAATTTATGATTATATTTATAAATCGCGCCATGATAGTATTACCTGTTCGATGTTCGATAAAATGATGACAATTTCTATCCTTGAGGACATTCGCATAGATGAATACAAAAATGAACAACATTCACGTGGTTATGCAATTAAAGAAAAACTAAACCTGTGGTTTAGTTTATATAATTTTTTTAATCAAAATCAAAACAGAGAAGATATGGCATCAAAAATTCCGAAATTATTAGAAAAAATGAAACAAGTAGCTAATAGCGAAAATATTTCATTTTCTGAAAACCCCGCTGAGTTCGCATTCGGGGCAGGACAGTTAGTTTATTTCTTACTTACTAAAAGCGCTGCAAGCAATAAAAGTTATGCAATGCTTGAACCATTTTTACAAAAAACCAATGTTTCACAATTACAAAATGCAATTAGCAACAGCATTGCTATGTACAAACACGAAATTGACATCTCAAAAGGTCGTTTTGAAAAACTGGCCAGTGAAGTACTCGCATATGAATCTGACATTAATATGAAAGATTATCTCAGGTATTTCCTTGCAGGATGCTTTGCTCAAAGCGTAATTTATGAGAAAAAGGAAAAAAAGGAAACTGAATTAACAAATTAAACCAGTAATAAAAGTGCCATAAGCACGAAAATATGGTATAGAATAAATTAAATCAATAATCAAAGTCCAGTAGGGACGACACAAAAATCAAAAATTATGACATACAAAAAAAGAATTTTCGGAGCCGCTATTGTAAAAGCAATAAACTCAAACTACAATGCGGATTTTAGCGGACAACCGCGCACCTTGCCCAGTGGAACCGTGTATGCAACCGACAAGGCATTCAAATATGCAGTAAAAAATTATTTGAAGGATGTTTATATTGATGAGAAAATATTTTATTTCAAACGTCTTAACGAAGAATTTGTACCTTACAGTTTAGATGATGCTTATGCAAAAATGTTCCCTGAGAATAAGGATACAAAAGATAAGAAGATTGTTGCAAAAGATATTCTGAGTTGTCTGGATATTCGTCTATTTGGTGCAACTTTCGCAAAAAAAGGGAAAAGCAGCAATGTTGCAATTTCTATTCACGGGCCGATACAAATAAACCATGGTGTGAATATTTGGAGAGAGAACAATATTTTCTCTGAGCAGATAATGTCACCATTCAGGAATCCTGATGAAAAAAGTGAAGAAAAACAGGCAACAACCCTTGGCCGCCAGTCAAAACTACAGGAAGGACATTACCTGCATCATTTTTCTGTAAATCCTAAAAATCTGGAGAAGGTTGTAAAGCTTGCTGGAGAAGGGGTAAACACATTAACATCAGGAGATATTGAAAAACTAAAAGAAGCCATGAGCCGTGGAGTAACCTGGTACGATTCAAGCTCGAAAGCCGGTTCTGAAAACGAAGCCCTGATTTGGATTACGTTAAAAGAAAACGCAAAACTGGTTCTTCCGAACCTGACCCAGTTGGTTGAAATGAAACCTGAAAAACGTGATGGAAAAGTTGTGCTCGATTGTGAAAAACTCAAAGCAAAGATTGCTGAAGTAAAGGATCAGATTGAGACAATCGAAATTGCATTTAATGAAAGTTCAATGAAAATTGAAAATGAGCCGGAAGATACAACAATCAAAAGCCTTTGAGCAATATTTATTTGGTATATTTATGACTTTTTATGCTTCATAATTACGTTTTCGCTTAGGGATTAATACATAAAAGGTCATGAAAAATATACATAGTAGAATATTAAATTATCTGGAAGAAGAGAGTGTTGATATATTCTTCAAAAGAGATATCATGAACCAGATAAATATAGATACGGATGATTTTGAGAGAGGTTTTAGGTGGCTTGTTCAAAAAATGCATGTTGTCAATATTGAAAAAGGTAAATATCGGCGCCGGCATTTTACCGATGAAAATGTGATTGCCTGTTTTATGTCGCCTGACGGTGGCATAGCATATTGGTCGGCATTGAACGCACATGGATTAACAGAGCAGTTCCCAAATAAAATTTTTGTGCAAAACAGCAGGCGCAGGGGCGAGCGTTCGGTATTCGGTATCGGTTCTCTTTTTCAATTTGTAACCGTAAAACCCCAAAAGCTTGTGGGATATAAAACGATGGGTTATGGCAATCATACCTGGTACATGACCGATGTTGAAAAAACCATCGTTGATTGTTTCGACCTGCCGCAACATGCCGGTGGATACAACGAGATTATTAAAGCTTTCAACAAAGCCAGTTTAAGCGCCCGTAAGATGGTGACCTATTGTAAAGCGGTAAACAATATTGCGGTTACAAAACGGCTTGCCTATCTCTCGGAGTTGCTAAATAAACCTAAAATGGAGTATTTTCTGAAATATGCAGCAGAAGTTTGTAATGAAAAATATAATCCTTTCGATGCCTCACTACCTCCAAACGGGAAATATCTCCGCAGATGGAGGTTGATATTAAATATGGATGAAGAAGAGATTCTCGAAATAGCCAATTCGTTATACTGACATGATAAAGCAAAAAGAAATCGTGGAAATAGCTGCCAGGAAACAAGTCCCCAAATCGACCATTGATAAAGACTGGGTACTGGGGCATTTACTGAATGCTATGTTTTCTTTTGCTGATGTGCGAGATAATTTTGTATTTAAAGGCGGAACCTGCCTGCACAAATGTTTTATTAAAGATTACCGCTTTTCCGAAGACCTCGACTTTACACTACTTGATGCCGGTTTTGATGTTAACAAACCGTTTATCAACAAGATAATAAAGAAAGCATTCGAAAAATCCGGGATTCTGTTTCATCTTGCTGATTTGCGTGAACAACAATCGGAAAATATTCCGCAGGGATATAAAGCAGTAATCAGGTTCTGGGGAGCAGACCACAATCTCAATCAACAGCCTTTACCGCCTTCCCGTTGGCAAACAAGCATAAATGTTGATATCAGCTTTTCAGAAAAACTTCTTTTGCAAGCTGTAGAAAAAGATATCATTCATCCGTATTCTGATGTTAATTTAATGAAGAACAGTGCAGTGTGTTATGATTTTACAGAAATACTTTCTGAAAAAATCAGAGCCCTGAAACAAAGAAATCGTCCCCGCGACGTTTACGATGTGTGGTACCTGAGCAAATCGGCAAATCCAATTTTTCCCGGATTAAGAGAATTATTACTGAAAAAATCAGAGCTAAAAGGTCTAATAATTAAAGGAGTGCATGAGTTTGTGAATAAAGAAAAAGCCCTGAGAAACAAAAGGGCTTGGTCTCAAAGTCTTTCAAATCAGATAGCTGCTACTGATTTACCCGATTTTGACGTTACATATAATGAACTCACAACATTTTTAAAAACATTGCTATGACAAAACTAATCTCACTCGATATTAAAGCTGATTTCGGAATGCTTAAAAAACCCGATACCAACGAACCCGTTTACCTGACTTTTAACATGCTCCATAAACCGGCACTGCTTGGTATATTGGGGGCTATTGCAGGGATGAAAGGTTTCACTAAAAATGGAGAACTTCCAGAGTACTATGAGTGTCTCAAAGATATCAAGGTAAGTATTATGCCATTGCAACATGAAAATGGCAACTTTTCGAAAACCATAATAAAGTACAATAACAGTACAGGATTGGCCAGTGAAGAAGCCAGTGGTAATTTAATGATCGCAGAGCAAACACTTATTTCTCCTGCTTATCGCTGCTTCGTTTTGCTGGATACCGATATTGAAGAACAAAAAAAACTTTATAAAAATGTTTTCTCCTATCAGGCAGAATTTGTTCCTTATCTCGGGAAAAACGAATGTTCCGTTTGGTGGAGCAATGCCACGGAACATAAGTATTCCGAGTTTAAACCAGATGGCGTTTTTAATATTGATTCGCTGTTTGTAAAAGAAGAAGCCTTAATAAAAGGAGTGAAGAAAGCCCGATTTATTCCTGGAATAAGGAAAGACTTTAGCAATTTGCCATTTGTGTATTTTGAGAACCTGCCACTCTCTTATATGGGTGCTCCATTGTTTCAATATAGTTTCAAGTCTTTTACTTTCACAAATAGTGAATTAAAGGAAGAATATTCTCCGTCAAATTCATTCCAACTTCTAAAAACAGAAATGAATGTCATACAAATCTATTAAAGAGATAATTGACAATAGTCTAAAACTATTTGATATTATTGGAAATAAATATCTGGCTCACACCTCCGAAAAGAAGGAAGACGAAACATTAAAACAGCATTCAAAACTCGTTGCAAAATATCTTTTAAAGATAATTGATAGTCAGGGTATTGAAATATTAGTAGAGCAAATTATCAATAAGCTGGTCGAGTCTCTGAAAATCAAAAACTCCGCTACAAATCATTATTGCAAATCAATATTCATTGATGCAATTATTCTTCACGATTTAGGAAAGATTAATCCGAATTTTCAAATTGACAGAATGAATAACGAGGCTTTTCAAAGACAAAAACTAAATCAGAAACACAATCACTCATTTTTGGGAAGCTTCATTTTTTCTAATTTTTACTTTGAGCAAATTTTTGAAGATAATACTATAAATGAAGATGATAAACCCTTTCTTTATTTTTTTGTGTTTTTGATGAGCAATGCGATCAGTTGCCATCATTCTTCAATATTATATTATCGACAGGAATTTGAAACCAATATATTGGAAGAATCTTTTCGCTTTCTGAAAAATTATAAAATATCAATTGAAGAAGATTACAGCCTGAGCTTCTACGAAAATTTGAAAGAAATTAAAGAAGAAGTTAATTTGAAACCTAAAATCTACTTCACCCTCTTCGCCCTGCTAAAACTCAACTATTCTCTTTTAACCGCCTCCGATTATTATGCAACCAACGAATACATGGCCGATATTAAAGTGGAAGATTTTGGGTTGATTGATGATGGGTTACGAACAAAAATCCGGCAAAACTTCAGAACAAAAAAATTATATAACAAAGATTTATTTCTTCGTTTTGAAGATTTTCAGAATAAACCATTTGGAGAATTGCAGGAAAAGAGCGGAGCTAACCTTAACTACCTGCGGCAAAAATTGAATGTGGAGGTTATTTCAACACTCAGAGATACTATTGATAACTCCTGGTATTACATTGAAGCGCCAACAGGTGCCGGAAAAACAAACTTATCATTAGCCTGCATTTCTGAATTGTTAGAAAAAGATAAAAGCCTGAACAAAGTATTTTATGTGTTTCCGTTCACTACGTTAATCACTCAAACATTTTCCGGAATAAAGGAAACCATTGGGTTGGATAAGAACGAAATGATCCAGTTACAATCAAAAGCCGGATTTCATACCAAAGAAGAAATTACTGATGGAGAATACGGAAAAGAAAAAAAATTACATTTGGATAACCTATTTGTAAATTATCCTTTTTGTGTTACATCCCACATCCGCTTTTTCGATATACTAAAAGGAAATAATAAAGAGTCCAATTATCTGCTTCACAGGCTATGTAACTCAATTGTGGTGATTGACGAATTACAGACTTACAATCCCAAACACTGGGATAAAATTCTGTACTTTATTGAAAACTATGCCCGTATATTCAATATGCGTTTTATTATCATGTCTGCCACCTTACCAAAAATTGACGCATTAAGCGAAACAGCAAAAGGAAAGTTTGTTAACCTTACACCAAACAAAAGGCTATATTTTATCAACAAAAATTTTTCTAGTCGGGTTGAGTTTGATTTTTCATGGCTCGATAAAGATAAACCAGATAAAGATACAAAAGAGGAATACCTGGATGAATTGTCTTCATTTATGAAAAAACAAGCCGATGATTACTTCAAAAAATTCAAACATTCAAGAGTTCTTATTGAATTCATTACAAAAAACACGGCCTCTCGTTTCTTTAGAATGCTAAACGAATCCGAGGATTTTTCATATTTCAAAATACTCCTACTTTCCGGCGATATTTTGGAATCCAAAAGAAAAGAGATTATCAGAGTCATTAAAAAAGAAGTATATGATAAAGTTATTCTTGTATCAACACAGGTTGTAGAAGCGGGTGTTGATATTGATATGGACCTGGGCTTTAAAGACCGCTCATTACTTGATAGTGACGAGCAACTGGCCGGCCGAATCAACCGGAATGCTTCAAAAGAAGGCAGTAAAGTATTTCTTTTTGACTGCGACAACGCAAAAACCATTTACGGGAAAGACCAACGTTACAAACATCAGCAAAAAGACAAAGAGATATATTTTGGTTTTAAAGAGATACTTCTCAACAAAACATTTGACATGTTATATGAAAAAGTGTTTGAAGATACAAAAAAGGATGACTGGACAGATGCCGGAAAATTAAAAAGTTACCTCGAAAATTTTAATCAGTTCAATTTTCAGCACATTCATTCTGAGTTTCAATTAATAGAAAATAACGATTCGAGATCGATATTCATCCCCGTTGATATTGATATCCCGGACGAGTATTCAAAAAAGGAATTCCACAATATCAATATTTTAACTGATTCAGAAGAAAAGATTTCCGGGGAGAAACTTTTTGATACCTATATTTCCATTATCAAAAACAAGGATGCAGATTTTATTAAAAGACAAATTGAGTTGAAAAAATTGACAGGTTTAATGTCTCATTTTACTCTTTCAGTATATCCAAATATATTAAATGAGATACAGGATAAATGCGATGCTGAAAAAAACCAGTATGGTTATGAGTATTTATCTTTTTGGAAAGAATGCTATGACATCAATTCCGGATTTAATTTAGAAAAAGCGAGACAAGATATTATTTTATGAATCTTGAAAACTACATTCGCCAACTCATTGAAGACCTTGAGGAGGTAGCGAAGAATCCGCCGAAACCTTCTTATATTGAACCGCCGCCGCATATTGCCGATGATCCGGTTACTTCGGAATTAGCGCTGGTTCCGTTTAAAACCCTTGAAGAACTGACCGGAATAAAACAGGAAGTTTTCCCGGAAATCATCCACTTGCAGGGCGACCAGTGGCAAAGAGTAAACGAGGCCATTTTTAAGGTATTCGAATCACTGAATATCGAGTTGGTGGATGCCCCGCCTGATATTCCGCCCGAATGGTTGTATGAAGTGCTAACGACCAACTGGCAACACGAAGTGCAGTACCTGCCCTCGTCGGGAATGGACCTGGAACTGTGCACCGGCGACCCTGAAACCTGTCCCTACGGAGAGTTCTGCAATTGCGGAGAAGAATCCGATGAATATGAACTGCCTGAAAAATTTGCTCCCTGTATAAACCAGATAGCCCAATCGCTTGATGCCGGGTTTATCTGCTACCTCAATCCTGAAACACTGGAGATGGAAGATATCCCAAAATCGCTGATGGATGACCCGTACGAATTCAAGATGGTAACCGGCATTGATTTGGAAGAGGAAGAATTGAAACACGAAAGCTGGGATAAGTGCTATGTTTTCGAGCCGCTTGATTCCGATGAATCATTCAGAATTATGGAAGCCTTTGCCGAAAATGTGGAAGACGAGATTTTACAGGAAGAGCTTTTTTATGCATTAAACCACCGGAAACCGTTTGCTCATTTTAAAGCCATCATTGACCATTCCCCTTACCGCCAGGATTGGTTCGATTTCAAAATACAATGGCTGGAAGATCATGTAAAACAGATAATTCATTCTGAGATTCATAAAATATCCAAAAATTTTAACGATGATGATTTGCCTTTTTAATTCAATCCGTAGTTATTTAGCGCTGATAACGAAGTATCCAAACCAACACGGTCCTCCATAAGCGATACGGGCTCCATTCGAATCAATACTTTTTAAATCGTAAAAATCATGCGCATCACAGGCACTCATTTCAATTACTACCTCATCTGCTACCGGAAGCTCTGGCTGTTTGCTAACGGCATCCATATGGAAGCGACCTCAGACCTGGTTTATGAAGGAAAGCTGATCCACGAAACTTCGTATCCCCGACGCAGCGATCGATATCAGGAAATTGAACTCGACGGTATTAAAATCGACTATTACGATACAAAAAATAAGGTAGTCCACGAAATTAAAAAGTCGGACAAGCACGAGGATGCGCATGAATGGCAGGTTAAATACTATCTGTATGTGTTGGAAAAAAACGGCGTTAAGAACTGCTCCGGACTGCTCGAATACCCGCGGCTGCATAAAACCGCGGAAGTATTCCTGACCACACCTGACAGGGAAGCCATTATAGAAATGATCCGGAAGATTGATCAAATCATTCATTCGGAAAAATGCCCGCCGAAGATTCCTGTAAACCGCTGCAAAAAATGCAGCTATTTTGATTTTTGCTGGAGCGGGGAATCCGAAGAGGCATAAAACCATAATTCTTATGTTACAATATGTAAGTTAACTTTTGAGGATAAAAAAGACATGGGAACAAAACAATTCGAGAATCCATTTTCGTTTCATGGAAGCTCAAAGTCATAATTTAGAAGTATGATAAGAAGGGTATGCCTTTTCACTGTGTGTACGATGTTTTCCTGCAACGATGGACAGAACTTACAATTTAATAGCAGGCTATGAAGCGAACATACTACCTTTTTAATCCGGGCCGGCTTCAGCGAAAAGACAACACGTTGAAGTTTACTCCTTACGATGAGCAGGGAAACGAACAAAAACCACGATTTCTCCCGGTTGAGAATATAAGTGAATTATACTGTTTCGGCAACCTCGATGCAAACGCTGCACTTTATAATTTTCTTGGACAGCAGCAAATACCGATACATTTTTTCGACTACTATGAAAATTATACCGGATCGTTTATGCCCCGGGAGGCACTTATCTCCGGGAAAATGTTGCTGGCACAGGTAAAAAAACATACATCCACAAAAACCAGAATGGCCATTGCTCAGAAGATCCTCAATGGAGCTTCATTTAACATGACTAAAAACCTTAAATACTATAATTCAAGAGGAAAAGACCTGCTCCCTCTCATTGAAGTTATAGACACCCTGGCAAGTCAAATTCCTGAAACAACCCGGATTGATGAATTGATGGGCATTGAAGGGAACATCCGGAAAAATTACTATCAGGCATTTGATCTCATCATCAACGATTTTCCCATGGGGGGCAGAAGTTACCGGCCACCGGAGAACGAAGTCAATGCACTGATCTCTTTCGGCAACATGATGTGTTACAGTCAATGTTTACGGGCCATCCACCAAACCCAGCTTAATCCGGCAATCAGTTTCCTCCATTCTCCGGGCGAAAGACGATATTCGTTGTCATTGGATATGGCCGAAATATTTAAACCCCTGTTGGTAGACCGGGTGATCTTTAAAGTTATGAACAAAAAGATGATCCGGGATGATCATTTCGAAGAAAAATTAAACAGAGTGACCTTAAAACCAAACGGGAAAAAAGTGTTTATACAGGCATTCGAAGACAGGCTTCAGGAAACAATCCGGCACCGGGCACTCAAACGATCCGTGAGCTATAAACACCTCATAAAACTCGAATGCTATAAAATACAAAAACACCTCCTGGATATGGAAGAATACAAACCCTTTAAAATGTGGTGGTAGAATTAATTACGTGTATGGTGAATGTGGAACAAGTGAATTTTGAATGAATGAATAGTTATAAATAAATAATTTACTATAATGGAAAAAGAAGATTATCTTTTGATTAAAGGCGATGTGGTTGGAATACAGAAATACATTTTTTCTGTTCCGAACAAGGAGGCTGCCCAACTATTGAAGCAGCATTCACAGGAAGTGAAGTACAAAACAAAGAAAATCAGTACTGAGCTAGCCAGGTTGCTTAAAGCCTCACCCTCGGTTGGTGGGGGTAATTTTGTTTTTATGACCTGTAAACCTCCGAATTGGGATTCAATGATCGAGGAATTTCGTAAAGATTTTGAGAAAAAGGTAAGAATTAATGAATTAAGTATTGTTCTTTCCTTTATTGAAGTGCCTAAAAAGGACTTAACTGATAACTATGTAAAATGTCGAAATTCATTGGAAGAACAAGCATCGAAGGATAAATTTTTACAAGGCAAATTAATCCCTGGTTTTTTTGATCCGTACGAATTCCCCAAAGGAACAACTTACGATGCAGAATTGCCGGATATACCGGTTTGGGAAGATTGTAGGGAGTACTTAGTTGATATAGAAACCGGGAAAGTTCTTCCACATAAAAAAGGAATTATTGATTTTGATGGCTTGGCTGATTTTACCGGACAGCGTACCGGTAGCAGATTGCTTGCGGCGCTTAAACTGGATGTGGATTCATTGGGAGAATGTTTTAAAAATCTGAAAACAAAGGAAGCCTCTGATAAGCTTTCTGAAAAACTAAAAGAATTTTTTGAGCAAGAGGTAAAAACATTCAGAAATGATCAGCATTTTAATGTAAAAAATAAACAGCATCGTTACAAGGACAATATTTATCTGGTTTTTACCGGTGGAGATGATACATTTGTTATAGGAGGATTTGATGCTCTGCTGGAATTTACGAAACTGCTCCATGAGAAATTTGAAATTTTCTCTAATGAATTATGGAAAGATATTCCACAAATTGGGAAAAAACTTACTTTTTCAGCTTCCATAAATATTTTTAAGCCAACATTTCCTATGCTTAAACTGGCTGAGCAGGCTGAAAATGATTTGGAGAAAGCAAAAAATGTCAACGCCAAAAAAAACAGGATAACAGTAATGGGTGAAGTCTTTACATGGAAAGAATACAGTCATCTGCTGGAAATATCTTGCCAACTTGTTGACCTAGTTGAAAATAAAAAAGAAAGCAAAGCGCTTATCAACCGGATCAGGGAGAGCCACAAAGGATTCAGCGCAACGCTTAGTCATTCACCGGATGGGAAACTGTACGTACCTCGCGTATGGAAGCTGTTCTATTATCTCCGGAATGTAAAACCTGAAAATCGTGACGAAATTGAAAAACTCATTAAAGAGTACGAAGGTCTTATTATGGATGCTTTTATGAAAAAACAAAAAGGAAATACCATGATATTCCCCGTTGCTGCACGTTTAGCTGAATATAAACTTAAAAACCTTAAATCATGAATTCTCAAAGACAAAACAAGCATGTTCGTGGACACGAAAAACAAAAAAACAAGACCGACAATGAACTCCTCCAGGAAGCTATAAAAAGCTTCCCGGATTATCCGGATTGTTTTTTTCATTTCACAAAAACGGATAATCCTGACAGAATCAAAACAACGATTGAATGTCTAAAAAAATTTGTACGGGAAAAAGCTGCATCCAATGTAAGCACTTCTCAGGTCCGTAATTTATATGCAAAAGCAAGAGCATTATCCGGAGAATCGGAACTACAATTATTACGCCCCCAAATCGCCTACCTGATGGCGAAGCAACAAAGCCAAACTGATAGCATGAAACAGTTTTTTTTACTTCTGGATGATTTGATTGCAAAAGGAATTCAGTTAAATGATTTTCTTAAGGTATTCGAAGCCATCGTTGCCTATCATAAATATTACGGAAAGAAAAATTAAATTATAAAATTGTTACCAATAAAAACAAGAAACATGAAACTTACAGGAAAAATTATCATAGACGGAAAAATAATACTTGAAACAGGACTGCATATTGGTGGTTCTTCATCTGCCAGCGATATTGGTGGTATTGACAGTAATGTCATTAAATCAGCACCCTTTAAGAAAAATGTCATGGGGATACCGTATATCCCGGGAAGTTCACTCAAAGGAAAATTACGAACCTTGCTTTCTAAAGAATATGGTTGGATGGACATTCGTGAAGACAAGGAACCAGTCAACGAAATTTTTGGAAGTTCTGAAAAAGATAATCCGAAAATATCGCGCCTGATGGTTTTTGATGCTTTTCTCGACAAGGAGAGCTTTGAAAAAACATTCAACCAGGAAGAAATGGAACTTCCATGGACGGAAGGTAAATGGGAAAACCGTATAAACCGCAGGAAAGGAAGTGCCAGCGATCCCAGGCAAATTGAACGGGTTCCTGCAGGTTCTGTGTTCCATTTTCAAATGATCTACGATGAATATGATGATGATAAAAAAAATGTTCACCTGAAAGAAATCGTAAAAGCCATAAAATTACTTGAAGATGATTATTTAGGTGGAAGTGGGACAAGGGGCTACGGCAGGGTTAAATTTGAAGTGGTTTCCATAAAATCGAGAACAATAACCGATTATTACGCTAAAAACCAAGGAGGGGAAGAAATTGATATTACGAAAAAATACTGGCAATAAAACAGGATATCATGAAAATAGTAGAATTAATCCCGTCAACGGGAACACAATTTCATTTCGGGGAAATATTGCCCTGGAATGAAACCCGAAATATGAATACTGTGGCTGCCTTCCCTTCTTCAGACCTTTTGTTTTCAGCACTGATGAATATTTGGAAAAAAGTTTACGGAGAGGCTGACAGCCTCAAAAAACTTTTCGAAGAGCAAAAAGTTCAACTGTCATCTGCGTTCTTTTATTTACGACTTGAGAACAAAACCATCCGTTTTTTGCCAAAGCCGGTAACTGCCGATCTGTTCAGAACGAAAGAACATAAGATATTGAAAAAGATTTCATTTGTATCGGAAGCAATTATAGAAGACGGTATCATCCCGGACGCATGGTTAAATACAGATTTATGCACTATAATTGATCATAAATTCATTTGTTGGAACGAGGAATTAGCAGGATTGGAAACAGAAGATATTTCCATTTACAGAGAAGTAACAGTGCCAAAAGTAAAGATTCACACGAACGACAAGGAACACACACTTTACAATCAAAGCAATATCTCTGTTCTGCAAAATACGAGCGGTGAAACAGGATACTATTTCTACCTTGAGGACGAAACAGTACCAAATGGCGAAAAAAATAAATTAAACACCGTGGTGAATTTGATAGCAGATGAAGGATTGGGAGGAGACCGTTCTTCGGGTTGTGGCCTGTTTAAAAAAATCCGGGTTTCCAATGCCGATTGGTTAATGCAAGACACCTCAAAATACTATTTGTCCATTTCGTTAAGCAATCCCGCACCTGATGAATTGGAAGCTTTTGAGTATTACAAATTAACTACCCGCGGGGGCCGGATGACCGATGATCATAAAACCCGCCTGAAACTGGTAAACATGATTGCTGAAGGTGCTGTATTAAATAGACGTGTTACCGGACGTATTGTTGATATTTCGCCTGATGGAAACAGTAATTATTTACGGTATGGACAAACTTTTCTCTTTCCGTTGCATTCAAAATTCGAAACATTATGGACATAAAAACAAGTACATTAAAAATAAAAACCATTACACCAGTTTCTGTGGGCACAGGCGAAGTATGGTCTCCTATAACAGACTTTTTCGTCGATGGTAAATTCCTGTGCATGGTTGACAAAGAAAAGTTTCAGAAATTACTTGCCGCTAAAGGAAAGATCAACTTTTTTATCGAATATGTTTCAAAATCAATCAACGAGTCCCATACTGGAACCAAAGTAGACCCAAAAAGTTTTATCGAAAATGTTCTGAAGATATCTTCAGACGAGCTGATTAAACAGCGAATACCTTTCCGTAATGCAGTAAGTTGCAAATCCCCAATATCCTGCTGCTTCACTTCAAATAAAAAACCGTTAATTCCTGGTTCTTCACTAAAGGGAGCGATTAAAACAGCACTGTTTTACGATTGGCTGAAAAAATCGGATTACGGGGAGAACGTACTCAAAAAAATAATAAATAATTTAAAACCTCACATTAACAGAGATTGGTTTGAAAAGAAATACCGCAACGAGGTAGAAGAAAAGTTTTTAGATAATAAAGATGAAAATCAAAAACCGGTTTTTGCCGGCTTGAGCATCAGTGATACAGGACCATTCCCTGCTGAATCCCTTGCTGTTTACGAAACCCGGAGGGTTCATTTGACGAACTCAAATAAAAAAAGTGTGCCACAGGTAAAATTATGCATCGAGAAAGGACATTCGTCCGATTTTTCTTTCAAATCAGAAAGTTGGCCCGTTAATGAAGCATTTATTAGAAAAATTAACAACTTTGCCTATAACTCCATTTTAACCGAACAGGAAATTCTTAATGAAAAATCAAAAGGAGTCTCTGATGAAGTAAAAAACAAACTTAATAATTTTTACGATGCACTGACGGATCAAATTGACGAAATTGAAAACACTGGTTCGCTGGAATTTTATTTACGGGTGGGCTCAGGGAAAAGCTATTTCGATAACACTATTGGCAATGCTATTTATGAAACAGATATAGAAGCCTTCAAATCATTTTGTAAAATGTACAAATTGGGAAAGGCACCAAAAGAAAAATACTATAAACAAAAAGAAACCTTCCCGATTACACGGATTGTTGTTTCGGATATGATGCTGCCTATGGGATGGATAAAAATTTCATTAAAATCTTAAAACATTCAATATGGCACGTAAAATGTTTTTATCAATTCTAGGAACCAACTTATATGAGGAATGCTCATATTTTTGGAAGGACAAGAGCAATAACTCAAGACAGCGATTTGTACAAAAAGCTTGTGTTGATTTGTTCTGCAATACTTGGGATAGTATCGACAAAATTGTTATTTTTTCAACTAAAAAAGCTAAAAAGGTTAATTGGGATAAAGCAATAACCTCCAGGAAAGACCGGAGTGGCAATGAGATTCCCTATATGGGATTGGAAAATCTGTTATCCAACTCAATAATAAAGGAAATACCAGAGGGAAAAGACAAGGAGGAAATATGGAGAATATTTGAAATTATTTATAACCAACTGGAAGAAGAAGATGAAGTTTATCTTGACATAACCCATTCTTTTCGATATTTGCCTATGCTATTATTGTCGCTTCTCAACTATGCAAAGTATTTAAAAAAGATCACAATAAAGCAAATAACTTACGGCAATTATGAAGCAATGGATAACGATGGCTATGCCCCAATTGTAAATTTAACGGTATTTTCTGAGTTACAGGATTGGACGATTGCAGCGAATGATTTTGTTAAGTTTGGACAAGTTGCTAAAATATCAGAACTTACCCAAAAAACAATAACACCAGTCCTGAGGAATTCAGGAAATAAAAATAAAGCAGCCTTTCTTCTGAATGACATAAATAAACAGTTGGAAACTTTTACTTGGAATATCCTGACTTGCAGAGTGAAAAATATCATAGAAAATAAATCTGTTGATAAAACAAATCAACTTTTAAATAAGCTTGAAAATGAAATCATTAAACCATTGAATCCTATTTTAGACTTAGTAAGTAATAGAATAAAAGATTTTAAAACCAATGATGTTTTAAATGGCATCGCAGCAGTTGATTGGTGTTTAAAAAATGGATTGATTCAGCAAGGAATCACAATTTTGCAGGATACAGCTATAAATTGTGTATGTTTAGAGTTAAAGGTTAACAGGAACGACCGTGAAAAAAGAGAAGTTGTTTCTTCTGGATTTACACTCTTATTAAGGAAAAAAGAAAAGGAAAATTGGAATAAAACATGCATGGACAATAAGGAGTTGATTGAAAAAATGAGAAAGAGTTATCTTGTTAACTCAATAAAAGATTGGTACAGTAAAATAAGTGCCATACGGAATGATATAAACCACAGTGGTATGCTTGATAATTCAAAGAAAAATGGAAAAAGTTTTCAATCAAATTTAGAAGAAAGACTAATTGAACTTAAAGAAATAATAGATAATGCTGATTAACTTAAGTAACCATCATTCGTCAACGTGGGAATTTAAACAAAAAAAGAGCGCCATTGATCAATACGGTTCGGTTAAAGATTTGCCCTTCCCTGATGTTGATCCAATGTATAATGAGCTGGCTATTAAAATTTTGGCAAAAAATACAACGAAACTATGTGTTGAAATTTTTGAGCATTGTATTGAAAAGTTGCCCCATGCAGTGCATATTATGGGCGAAATGACATTGACCTTCGCCATTGTTTGTGAACTGCAAAAAAATAAAATTAAATGTATAGCTTCAACCAGCAAAAGGCAGGTACAGGAAGACCAAAATGGCTGGAAGAACAGCAACTTTAAGTTTTGTCGCTACAGGGAATATCCCTGCCGGATTTGAATTCATTCAACCAAAAAAATGTACGTAATTACAGTTTATGATGTCAATAAAAAAAGAGTAGCAAAGATGCTAAAACTCTGCCGTCGTTACCTGAACTGGATACAAAACTCGGTGTTTGAAGGAGAAATTACCGAAGTAAAACTGATGGAATTAAAACAGCAGGCAAAGGAAATAATGGATGGAGAAGACGATAGTCTGATCATTTTTATAACACGCCAGGAGAAGTGGCTCGATAAAGAAATCGTAGGCAAAGAACGCCAATCACTGGATAATATCCTGTAAGTCCGGTTGTCGATCCTGAATTTTTACTTCAACGAATTGCAGAAAATTTGAAACATAGAATAAAAAATGTTCTTTGACATATTGAGAGTAAGCATATTACATAAGGTTGTCGAACCTGGTATAAATATACATTTAGAGGGAACGACGATTTTTTCATAAAAAACCCGTAATTTTACAAATGCCAATTGGTTTATAACCAATCTAATTTTTTGAGTCATCGAACGGCTTTTAATCGCACCACACTGGAATTGAAAC
>CAZNPV010000005.1:0-40492 GCA_964575025.1 uncultured Mariniphaga sp.
TATGAGCCCAACGCGCTACTCCCGATTATTATCGGGACTCCACCCCGCAATATATGTTCATGTAATTAAAATCTGTGAACGCGGATGCAAATATAATTACTTTTCACGAACTGACAAAAACAGGAGGATTGTTTCCTTTCATTGCAGGGCTTTGATTTCCACCCCCAGCCATTCGTAGAGTGTGTCCAACACTTTCTCTTTCTGGTATTCCGGCAGGTTGCTGATCCGGGTCCGGTGGTTGCCACCGGGTTTGACGATCTTCAGGAGGTTAGGCTTATCCGGGATGCATACTCCTGTAGCGGTCCAGGGATCGTACACTCCGTAGATGAACAGCATCTTTTTAGCGGTGGTATTCAGGAAGTGCTGTACTTCACGCATAGCCTTCTTTTTGTAGGGTATTTTCATTCCTTCGGGCAGGAATATTTCCGAAAGGTAATTCCGGGCGTTTTTGATCTTCAGGTATTTTCTGAATGGCCGGGTATCGTAGCCGTAGTAACCCAGTTCATGGGCTGCCTGCACAAAGAAAGAACGGGTGCTCTCGGCCCCTTCGATGGAAAAATAGTCCGGGGATGAAGGGGTGAAAAAATGGTTGAAAAGCACGGAATCGGGGGCCGTAGTATCCAGACTGTCCACAGGACCGGAGCCAAACTGCCAGAGAATAAACGAGTATTCCAGAACGCAGTAATCATACACCTCTTCAACAGGAATCCGGAAGGTATACCCTTTGGTTTGAACCAGATCCTGAAACATCGGAAAAAGGGTTTCGCGGCGTTTCAGAACTTCGAGTTGCATCTCCCGGACTTTCTGCCTCTCTTCGGGAGTTCCCGGCACGTTTTCTATGAACGGTTCGTGTCTGCCGTCTTCCACGCCAAAATTCACAGGGCCTACATAGGCTACGGTTACATCCACATCATCGGGGTAGAGGGTGCGGTGTGAAATGGCGGTTTGCCCTCCTTTGCTGATGCCCGTATGGATCCATTTGCCGGTATAGTATTTTTTGAAAAGCTCCGTGATCCGGTGGTGGTCGGCAGCTGCATTGGCTACGGTCAGGTACTGCCAGTCGGGATCAGCAGGCCATGATTCGCCAAAATAGCGGTGCTCCACATCAATCTGGTTGGCTTCCAGGAGACTGGACAGCTCACTGGTATAGTTCTCCCGTGCAGCCTGCGCAGCTGTGTAGCCCTCGGTGATCAGAACCACCGGAGCTTCTTTTGAAAGGTGGGATACATACACCCGCTGGGTGAAAAAACCGGCAGTGGTATCCCCATGATCCACCGGTTGCCTGAACCGGAGTTCGTAGGATTCCTCAAAAAGATCCCCTCCTTCTATCTCTTTAATGTTTTGAATACTGGGCTGCGACTGCAGAAAGAGTAAAAACTCAGATTGCCGGGCATTCAAATAAAAGGCCTGAAATAACAATAAAAGAAGAACCGCAGATTTACGTATGTTCATTTTAGCTGTTTTATTCTGTTCATTTTCCGGCCGGGAGATTCCGGCTGTTTCTGTTGCGGTCCAAAAATAAGAAAATCTTTAAAATTATACAGATAAGAAGTTGCTTTGGAATTTTCGTTGAGGGTTATTCTTCTCCTTTTTTCCTGCATGGTATCTGCAGGAATGAGCCGTTCTTTTTCAGGTTATGCTGCGATGTGATCAAAGGCTTCAGCCAAAATCTCAGGATACATCTCTCCAAAATTTTCCTGACACCATCTCCGTAACTCCTCCAATTCATCCTTTTCGATCCATCCGATGCATTTGTATAATTCTTTTCTGAAAAGTTCCTCACTGAAGGTCACCTTGGGTAAAATTACTTTTGCATATTCTATCATGGCCTTTTGCTTTTAAACTCCTTTAATATAACCATAGAAATCCAATTCTCGTATGCTGTAAAATATGTATTAACACTATTTAACGATTCTCTTTCCTGTGATTCATTGTAATTCCGTTGAAAAGGAACTGTTTACCGGTTAAATTGTCTAAACTGTTTAACAACATATGGTTACAAAATTACTCATTGATGAGTACAACCTATTCTTAAACCAGGACCTTCTTGTCAGAAGAATTCCGGTAACTTTTCTATAGGAACAAAACAGAACGACACGATGTTCATCCGGTAATGGATTGTATAAATTCCGGGATGGTTTTCTCCGGGGGAGTCTCCTTTTTTAAAGCTTTGATAAATGCGGTTCCTATAATTGCGCCGTTGGCATATTTGCAGGCTTGCCGGAAGGTACTCCGATTGGCAATGCCAAAGCCGATCATACAGGGAGAGCGGACCCCCAGTTTCTGAACCCGTTCGAAATAATCTTTATGAAGATCTTTTGCCTTCTGGTTTTTTCCGGTAGTTGACGAGGATGAAACCATATAGATGAATCCGGATGTTTTGGTATCAATTTCATGGATCCGGGAGTCGGAAGTCTCGGGAGTGATCAGGAAGATGTTGTGAAGCTTTGCCTTTTCGAAAAAGGGTTTACAGCGGGTTTCATATTCCCGCAACGGAAGGTCAGGAAGGATCACTCCGTCGATCCCTGTTTCTCTGCATTTAAGGCTGAATGCTTCAATTCCGAACCGGTAAACCGGATTGAAGTAGCCCATCAGTATCAGGGGAATGGATATTTTTTTTCGGATTTGTGCAAGCTGGTTGAAGAGCAGTGTAAGGCTCATGCCGTTTATCAGTGCCTGGTGGTTGCTTTGCTGGATGACCGGCCCATCGGCGGTGGGATCTGAAAAAGGAATCCCTATTTCAACCATGTCAACCCCTGCTTTTTCAAGTTCTGAAAGGATAACCGGCAGGCTGTCCGGTTGTGGATAGCCGGCTGTAAAATAGACCGACAAAATGTTTTTCTTTTTTTTCTTAAAAAGTTGATCAATCCTGTTCATGGTAGTAAAATTGTTGTTTTTTCTGGATGGTTCTGTTTTCTCAATAGCCGAAATACCTGAGGTATGTTTCCATGTCTTTATCACCGCGGCCGGACAGGTTAACGACTGTCACCTCTTCTTTTTTAAAGCGGATCTGGGTTAATGCAGCCAGTGCATGGGCTGATTCCAGGGCCGGGATGATCCCCTCTTTTTGTGTGAGCAGGCGGGCAGCCTCCATCACTTCCTTATCGGTTGCGTACAGATATTTTGCGCGTCCTGTTTTACAGAGATGGGCATGGAGAGGTCCTATTCCGGGGTAATCAAGCCCTGCAGATATGGAATAGGGTTCTGTAACCTGTCCGTCTTTGTTTTGCATGATTATGGACATGCTGGAATGCAAGACTCCGGGCGAGCCTACAAACAGGGTAGCTGCTGTTTCAGCGGTATAAATTCCTTTGCCTGCTGCTTCCACCCCGATCAGTTCCACCTCCGGATCATCCAGGAAATGGTAAAAGGCGCCGGCAGCGTTGCTGCCCCCTCCCACGCATGCTATAATTCTTGCAGGCTTTTCACTTCCTGTTTTTTCAGCCAGCTGAGTTTTTAGTTCTTTGCTGATCACAGACTGAAAACGGGTAACCATGTCCGGATAGGGATGAGGACCTACCACCGATCCAATGATATAATGCGTATCCGACGGATGATTGATCCAGTCGCGCATGGCCTCATTGGTAGCGTCTTTCAGGGTTTTGTTGCCTGTATGTACCGGGATTACCGTGGCTCCAAGCATTTTCATCTTTTTTACATTGGTCTCCTGACGCTCCATATCCAGGTCTCCCATATACACAATACACTCCAATCCTTTTAAGGCACAGACGGTTGCTGTTGCCAATCCGTGCTGCCCGGCTCCTGTCTCCGCAATGATGCGCGTTTTTCCCAGCTTCAGGGCCAGCAAAACCTGCCCAATGGTATTGTTCAGTTTATGGGAGCCTGTATGATTCAGGTCCTCCCGCTTCAGAAAAATCTTTGTATGATAATATTCTGATAACCAATGTGAAAAATAGAGGGGCGTAGGCCTGCCCGAATAGTCGCTCAGAAGCTGCCTGAATTCAGATTCAAATTCTTCAGAATGAATGATATCCAGGTATCGTACCCTTAGTTCCTCAATATTGACGTACATCATTTCCGGAATCCAGGCTCCCCCGAATTTGCCGTAATATCCATCTTCATTTACCTGATAGTTCATGGTGGTCATTTTTTTCAACTTTTTATCATATGAATAAATGCATTGATCGTACGAAGATTTTTTAATCCCGGTTTATCTTCAAAACCGCTGTTCAGGTCAAATCCTGCCAGTTTGGGATGCCTGAATTCGCGGAGGACAACCGCATCTTCGGGTTGTATACCTCCGCTCAGAAGAAAAGATTTCTCCCCCTGGTAACGATCCAGAAGGCTCCAGTTGAATTTTCTGCCTGTTCCTCCATAGGAGGGGGCCTTAGTGTCGAAAAGGAAATAGTCGGCTGCTTCGGTATAATCGGCTGTTGCTGCAAAATCGAATGCCTCACTGATCCCAAACGATTTGATAACCCTGAATCCTGCATCTCTGACCTCGCGGCAGTATGCAGGACTCTCATTGCCGTGCAGTTGTATATAGGCTAATCCGTATTTTTTTGCCGGAAGCAGTACGTCCTGAATTTTTTCATTGACAAAAACACCCACTCCGGGCACAGGGCTTGCGAAGAGCCGGATTTTTTCCCCTTCCGGCAAATTCCCTACGTATCGTTTTGACCGGGGATAGAATATAAATCCCATAAGATCGATACCGGAAGCGGTTAATGCTTCCCGGTTTTCCGGGTATTTAATCCCGCATACTTTGATGAGTCGGTTGCTGGTCATTTTATGGGTTTAGTTTTGAGATAAATTGTTTACAGGCTTCTCCCGGATTCCCGGTTTTCATGAAGGTTTCACCGATCAGAAATCCCTGGAACCCGTAAGCTTTTAAAAGGGTAACATGCGAAGGTTCTGAGAGACCACTTTCTGAGATTTTTCCATATTTCTCAGGAATCTTTTTCGCCAGCCTTAAGGAGGTTTGGATATCCACGTTGAACGTGTCCAGGTTTCGGTTATTGATTCCCACAAAGTCTGCCAGCGGCGGGATTTTACTGAGCTCCTCTTCCTTATGGATCTCAACCAGTATTTCCATTCCCAGTTCTTTCCCCAATGCAGCCAGGCTGTATAACTTTTCTTCCTGGAGGCAGGCCACAATCAACAGGATCACATCCGCTCCTTTGGCTTTTGCTTCGTAAACCTGCAGGGGATCCAGGATGAAATCTTTCCGTAGAAGGGGAGTAAAAGGATTGGCTTTCCTGGTTTTTTCAAGATCTTCGAGGCTCCCTCCGAAAAAAGAGCGGTCGGTTAAGACTGAAAGTGCAGAGGCTCCGGCTTCGGCATAACCCCGTGTTACATCCTCAATCCGTGCGTTTTTATTGATCCTTCCTTTGGACGGAGATTGTTGTTTATATTCCGCAATGATTCCGGGCCGGTGGTCCTCTGCCAATGCCTTTTTCAAAGAGTTGCATTGTCTCTCAAACAAGGGATATTCCCTGAGTAAATCTGCAGAGGTGGTTTTCTTCAACCGGGAGATTTCTTCTTTTTTTGTTTGTAGTATTTGTTCTAAAAAGGCCATTTGTTGGTTTTTTATTGGAGAAAATTTTTTAACGATTGAAGGGCTTTTCCGCTTTCCAGGGATTCGGAAGCGATAGCCAGGCATTCGTCCAGCTGTTTTTCAGGTTCCAGGCACTGAATTGCCAGGGCTGCATTAGCTGTTGCCACCTGGTTTTGTGCGGTTGATCCTTCTCCTGAAAGGATAGCGATAAAAATTCCGGCAGCGTCTTTCACCTGGTTTCCCCCGAACAACTCTCGGGAACGGATCCGGGTAAAACCGAAATCTTCCGGTTTGAGTTCTCCTTCCTTCGTGTTGGAAGCAAAACGGATGGCATCGGTTAAGGAAACCTCATCGTACCCATCCAGGCTGTTGATGATCGTATAACGGATATCGGAGATTTTGTACACTTCCCTGTACAGATCGAATACCTCCTTGTTGTAGACGCCCAGTACCTGGCATGCAGGTGAGGAAGGATTGGTCATCGGGCCAAGAATATTAAAGAAGGTTTTTACTTTTAAGGCTTTTCTTGCCGGTGCGATATATTTCATGGCAGGATGGAAGAGGGGAGCATGGAGGAAACAGAATCCTGCTTGCTCCAGTTTCTTTTCAAGGTCCTGTTTGTTGTTGGTAAATGTATAGCCGAGGTATTCCAGAAGATCGGAAGATCCGCTGGTTGAAGAAACAGCATAATTTCCGTGTTTTGCAACTTTATAGCCTGCTCCGGCAACGATAAAGGATGCCAGGGTTGAGATATTAAAGGTGTTTTTCCCATCCCCCCCTGTACCCACAATATCTATGGGATGGTAAGCCGAGAGGTCGGTATGGAGGCAGAGCATGAGCATGGCCTCCCGGAAACCGGCCAGTTCTTCGGAAGATACCGGCCGCATGAGATAAACCGTTAATAAGGATGCAAACTCGATGTCACTATGCACGCCCTGCCCAACCTCCAGGAGTACCTCCCTGGCCTGTTCACGGGTTAACCGGTTTCCTTCATACAGGTAGGTAAGAATGTCTTTCATATTCCTTGTTTTTTTAGTTTGTAAGCCAGTTTTTAATAATCTGTTCCCCAACAGGGGTCAACACCGATTCCGGATGATACTGAACTCCCTGCACATCATATTTTTTGTGTTTCAGAGACATGATCTGTCCGCTTTCGTCCAGGGCTGTAACCTCAAAACAACCGGGAAGATTTTGTGAATCTACAATCCAGGAGTGGTAGTGTCCGGCCTCAAAAACAGTGCTGATATTCTTATACAGACAGGTATTACGGCTGGTGATCCTTATGGGAGTAGCAACTCCATGAAGGGCCTTTTTGAGGTTCAGGAGGTTGGCTCCAAACACTTCTCCGATTGCCTGATGGCCCAGGCAAACTCCCAGGATACTTTTCAGGGGACCATACCTTCGTATGATCTCTTCCAGAAGACCCGCTTCAGCAGGGATTCCCGGTCCGGGAGAAAGGACAATTTTGTCGAACTCCTGAATTTCCGTCAGGGTGACTTCATCGTTTCGAAATACCGTTACCGGCTGGCCGGTAATTTTTTTGATGGCATGGACCAGGTTATACGTAAAGGAGTCGTAATTGTCAATAACTAAGATTTTCATTTTGAATGGTTTAACAAATATTCTCAGCCAGGTTGACGGCTTTTTTTAAAGCGGCCAGTTTGTTATTCACTTCCTGGAGTTCATTTTCTTCTATGGAACCAGCCACAATACCGGCTCCTGCCTGATAAAAAAGAAAGTTTCCCTTGCTCAGAAACGAACGGATCATGATGGCGTGGTTTATGGTACGGTCAAAGCCAAGGTACCCTATACACCCTCCATAGTACCCCCGGTTTTGGTTTTCATAGGTGTCGATAAGCTGCATTGCGCGGTGCTTGGGTGCCCCGGATAGGGTTCCTGCCGGGAAGGTTTCGCCCAGCAACCGGATGAGGTTGGTGTTTTCGTTTATTTCTCCTGAAACCCGGGAAACCAGGTGGATGACATGCGAGAAAAACTGGATCTCCCGGTAAGCCTCTACCACCACCTTTGCCGCACTCCGGCTCAGGTCATTCCGGGCCAGATCAACCAGCATGATGTGTTCCGCATTTTCTTTGGGATCATGGCTCAGTTGTTCTGCCAGCTCCCTGTCCAGTGCCTCTTTGCCTGTACGCTTAAACGTCCCTGCAATGGGATGGATATAGGCTTTGTTATTTTTTACCCTTAATGCTGCTTCCGGACTGGAACCAAAAATTTTATAGGTTCCATAATCAAAATAAAAAAGGTAAGGCGAAGGATTGATCGATCGCAAGGCCCGGTATACATTGAAATCATCTCCCTCAAAAGGCTGCCTGAACTGCCGGCTCAGAACAACCTGGAAAACATCCCCACGGGAACAGTGCTCCCTGCCCTTTGTAACCATGTTTCGGTAATCATCATCCGTGATGTTTGACAATTCCGTACCGGTCCGTTTAAACGGACCGGAAGAGAAATTGAGATCTACCATCAGATGATGGATATAGTCTATATGGGATTCCTCATTTTCAAAAAGGTTTTCAATGATGTGAAGGCTGTTGCTGTGATGACCAATGACGATGACATATTTATAGAAACAGTATTTGATTTCCGGAATCTTATAGGCTTCCTGGATCGGATGAATCCGTTTCAGGTTCTCAAACCAGGGAACAGCATCGTAACTCATATATCCAAATAAACCGTTCGCAGGAAGTGCTTCATCCGGCTTCTCCGCTTTGAATGACCGGAAGTAAGCATCCAGTTTCTCTTCAAGGCGGTTTTCTGCAGTTATATCAGATTTATAGATTTTTCCTCCCGGCGCCTGGATGGTGACTTTCCCTTCTTCAACGGTAAAGGATGAAACCGGATGAAAACAGATAAAGGAACAGGCATTTTCCTTTCCCCGGTAATCGGAACTCTCCAACAGAATGGATTTTGGGTATAATGTTCTAACTCTCAGGTAAATACTTACCGGAGTGACCGTGTCGGCCAGGATCTCCCTGGCATTGCTTTTATAGGAATAACGATTCATTCTTTTCATTTTTTTTTGTCTGTACGGTACCATTCATATCAAAAAAAAAGCGGCTTACCATGATCCGGTAAGCCGCTTTTTTAGCATAGCGAAACCTGTTCACGGTATCATGTGAAAAGGAGGGGCCACCACCAGCTATGTACATTGTTGTGCTTCATTTTTCAAACATTAAAAAAGCCTGCTTTGATGAGAAGCAGGCCCTGTAACTATCTTTTAAAAATTACAATATGGCTATAACTTCTCACTGTTTCCAGTAAAAAGACCCCACCAAGGCAGCCATATTGTATTTTTCTGTTTCATAATTGTCTCTTTTGAACAAACAAAAGAAAGAAATATTTTTATCAAAAGCAACCCTGTTCAGAAAATTTTTATTGCGCTAAGGTAAACCGGAAGCTAACCCCGAAATTCGTATTGGCAGTACGATAGGTATTGGACGTGAAAGGTGTATTGATTATTTTATCAAAAAACAACCGCAACTGAAACCGGTCGCTGAGCATATAGTCTGCAGTGGCTTTAATGCTCAATACACTGGTGCCTGCGGTTATCTGGTTATCGTCTTCCACCAGTTTTCGCAGTATGGTTTTATTCTTCCTGTAGCTAAGATCTGCTGCTATATTCAGATCGTTGGAGTACGATTGCTGGGATTTTTTGGTTTTGATGATAAGGTCCATATGTTCAAACCGGTATCCGAGACCAAATCCATATTCATTGCTCAGGTTTTCTGTCAGCTGGTTGTTGGCAAACGACATATTCAGCGTCCGGTTCCGCCTTATTTCTGCCCGGGTAGAAAGATCATTCACCCACATAAGATCCACATTGATCAGGGGACTGAACGCTTCTGTGATGGTAACCGAATTGAACTCATAAGCCGGGATAAAGTTGTTCTGAATATCTCTAATATAGCTAAGTCCGTCCTCTTCTGCCAAATAATTCAGGTTGGTCAGAAACGAACCCACGGTATAGGATGACCGGTAGGAGTGTGAGAAGTTCAGAGATTGTAAGATACGGTTCAGTCCGGGAATCTGATTAATCATGCCATCGTAAGATATTCGCCAGTTTGGACGGATGTGTTTAATCGATGGGAACATGTTCAGGGAGACCTTGTTGGGGTCCTGATTCTGGTAGGCTGCCAGGAACGCCGGTACCATTACCTCAACCGATGTGGGGCCGTACCCATCGGGGAATGCTTCATTTCCCCGGGTGTACCCTTCTGAGGACGCTTCAACACGTTGTTCAGCAAGCCGTTCCGCAATGATTTTGCGGTATGCATTAAAATTATCAAATGCTTCAGAACGTTTCACTTCGCTGTTTCCAATGGCAAAAAAAGCGGTACCCCATGTAAAGGTTGACATGGTGAAGGTCCCTCCTTCTGAACGGCTGGTTCCCTCAAAAATGTCTGTGCTGTGATTGTAGGTAAAAAATTCCCTGAGGTTTCTGGCCATGGTACGCTCTGCATTGAGTTCAATCCGAAGGTCAGGAAGCGGTTCAATTGTGGAGCGTAAGGTGAATCGTTCGGTTTTATTGATGGCATACGGAGTGTTGAGCAGTGAGTCTGAGGTGATCCATCCGTTTCGGGCAGCTTTCATGGGGAAACGGTCATCCTGCCACCCGAAGAGAAACGGTACCCCCGGAGCAAAACTCTCCGTAACAGGATAGGTCGAAAGTTCCGGTCCCGGCACGTACTTCCCGCCTCCAAACACTTTAGGCTCAGGAAGGTATCCGGGCAAAGCTGTCCCTCCCGAGATGCTGTAATTGGCCGATATATTCTGCACCCCAAGAAGAATACGGGTACTCAGGTCCAGGATTTTTTTCAGAACATTGCTTACGGTTTTCATTCCGGTTACTTTGAGGGTTACCCCGGTTGCATCAACCGGGGTAGTAAACAAAATGCTGTTTTTATCCAGTACCTCCATGTCGCCCTGAATGGTTAATCCTTCGGCATTTGTGGCCTTGACTGTAATATCTTCGGTATTGAGCTTATGGTTGATTCGTTTGGCTATATTGGCCATAAACGTTAAACCGTCTTCGGTATAGGTAACCTCTTTTTGTTCTTCAGGTTTTTGGGGTGTTGTTTGCCGGGATGGTTGAGCTGCTGCAGAACGGTTCTGTGAACCGTAACGCCGGCCAGTGCGCCTGTATTTGGAATTTATCTCTTTAAAATACGGAACCAGGTTATAGATCTGGGTCAGGTTCATGTTGGTAAGAAAATTCCAGTTCATGGTATTTTGAACGGTATTTCCCAACCGGATGGTGTCGGCTGTAACCGGACCTGCCAGCCATCTGTACGTTCCCCGGTATTGAGTTGAAGCACTCATAAACCGGAGCAATTTGAATTTATTGATTGGTAGCTGATAGGAAATATTCACATTGTGGTTGTAAATCGTGGGTCGTCCCATATCATACAGGTTGTTCAGGATAGAATCCTTTTTCCACTGGTAATCATCGTCGTGTCTGTTGATCCGGCCTTCCGGTTCATCAATACGGGATGTGCTGTTTGACGAGAAATCAAAGCGCAGCGTTTGTGTAATGTTATACCGAAGATCAAAATACCGGTTCCACAGGAAATCTTTTTGGTAGGTTGTCGGAAGTTTCATCTCCGGATTGGTTACGTTCCGGGTCTGAATTTCATTGTATCTTCTTGAAAGATCGGTACGGAAGGAGATCTGTGTGGGTAAGGGGTAAAAGCCGAAATCGCCGATCAACCTGAGAGGCCCTTTCTGAAGAAATGATATTTTCTTGAACGGGGCAAACAGCTCGGATCGTTTGCTGAAGTTGTAGGAAAACATCCCCCGGTAATTCTTATTGAGATTGTATTCTGTATTAATATTTCTGGCAAACGTTTCACTGTACGAGTAGGATAAGGCAAAATTCCGGGGCGATAGTACGCCCGGTTCTCCGGTGGCAGATTGGGGTTCAATGCGTATATTATTCAGATTGATGCTTTTACGGGTGACTACATCCTGAGAAATATTTTTTATCGAATCACGAATTTCAGTTGTTTCTGCATTTCTCAGCGATTCTTTAAGCTCTATATCCGGGTCCAGCGGGTTATATTTTGGGTTTTCCATGCTTTTGGAATACCCAACGTAGAGAGGCAGTCTGACCCCTATTTTTTCCGGGAAGAACTTACCCAGGTCAACCGAGGAGGTTATGTCGTATTCAACCAGATCTACCATGCTTCGGTTATTGATCGAACTTTCGATGCCTCCGAAACCTGCGGAACGACTTCTGCCGGCAAATGTTACCGATCCCAGGTCGGCCAGTCTGGCTGTTACTCTTCCATTAGCTGCCCAGCCCCCTTCTTCATCAAAATCCGTTAATCTCAGTTCGTTGACCCAGGCCTCAACCGAGCGGGGCCCGGTATTGATCGTCTTTTTCGGATTTTTTATCCCGATCATAATGACCGCCACATTGCCCAGGTTTGGATTTCCTTTTATTTTAACCCGGTTTTTTCCCTCAAACCATCCTTCGTGAGACACATCGAATATATCCTGCAGACTGAGGGTAGATCCTTCGCGGCGTATTTCAGCGTTTCTTGCCTGCTTGACGTCGGTAAACAGATCCAGGGATACGTTGAGGCGGTTTTCATCCGGCCACACAATATAACGGTCTGACACAAGTTCCCCGTTATACCTGCCGGATGAATGAGGAGTAAGTTTTAAGGGGATCTCGTATTCATAGTAGTTGAAATTGTAATCGGAACCCAGGCGGATGAACAGTGATACCTCGTTGTCTTCCAGTTCATAACCTTCGATCTGTTCGGCATGTACTTCCATCCGGAGCCTTTTGTATCTTCTGAAATCCATGCCGATGTTTTTATAGGAAGCCCTGGCATCCCCCTGTTCAAGGTTTATAACCTTGAGTACCATTGATTGTTCATTTAGCTGCCGGAGCTGAGGATTTGCCGGATCAATTACCCGGTTAATATCGGGAGGTAAGATGTAATTGATGGGCTGACGGCTTCCGTTTTCCTCAATGTTTACCGCTGACACATCAAATTCTGTGGCCGGTGTTACAACCGCGTCTTCGGAAAGGTCCCGTGTGTACCTCCGCCAGTCAGCACGCACCAGGTTCAGCGTGGCAAAACGCAATACCACCGGATCGGAAAAATGGGTCAGGAACATACGCATGAAACGGATCGATTTAAAATCATTGATTGATCCGTAAACTTCATCGGGATTCTTGACCGGGATTTTAAACTGGTACCATTTCACATGCTCTGTTTCTCCGTTTTTCAACTGCACATTCGCCTCGCGGATATCGGTAATGTAGTTTTGCCCAAGGACCATATCCTCTTTCCGGAGGCTTACCTGATACTGATAATACCGTTCGTATTCATTCAGGGTGTTGTCATCATTAATGTCTTCGATATCAGGCAAGGTATAGGACGATGTGGGATAAGATTCGGGTGACATCTCCGTAGTGGGAGAGTTGCCATCCATTCCGTTGTATTTTTTATACCGTTCAAGGATGCCCAGTTGCTGGTCGTCATATTCTGATCCGCGGTAATATTGGTAGTTATCGGCAGAAGGATCTTCCGCGATGATTTCATATGCCTGGGGATCCAGGATATTCCGGAGGGTTTCAAGGTACGAACTGAAAAAGTCCTTTTCGTCGTCATCCCCTAATCCGTCTAATCCCACATCCTGATATTGCCTGGTTTCCGTACGGGCATCAAAGGAATTGACGAGGGACTGTTGGGTTGGCACCCGTCCCCAGATGGTTGTATCTACGTGAACCACCTCGCTGGAAGTAGGCAAGCCGTTTTCAAAGGTTTTTTTTGAATCTTTCAGAATGTCTTCTGAGATTTCTCCGAGGTTAAAGTACAGGTCCCCTCCCGTGTGCGTTCCTGTTTCATCGTTGATAAAAGGATCCATCATCCAGAATTCAATGAATTCGATGTTCTGGCTTTCAAAGTCACTGGATTCAATTTCCCGCATGATTCCTCCCCAGCGGGATTCCGGATCGCGCAGGGTTCCATCGGGATTTAATCCTGCGGAATAGGCCGTAGGTGCACTGTCATAATTGTAGGGTCCCCGCTCGGAGGGATAAAAAGCCAGATCCAAAACGGAAATATTGGTGGGTTGGCCCACCGGTGATTCTTTGGCCGGGAATATCTCTTTTTCAAAAATCTCCCGGACCAGGTGATTCGATTGCAGGTCTTTGTCATTCTTGATGTGGTTGGGAGTCAGTGCGTTATTTCTCAGAAACAGCGGATCGATGACATACCAGGCTAACAGGGCCCTGTTAAACCCGTAGGCAAGGGAACCGGAAGTATTTGCCTCGGCAAACTGTTGCTGATACTGAGGAGTACTGGCCATTACCCATTTTTGCTTGGTCCGCATGTCGATATTGGTTTTGGTACTCTCAAAGTCATCGATATAGGCAGTTCCTCCCTTTTCAATGATTTTGGAGTGTCCGGGGAACAGGCGTGCAACTTCACCATCGACATTAATGCTTGAAGGGGCTTTGGTATCATAAAAAGGCAGGAGATCCACCATTTTTGTCAGGAATTGGCTTTGGGTGTTGTATCGGGCATCGAAACCCACAATTGTGTTTGCAATCGGATCTTCTCCATAGTCTACTTTCTGGGTTAAGGGTCGTTCCCGCATGTGTAACATGGTGGCAGCGAGGTTAAAATTATCCGAAAAGGCGTAGTTGGCATGAGCCCCCAGCATGGTTTTTCGCTGCATGGTGAACAGGTCTTCACTTTCTGTTGAGATCTGAATCGGGGTCCCGGCCTCAAGCAATCCCTGGTTAATGATTTTTACACGCCCCAGAGTATAATCAACGGTATAGTCTACATTTTCAACCAACTCGCGGCCCCCGGCTGTTACTTTAACAGATCCCTGGGCCAGGTTGATGGACCCGATCGAGATCTCTGAGCCTGAAGAACCTTTGAAACTTCCTGTGATCAGGTATTTGTTGTGCTCGGCATCCTGACCGGCAATGGTCTTGGTTGAATCGTACAACGATTGAAAAACATATTTTTCAATGAACCGGGGTTCCCGGATCGAATCAGCCAGGTTTTGTCCGAAAGGCTCTACAACCGGAAAAATGATATGGGCAGACCTTGATCGGGCTGTAATCCCTTCGATATAATCGAATACTCCGTCTTTATAAGGATCTTTCTGTTTATTCAGCTTATCCAGGTTCATCACTTCCAGAAGGATGTGCCCTTCGATTCTGCTTTCGGGAAGGTAGTTGATATAGGTGCCTGTAGAATCGTTTTGGTACATGACGTTTAAAACAAACTCATCGCTGGTCAACTGAAATGCGTCCAGCTTGTAAATATTTTTCATCATCAGGTCCCATGTGGGAAGCGAAGGCGAGAGGTTGGTTCCTTTGAGAAGTTTCACAATAAGGGTTTGTGGGGCATCAATCCCGTCGGTCGAGAATTCCCCTACCTGATAGGTTTTCCCGTTGGCTGTAAAATTAAAGGCTATGGCCAGTACCTCGTCGGAATTTAAAGCGTGGTTCAGCGAAATATACCCCAGTTGTTCATTGACTGTGTATTCATTGCTGTTTAATTTTCTGGCATTTTCGAGCTTTTCAAAATCTTTTCCTCCGACAAATAAACTACCCAGCAAAGCCATGGTTGAGGTGATGTTCTCGGCATCCCGAATGGCCCCATAGGTACTTGTCATCTGTTGGTACATGCCGTTGGCTTCGTTGGTGGGGTACAGGTTGTCTGGAAACGGAAGGCCTGTGGTTTCCCGGAAATCCGTTACTTCATTGTATATGTGGGGTTCTCTTTCACCCAGGTCCTGCAATGCGATCAGGTTTCGTGAATCGGTAAAATTGCTTGTTTTGTTCGTTACCCAGACCTCAACTTTGTTGATGGTTATGTTTGACTGAATGAACTGCAAATTTCGCAGGGCTTCGTTGTAATGGTCCCGGAAATATTGAGCCAGGAAGAAATGCCGGTTGGCATCGTAATCATGGGCTGAGAATTCGAAATTTGTGATTTGCGCACCGCCCTCTGTTTCCATCGATTTTGTTTCCCCTTTATGCTGGGAAAAAAGGGTTGTCAGGGTAAGTTTCCCAAACTGCATTTCTGTTTTAACCCCGAAAAGGTTGGATGCTCCGGTGATTAAGGAGCCACTCAGGGGCAGGGAAACATTCCCGGCTTCAATTCGTTTAATGATCTCATCTTCATCGCCGGTGTATTCAATGTTCATTTTGTTTTCGTAATCAAACGATGCTTCGGTATTGTAGTTGACCCGCATTTGCAGTTTGTCCCCGATTTCACCCATTACATTCATTTGTATCTTTTCATCAAAATCGAAGGTGGGAACTTTACGCAGCCGTTCAGGGATCGCGGGATTTTCAGTGGCATTCATCTGGTATCCGAAGCTTACCTCCACGTATCCCTGAGGCCGGATGTTTACCGTGTTGCCTCCGAAAATGCGGTTAAATGCTTCGCCTCCGATGGTAAGCTTTGGAATCAGTGAATTCTGGTACCGGGCATCCTGAATTTCCGAACGCTGCTTCCAGTAATCTTTGATCGATTTCTCGAAATCATACTTCATGTAATCATTAAGGGTCATGGATCTGGGAAGCCGGTAATTAAAATCGCCGATTTTCTGGTAGAAGATATATTCACCGGTCAGCGGATCGTACTCAATTTCGTACCGTATGTTGTCCGGTTTTTCCAGGAATAATTTGGAGGTATCTTCTTCGGCAATGGAAAATGCCGGCTGGTCCTCAAAGGGAAAAGGCAACCTACCGGTGGTATCTCTATCTGTCGTATCCTGGGGTAAAAAAAGATAATCCCGGGGACCTGACGGGTGCTTAAGGTGCGACCGTGCATACAGGTTCATCCCCAGGAAACATACTAAAACGGTAAAGGCAAATATAGTACGTACGAATCTTCTCAAGTTTACAGTCTTTTTAACGCTTGTTTGATTACCTTTTCAACAGTCAATCCTGGTTCTTCTTTCAAGATGTTGTCAAGTACCTTCTCTGCATCTCTTTTTGCAAAGCCTAACATGACTAATGCAGATAACGATTCATTTCGTATTGTATTGTCTGAAGGCGTTAAAATATGGCTGGTATCGGCGATTTTCCCAAGTTTGTCTTTCAGGTCGATGAGGATCCGCTGGGCTGTTTTGGCCCCTATTCCTTTTATGCTTTTTAAGGTGTTTACATCGTCGGTTGAAATAGCGGATACAATTTCGTCGGGGCTTAACGAGGAAAGCATCATGATCGCCGTATTGGCTCCTACGCCGTTTACAGATATCAGATTCTTAAAAAGTTCCCGCTCTGCGTCCCCGGCAAATCCATAAAGCAGGTGGGCGTCTTCCCGGACAATCTGGTGGATTAGTACTTTTGCTGCTTTTTGCGTATGTAATTGAGTATAGGTATGCAAGGAAATTTTAACGGAATAACCGATGCCTCCGGCTTCAATCACTAAACCTGCCGGGTTTAGTTTGATAATTTCTCCTTTAATAAATTCGTACATGGCTTACAGGATTTATACATCGGAATCTTCTTCATTCGTTTCCATATCGATGTTTTCATCAACATGATTCGGATTGATGTCGAATTTTTTTAAGGGGTTTTTTGATATTTCAGCATATAGTTCCCGGTTTCTGCAGATATCAATCGCCAGGTACAGGGCTTCACGGAATGATTCGTGAGATGCTTTTCCTTCACCGGCAATATTATAAGCTGTTCCGTGATCGGGAGAGGTTCTGACGACAGGTAATCCTGCGGTGAAGTTTACTCCTTTTTCAAAGGAAACAAGCTTAAAAGGAGCCAGTCCCTGGTCGTGATACATAGCCAGGGTTGCATCAAACCGGGCATAATCGCCTGAACCAAAAAAGCCGTCGGCAGGATAAGGACCCATAACGATTATTCCTTTTTCACGGATTTCCTGAATGGCGGGGATAATGATTTCCTGTTCTTCGTTTCCAAGCAAACCGTCGTCCCCGGCATGTGGATTGAGCCCCAGCACAGCAATCCGGGGTGACGTGATCATGAAATCCTCAACCAGGGAGCGGTAAAGAATGGTAAGTTTCGAGAGGAGCACCTCCTTCGTGAGGTGTTCAGAAACCCTGGCCAGGGGAACATGACCGGTTGCGACACCAACGCGTAACTGCTCACTGACCATCAACATCAGGAAATCCGTTACCCCGAATTTTTGTGTCAGATATTCTGTATGCCCCGGGAAGGAGAATTTCTCACTTTGTATATTGTTTTTATTGATGGGAGCTGTAACCAATGCATCAATATCCCCGTTATGAAGGTCGTTAACGGCTCTTTCAAGGGCCATATAGGAGGACTCTCCGGCCATGGGTGTGGATTTTCCCAGTTCTACCCTGATGTTCTCATCAATGCAATTAATGATACTGGCTCTTTTAACGGCTGCTTCCCCCGGATGTCGGATATGGTTAAAACTCAGATTGTCAATGTTAAGTGCTTTCCTGTGGTATGCTGCTACCTTGGGTGATCCGTAGATGATCGGGGTACACAACTCCAGGATATGCGGATCCAGAAGGGTTTTCAGAATAACCTCGTAACTGATCCCGTTTATGTCCCCATGTGAGATCCCGACTTTAATTTTGTCTTTTTTTGTCATCTTTTTAGGGTATGAATATGGATTGAATAGCCTGTTTTATTTCCGGTCCAAAGTTAATTTTTTATTTGTGAGACTCAAAGCTTCCTGCCAGGTTAACAAGATGGATTTCTTCTTTGTTAATTAGGTGGATTTACGTTGCATGGTTGCTGTTGAAATCTGTATTTTTGAGGAAATGAAACAACAACCGGGTTCCTGTTCCGGTACCCCCTTCGCGCCTGTATCCCTTGTTTTCTCTGATAAAAGCCGATCCTGCAATATCGAGGTGTATCCAGGGATAACCGGTAAAGTGTTCCAGGAATTTTCCTGCTATGGAAGCCTGGCCTTCGCGTGACCCCAGATTTGAAAGGTCAGCCACCGGGGATTTTAAGGATTCTGAGAATTCTTCCCACAGGGGAAGTTCAACGATCCGTTCCCAGGTTTCTTCCCCTGAATTTTTCAGCGATGCCAGGTACCGGGGTGTATTTCCCATCGCTGCGATGCCCACATCTCCAGTGATCATTTCTGCTGTTCCGGTCAGTGTGGCAATGTCAATCACCAGAGCCGGATTGTATTTTTTTGCATAACTCAGGGCATCAGCAAGGAGGAGCCTTCCTTCGGCATCTGTATTCTTAATTTCCACTGTGGATCCGTCATGCATGGTGATGATGTCACCCGGTGTAAGGGCATTTCCGACAGGCCGGTTGTCGGTCGCCGGGATCAGACCGATGATATGCAGCGGGATATTTGCCCGGGCAACCGCGGAGAGGACTGCTGCTACAACCGCTGCCCCACTCATATCCGATTTCATATAGTCCATGGAGCGAAGTGTTGGTTTCAGGCTTAATCCTCCGGTGTCGAACACAACGCCTTTGCCTGCCAGCACCAACGGATGTGCATTGACCTTATTTGCAGGATTCCATTCCAGTATGGAGAATGTAGGTGGATCCACACTTCCTTTGTTGACGGCCAGCAACCCACCCATTTTCAGCGCTTCTATTTTTTGTTTGCCGAGAATTTCAGTGGTAAACCCAACGGTGTCACCCACTTTCCGGATCTCTTCAGCAAGCCGGTTGGCGGTTAACGTAATAACCGGCTCATTCACAAGATCACGGGCAAAGAAAACTGCGTCTGTTAGAATTTGAATCTCCTGTAATTCAGCATTACTGATTGAATCATCCAGAATAAACAGTTCCGATAAGACCCTGCTTTCTTTTTCTTTTTTATATTTATTAAACGAATAGGTGGCAAGAAACAAGCCTTCAATAAAAGGAAGGGTCCATCTCTTTTGTCCATAATTCAGGATCTGTATGGAACCGGATTTTTCCTTTTTCAGAAGAGGGTATAAACAGGCACCTGCTTTCCTTGATTGCTCGGCCTGGGCCCCGTAAGAGCCATCTTTGTTGATTTTGTAAAAGAACATAAATTCCGGATAACGGAAAATAACCGCTTCCGGTTCTTTTTCTGTTGTTTTTTCGAGGTATTTGAGTTCCCGGGAGTTCAGCATCCCGGCCGGCAATTCAGAAGTCCCGGTGAAAAGTACGGCCAATGATCTGTTTTCTTTTAATTCTTGTATTTTTGTGATTTGTGGTTTCATTTGTTTCATTTTTGTAAATCAGATTGGAATCAGATTGGTAAAAATAACACATAATTGGGATTAATCATTAAAAATACAGGCAAGGGATGGATACCGGGAAGATTTTAAAGAAGGCGCTCAACCTGGAGGAATTATCGGCAGAAGAAGGGCTGTACCTGTATGATACGCTTTCTACGGCTGAGTTGATGGCCGTTGCCAATGAATGCAGGCAAAAGCAGGTACCAGGGAATACGGTGGGATGGATCATTGACCGGAACATCAATACTACCAATGTGTGTATTTCGGGTTGCAGTTTTTGCAATTTTTATGTAAAATACAACGATAAGGGAGCCTATATAACTACAATTGAGGAATATACACGTAAAATTGAAGCGTTATTCAGGGCAGGAGGCAATCAGATTCTATTGCAGGGGGGGATGCATCCCAAACTGGGACTGAAGTATTATACCAACCTGTTTTCTGAGTTGAAGCGGTTGTTCCCCGGGTTGAAATTGCATGCTTTGGGGCCCGCTGAGGTGGTTCACCTGGCGCGGATGGAACGCAGGTCGTACCGTGAAGTACTTGAAGCCCTTGTGGAATCGGGTATGGACAGTTTGCCTGGCGCCGGAGCTGAAATTCTCTCGGATCCTGTCCGCAGAAAAATTTCACCTGCGAAATGTACTTCCCTTCAGTGGCTGGATGTGATGCGGGAAGCCCACAAGATGAACCTGGTAACCTCGGCAACCATGATGTTCGGGCATGTTGAATCACGCCGCGATCGCATCGACCATCTGGTAAAGCTCCGGCAGGTGCAAAGTGAAAAACCCCCCGGAACCTATGGTTTTGTGACCTTTATCCCCTGGCCTTTTATGGAAGAAGGAACAACCCTGCAGAAACAGGGAGTAACCAACCAGACAACCATCACGGATTATATCCGTCTGATAGCCCTAAGCAGAGTGATGCTGAATAACGTGAAAAATATTCAGGCTTCATGGCTAACCATGGGATTTACAGCTGCTCAGGTATGCCTTTATGCCGGAGCAAACGATTTTGGGTCGGTGATGATGGAGGAAAATGTAGTTTCAGCAGCCGGAGCATCCTACCGAACAGATGCAGGAGGTATCCGAAAAGCTATACAGGAAGCCGGCTTTGAACCGCAATACCGGAACCAGGCCTATGAACCACAGGAGATGCCTCAAAAAAAATAACGCATCCGGCAATTCTGTTTTTATGGGTTCCGGATTTTTTATTCGGGCGAAGTACACTATTTTTACATCCAAATTAAAATCAAAGAAATATGTCACGGATCCTGGTCATTGACGATGAACGAAGCATACGGAATACCTTAAAGGATATTCTGGAATACGAAAAGTACGATGTGGAACTGGCCGAAGACGGGCAGCACGCATTGGAGATTTTCAGAAACGGGGAATTTGATATTGTTCTTTGCGATATTAAGATGCCCGGGATGGATGGAATTGAAGTGTTGGAGAAGCTTGCAGCCCTGAATCCCGATATCCCGGTTGTGATGATCTCAGGCCATGGAAACATTGATACGGCTGTGGAATCTATAAAAAAGGGAGCCTATGATTTTATTGAAAAACCCCTGGATCTGAACCGGATGTTGATTACCATTCGGAATGCCATGGATAAATCCAACCTGGTTACCGAAACCAAAATATTGAAAAAGAAAGTCAGCAAAAAATATGAAATTGTGGGAGAGTCGGCTGCAATAAAAAAAGTGGTGGAGATGGCCGACCGGGTTGCACCCACGGATGCACGGGTACTCATAACCGGAGCCAACGGCACCGGAAAAGAGCTGGTAGCCCGGCGTATTCACGATATGAGCAACCGTTCTTCAGGCCATTTTGTGGAAGTCAATTGTGCCGCCATACCTTCCGAATTGATCGAAAGTGAACTTTTCGGACATGAAAAAGGAGCGTTTACTTCAGCTGTCAAACAACGGATCGGAAAGTTCGAACAGGCTTCGGGAGGAACCCTTTTTCTGGATGAGATCGGTGATATGAGTTTGCCGGCTCAGTCAAAAGTCCTGAGGGCTTTGCAGGAAAATGTGATCACCCGCGTGGGCGGCGATAAACATATCAAGGTAGATGTCAGGGTGGTGGCAGCGACCAATAAAAACCTTTCGGAGGAAATCGCAGCGGCAAAATTCAGGGAAGACCTGTATCATAGGATAAGCGTTATTTTAATCCGGGTTCCCACCTTAAATGAACGAATCGAGGATATCCCATTGCTGACAAATCATTTTCTTACCCTGCTTTGCCAGGAGTATGGAATGCCTGTGAAAACCATTACCGATGATGCAATAGCCGAACTGCAGAAGATGACATGGACCGGGAATATCCGTGAGTTCAGGAATGTCATTGAACGAATGATCATACTCTGCGATCAGACCATCGGAAGAGAAGAAGTGAAGGCCTATGCTGCTCCGGTCAAATAGCCCGCATCGGCCCGAAGAGAGGAAACTGCCGAAGGGATGAACAGGCATCAAAAGAAACATTCATTTCACTCAGCGATGGGACCAATCATTAAATTTGCGATATTTGCATTTTTATTGCTATGGATAAACGAATTGCTGTAATCGACCTGGGTACGAATACCTGTAATATGGTGATAGCAGAATTGAATGGGGTAGACTATAAGATTCTTTATCAGGGGAAAGAGCACGTAAGGTTGGCGGGGACTAAACATGAAAAAAACTGGATCAGCGAAAATGCTTTTTTAAGAGCTTCGCAGGCAGTGATGAATCTCATCAAAAAGGCCGGTGACTATACCACAAAACAGATACACCTGGTTGCCACATCAGCTGTCAGGGAAGCGATCAACCGGGATGAATTTATAGCCTTTATACAGGATAAAACAGGACTTCTTGCAGATGTGGTGTCCGGAGACCGGGAAGCCGAACTGATATTCAACGGCGTGTTGCTGGCATTCGGAACCATCGGGCAACCTTCGCTGATTCTCGATATCGGGGGAGGAAGCAACGAATTTGTTGTCACCGACGGCACGGAAATAATCTGGAAAGACAGCATTACTGCCGGGATGGCACGGATTTTACATCTTTTTAAGATGTCTGATCCTATCCGTCAGGAAGAACTTCGTGAGCTGAGACAATTCTTCCGGATGCAGAATACGGAAGCTTTGAGCCAATGCAAAAGCGCCGGAATAAAAAGATTGATTGGTTGTTCCGGAACGTTCGATACCCTTGCCGATATGATCGATAAAGTGAACCCCGGCACAAAAAAACGAATTACCCAAAAGATCGAATGGTATGATTTCCTGAAAGTGTATAAAAAGCTAATCGGTTCTACCCGTGCTGAAAGAAAAACAATGAAAGGCATGGACAGCGTACGCATCGACCTGATTGTTCCGGCAGTTATCCTAATCAAGCAGATCCTTTTGGATGCCGGTATCGATGAGATCTATCAAACAGGATATGCCCTGCGCGAAGGGGTTCTGTATGAAATGATGTGAGGGTTGTCGGTTCCCGACAGGAAATTGGGACTCTGCTTCGCTTCGTATCAGTTGACGGTTGTCAGTTGACGGTTGACGGTTTGATTGTCTGAAAATCCGAATATCCGAATATCCAAATATCCAAAAATCCGACTCGTGACTCATTGCCGGGTGTCACTGAATCGGTTGTCAGTTAAGCACCTTTCTGTTTCCGGAAAAATTCGATAAGTTGCATTTAACAGGTCAGGTGAAGAATCAGGTTGGTGTCCGGGTCGTTGATATGTTTAATTGCTTCCGGAGTACTCATGACAAGCAGTTCTACTTCTTTTTGGGCAGCGATCCTGTAGATTTCATCCATAACCGGCAGACTGAAGTTATGGCCTGTTCCGATAACCAGGAGCCTGCAATCCCATGGGATATTTTCATCCGGGGAAAGAGGGGTATGCCCGAACATTGCTCTGTATTTTTTTGATGCAGCCTTTTTTCTTTTTTTTACTTTCCCCTTTTCAATAACCACATCCTTCCCGTAGGTTTTCCCGTCAATGGTAACCGATCCAAATGAAAGACTGTTTACGATCATATGAATGATTCTTTTTTATTCCAAATAGAAACCGCATAACGCCTATAAATATACGAAAAAATCCAACTATATTGTGTTGTTATATAGTTGGATTTTATTGCCTGGAGGTCTCTGGCGGATTCGAACCGCCGTACACGGTTTTGCAGACCGTTGCCTAGCCACTCGGCCAAGAGACCTTTTTTAGCCGGACTGCAAAACTACTATTTTTTACCTTGAACTGCTCATAAATAGTAAAAAAATATGAAGAAAGTGCTTTGGTCAGCCGGCGGCCGTTATGGATTCTGTTAATCCGCAGGGAAAGCTTTATCCTAATAAATCCGTTCCTGTACGCAGGGAGAAAAAGGGAGGGTAGGAATAACCCCGATGAACAAACAACAACAAATTATTATTGAAATGGTTGCATGTTTTCCCGCAAGATTTTGTATCTTTTTCCCGCATTTATCCTGTCTGACAATGAAAACACAACCAACGCTTTCATCTGAACGCATTGTTTCCCTGGATGTGCTTCGGGGATTTGCCGTTTTGGGGATCCTGATCATGAATATTCAGAGTTTTTCCATGATCAGCGCTGCCTATTTTTTTCCGACGGCTTACGGTGATTTTACTGGCATTCATAAAGGAGTCTGGATCTTCAGCCATATTTTTGCCGACACCAAGTTTATCACGATTTTTTCCATACTGTTTGGTGCCGGGATTGTTCTTTTTACCGAACGGTTAAAGAGGAAAGGCATCAATTCGGTGGCACTCCATTACCGGAGGATTTTCTGGTTGCTGGTCTTCGGATTGATGCATGCCTATCTGCTGTGGCATGGCGATATACTGGTTCCCTATGCCCTGTGCGGATTTCTGGTAGTGCTGTTTCGAAAAAAAACACCCCGTACTTTGTTTATCCTGGGATTGGTATTCATTGCCATTCCTTCGCTTTTTTACCTTTTTTCAGGAACAACCATGCACTACTGGCCTGAAGAACAAGCCAATGCATTTATCCGATCGTGGCAGCCTCTGATGGAAGACATACAACATGAACTGGAGGTCTTCAGGGGAGGCTGGTTGAAACAGATGGAAATCCGTGTTGAAGAGTCGGTTTATATGCAAACCGTTGCATTGTTTTTCAATACCGGATGGCGATGCTTTGGACTGATGCTGATTGGTATGGCCCTGTTTAAAACCAGGGTGTTGTCGGCCGAACGAACAAACCGGTTTTACCTAATTCTGGCTTTGGCAGGGTTACTCGTCGGTTTGGTGCTGGTGATAACCGGGGTGTATAAAAATTTTGAACATCATTTTGCTGTGGAGTATTCCTTTTTCCTGGGCTCGCAGTACAATTACTGGGGAAGCCTCGGTATTTCAATGGCGTATATAGCGCTGATTATGCTTCTGACCAAAGCCTCAGCCAACGGATGGTTTTTGAGAAGCCTGAAAGCAGTGGGACAAATGGCATTTACCAATTACCTGCTGCAAACCATTCTTTGTACCTTTATTTTTTATGGCCACGGACTGGGTCTTTTTGGAAGAATTGAGCGATTTGGACAGATCCTTATTGTAGCTGGAATCTGGGTTTTGCAGATGGTCGTCTCACCCCTCTGGCTGAAGTACTTCCGATACGGACCGCTTGAATGGGCATGGCGAAGCCTGACCTACTGGAATCTTCAGCCCTTTAAAAGGGAAACGGAAAACTTATAATCCATTGGGAAACTGTAATTTCTTCCATCGTTGATTGACCGGCGTATCTTTTTTTCTGGTAATCCATGGATGGATCCATTGACCCGGAAGGCTGTTGCTTCCGGGATTCCTGCCTTCTCTTATCTCCATTTTTTTTCTCCCCGATGGAAATAAAACCGAACCGCCCTCATTAAAATATTCTGTGTGTAAAAACATCGAACAATAAGTTTAATTGTTCAAATAACGAACAAAAATCATGCGTAAGTAGTAGTTTTTAATGTGTTATACAACAATTTTTGAGGTTCTGATCGGGATTTCTGAAAGGGTGATTGTTGGGTAATCCGTATTCAGAATGTATACAAAACGTAAATTTTTTAATCCTTACAAAGTTAATCCGGGAACCTGTATCGCAAAGGTTAAATCATTTTGTACTTTTGCTTTGTCTGGTCGTACAAAGAAATTTCAAATGTTGCCCGGAAGGATTCGGAAGTATTCGGGCGTTGAAACAAAACAAGATGATTAAGAATAGGGTTGAAGATCCACAGAAAAAAGGGAATACCACAAAGCCTAATTTCATACACCTGCAGATAGAGAAAGATTTATCGGAGGGAAAAAACAACAGGCGTGTACATACGCGTTTCCCTCCTGAGCCAAACGGGTATCTGCACATAGGGCATGCAAAGTCTATCTGTTTAAATTTCGGAATTGCCGAAAAGTATGGAGGCAAGTGTAATCTGCGATTTGACGATACGAATCCTTCCAAAGAGGAAACAGAATATGTGGAATCCATCCTGAAGGATATTCACTGGTTGGGTTTTGACTGGGACGACCGGTTGTTTTATGCATCCGATTATTTTGATAAGCTTTATGAGTTTGCCGAGACACTGATCAAAAGGGGGAAAGCCTATGTGGATGATCAGGATTCTGAAGCCATCGCCTTACAAAAAGGAAGCCCCACCCGTCCCGGTACGGAAAGTCCGTTCAGAAACCGTACGGTTGAAGAGAATCTGGATCTTTTCAGGAGGATGAAAGCAGGAGAGTTTGATAACGGTGCCAAAGTGCTGCGTGCGAAAATTGAGATGGCTTCCCCCAACATGCATCTCCGGGACCCGATTATCTACCGGATTATTAAAATGCCCCATCATCGCTCTGGCAATAAATGGAAAATTTACCCCATGTACGATTTTGCCCACGGGCAAAGCGATTTCTGGGAAGGGATCACCCATTCGGTCTGTACCCTGGAGTTTGAAGTCCATCGGCCTTTGTACGACTGGTTTATAGACCAGTTGCAGGAAAATGATTACCGGCCCCGGCAGATCGAATTTGCCAGGCTCAACCTTACCTATACGGTGATGAGCAAACGCAAATTGCTGGAGCTTGTAAAGAAGAAATATGTTAACGGGTGGGACGATCCCAGGATGCCTACCCTTTCGGGTTTGCGGCGGAGAGGATACACCCCGGAATCAATCCGTACCTTTTCCGAACGCATCGGAGTGACCAAAGTAGATGGTATGGTTGACGTATCGCTGCTGGAACACAGTGTCCGGGAACACCTGAACAAAATGGCCCAGCGGATCATGGGAGTCCTACATCCCCTTAAGGTTGTGATTACCAATTATCCGAAAGGCCAGGAAGAAGAACTGGAAGCCATCAACAACCCGGAAGATGATAAAATGGGAACACGAAAAGTACCCTTCTCAGAAGTGATCTATATCGAACGGGATGATTTTATGGAAAATCCTCCCGGGAAATTCTTCCGCCTTGCACCGGGACGGGAAGTACGTTTGCGGTATGCCTACTTTATAACCTGCCACAAAACAATTAAAAATGAAAAAGGGGAGATCACCGGGATTCATTGTACCTATGATCCGGCTACACGGGGAGGCAATGCCCCCGATGGCAGAAAGGTGAAAGCTACCCTCCACTGGGTGTCAGCAAAACATGCGGTAAAATCGGAAGTTCGTCTGTACGACCGCCTGTTTTTCGATGAAGATCCCGCCGGACACAAAGAGACCGATTTTAAGGAATTCCTGAATGAAGATTCGCTTACGGTATTGCCCGAGTGTTATCTTGAACCCTTTGTAAAAGGAGCACAACCTTTCAGCCACTTTCAGTTCGAGCGACTGGGGTATTTTAATGTCGATCCGGATTCAGAAGAGCAGAAACCGGTATTTAACCGAACAGTTTCCCTCCGGGACTCCTGGGCCAAAGTCAAAAACAAATAACTGGAATTTCACACTTTCTGAATCATCTTATCAGGATACTATTTTTTACTATAGTATAGAAATCCACATCCTGTCCGTGTGTCGCTAAGTCCTTCGCGGTTTTATGATCTTTTCAGACATCCTCACTCCTGAGTGATAATTCGTATGCTCGTTTCATAATCCTATGGTTTAAATAGAAACCCCCCTTCTTTGATGGTGCATTCTTTATTCAAAATAATTTACCGATCCCAATGGCTATAGGGATGCCACGGAGATCGTCAACTTTAAGGATTTTCTTTTTTCCTCCGCCAAAGCGGTAAGTTTCCATATTTGAGAACATTGTCCCGTTGTGGGACACATTCGCATGAACAAATACTTGCTACATGGCTCATATTCAGCTACTTTCGTCTTTCTGGCACGCCCTTTGCACTCTCTATGGCATGAACAATAAAATGAAAAAACAAACATTAAAAATAAAAAAAATGAAAAGGTCAGTTATAATCACAGCAATCGCACTCGCAGCATTCACAACCCAGGTAGTTGCAAAAAACGAAAACAATTCTGCAAGCCACGATGTAACCATCTCCATTCCTGAAGTAGCCTTACTGGATCTTGAAGGGGCATCCACCATCACCCTGGCTCCTACGGCTCCTGAAGAAGCAGGAGAAGGACTGAATTTCGCTACAGCCACCGACAACAGCGTATGGGTAAACTACTCTTCCGTTGTTGCATCCGGCCAAAACCGCAGCGTAAATGCAAAAATCACCGGTACCGTTCCCGAAGGTCTTCAGTTAAAAGTATCAGCAGGTTCCTATAATGGGAACGGAGCAGGAACCATTGGTTCATCTGCAGGGAATGTCATTCTTTCAGATAAAGATCAGGAAATTATTTCCGGTATAGGAAGCAGTTACACAGGAAACGGAACCAGCCAGGGTCACAACCTTACCTATCAGCTGGACCTGACGGATACCGACAACTACCAGAATCTGATGGAAGGGGACACCGAAATTACTGTAACGTATACACTGACCGATAAATAATAGCGTAAATTACAACTGAAGAAAACAGGGCTGCATGCAGCCCTGTTTTTTTTTTGATTGTCAGCAAAAAAATCAAAAAACAAGGTTTTTATATGCTTCATCGATGGAAAGCTTCTTTTAACCGAAACAAAAATGCAGAAAACGGATGCTTCTTATATATTTGTTTCTGTAAATACACAATTCCGTGCCATGCGTACAAAGACACATTCAAATTCAGCTATTCTTCCTGCCATTTTACTGATTGTGATCGGAGGATTTTGGTTTCTGTGGCAATTGGGGCTAACCATTGATTTTCCGCGGTTTCATTTTCATGAGATTCTGTTTCCCTTTCGCAATTTTTTCGGCCCATTCCGGCATCTACTGTTTTCATGGCAGGCTATACTGATTTTTACCGGGCTTCTGTTGATGATCGGGAAGCGGACTACGGCAGGGATTATCGTACTTTGTATCGGAGGTTTTTTGTTATTGCCGAAGATCTTTTTTATTCCGGATATGACGGCTGTACTGTTTGTGCCGGTTATACTGATTGGCATCGGAGTGGCTTTGATCGCAAGAGTGAGTTAACATTTAATTTTGTACGAACAAAAGACAAAAGCAGAATACCATGGAACATGAAAGACGGACAGATAAAAGGGCTTATTTCGGGTTGTTTCTGATTCTTCTTGGGATTGTCTGGATCCTGGAACGGTTGGATCTGGTTCCGGTATTTATGGATGACATTCTCATTTCCTGGCAGATGTTGCTGATTGCCATTGGGGTGTTTGCCTTACTTGGGGGAAACCGGACTACAGGAGTTGTCCTGATTTTTATAGGGGGTGTCTTTCTGGTCCCGGAGATGATTCATATTCCGTATCAACTGAGAAGGATTGTCTGGCCTCTGTTATTGGTTGGAGTGGGGATTATTCTGCTTGTACGGCACCTTGGCCGGCATGATGAGCCGGTGCCTGTGCATGGGGGGCAAAGCCGGGGGATTGATTTTTTCGATGATTTTATCATCTTTGGCGGACGGGAGATCTTTGTAACCTCAACCAATCTGCTGGGGGGTAAAACGACCTCGATATTTGGAGGTACGGAATACGATATGCGGAGAGCCTCTTTATCGCCAAACGGGGCGGTCGTGGATTGCCTTTGCCTGTTCGGAGGCTGTACCTTTATGGTGCCTCCTGAATGGACCATTAAGAATGACATGAATTCCATCTTCGGGGGAGTTACCGATAAACGCGGTGCAAATTTTCAGGTTAACCATACTGCAGACCCCTCAAGAATACTCATATTAAAAGGTTTTGCAGCCTTTGGAGGAGTGGAAATCAAGCTGATGTAGGCATGGATTTCAGGCATCCTTTTTTTTCGAAACCCAAACTGGCTGTTTTTTATGCCCTGTTCTGGGGAATGGTTACTCTGGCCGTTATTCTTGTTCAATGGTTGGGCAACCAGGTCCCCTGGGATCAGGCTGTTGTGGATGTCCTCTCTACCATTACCCTTTTTGCCATTATCGGCTCATCCATATGGTATGTGGTGCGGTTCAGTACCTTTGAAAACAAAGCCTACGGAAAATTTATCCTCTGGCACCTGATGGCTGCCTCGGTGGTCGTGGCTTTGTGGTTGTATCTGGGAGCAGTCATTTCAAAAGTGTTCTGTCCCCTGTCTGAAACCCTGAGTGGGGATACCTTCCCCGGGAAAATATTAACCGGCTATACCCTTTATCTTATTTTTGTTGTTTTTTTCTATGCCATCACATTCTATCAGAATTTTAAGGAAAAAGTACGCAGGGAAAGTGAATTAAAAGCCCTCATAAAAGAAGCGGAACTCCACGCTTTGAAATCGCAGTTGAATCCTCACTTTTTATTCAACAGCCTGAACAGCATATCTTCACTGACGATGTCTGACCCTGAGAAAGCACGGGAAATGGTGATTAACCTCGCTGCTATTATGCGTTACTCTTTAAAATACGAAAAAAACGAAGTTGTAACTTTCGGAACAGAAATTGACTATATGAAACTCTACCTCAAAATTGAAAAAGTCAGGTTTGGGGCCAAACTGAACCCTGTTTTTGCAATCGATAAAAACTGCTTCGATGCCCGTATTCCCAATATGATTCTTCAGCCATTGTACGAAAATGCTATAAAATATGGCGTGTATGAGGCTACTGAACCTGTCGATATCCGTACAACCTGTGAAAAATTTGATAATTTTATAAAAATAAAAATTGCCAATACGTACGATCCCGGAGTACTCCCTAAAAGAGGAGAGGGGATCGGGTTACGAAATATTAAAGACCGGCTTCAAACTTTATACAATAATCCCGGACTTATGAAAGTTGAGGATGAAAACAATACATTTGCGGTGACATTATTAATACCACAGAATGAATAAGCTATGGAAAACAGGATCAGAACCATTGTAGTGGAAGACGAAGAACTGGCCAGAAACCTGTTGATCTCGTATCTGAAAAATATGGATAACATTGAGGTAATCCGGGAATGTGAAAATGGTTTTCAGGGAGTAAAGATGATCAATGAATTAAAACCCGACCTGGTTTTTCTCGACATTCAAATGCCTAAGATTACTGGTTTTGAAATGCTGGAATTGCTGGATCACACCCCGGAAATCATTTTTACAACAGCGTATGATCAGTATGCACTGAAGGCATTTGAATACCATGCAGCCGATTATTTATTAAAACCCTATTCCCAGGACCGTCTGGTTGAAGCAGTCCGGAAAGTAACGGACCGGATTGCTGTCCAAGAATCCCACCCGGATGTGATCCGTAAAATCTCCGGTTTTCCGAAAGAGGGCTACCTGGAACGAATCGTGGTGAAAGACCGGCACAAAATACACATCATCCCTGCGGATAAAATCCGATACCTCGAATCGATGGATGATTATGTGCTGATCTATACGCAGGAAGGAAGGTTCCTGAAACAACAAACCATGAAATATTTTGAAAAAGCCCTTAACCCGGATGATTTCATCCGAATCCACCGTTCCTACATTGTCAGAATACAGGAAATTGCTGAAATTCAACAATACGAAAAAGAATCTTACCTCGTTATTCTACACGATAAAACAAAACTGAAAGTAAGCAAATCAGGGTATAAAAACATCAAGGAAACCCTTCGTTTCTGATCCCCGGGAGAACAGCAGACTAAAAATGGGCAGGAAGATACCTGCCCTGGCTTTTCAATCCCTTATTCCGGAGTCTCCTGCGGAATATTGATCATTCCCATATTCACCATATTATAGGCTGAAAGGTCGATCTCTTTGGTGATGTTATCGTTGATTTCGGTAATTCTCATCACACTCTTTTCATTTGTTTTGAGGTCTGTGGTTTCCGCTTCCATGATCATTCCTCCCGGATATCCGCTTACCAGGGAGGAATTTCTATAGACCGATGTTAAGAAATTTCCCATTTTCAGGTCTTTCTCTTCGGATATCCAAAGGATTGATTCTTCAGATTCCCCTTTAAGTACATATTCATCACAGGTATATCCCAGAATTTTTTTCGTTCGTCCGGTTTTATTGGCTTTGTTGAAATCAACTTTTTCAATATCTCCTTCCTTTTCAGCTTCCCCGGCAGCAAAATCTTGTAACTGATCCATATTAATTCCCGTAACGATGCCATTCTTCTCTCCGTCCTCTTCTGTTAAAATAATGGTGGCGTTATTTTTCTGGTCAATGATGAAGAACCCTTTTTGATCTTCGGAATTTTTTTCATTTCTGATTTCATAAGCAAAAACCTGATTATCGGGAGTAAAAAAGGAATTAATAAAGTCTTTGTTTTCCAGGTTGTTGTTGGTCCAGGTTTCAGTTTCCATCTTAATGTTGGCTGAGAAAGCATAGCGGTCTTCTATGTTGACAGGGGTTGTGTTCGCTCCCATCCTGGCCATTATTCTTTGTGCACGCTCCCGATCTCTTTCATCCCGGGTTTTACGGGTTTGGGTAGCCGTGGAATCCCCTTCTTCTTCAAAAACTTCATCCAGGGCTTTGTCTATCTCTTCATCCACTTCTTCTTCCACTTCTTCGTAAATTCTCTCTTCCACTTTTTGTTCCACTCTGTTTTTGGCCCTTCTGGCAACATTTCTGAGCAAACGCTGGGCTTTGCAATCATTAAAGGGGCTTACAATCAGTAAGGCAAACAGAAGAATAATTATTCGTTTCATAGTTTATTTGTTTTTAAATTGTTTTCAAAGGTAATCCTGCCTACAAATAGCTTGCCGGATTAATTTTTTCATATATCATCATCGGATTCATGATAATTTTTGCATTTTTGAGTCATTAAGGATTTAATCAATGATCCGATAAATAAGTACGGCAAATATAATCCAAAAGTTCGCATTCAGTCAACAAAGTTGACCTATTTATTAGTCAAACTTAAAAACAAATTATATGAAAAAAACTGCATTCATTGCAAGCCTGATTTTACTTACAATTTCTGTCTTTGGGACAGGCAAAAAAGAGAAAAGTGATTCTGCAAAGGGAGACACGATTCTCACCAGCGGATTGGTAAGCGGATTAAAATTTCGCAGCATTGGTCCTGCATGGGCCAGTGGGCGCATTGCTGATTTTGCGGTTAATCCCTCCAATCCGAAAGCGTATTATGTAGCTGTAGCCAGCGGCCATGTCTGGATGACCGTTAACAATGGCACTACATGGAAACCGGTTTTTGACAACTATGGGGCCTATTCGATCGGAGATGTGGAGCTTGATCCGAACAATCCCAATGTGGTGTGGGTAGGTACCGGAGAGAACAACCATCAGCGTGCCCTGGGATATGGCGACGGAATTTACAAATCGGTTGACGGAGGCAAATCCTTTAAAAACATGGGACTGAAAGAGAGCCGTCAGATCGGAGGCATTGTGATCGACCCGCGCAATTCAAAGGTAGTGTATGTAGCTTGCGAAGGTTCAGCCTGGGGACCGGGGGGTGACCGGGGCCTTTACAAAACCATGGATGGCGGGGAAACCTGGGAGTGCATTTTGGAGATCAGTGAACATACCGGCGTCAACAACATAAAAATGGATCCTTCCAATCCCGATATTCTCTATGCCACTTCAGAACAGCGCCGCAGGACACACTTCACGAAAATTGGCGGCGGGCCTGAATCAGCGGTCTGGAAATCAGAAGATGCCGGGGCTTCATGGAGAAAAATAATGAAGGGATTGCCCAAGGTTCACTTGGGTGGTATGGGAATCGATGTTTCGCCTGTCAATCCCAATTATGTATACCTCATTGTGGAAGCTGCCGAAGGAAAGGATGGATTCTTCCGCTCCACAGATAAAGGCGAAAGCTGGACGAAGATGAGTGACCACAACGCCAGCGGTCAGTATTACAACGAAATATACTGTGACCCGAAAGATGAGAATAAGGTCTATTCGGTGGAAACACGTTCGGTATACACTGAAGATGGGGGAAAAACATGGAACCGGATAACCACGAACGGAAGGCATGTTGACGACCATGCACTCTGGGTAGACCCGGATGATACCGGCCATTATATCATTGGCGGGGACGGGGGTATTTACGAAACCTGGGATGGCGGGACCACCTTTGATTTTAAGGAAAACCTTCCCGTAACCCAGTTTTACCGGGTGCATGTCGATAATGCAGAACCGTTTTACAATGTCTATGGAGGAACCCAGGACAACAACTCCATGACCGGTCCTTCCAGGACCATCAGCCAGACAGGTGTCCCCAATGCTGAATGGACCCGTACCCTGGGAGGCGACGGCTTCTGGGTAGCTACAGACCCCGATAATCCGGATATCGTATACAATGAGTACCAGTACGGAAATGTGTACCGCTACGATAAGAAAAGCGGTGAAGATATCTATATCAAGCCCCGGGAACGGAAAGACGAACGGACCTATAAATGGAACTGGAATACTCCCCTGATTGTCAGCCCCCATAAAGGAACCCGCCTCTACATAGCTGCCAACAAGGTTTTCAGGAGTGAAGACCGGGGGGATACCTGGGAAGTGATCAGCGATGACCTTACCGCTCAGGTCGACCGGAACAGCTTTCCGGTAATGGGAAAATACTGGCCGGCAGATGCTGTTCGCAAAGATGTCTCCACATCCCTGTGGGGAACCATTGTTTCGCTGCATGAATCGCCGGTTAAGGAAGATCTCCTCTATGCGGGAACCGACGACGGAGTGATCTCCGTTACGGAAGATGGAGGCGAAAACTGGACCCAGGTGAAATCCTTCCCCGGCGTTCCGGAATATACCTATGTCAGCGACCTCTGTGCCGACCGTTTTGATGAAAATACGGTCTATGCATCGTTTAATAACCTGAAACGCGATGATTTCAAACCCTATATTTTTAAAAGTACCGATAAAGGGAAAACATGGACCTCCATTTCAGGAAACCTTCCGGAAAACGGAACGGTGCATACGATCGTCCAGGATTTTATAAATCCGGAACTGTTGTTTGCCGGAACAGAATTTGGCGTGTTTTTCACCCTGGATAATGGCATGAACTGGATTCAGTTAAAATCAGGTATTCCAACGGTTGCTGTCTACGATATGACCGTTCAGGAACGTGAAAGCGATCTGGTAGCAGCTACTTTCGGGCGTGGATTTTATATCCTGGATAACTACAGTCCACTGCGTGAACTGAGCCATGAACTGGCAGACAAAGAGGCCCACATTTTTCCTGTTAAAGAGGCGTTGATGTATATTCAGACCAGCGGCAAAAGCAACCAGGGAGATACCTATTTTACCGCACCCAATCCTGATTTTGGTGCTACTTTCACATACTATCTCAAAGAAGTACCGAAAACACCAAAACAACTTCGTAAAGAGAAGGAAAAAGAGCTGTTTAAGGAAGGAGAACCTATTCCTCAGCCCTCCTGGCGGGAGCTGGAACTGGAAGATAAACAGGAGCAATCGCACCTGATTTTTTCCATTTACGATGCAGACGATAATGTGATTGACCAGATAACAGCAGCTCCCTCTAAAGGGATCAACCGGATCAACTGGGATTTACGGTATGCCATGCCTCTTTCGGTGCGGGTCAGTGGTTCGTTTAATCCGGTTGAAAGAAGCGGAGGCCGTGGAGGAAGTGGTATCCTGGTCATGCCCGGAACTTATAAAGTGGATATGAGACTCTGGCATGAAGGAGAACTTACGGTACTTTGCGAACCGGTGGCCTTTACCTGCCGCAGACTGAACAATACAACCCTGCCTGCCGAAGACTACAATGAAAATGTACAGTTTGCGAAAAAAGTAGGCAAACTGGCCGTAGCTGTCATGGGAAGCAATCAGCTGATTAGTGAGCTTTCCTCCAAGGTGGAGCATATCAAACAGGCGATCTATACCACCCCGGGAGCAGGCCAGGAATTAATGGATCAGGCTCGCACCCTGGCAAAAGAACTGGAAGAACTGGATTTTGTGATGAATGGAGTGCCTGCCAAAGCAAGCAGCGAAGAAATACCGCCGGCACAGGTGCCGTTAAACAACCGGCTGAGTGCAATAACGTATACCCACAGCAGCTCTACAAGCGGTATAACCACTACGGAAAAACAATCATTCGAGATTCTGGCTGAAGAATTTCCACCCGTACTGAATAAACTGGAGCGCATGGTTGAAAACGATATTCCCGCACTGGAAGCCGAACTAGACAAACTTGGTGCGCCGTGGACTCCGGGTAGATTGCCGGTGTGGAAAGAGCAGTGAGTAATCAGTAAATAGTTTAAACCCGGTGAAAACTGGGTTTTTTTATGGGTGTGGAGATTTTTGGTCTCCGAAATATGCGGTTATACATCGCATCACCCTGTGCCATGCTTTTTGCTCTCAGTCCTTACCGTCTTCTCCGTTTATAATACGGTTTTTCCTTTATTGAAAAGTTCCAGGTGAGTTTAGCTCCCAGCATCCGGGGAGGCGAGGGTACTGCGAGAACAGGGCCAAAGGATGGGCCAGGGATGCCTGTGTAAAGGGCATATTGTTCATTCAGGATATTCCGGGCGTAGACCTGAAAGGTTGCATCGGGTTTCGTTAGGTGTACTCCTGCCTGAGCATTAAGAACACCATATGCCTCCTGGTACATCTCTTGCGTATTGGCATCGTCAAAAAAGAGATCTGATTGGTACGTATAGGTGGGCGAGGCAAACAATTGGATCCCGGGGGCTAGCGGTGCCGACAGGTACATCCCGACGCCAAGGCTGTGTTCCGGGGATAATCTCAGGCGGTTTCCCTTGAGATCCGGTATATCTTCCTGATGGTTGCCCGGATCATCAAACCCGGTTTTCATCCATGCATAATTCCCGAAGAGATCCACTCCCCGGAGGATAGCATAGTGTACCTGGGCTTCCACTCCGTAAATTGTCGCTTTGGTGGAATGAAGGGAGTCGGATGTGTTAATGGTTTCTGTCGGATTTGTAATCCCTATGGTTGGGACGATACCGGAGACCCTTGTATAAAAAGCGGTTGCATCAACCCATAACCGGCTTTTAAGTATTCCTTTAAAGCCAAGTTCGGCGTTTTGCATATGTCCGGCCGGTATTTTTTCTGCTTCTCCGTTGTTCGTAAAATGCAGGTATCCTGGTTTTAGTCCCGATGCATAATTTCCGTAGAGGGTAGCATCCGGACTGAATTTATAGGTTAGACCTGCCTGGTACACAATCGTCAGGGAATCCGTTTTCCCGGTGGTTTTATTTGCCGGCGTGTAATACAGATTGGGTGTGGCTCCGGTTATTTGCCCGAGTATGGATTCTGAACCACCTGCAAAGGACTGGGTATTAGAAAGTTCCTGCATGGTATATGCCATTTGTAATCCTCCTGTGAGCCGAAGCCGGTATGTCAGATTCCATGTTGCCTGGCCGGAGATTTCGATCCATTGGTTCACTCCTTCAAGGGTTCTTTCTTCCCTGTGATTTCCGGGCAGGGAGGTTCCCTCCGGTATGGCGGCAGTGCTTCCGGGAGGAATTGAACGCACTGCATTTGGCTGACCCAGGTTGTCTACCAGGTTCCCGGGATCAAAGATCAGGGAGTATACATACTGTTCGTTGGTTGAGAGGACGTTTTGCAGGGAAGTGTTGTCCCTCACGTAACGTATGTTCCCGAATCCGTTCAGCCGGCTGTTGCGGGTAACATTGAGCCGTACCTCCTGGGTGAAACGTTTTACCCCGATCTCTGTGGAACAATGCAACGCATCGGCTGCCGTGCCATCGCCGTCCCATGATTCGCCGCCTGAATGATTCTGAAAGGAAGTTGTAGAGGAGAAATAGGTATGTTCCGAGATGTAATACCGGCCTTTTAAGATTGTATGAAAGAGTTCTTTCGTGTTTGACAGGGTATCACCGCCATTCAGAGACGCACAGCCGGTAAACAGGTTGGTGTCACCAAAGGTGTCCGGCAGAAAGGGATGCCTATAACTTACTCCCGGTTCGTTGTCTTTCTGGTAATTTCCTTCCAGGTCAAAGCGCCAAAAAATATTGGGAATATAACGAAGGGATACCCGTCCGCCTGCTTTATGGATCCCGTTCAGGGAACCCCCGTCTGCATTTGCAATATACCCTTCCCGGTGGTCGTAAAATCCTGCCGCCCTTGCAAGGAGCGTTTTTTCAAGAATGGGAACATTCACCATTCCTTCCATCGATTTCCGGTCCAGGTTGCCAACCCGTACGGAGACCGATCCATACCCTGAATCAGCAGGTTTCCGGCTGATATAATAGATGGCTCCGATCAGGGCCTCATTCCCGGATAAGGTATTCTGCGGTCCCTTATGGATTTCAACGCGTTCCACATCAAATAAACGGAGGGAAGAGCCGGCAGCCCGGGGTAAGGGGATCTCGTTGTAAAAAGTTACAATTCCCGGAAAGGGGCTGATTCCTGTTTGATCGCTGCTGAGTCCCCTGAACGCGTACACCGGATGCAGGCTGTTGGACAACCGGATATCCGTTCCGGATGAAAAACAGGCCAGGTCCTGCAAATGATCTGCATCGAGGCGTGTGATCTGAACCTGATTAAAAATTACCGGAGAGGAAGGTACATCCAGAATCTGTTGCTCCCGTTTCTGCAGGGTGGTGATCAACGGGCCGGTTCTCACAGGTTCTTCATCCAGTGTAAAATAGAGTTCATTGATTCCTTCCCGGATCACAATATCGGTGTACTTTGTTTTGTATCCGGCCAGGGAAGCCTGGATCCGTTGTCTCCCTGTAGGCAGGCCCGTTAACAGGTATTCCCCTTCAGTATTGGTATGGACACCCCGCACCGATCCGATCCAGACCACCGAAACCCCCTGAAGCAATTCTCCCTTCCGGTTCATCACTTTCCCCCATAAAAAAATCCGGTCCAGGTTTCTGTTGACCGCCTCAACCTTCCGGTATTTGCGTTGGACCCTTTCTCTCTTTTTCTGGGAATAAGCAGGGAAAACAAGCAGGAAAAGCAACATCAGAACAAGAGTTCTTTGCATGCTCTAAATTTTTTTTATAAAAAACGTGAATAACCCGAAAAAGGTATTGACTAGAAACAATTATTCTGTATCTTATGACAGCAATTGGAAAGAAAAGATACGACTACCCATAAACTAAATCTGAACGAATATGAAAAATCTTTCTACCTTCTGTGTTATTCTATGGCTGCTTTTTGCAGGATATAGGATCAGTTACTCCCAGACCGATATTGGTGGTGAATTATCTGCCAGCACGACCCTGACAAAATCCGGGAGCCCTTACCTTGTAAATACCATTACGGTACCTGCCGGCATTACGCTGACGATTGAAGCCGGGGCTGTTCTGAAATTCAAAGGGGCCTGGGAGAATATCAATGTTTACGGGACCTTGAAAGTGAACGGGACAGCGAATGATCCTGTCTTTTTTACATCCATCAAAGATGACTCCGACGGGAACGATTCCAATGCGGATGGCAATGCTTCAGTCCCTGCAAAAGGAGACTGGGCAGCTGTTATTCTGCGGGCTACAAGTTCCGGGAATCAGCTGAACCACACCTACCTGCGGTATGGTGGGGGTGCCGGGACATCCTCTTCACTGGAAATATCTTCCGGACAATCAGAACTGAATGCCTGTAAAATCGATTATTCAGTAGAACGGGGGATAACCATCTATGATTGTTCACCGGATATCCACGATTGTTCGTTTACCGGCAATCAAACCGATGGTATGTACATTCATGGGTTGGATGCAACCAAAACCCTGAATTTCTATAACAACACCTTTACGGATAACGTAAACTGGGCGGTAAACTGCAATCTGAAAGAAAATTCGGCCGATATAACCTTGTCGGGAAACAGCAGCACGGGATCGGCCCACAACGGATTTGGGATCTTCGGAGCTTTGGCTTCCGATGTTACTTTTGATGGAAACGACGGTTTCCCTTTTATCGTCAATACAAGTGTGGTTGTCCGGGAAGGAGCATCCCTGAAATTTACGGCCGGAACCGTGATAAAATTCAATTACACCTGGGATAATATGGATGTCTACGGAACCCTGATAACCGACGGGTCGGTGGGATATCCGGTCGTATTCACTTCGCTGAAAGACGATGTGTATGGGGGAGACACGAACGGTGACCTGGATGCCACTGCTGCGGGGTATGGGGACTGGGCAGCTGTTATTCTGCGGGCTACAAGTTCCGGGAATCAACTGGACCATACCTACCTGCGGTATGGTGGGGGTGCCGGGACATCCTCTTCACTGGAAATGTATTCCGGACAATCAGAACTAAATGCCTGTAAAATTGATTATTCTGTAGAACGGGGAATAAACATTTATGGTTGTTCCCCGGATATCCATGATTGTTCGTTTACCGGCAATCAAACCGATGGTATGTACATCTATGGGCTGGATGCAACCAAAACCCTGAATTTCTATAACAACACCTTTACGGATAACGTAAA